>DATJIW010000088.1:0-71840 GCA_035492775.1 Vicinamibacterales bacterium
GTAAAGGCGGTAGAGGAGTCGTGCCGCAGAAACGGGATCGACCGCGTGACCGCACAGGAGTTGGAGCGCATCCGCGCGCGGATGCCGACGCCGAAACTGTTTGGGTAGGCGCGCCGCAGGCGCTGGGGTCCGGCGGGGCGAAGCCCCCCCGGTTGAGAACGACGCCGAAGCTATCTGGGTAAGCGCGCCGCAGGCGCGCCCGCCGGAGTGGAGCGGGGCGAAGGGGCCCCCGCGAGCGACGGCGCTGGGGGGCCCGGCGGGGCGAAGCCCCCCGGTTGAGAGTGGAGCGGGGCGAAGGGGCCCCCGCGAGCGACGGCGCTGGGGAGTCCGGCGGGGCGAAGCCCCCGGTTGAGAACGAAACGCTCCGCTAATCAACCGCCCCACACGCCCGAGCCGAGCGACTTGACCTTGGCCTCCTCGGCGTCCAGCCACTTCTGGAACTCCTCCGGGCTCAGGACCGTGACGAAGGCGCGCATGCGGTAATGACCGAGGCCGCAAAGCTGCGCGCACGCGATCTCGTACTGAAACTCCGGATTGCCCGTGCGCTGCCGCATCTCCTCGGTGGTGACGGTTGGAGTGAACCAGATGGGAATCGTGAGGCCGGGGATCGCGTCCTGCTTCACCCGCATTTCCGGCACGTTGAAGCTGTGGATGACGTCCTTGCTCCGCAGCTTCACGATGATGGGCCGGTTCGCCGGGAGATACAGCTGATTGAGGGTCGTGACGTCGTCCTTCGCGTCAGGGTCGGAGCGGTCGACGCCGAGCGGGTTCGACTGAAGGTCGATGAGCTTGATGTCGGTCTTCCCGAATTTGCCGTCCGGACCCGCGTACCGGACATTCCACGCGAACTGCTCGCCCGTTACCTGGACGACCAGCGCTTCGCTCTCCGATGGAACGTGGTCGACTCGCGCGGCCCACAGCGGAATCGAGAACGCGAACAGCAGGACCATTTCTATGACGAGCACGCCGGCCTCGAGATAGTTGGTCGCGTGCGACTTGACGCCCGTGTAGTTCGCCACGGGATTGCGCGAGGCGCGGAACCGGATCAGCGCATACATGAAGAATGTGCCCCATCCGATGAACAGGACGAACATGAAGACGTGGATCCACGCGATCAGGCTGTCGATCTGCTGGCCAGTTGCCGACGCGAGCAGCGGGAGTCCGAGCCAGTTCGTCGTCATCAGGTCCTCGACCTCTGGAGCTCCGACCACTCGGCTTCGAGCTCCACATCGGCGCTTTGCTTCGCGCGTTTACGCAGGTACAGGAAGAACGCGAGAAAGGCACCCTGCACGGCGAATGTAATCCCGATCATCACGAGGATGCCGAGCTTCGTTCCGGAGATCAGCGTCGTCTCCTCGGCGCCGAAACACACAGGGCAGGCGAACACCGTGGCGCCGCCGGCGCAGATCATGACCGCGATCACCGTGATGATCAGTTGTTTGATGCCCTTCATCGCAGCGTTCTCGTCTTTTTCAGGAACCACGAGTCGTACGCGACCAGTCCGAGCGACACCGCGAACGAGAGGATCGCGCAGATCAGACTCGTGACGGCGTGCTCGCGTGAAAACTGCACCAGGCACCAGATGCCGAAGACGACCGCGAGCGCCGCGGACATCATGATCAGCCCCGCGTGCACCAGCCTGAGGTTCATCAGTGAATCCAGAAGCCGTTGCTGTGGGTCAGCGTCGGCACGAACAGCAGCACGATGAAGAACGCGACCGTGAGCGCCAGGACCGCGTAGATCAGCTTCTTCTCCGAGATCAGGTGCATGAAGAAGCCGGCCACCAGCGAGCCCTTTATGATCGCGACGAGCATCGCGATTGTGACCGCCTCGTGTACCGGCAGGTGCAGGCGCGAGATCGCCACGGTGATGATCGTCAGCGCCATCAACGCGACGAAGACGCTGATGTAGATCTTGACGTGCTTGTCGATATCGGCGGCGTGGTCAACAGCTGCGTGGTCGGTCGCCATGTTGTGACCTACAAAAGATACAAGGTCGGGAACAGGAAAATCCAGACGAGATCCACGAAATGCCAGAAGAGGCCCGCGTTTTCGACCCGGTTGGTGAACCACTCCGGGTTCGTCTTCCAGAGCTTCGCCCCGGGCCCCCACAGATACCCGTTCACCGCCATACCGCCCATGACGTGCAGCATGTGCAGCCCGGTCAGCGTGAAATAGAGGGCCAGGAAGTTGCTCGTCCTCGGGAACAGCCCGTTCTCGAACTTGTGGCTGTATTCGAAGTACTTGACGACGAGAAAGACTCCGCCCAGCAGGACCGTAGTGGCCTGGTATATCCGGAACGTGCCGAAACGGTTCCGCTTGAGCGACGCCCACGCCATCACCATTGTGACGGACGATGAAATCAGGACGATCGTGTTGAACGTCGCCATCGGCACGTTCAGGATCGTGTCGCCGCGCGGCCACGTCGGCGCCCCCGTCCTGATCAGGATGTAACTCGCGAACAGCGCCCCGAACAGCATGACTTCCGACGCGAGGAAGAGCCAGATGCCGATCTTGCCGTTCGTCAGACCGGTATCGCGCCGAATCTCGACAGTGTAGGGAATCTCCATTTATCTCCCGAGGGGCTCCGCCCCTCGGACTCCCGTACTCGTTCGCTCGCGCGCCGCTTCGCCGGCACGCTCCGGTGGTGTGGCTCGCTCGCTGCGCTCACTCGCAGCTGATAGTGATCGCTTCATGTGTTTACGCCTCGAATTGCGGCTGGAAGCCCTTGGCTGACCCCGGAACGCTGTATTCGTACGGTCCGCGATAGGCCTGCGGCGGGGTTGCGAAATTGCCGTGCGGAGGCGGAGAAGGAGCGGCCCACTCGATCGTCGTGGCTTCCCACGGGTTGTCACCGGTTTTCTGCCCGTGCCTGATGCTCCAGAAGAAATTGATGATGAACGGAATCTGGAAGAGCGCCATGGTCCACGCGCCCCACGACGAGATGACGTTCAGGTGCAGCACGGGCTGTGCGAACGCGTACGACGCGCCGCCGTCGAACAGGCGCCGCGATACGCCGGCGAGCCCCAGCTTGAACATCGGCATGAAGATGACGTTCATGCAGACGAGCGACCCCCAGAAGTGGATCTTCCCGAGCGTCTCGTTCATCTTCCGGCCGGTTGCCTTCGGGTACCAGTAGTAGATCCCCGCGAACAGACCGAAGATGGTGCCGGGCGCGACGACGTAGTGGAAATGGGCGATTACATAGTACGTGTCGTGCAGCGGAATATCCGACACATTCAACCCGAGCGGCAGCCCCGTCAGCCCGCCGATGCCGAACATCGGCAGGAACGCGAGCGCGAACAGCATCGGCGTGTTGTAGCGGATCGATCCGCCCCACAGCGAGAGGACGAGCGCCGTCAGGATGACGACCGACGGAATCGAGATGATCATGGTCGTCGTCTGAAAGAACGCGGCCATCGCGGTGCCCATGCCCGTCATGAACATGTGGTGCGCCCACACGACGAACGACATGAAGCCGAGGAACCCGAGCGAGTACACCATCGCGCGGTACCCCCAGAGCGGCTTGCGCGTGTTGTTCGCGATGATCTCGGCGACGATGCCGAACGCCGGAAGAATCAGGACGTAGACCTCCGGATGCGCGAGGAACCAGAACAGGTGCTGCCAGAGCAGCGGGTTGCCGCCGCCGGCGTTGGTGAGCACCTGACCGCTGACGACCAGTCCGCTCGGCAGGAAAAAGCTGGTGCCGGCGACGCGATCCATCAGCTGCATGATGCCTGCGGCCTCGAGCGGCGGGAACGCCAGCAGCAGGAGGAACGACGTCACGAACTGCGCCCACACGAAGAAGGGGAACCGCATGAAGGTCATGCCCTTCGCGCGGAGCTGGATGGTCGTCGTGATGAAGTTGACTGCGCCGAGCAACGACGAGGTGATCAGGAAAATCATCCCGATCAGCCAGAACGTCTGCCCGCTGCTGGCGATGACCGAGAGTGGCGCGTAGGACGTCCAGCCCGACTGTGCGGCGCCGCCTGGGACGAAGAAGCTGGCGAGCATCGTCACGCCGCCGAGGAAGAAGCACTGGTAGCTCGCCATGTTGATGCGCGGGAAGGCCATGTCCGGCGCGCCAATCTGCAGCGGGAGGACGAAATTGCCGAACCCGCCAACGGCGAGCGGGACGACGCCGAGGAACACCATGATGGTGCCGTGCATCGCCCCGAGCTCGTTGTAGAACTCGGGGAGCATGACGCCGCCTGGCATGCGCGTTTCGCCGAACAAGCGGCCGATGAGCGGCAGCGCGCTGCCTGGATAGGCGAGCTGATACCGCATCAGCATCATCAGCGAGAAGCCGAAGAACAGGAACAGCAGGCCGGTGATCCCGTACTGGATCCCGATGACCTTGTGATCCGTCGAGAAGACGTTCTTGCGCCAGAAGCCCAGCTCCTCGTGGTGGACTCCGTGCGCGACGTGCACCTCGGGCGCGCCGACAGATGCGGGCTGACTCATGGGGTTGTCTCCGGGTCGCTATTTCGCGCCGGGCGTGCTGAACTTGAAGTCTTGGGTCTTCGTGTCGTTGGCGCCCACGGTGACGGTCGCCGTCTGCGTCCCCAGCCTCTCCTGCCAGGCCGTGATTTCGTACGTGCCAGGTGGGAGACCCGAGATCGTGAACTTACCATCCGGCCCCGTCACCGCATAGAAGGGATGGGTGAAGACGCCGACGAAGGCGTTCATCCAGGGATGCACGTCGCATTTGACCTGGAACATGCCCTCTGGCTTGTCGAACGTGGCGCTGGCTTCCTTCACCGTCGGGGGCATCGCGCGGTTGAATTGCGAATTGATCTTCGGAAGCGCGTGGACGTTGTGGAGGACGCCGTCGGAGTTGAGGATTCGATAAGGCTGGCCGACCATGATGCCCATGACGTGCGGACGATACTGGCAGCCGTTCTGGTCGAGGGTCACCGGCGTCTTGGGCGCGGGCCACGTTTTGTCGGCCGGGAGTCCTTTGGAGACCCAGACCATGATGTTGCCCATCGTGTTGCCCTTGCCGAGGACCAGCATCTCGTTCGCCACCGGCGCGGTGTGCTTCTTGGCGCACACAGGGTCGGCGTCCATCGCGATGGGCCTGAGGGTGGGTACCGCGCCGGTGTAGACAATGGTTCCGGTGATGGATGACGCGGCAAACGCCACTCCGGTTGACATCGCCGCCGCGACCGACCCGGCCGCCAGGAATCTGAACGCCGTGGAGCGCATCCTCTGTTCCTCCTCGTTGAACTCGTTGAAGACGTTATCTCGTCAGCTCTCTGGAAGGGACGACCGCCGGGTGATGGGCAGACTCTACACCGGACCCGCGCTGCGGGCAACCCGTGGACATCAGGCGTTCTCGAACGCGAGCGATTCCGCGAGTCTGGGGTCGCGGACCGGGACGAGCGCCTGGCGCCGCATCAGCCAGCCCGCCGCCCCTGCGAAGCACCCGCCGACCGTGACGAACGCGGCCGCATCCAGCACGGCTGGATGCACGCCATCCGGATGGAGCGTCGGCATGACCTGCCAGTAGAGATCGAGAAAGTGCATCGCCAGGATCCAGGCTCCGCCCATGGCCAGGGTCCAGCCGGTCCGCTTGACTGCGCGGCCCATGAGATAGAAGAACGGAATCCCGAAATGTCCCGCCATCAGGATCATCGAGACGATCTTCCAGGACCCCTCGAGCCGGGCTCTGAACCAGATCGTTTCTTCCGGCAGGTTCGCGTACCAGATCAGCAGGAACTGAGAAAACGCGATGTAAGCCCAGAAGGCCGTGAAGGCGAACAGGAACTTCCCGATGTCATGCAGGTGCTCGGGGGTGATGATCGCTTCCAGCAGCCCGGCCCGCCGCATCGCCGGAGCGACGACCGACAGCAGCGCGATAAACCCGACGAAAGAACCCGCAAAGAAATAGACACCGAACATGGTCGAGTACCAGTGCGGCGTGAGCGATACGATCCAGTCGACCGAGGCGAAGGTCTGCGTCAGCGCAAGTACGATGATCGACGGTCCGGCGAACCGGCGCAGCCGCGCGGATACCGAGGGATCGCCCGTCGAGTCCTGACCACGGGAGAGGCGGTAGTACAGGACGGCGATAAAGGACCAGCAGGCAAAATAAACGGCTGCGCGAATCAGGAAGAACGGCACGTTCAGGAACGGCGCCTTCCAGCGAAGCAGCGCATCATGCTGGGCCGCATCCGGAACGCTCCACGGATAGAGATATCCCATGCCGAAGAGGAGCGGGACGAACAAGACAGCCATCAGTGGAAGCGTCGTGAAGACCGTTTCTCCGACGCGCCGCACCACAATGCCCCAGCGTCCCTGGCTGGCGTACTGAATCAGCACGAAAAACAGCCCGCCGATTGCCAGGCTCAGGAAGAACAGGAACGACACGAGGTAGGAGAAGAAGAACTGTTTCGGATTCGAGGCTCCCAGCACGGCGCAGAGCGCGGCCCCCAGGACGGCGCAGACCGCCCCGATGAGCGGAATCCGATTCCAGGGGTGTCCCGGCGGGATCGTCGCCTGTTCGGGCCTCAGCGCCACGCGTTCGCTGTCAGAGACCATTCACGACTCCAGCAGCTCGACGTTTCGCGCGCCCAGGGATTGCAGGAGCTGCGAAGTCGCAGACGGATCGAACCGGGGATCCCATGACTCGATCGAGATGAAGAAGGCGTCGTCGGTCACCCGCTCGAACACCTTCGATCGGAAGAGCGGATGGTAGTGCATGGGCAGCCGGTTCAGACCGAGCATGGCGAATACCGCGCCGAGCGCGGCGAAGAGCACGCCGAGTTCGAACGTAATCGGAATGAAGGCGGGCCACGAGAAATAGGGTTTGCCACTGATCACGAGCGGGTAGGCGCTCGCGTGCACCCACCACTGCAGCCCGAAGCCCAGCGCGGCACCCGTCAATCCCGTGCCGAGGACGATCCAGGGAAGCGGAGAGCGCCGGAGCCCCATCGCGCCTTCGAGGCCGTGAACGGGAAACGGCGTATGCGCGTCCCATCGGGTGAAGCCCGCGTCACGGACGCGCTCGCATGCGTGATACAGATCGCCGGGCGTTGCAAACTCGGCGAGAAGTCCGTAGTGCGGCCCCGGCGGAAGCCGGTTGAGGAGAAGCGGCATTACGACACTCCTTCCGGAGCGGGGTTCACCACGATCCCATGGTCCCTGGTCTGGCGTTCGGGCGCCGCCGGCCAATGCGGATCGGCCTGCGGCAGGACCGTCTTCACTTCCGCGGTCGCCACCATCGGCAGGAACCGCACGAACAGGCAGAACATGGTGAAGAACAGCCCGAAGCTTCCGAGGAGGCACGAAATGTCCCAGATCGTCGGCCTGAAGTAGCCCCACGCCGAAGGCAGGAAGTCGCGGTGCAGCGACGTCACGATGATGACGAACCGCTCGAACCACATGCCGATGTTGATGATGATGGACATCACGAACAGGATCGGGATGCTCGTGCGCGCCTTCTTGAACCAGAACACCTGCGGACTGACCACGTTGCAGGTGATCATGGTCCAATACGCCCACGCGTAGGGCCCGAGCGCGCGGTTCATGAACGTGAACGCCTCGTACGGATTTCCGCTGAACCAGGCCGTGAAGAACTCCGTTGCGTACGAGTAGCCGACCATCGTCCCGGTCACCAGAATAATCTTCGCCATGTAGTCGAAATGGCGCAGCGTGATGATGTGCTCCAGGCGGAACGCCGTCCGGCAGATCACCATCAGCGTCAGGACCATGGCAAAGCCGGAGAAGATGGCGCCCGCGACGAAGTAGGGGGGGAAGATCGTCGTGTGCCAGCCGGGGAGGAGCGAGACGGCGAAGTCCATCGACACGACCGAATGGACCGAGAGCACCAGCGGCGTGGCGAGGGCTGCCAGCACCAGATAGGCGCTCTCGTAATGGTGCCAGCTGCGCACCGATCCGCGCCATCCGAGCGCGAACAGCCCGTAGGCGAACCGGCGCGTGCGCGTTGTCGATCGGTCGCGCATGGTCGCGAGATCCGGGATCAGGCCCACGTACCAGAACAGGACTGAGACCGTCCCGTATACGCTGACCGCGAAGACGTCCCAGAGCAGGGGACTTCTGAAGTTGGGCCACACGCCCATCTGGTTCGGGATCGGGGCCAGCCAGTACGCGAGCCAGACGCGGCCCACGTGAATCCCTGGGAACAGCAACGCGCACATGACGGCGAAGATCGTCATCGCCTCTGCGGCGCGATTGATCGACGTGCGCCATCGCTGTCTGAAAAGGAACAGAATCGCGGAGATGAGCGTGCCTGCGTGTCCGATCCCGACCCAGAACACGAAATTCGTGATGTCCCAGGCCCACCCGACGGGGATGTTGAGCCCCCATACTCCGATCCCTTCCCAGAACAGCCACGCGACGGCTGCGCCGAGAAGGCCCAGCAGCGCGACCGCGGGAAGGAAGAACAGCCACCATCCGAGCGGCGTCGTGCGCTCCACGGCGCCCGCGACGACGTCCGTGATGGCGTGGAAATCCGGCGAGCGCAGGATCAGCGTCGGCTGCCCCGCAACCGGATTGTCCAGCAGTTCCGCTTCCGTCTGAGCCAACTGTGTCCCCCGTGGAGTTTCGAGAAAAAAAGGGGCCGGGTCGAGTTCGGAAGAGAGTCGGCGGGTTGTACCATCGCGCCTCGGCGCGAGTCAAGTGCTCAAAGATCGACTCGCCGCCTCCGCGCGCAGGTCAGCTGTTGCGCTGCAAACCCAATCGCGCGAGAACTCTCCGCGGATCCACCATCGGGTGGAATCTCCGCGCGGCCGGCAGCTGCAGGTACAGCAGAAAGCCCACCGCAAGGAGACCGAGCGAGGGTGAATGGATCCGAACCGCTCGAAGCACTTCACAGGACAGGAAGACATACGCCGAGAAGCGGGCTCGCTCGTGCCGCGTCAGCATCAGGACGCCGACGATCGGGGCGATGATGAAATAGACGAGTGCGTCCCAGAGACGCAGACTGCCGAAATTGAGCCATCGCGTGTGGAGCAGAAGTGCGCTGCCGTGAATCACCGGCGCCGCGAGCAGGATGAGCGTCAAGATCCACAAGCCGAGCGGGCGGTCCGATCGGGCTTCCAATGCGACGCTTTCCGGGCCGGCGTGGTTCATGGGACAGGTCTCTACGCGCGGAGGCGAGCCGTCAGGCCGATCTGGCGGAGCAGCGCGTCGAGGTCGTCTCCCGATGCTGGAATGCAGCCGAGGATCCGGCTCCCATTCTGTCGGACCCACGGGTCCGCGTCCGGCAGAGCGCGAACCGTCCCGTCGGCATCGAGGAGGCGTCGCCAGGCCTCGTGCGTGTCCTTCGCGAATTCCTCGAGTTGCACCGGCGCTTCCCCGGCGTGCAGGATGCGCGAGATCCGTGCCGCCAGCTCGGACGCCTCGACGAGTCCGGAGTTCATGCTGTGGACGCCGACGGGCGCCGCCTGATGTGCGGCGTCCCCGGCCAGCCACACGCCGGCTCCACCGAAGCGCTGCGCGAGCCGCGCCTCGAACAGGCCAGCCGATGACCAGTAGACTCGCGTCGGCTGCGCACTGAACCAGGGTGCTCTGGCAGCGATCAGTTTGCCGAACTGCTCCATCGACGTGTCGTGCTCCGCGGCGTCACGAATCTGGAATCCCCACCGGCATCGTCCGGGTTCGAGGGGCCAGTAGACGCTCGTCGAATCGGGATCCAGCACGACGCGCGTCTCCTCCGGCAGATCCCCTGCTGCCTCGATCTCGTAGACGGAGTAGATCTGGCTCGCGCCGTGTGCGTTCATCTCGATGCCGGCCATGCGCCGCACGGCCGAGTCGTAACCATCGGCGCCGATGACAAACGCCGGCCTGATGGTCTCGGTTCCCGCAACCACCCATTCGCTTCGCGCGACGGGGTAACCGGTCGCGACGTGATCAAGGCTGGCGATCTCCGCCCGAACACCCCCATCGTCCGCGGTAAGCGCGTGGAGGCGGTGCGCCCAGAAGACCTTCCACTTGTTCTGACGGAGCGCGTCCTCTGCGGCCCTCTCGAGCAGGCTTTGACGGACGACGACCAGATACGGATGCGAAGACGCGAGCCTGGAATAGTCGATTTCGGCGCACCGCCGGGCGCCCTCGTAGAAGGCGACCGTCGTCACCTTCCGCCCGGCGTCGATCAGTCTTTCCGCCAGCCCCGCCTCATCGAGGATCCCGAGCGTGAGCGGATGCAGTGCCAGGGCGTAGCTGTGCTGCCGCGTCCGCTCGTGCATGTCGATGATCGCCGTGCGGACGCCGTTCCGTTGCAGGCACAGCGCCGCGACGAGACCCACCGGACCGGCGCCAACGACAAGGACCTCAGGATCGCCGTCACGCAACATCGAGCGCACTCCTGTCTGTTGAATCGTGCGTGGCGTCGTCTAGTCGACGTTCGCCAGCTGCGCGAGGATCACATCGATCGGCGCCTTCACGCATGTAAACATCGGCGTGTCGCGCTGTGTATAGAGACTCGCCTCCGTATACCGCAATCGTCCCACCAAATCGACGAATTCCTGAGGGTAATCGGAATCGAATGCCACCACGAACTCCTGATCGTCGAGGCCGTAGCTGTAGCTCGTGTTCAGGCTGACGCCCTTGAAGGGCGCCGAGGCGGCGATATGTTCGTCCATCAGCCCCTGCCGCGCGTGCGGCGAGAGGCGATACCACTCCCGCGTCTTGACGAAGGGGTAGACGAACAAATACTTGCCCTGTCCGGGCAGCAGCTCGAGGCCTTCCCCGGCGCCTTTTGTCTTGTTGATGTACTGCGACCGGCGCTGGATGGAGAGAAAACTGCGGACCTGGTAAAGATAGGCGCCCAACGTCGAGCGCCGGATCGCTGCCTCCATCGCCTGAAAGCACAACGGGTCGAACGCGATCCGCCAGAACATGCAGTCGACGTCTGCGCGCAGACCGACGAGCGAATACGTGCGGAGGATCAGCTCGTCCGATGTTTCCCAGCCTCGCACCAGCTCGATGAAGGCCGACGCCGCTGCGCGCTGCTCGTCGGCCGGCAACCGGCGGAAGGAGGGATCGAGGCGGTAGAACGAATAGTTCAGGAACTGCCGACGCTGTCGGTCCGGACTCTTGCCCGTGACAATCCCGTGAGGATCGAGATCGACGGACGGACCGCGGCGCGGTGGCGGACCCGTGACGGGAGGAGCCTCTTCCGTTGCCATGTCGCGAGGCACCGTAATGACTCCGGCGGCGGGTTGTCAAGCGACGTCCGACGATTCGCCGCCTCACACCGAGGGCAGGTCTTCGAATGCCCACTGTCCCCAGTAATGGAGCTCGTGTGCGTGGAGCGTCTGAAGCGCCTTGAGCGCACGGGCCCGCTCGTCGGTTTTTTTCTTATGGATTCTGACGCACAAGAGGGTCGCTCCCTGCCGAAGCTCCGCGTCGATGCGATGATGGATTTCGGCTTCGGCGCCCACCGCATGTTCGAGCGTGCGCAGCAGGCGCACCGTCAGGCCATGCCCCAGTTCGCGTCCTCGGAAATCCAGACAGCGGGCGCCCTGCTCGCCGACGAACACATCGATGTCATCCGTGGGAACGCCGCTCTCCTCGAGCGTCCGCACTGTTGCCAGGATGTTGTCTTCGCCGTCGATCACGATCAGGCCGGTGACCCGGTCGACGAGCGCAAACAGGTGGCCCTCCGCGTAAGGATCGGGATTGATGCGCGCCATGATCTGCCCCTTTGATGAGCGGTGTTGCCGGAGAGATATCGACGACTGCGCGAGGATCCGGAAAAATCCCGACCCGCGGCGCGGGGCGGGGGAATAGTGCAGAAGGGACGGCCGGGGGATTTCATCGATTCAGCGCCCGGATGAGCGGACCTTATACACCAAACGTTCATCGTTACGAACAGATTTCTTCGGGGGGCGAGGCCGGCTCGTCGGAGGGATCGGCGGACCGATTCAGCCGACGCGTCGCTCGAGCTGCAGGATCGAGCGGCAAATCAACGCCGCGCTGCAGGCTGCATACCGCTTGTGGCGCGGCGTCACCTGGCGATAGCACACGACGGCGTACGTCCATTCGAGCATTGCGACCCAGTAAGGCACGATGTCCAGCTCGAACAACGTCGCGCGATCCGCATAGCGGCGCAGCAGGGTGATCGCCGCGTGCGCGCGAGAGACGAGGGGATCGTCGCCGCGATATACGAACGGCGGCGCCTCGTCCAGCGACGAGACGCTGGTGAGGCCTTGCTCGAACTCCACCAGAGACCGGACGTCGTCATCGGTTTCAATCCGCGTCATCTCGAACTTCAAGACGGGTTCCAGTCGCGCGAAGTCCGAGACGGCGTTGCGCGGATGCGTTTCGGAGAAGTCGATCACATACAGGTTGTCGCGCTCATCGACGAGCACGTTCCGGAGGTTGAGATCGCCGTGCGAGACGGCCGTGTACCACAATCGCGATTCGGCAGCGCGCTTCGGGTACTCGTGCTTGAGGAACCAGAAGGGATTCGGCAGCGTCACTCCGAGCTCGGCGCAGACGAACTCCTTCGTGTCAGCCGAAATCCCGAGCACCTGTTCGCCGGTTTCGATGACCGACGGAAACAGGCGAAGCGGCGTGTGGTCGCGGTAGAGCGAGATCTGTTCCCACCGCGGCTGGGCGTACCACGGCTTGAGCACCCGCGTGAACAGACGCTCGATGAGTGCCAGCACCTCCGGGGTGGACCGCTGAAGGTATTGGTCGTAGAGCCACACCAGGCGGCTCTCCGGTCCGTTCACACCGAGGAAGTTGTACCGCAATCCGGCCCATTCGCCGTGCTGCGCGTCGCCGAGCACGCTCGTGCCGTTGTTGAGGATGAACCGAGACACGTATTCGCGATTGGCCTGCTGCTCGCGCCGGGTGAGTGCGACCGGACCGATTTTGACGACGCTCGGCAGCGTGCGACGGCCGTCGTGGTCGTAGGCGACGGCCTTGTACGTGCTGGACATGAAGCCGCCGGGCAGCGGCGTCAGCGTGACCGATCCGCAATCGTGATACAGCCGCCGGACGATGGCGTCCCATTCCGGCCGCCATTCGCCGTCACCTTCGACATTCACGGTCAGCAGCTTGTCGATGCCGTCCCGAAGCTTTCCCGGCGCAAACACCCAGACGCGCGCTCGGGTGACCTGCGCGCACGCCCGGAGACCGACAATCGCACGGAGCGATTCGAGCGCGGCATCCTGCCGCAGTTCGGACCGCATGTCGCTCGACCGTTCCAGCGCGGGCCGCACGTTCAAGGTCACGGCGCTTCCTATGCAACGCTTTCCGGAAGGCAAGGGGATCTGGCCGGCGGCGCCTTCGAGGTGTTTCTCCGGATCCAGGCTTGTCTGCGTACGTTCCGGATCGAACGCGATGGCAACCGCGAAGAGGCCGGGCGGCTCGCCGTCGGTATGGGCGAGCACGACGAATCCCAGCGCGGCCGGAGATGGCGAGATCCCCCGCTCGAAGATGTCATCGAGTGCTTCGAGCAAACCGAACGGCGAGCCTTCGAGATCGACGATCGCTGCGGACGACCCCGAGACTCCCCACGCGGCTTCCACCGCGACCGGCATCAACTGCGACGCGTCGCCCACGACGAAATCGCTGATCGCGACATCGTCTTCGCCGCTCATGCCGGCGAACTGAAGCGTGCTCACGAACGGCCGCGGCGCCTCGAATGCCGCGGGCCCGCCGAGGATCCCGGTGCCGAACGCAATCCCGAGATCCTTCACTTCGACCGCCAACAGCTCGCGTTCGAACCCGGCCACCGTGTCGGGAGCCCACCACTCGATGGCGCTCTCGCCCGGCGGCGAACGCCGTATCGTGGCGCGAATGGATCCGAACGCCATCTCGATCGTGGGCGCAGTTGCGACGGCGGCACGCGCCATCTGCACGGCCCGCGCTCGTGTGCCCGCGATTCGCAGTACGTTCTCGAGGCCCGACACGTCGAGCACGCGCTCCACGAGCGGCGTGATGCCCGCGAGCACGAGACCTCCGTCGCGCGCCTTCAGGCGCTTTTCGAGCACGACGAGCGAACGAATCCCGAGACTCGAAAGGTACGCGACCGAGGACATGTCGACCACCCACTGCGCGCTCTCGGCATCGATGGCCGCCGTCTTCTGGTCGAAGACGACGGCGCCGGCTCCGTCGAACCGGCCGGCGAGTGTGAGCACCGGAATGCCGCCGTCGAACGAGAGATCGATGTCCATTCATCAACTCCGTTCAGGCAGGTTCCAACAGCTTCGTGATCGTCAGGCGGTTGCGGTTGCCGACGCGATCGTATCGGACGCGATCCATGAGCTCGCGCACGATGTGAATGCCGAGTCCGCCGATCTCCCGATCTTCTATGCCGGCCGTGGTATCCGGTGCCGCGCGCTCCAGTGGGTTGAACGGCACACCGTCGTCTTCGACGACAGCGGTAATCTCGCCGCGGGTGACGCCGACGTCCACGCGAATCACGTGTTCATCGTCATCCGAATAGGCGTAGGCGATGACGTTCGTGACGATCTCTTCGAGCGCCAGGTCGAGCTGCCGGACGAGCGGCTCGGGAATCCGGACCTGCTCGCCCCACTCGGTCAGCCTGTCGGTCAGTCTGGGCAGATCGAGGAGGTGGTTGCGCAGGTCGACGGTCATCGCCGGAATTCCATCAACCACAGATCGGCATCGACCGACGGGTGCTCGACCACCAGCGTAACTCCATCACCGCTGATGGAGGCGAGTCACCGTTCGACGTGTGGGTGATCTGCCGCAAGTCACGATCGGATCGGAACGCGATCTCTTCGCCGTCTGGCGAGAACGCGGGCTGCGTCTGATCGCCTCCGGCCCCCGCCGTCAGATCGATGGCGTGGCCGCCACCGACACGGAGCGGGAACACGTCGTAATGCCCGCCGGCGCCGATCTGGGCGACGATCTCGTAGGCCCCGAGCCGCGCCCCCGGGCTCAAACCCATCTGGTGTGGACGGATTATATGACGCGACCGCCAAACGGCCCTGGCCGCTGCTGCAGGGTTCTGAACTCTCTACCGGGAGGAACTGCCGGCCTTCGTCGCCACGGGCGCCGCGTGTGCGAGTTCGGCTGCGTAGTCGTACACGAAGGTCTTGAACTCCGGATGCAGGAAATCCGCGCCGAACTTGTACTGCTTCATCTCGCTGAAGGCGCGGTCAGCCGTCCACGCGTCGTGGGTGAGCCGATAAACCGCCGTCATGACGCCAGTGCGATGCCGTCCGCCGACGCAGTGCACGTAGACGGGCTGATTGGCCGGGTCGTTTACGATTTTCAGGAACTCCGCCACCTGCGCCGCCGTCGGGATCTCGCGCGTCGTCATTGGGATCTGAAAATAGGCAAGTCCTGCGCTGCGGGCGAGCACCGGTTCCTGCGGATCTGTATCGCCTCCCGTGAGGTTGACGAGCGTCTTGACGCCGATCGCCGCCAGGTCGGCATAATCGTGTCCTTTCGGCTGAGCCCCACGGTAGTAAGTCGAGCTTACCTGTCCGAAATTGTCGATGTGGACGACGGGCGTCTGCGCCGCGGCCGGCAGCGCGAGGGCCAGCGCCAGAGCAGCCGTGGATGCGGACAAAACCCTTCTATGAACCAGCACAGCAGCACCTTTTCAATCTGACGGTTGACGTTGGATCGGGGTCACAGGGAGATGAGCAAGCGTGCGACCAGCAAAAACTCCTGGATTAGGCGGGTTTTTCGCGCGACCCGAAAGGATGACCAGAGAGGAGGACGCCATTTGTGCGCACCTCAACCGGTGCCGCTAGACCCGAACGAACGCGCACACGCGGGTTCCGGCTCCGGGCCTCGATTCGATGATGCAAGCGCCGCCGATCGCGCGCACACGCTCCCGCATCGCAACGAGGCCCACCCCCTCTGACACGCAGTCCGTCGTTTGATCGAAGCCGACGCCGCAGTCGGCGACGTCCAGCATGACGATCTCGGCGGCCAGGCTGAATGAGACGAGGAGCCGCGGCGTCTTCGAATGTCGCAGCGCGTTTTCGACCGATTCCTGTAGCACACGGAACAGCGTCAGCGTCGCGTTCCGAGGAAGGTCTGCCGGCATCGCGTGCTCGGCGAAATGCAGTGCGACGTGATGCTCGGCGCAGCGGCGTTCGCAGAATGTCCTCGAGGTTGCGACCAGACCAAGCAGGTTCAGCCTGGCGTAGATGGGGTCCGGCAGGGCGAGCGTCTCACGCGTCAGCTCCGAGACGCGCTCACGCATGCCGCGGATTTGCGTGCGCGACTCGGGGGCCGCTTCGCCCAGCTCCTGAAGATCGATCGAGAGCGCCGCGAGTCGCTGGCAGACGTCGTCTTCAATCCATCGGGCGAAGGAGGCGCGATCTTCCTCCTGCGTCTGCATCAAGCGCTGGGTCAGCTTCGCGACCGCCGGACCTGCCTGCGTTTGTTGTACAGATCCGGCGCGCCGGCTCGCCAGGATGGTCGCGAACAGCACGAATCCGGCTACTGCCGATCCGATTGCGGCGGAGGCGGGCCAGCGCTTCCACCGATTGGAATCGGGGAAACGGACGACGCTGCCTGGCTCCAGACGGCCTTCGGCGATTCCCCAGCGCCGAAGTTCGCGCCCGTCGAATACGGGCGCGCTCACCATCACGGTTCGAGCGGCGATGTCTCTGGCGGGAGTGCCGCGAAGCAGCCGCAACGCGACATCGGCCGTGTCGCGGCTCAAAGACTCGTACGACACCAGCGGACCGCCCACGATCCCGTGCCCGAGCTGGGGAGAGTGCAGGCCGAAGATCGGCGCGTTTGCTGTCTGGTGCAGGGCGTCGAGCGCCTCCTCTTCGCGCTGAGGAACGCCGTTGGCGTCGAGCATGAGGAGGCCGAACAGGATCGCGCTGTGCGGAGGCAGACTGCTGCAGCGATGGAGCAGTTCGGCGTACGTCCAGTCGTTGGTCCACACGAATCGGACACGCGACTCGTACGGCCGGAACGCGCGCTTCAATTCCTGCACCCAGAACTGCTCGTGGATGGACGCGCCGATCACGACGACTACGGTCTGGGTCTCCGGGAGGAGCCGCAGAATACTCTCGATCATCAGGCGCGGATCGTGGTGGACGGCGACGGCTGTCTCGTCCGGCGGCAGCCCTCCAGTACCGAGGAAGCGGCTGTCGACCGACGCGAGAAGGATCGGCGTGTTCGGAAAGACGTCGTTCTTATAGCGCTGCGCGAAGACCGCCGCGGGGCCGCCGAGCGGCACGACGAGATCCAGGTTCTTGCCGCTGAACGCCGACCGCAGATTTTCGAGCAGCACGGCATCGGGCTCGCGCTCGCTCGTCGGTGTTGCCTGGAGCGCCACTTCGATGAAGTTGATCGGGTCGGCCGACGATCGAAGCAGATCGTCTCTGAATTGCGTGGCGAATGCGCCCGCGATGAACTCGCGCTCGTAGGAGTAGAGCAGGAGCACGTGGCGGGGTTCGGCGGCTGCGGCGGAAAACGCCCGCGAATTGACAAACAGAACGAGAGCGGCACAAAAACGGGCACGGCGCGGTGTCATGGAACGGTGGTTCGTAGACTATCCGCTGCCGCACGGCGCGCGCAAGATCTCCGCGGCAGGCCGTCCTCTGCCGGCAAAACGATTGGCCCGCGGTTTTCGTCTAAAGCGACATGCCTTTGAAGCACGCCCTCCGGCGCCTTGCCAAGTTCCCGCTTTTCACGAGCGTCGCCGTCCTGACACTCGCCATCGGAATCGGCGCCAACTGCGCGATATTCGCGGTCGTCTATGGCGTGCTGCTCAAGCCGCTGCCGTACCCGGACGCCGGGCGGCTGGTCTCGGTGGATCACTCCGCCCCCGGCGTGAACATCGAGCGCGCGGGCGCCGCTCCCTTCCTTTACTTCACTTATCGCGAACAGGCGAAGAGCTTTGAGGCGATAGGCCTCTATCAGGGGGATACCGAAAGCGTCACCGGACTTGCCGAGCCCGAGGAAATTCCCGCGGTCGCCGTCAGTCAGGGCGTGCTGCCAGCGCTCGGCGTCCGCCCGGCGGTCGGACGGCTGTTCACGGAAGCGGACGACGCGCCGGGAAGTCCGGAGACGACGATCCTGACATACGCGTACTGGCAGGCACGATTCGGGGGAGATCCCTCAGCCGTGGGCCGGCGGGTGATGTTCGACGGCCGTCCGCGGGAGATCATTGGCGTCTTACCAGCCACCTTCCGATTTCTCGACCGGAACCCGTCCGCACTCGTCCCGCTGCAGCTCGACCGCAACAAGACATTTCTGGGTCAGTTCAGTTACGAAGCGATTGCCCGGCTTGCGCCCGGTGCCACGATTGACTCCGCGACAGCGGACATGGCGCGGCTCATTCCGATTTCGATCAAGACCTTTCCGGCGTTTCCCGGATACAGCCCCAAGATGTTCACCGACGCGCGCCTCGCGCCGGCACTGCGTCCCCTCAAGGACGCGATCGTTGGTGACGTGGGGCGCGTCCTATGGGTCCTCATGGGGACGATCGGGATCGTCCTTCTGATTGCGTGTGCAAACGTCGCGAACCTGTTGCTCGTGCGCACGGACGGCCGCCAGCAGGAGCTCGCCGTTCGTGCGGCACTCGGCGCCGGATGGACCCGCATTGCGCGTGAACTGATGACGGAGAGCGTCATCCTCGGCATTTGCGGAGGCGTGATCGGTCTGGGCCTGGCCTACGGCGGCGTGCGGCTCCTTGCTGCGGTGGCCCCGGCAAACCTGCCTCGCGTAACCGACATCGGCATCAGCGGGCCGGTGCTCGTATTCTCGTTGGTCCTGTCCATCATCGCAGGCGTGCTGTTTGGCGGCGTGCTCGTCGCGAAATACGCACGCCCCCGCGTCGCGACCGAGCTGCGCGCAGGCGGCCGCACGATGAGCGCCGGCCGCGATCGGCAGCGCGCGCGCAACATGCTCGTCATCGCGCAGATCGCACTCGCCATGGTGCTGCTCGTTGGCTCAGGGCTCATGGTTCGCACGTTCCAGGCTCTGCGGCACGTTCAACCGGGTTTCACGCATCCCGAAGACGTGCTGACGATGCGCATTACGATCCCGGCAGCCGCCGTGAAGGACGCGGCCGCGGTGATGCGGGTGCAGCAAACCATTCTGGACAAGATCGCGGCGATCCCGGGTGTGACGTCCGTCGGCTTGACGAACGCGGTCCCGATGGAAGGGGAGCACTGGAGCGATCCCATTTACGCCGACGACAAGCAATATGCCGACGGGAAGATGCCTGCGCTCCGGCGCTTCAAGCAGGTTTCCCCCGGTCTGCTGCCAACGCTGGGGACGCCGCTCGTCGCGGGCCGCGATTTTTCGTGGGACGACGTGTATCAGCTGCGGCCCGTCGCGCTCGTCTCCGAGAACCTCGCGCGCGAGCTGTGGGGGAGTCCGACCGCTGCCATCGGCCGGAGCGTTCGTGAATCCATGAAGACCCCATGGCGCCAGATCATCGGCGTTGTCGCCGACGTCCGCGACGACGGCGTCGATCAGAAGGCGCCCACGTCGGCGTATTTCCCGACGTTCATGCATGGGTTCGAAGGCGACGACGTTTCGATTCGCCGCGGACCAGCGTTCGTGATCCGCAGCAGCCGTGCGAGATCGAACAGCCTGCTGAAAGACGTCAGCCAGGCGGTCTGGTCCGTCAATCCCAGCCTGCCGCTTGCCAACGTGCGGACACTGCAGGAGATCTACGACAAGTCGCTCGCACGGACGTCGTTCTCGCTCATCATGCTCTCGATTGCCGGACTGATGGCGGTGATGCTCGGCGTTGCGGGGATGTACGGTGTGATCTCGTACGCGGTGTCGCAGCGGCGACGGGAGATCGGCATCCGGGTCGCGCTCGGTGCGCGTCCGCAGCAGGTCACCGGACTCTTCGTCGCCCAGGGATTGCGACTCGCGGCCATCGGAGCCACGCTCGGTCTCGCCGGAGCCGCTGCGCTGATGCGGCTCATGGCCACGCTCCTGTTCGGTGTGAGTGCCGTCGATCCGCTGACGTACGCCGGCGTGGCGATCGGGCTCGTCGCCGTCGCGCTGCTCGCGTGCTACGTTCCGGCGGTGCGCGCCGCGGCGGTCAGCCCGCTCGAGGCGCTGCACGCCGAATAGGCATCTTCCATCACTCCACGATCACGGTCCCCGTCATCTTCGGGTGGATCGAGCAGAAGTACGGGTATTTCCCGGCCCGGGTGAACGTGAAAGAGAACTTGTCGTCGGTGTCGAGCACCTTCGACTTGAACGCTTTGTCCGTGTTTACGACGGTGTGCGGGATGTCGTCGCGGTTCACCCAGGTCACAGTGGTCCCGACAGGGATCTTCACCTCCGTCGGGCCGAACGTGAAGTTGTCGATGGCAACTTCCGGCGCGAGCGGGACCGAAGGGGCGGCAGCGTGCGGCTGGTCACCGACGGCTCCGCTCAGCACGATGCTCGTCAACGACATGGCGAGCGCAATCCAGAGATGGCGTGGCATATGACTCCTGTTCAATAACGAATTCAGGCAATGACGAATTCAGGCAATGACGCATCCAGGTAACGACGAATCAGGCAATGTCCGACCTACGCAAGCGAAGAATCGATGATCCCGAGCGCGTGCTTTCCACGGACGAACGTCACGTCCGTGATGCCGAGGATGCTCTTCAGCTGTTCCGCCGGAACCTTCATCGGGCCCGGTGAGTCGGCGGCGCCGGGCTTCGGCTGCGGAAACGCCGTGGACGCCGCGGTATGGAAGGTGACGTGCCCTTCCACTTTCTGCATCGTCTGGTGAATGTGCCCGTTCAGCACCGCGACCGACCCGAACTTCTTGAGCAGCGATAGCGCCTGCGCGCTGTCGTCAGTGCCCCAGCCCCACTGCGGATACACGCTCCACAAGGGGATGTGCGCGAAGACGACGATGGGAGTGCTGTGCTTCAGGTGCGCGACGTCATCTCGGAGCCATGCCAGTTGCTCGGCACCGAGTGTGCCCAGGCCACCCGCCTTGAGGTTGACGACGTTCACCAGGCCGATGAAGTGGACGCCTTTCCTGTCGAAGCTGTACCAGCCCGCCCCTTTGGTGCCCTTTCCGTAGCGTTCCAGGTACTGACGGCCGTCGTCGTCGAGCATGTCGTGCTCCCCGGGTACGAAGAACACGTCTTTCGGCCGCGCATCCCGGAGGACCTGGTCGACCGTGTCGAACTCCTCCGGCTTCGACAGGTGCGTGATGTCGCCCGTGTGAAGCATGAATTCCGGGGGAGTGGCGAGCGCGTTGATTTTGTCGACGGCAGTCTTGAGGGTGGCGATCACGTCGGGATTTGCTGCCTTGTTGAATCCCATGTGACTGTCGCTGATTTGCACGAAACTCAGTTCGTTCGATGGCGCGCCAGCCGCCGCGCGGCCCAGGGCGTACGATTTCAGAACGCCGCCTTCCATCAGGAAGAATGCGCCGGTGCCCGCCCACGCCATGCATTTCAGGAATCCCCGCCGGTCGACGCCATCCCCGTGTTGATCGGATGGGAGCGCGTCTTCATCTTTCTCGCTGTCGTGGAACATGTCGTCCTCCTGTTTGACCGCTCCACTATGAGGAGCCGGCGGAGGAGCGCCAATGGACCGCGCCTCCCTCGATCGTGGAATTCGGGTCCCCGTGCAAATGCCTGAGGACGCCGGTGTTAAGAGGCGTTCTTCTCCCGCGGGCGTGGGGCCGGCGGGTGCACACGGCTGTGGTACGCTTGAGGTCTGGTCCACTCTCGTATGGACGCGGAACAGCAGCGTGTCTCGTTTGGCGTATTCGAAGTGGATCTGCGCGCCGGCGAACTCCGCAAGCACGGTCTACGCGTACGCCTGCAGCAGCAGCCTTTCCAGGTGCTCGCAATGCTTCTCGCGCGTCCTGGCGACGTCGTTACGCGGGAGGAGCTTCAGCAGGCGCTCTGGCCGGCGGACACATTCGTCGATTTCGATCACGGCCTGAACAAGGCGATCAACAAGCTCCGCCATGCGCTCGGCGATTCCGCCGAAGCGCCGCGCTTCGTCGAGACCGTTGCCCGCCGCGGATACCGTTTTCTCGCTGACGTGAAGATCGCGGACCGCGCGAAGGCGGCCACGCTCCTGGTGACGGCGCAGGCTGCCCCTGCCGCGGCGTTTGAGGCGCCTGGTTCCATCCCGACGCGACACGGCTTCCGGAGTGCGGCGGCGGTGCGGCCGTGGGCGATTGCGGCAGTCGCGGCAGCGGCGCTCGCACTCGTTGTCTTCCGGACCCTTCACGGCCGGATTGACGCGCAGCCGACGATCCATTCGGTCGCCGTCCTGCCGCTCGAGAGTTTGTCGTCGGATCAGTCGCAGGACTACTTCGCCGACGGCATGACCGACGAGTTGATCACCGATCTCGGGCAGATCAGCGCGCTCAGGGTCATCTCGCGGACGTCCGTGATGGCCTACAAGCACACGCGCAAACCGCTTCCGCAGATCGCGCGCGAGCTGAACGTGGATGCCGTCGTCGAAGGTACGGTGCTGCGATCCGGCGATCAGGTGCGCATCACCGCGCAGCTCATCGACAGCGCCACCGACCGCCATCTCTGGTCGGACAGCTACCAGGGCGACATGCGAAATGCCCTGTCGCTGCAGAACGACGTCGCCAGGGCCATTGCCGACCGCATTCGGGTGAATGTCAATCCCGCTGAGCGGGTGGCCTTGAGCACCGCGGCAGAACTGAATCCCGCTGCCTACGAGTCATATCTGAAGGGCCGCTACTTCTGGAACAAGCGAACGAGCAATGGCCTGATGACGGCGCGCGCCTACTTCGAACAGGCGATCGAACAGGATCCGCGCTATGCGCGCGCGTATGCCGGGCTGGCGGACACCTACGCGCTGCTGGGAGACTGGCAGTATGCAGTGATGACGCCGAAGGAGGCGCTCCCGAAAGCCAAAGCCGCGGCATCGAAGGCTTTGGAGCTGGACGGGACGCTCGGCGAGGCGCACACGTCCCTCGCATTTTGCCTGGATGGATTCGACTGGGATTTTGCCCGGGCGGGGGATGAGTTCGAGCGTGCCATCCAGTTGAATCCGGGCTACGCGACGGCGCACCACTGGTATGCCTGGCACCTGGCGCTGATGCGGCGCTACGACGAGGCCATCGTCGAAATGAAAAAGGCGCAAAGCGTGGATCCGCTGTCGCTCGTGATCAACGCCGATCTCGCTGAGTTGCTGGCGCTCGCGGGCTCGTACGACGCGTCGATTCAACAGAGTCTCAAGACTCTCGAGCTGGACCCGGCATTCGGCCTCGCGCACAACCATCTCGGCCAGGCCTACCTGCAAAAGCACATGAATGCGGAAGCGATCGCCGAGCTGCAGAAAGCTGTGACGCTCTCGGGGGGCGGCGCGACGTGCATCGCGAACCTCGCCCGGGCTTACGTTGCCGCGGGTGACAGGCAGCAAGCAACCGGACTGCTGAACGACTTGAAACGCCGCTCGAGTCCGCTCCACTCGTACGCAACCGAAATTGCCGTTATCTACGCTGCCCTCGGCGACCACGATCAGGCGATGGGATGGGTCGAACAGGCGGCCCAGGAACGATTCAACCCTGGCGTGCTGCTGCGTCCCGGGTTCGATCCCCTTCGTTCCGATCCGCGCTTTGCCGATCTGATGCGACGCGTCGGCCTGACGCGCTGAACGGACAGCGCGCGTCAGAGCATGGCCTTCACCGCTGGACGTTCGGCGGTGGGCTGCATCCTGTCCGCATCCGCCACCCACGTCGCCAGCAGTGTGTATGCGACCGTGAGCACGACCGGTCCGATGAAGATTCCGACGACGCCAAACGCGACGAGGCCGCCGATGACGCCGGCGAAGATCAGCACCAACGGCAGGTTTGCGCCTCGCTTGATGAGGACAGGCCGCACGATGTTGTCGATGGTCAGGGCGATCACGGCGATCACCAGAAGGGTCGTCCCGTGTGTGGTCTGACCGGACCAGTACAACCATGCGGTGGCCGGTATCAGCACGAGGATCGGACCAATCTGCGCGAGACAGAGAAACAGCATGACCGCGGTCAGCAGGCCCGCTGCCGGCACGCCGCTCACGAACAGGCCGATTCCGCCAATCGCGGCCTGCACGATCGCGGTGACGACGACGCCGAGCACGACGCCGCGGATCGTTTCCGCCGCTCGGACCGCCGCGTCATGTCCCCGCTGATCCGCCAGGCGTTCGGCGAACCGAAGGATGCCGTCCCGAACGGCTTCGCCATTCACGAGCAGGAGGGGAGTGATGATCGCCGTAAACAGGAGCTGGAGTGCCATCGCCCCGAGGCTGCCGGCCTTCGCGATGAACCATTGCAGCGCGCTCTGAGCGTATGGCGCGAGGACGGCCGCCCGCTCCTGCGGCGACAGCAGCACGAAGCTGGTCCACTTCGCAGCGGCCCACTTGCCGGCAAAGGGCACGTGCTCCAGCGCGGCAGGCGGCGGAGGCAGAGGGATCGACTCGAGCGATTCCACCTGTGTGGTGACCTGCTGAACGCTCTTCACCATCGTGGTGAGCGCGAGGGTGAGCGGCACGAAGACAACGAGCAGCACCGTGACCGTCAGCAGCGCGACCGCAAGGCCGCGACGGCCGCCCAACAGGATCTCCAAGCGCATCAACGAAGGCCAGACGGCGACGCTGATGATCGTGGCCCACAGCAGCGACGTCAGGAACGGGCTGAGAATCCAGACGGACGCGGCGACGAGCAGGACGAGGACAATGACCGACAGCGTGGTGTGCGCGATATTCCCCGTCTCGCGATGGTTGTGTCTCATGATGTGGGCCGATCGCAGGGCTTCGAGTCAGCCTGCGCGTGCCGGACACACCAGCACTATGCGAATTCGGCAGTCCACAGCGAGTGCCACGAACGTTACGAGCGCGGAAAGAACACGCCGTTCCGCTCGGTCCCCGTCTCCGCGAAATCGCTGGACGAGGTCTCCAGGGCATCGGACTGATACGAGTAGTCGCCGGATACGGCCGACCAGGACATTTGCGCGCCGCCGCGCACGAACTGTCCGGCAAACCCGGCCGCCCGATCGGTGATGTGCAGACGCTGTTCGACGCCCGACCACCGCACTTCGAACGAGACGGTCGCCGGCACACCAGGTGCGCCATTGAACGCCGATCCGATATCGCCGAAGTCGCGGACCTGAAGGTTGCTGACTTTGTAGATCGCGCCGCCCTCGCCGGGATGGACGCTGACGCTGTCGTCGGGAATCTGCAGCGTCCAGAAAAGTCCGTCCGGATACGGATTGATGCCCGGATTGAAGTCGTTGACCTGCTGGAACCCCAGACTGGGGTCGTACACGTCGATTCAGACGAATCCGAACGTGCCTTGACGGGGTTTGCCGTCCGCGCCGCGATAGACCCCCTGCATGAACCGCATGTCCGCGTCCAGGAACGGCAGGACATCGACCGCGCCCGTCTTCAGATTCGTACGCGTGACGTTTCCGTTCAGATATGCGATGCCGGCGACGCCGTTGAAGTTGGTAATCGTCGCGGGCTCGGCGTCGATGGAGTCCACGAATATCGGAGCCCAGACGTGGAATGGCGCGAGGTTGGGCGAACCCGGGACTGGAATCGGATCGGTACCCGCCGCATAGGCCATCTGCGGGCGGAACAACTGCGGGCCGACAACCGCGCCAGCCGCCAGGGTGCCGAGGCTGGTCCGGATGAACCGCCGCCGGGAGACAGGCAGACGTTTCCTGGGATTCCGAAGGGCCCTGAGCAAGCGGTCTTGCCGCATTTCGATCCTCCTGTCTTCAAAGAGGACGCCGGCTCAAGTCGAACGGTGGTCGTCATGCTACTCCAAGTGCCCGCCGCGGCAAAATCGGCGGCCTGACCGGGCGTGACCCGCCGGTTACTCACCCAGGACTTCATCCAGGTGCTCGACGACCGTCGCGGCACAAACCACCACCCGGAGCGTTGCGCTATTATCTGCAGCGAACAACGCGGGAAGGGCCGAGCCGGCGCGAGTAACCGCAGGGAGACCATCGTGGCGCGCAGCGAACCGACCGTGGCAATTTCACGACAAAGGGGCAGTGGGGGGTCGTTCATCGGCCAGCGCGTGGCCGAGCGCCTCGGTCGGCGCTATATCGATCGCGATCTGCTCCGCGTCGCCGCCGAGTACCTGAAAGATTGTGAAGTCGCGCCCGCGGCCAAGGCGCCGACATTCTGGGCCCGGCTTCAGCAGGCGTTCGCGCTGGGTGCCGCGGACGGTGTCTACTGCGCCCCCTCGGTGATGGCGGTGTACGAAGAGGCGGTCTTCGAGGTGGAGAACCGCCTCCTTCGCGAGATCGTCGAGGGTCAGACCGCGGTGATCGTCGGCCGCGGAGCGGCGCAGACGCTCAGGCAGCGGCCCGACGTGGTCACGGTGTTCGTTCACGCGCCGGAGCAGTGGCGAGTGGAGCGGGTGCAACAGGTCTATCAGATACCCAGCCAGGACGCGGCACGTCAGATGGTCCTCAAGTCGGATCGGGATCGGGGGCGGATCATCCGCTCCATGGCCGACATCGAATGGACCGACTCCCGCGCGTACGACATCACCGTGAACTCGGCGGCCATCGGTTTCGATGCCGCCGTCGACCTCATCGAGCGTGCGGTGGCGTCTCGTCTCTACTGAGGCCAGCCGCCCTGCGGCAGTCCCGGCGTGAGCCGCAGTGCGTTTGCGAAATACACCTTCTTCAGCACCGGGTCGGGAAGGTCGATCCCGTACAGCTTCCAGAACGCGTGATAGTTGCGGTAGTAATCGAAGTAGTCGTCTTTCGTTTCCAGCACGCGCCAGTAGTACGGATATTCCGATGGTTCGTACGCATCCTTCCCGAAGAGGATGCGATCCTGATACTTCATGAAGAAGTCGTGCGCGACGCGCGGCTGGCGACCGATGTCGTACAACACCGCGCCGAGTTCCGCGGACACGTTGGGCATCTCGTCGAACATCTTTCCGAGCCGCGCGAGATCGTTCGCGTGCCATCCCATGTGCGCAGCCACGAACTTCGTGCGCGGGTGGCGCTTGAAGAGATTGTCGCGCTCGGTCATCAGCTCGTCGAAACTCGGAAAGCGGTCCGACGGATAGCGGCGGCCAGGGAAGAGCGCCAGCTCCAGCCACCGTTCGTTGTGGTTGTCGATGGGCTCGAAGAATTCCTGCGGGTCGGCCGTGTGAATGAAGACGGGCAGATTGAGGCGCGCACAGGCATCCCAGACGGGATCGAGTGCGGGATCATCGATCCGCAGCCGGGTGCCGTCAGGTTTGGTGATCGACAAGCCCAGCCCCTTCGACAGTTCGCCGACGCCGACGGCGCCGGCCTTCACATCCGCCTCGAGCTGTTGCACCGCTTTGTCGGCCCAGCCGGGGCCGACACCGCGGAAATCGATTCCCGCCAGTACTCGCACGCGATCTTTGTATGGCGATGAGCCGATGGTTTTCTCGGCCTGCTGCAGCCGGTCGCCGGACGAATCGTCGGCCGACACCATGACGCGGACGTTCAGTTTATCGAGCTCGCCGATCATCGTGGCCAGCGCATCGGGCGACATGATGCGGCTCCCCGGATGACCATGGAAATCGATCGCCGGAAACTTCGCGCGCGGCACCAGGTGCGCCGGCGTGACGAGGGTCGAGCGCGGACGATAGTCGACGATGCTCGGCGGGGGCAGCATCGGCGCCTGACAGTTGCCCGGCCTGATTTCGGTCATGCCGGGCGGGCACTCTTCTCCGGGTTTGATGCTGGTGCCCTGGCCGCCGCGTTGAGCGACGACGGCGGCACCAAGCGAGAACGCAACGAGAGCGGTAACGAAATGACGTGAGATGCGCATGTTGGATTGAATTCTATCGCTCGAACCAGCGGAGCACACGCATGGCGCGGAGGGTGTTCCAGCGACTCGCCTCGCCTTCGCCATCGTCGATCTCGACGAGCATCCGGCCCGCGTGGCGGATATCGAGCGGCCAGCGCCCGGTGCGATCGCGTCTGGACTCGACGATCGCGATGGCCTCGGCGGCCCGTCCGTCGGGTGAGGCGTTTGCGCGGCGCAGGTACTCGAGCCCGCGCAGCACGTCGTAATGCCACCACGTTGGGAACGCGAAACGCGTGAAGTCCACGCCGCTCTTGCGATCGCGCGCGATCGCTTCGCCGCTGGACCGGCGCCGATGGAGACGGCGCTCGAGCAGGTATTCCTGCCCCAGCAGACGCGCGTCCGTCACGTCAGGGTGGCTGCCGAAGCGTGTTTCGTATTCGAGCAGGGCTTCGAGGATGCAGATCGTCGTGTTGAAGGACGACCGCATCGAGCGCTCGGGCGCCTCGCAGTTCCATCCGCCGTCCGGCAGTTGTTCCCCGAGCAGCCGATCGATGAGCCCGCTGACGTCGACGCCGAAATATGCGCCGCACGCCGCCACCTGCCCGTTGATGCACGGTTCGACCTCGCCTTCGAAGAATGCGTTTGCATCGCACTCCTCGGGGCCGGATCCGCGCCACGTCACGTGATCGCGCACGAGCGCAATCGCGCGCCGAACCTCGGGACCAGCCGGGTCGAGGCCGAATTCCCTCAACAGCATCAACGCGTGCATCGTCGAATCCCACCCGCGATTCCAGGCGGCGCCGCCCCAGCGCCCGTCTGCCGCCTGCAAGGCGAGGATCCGCGCGCCGGCGCCTTCGGTCGCTGCGCGCGCACGTTCGATCGCGACGGCCGACGCCGGCTCGTCAATCAGGTCGCGCATCACCTGCCAGCGCAGGGAAGGATCCGCGTCGAGCAGCCAATCGATGACACTCATTCTGGCGGAGACTATGATGATGAGACGGGTGGGGCGTTCCGGCGCCCGTTGGGACCCGAGGAGGTTGCATTCATGCGACGGTTGGTGGTTGGCATCCTGCTGGCAGGCGTGATGACTATGCCCGCATTTGCCGCTTTGAAGCAAGGTGAGAAAGCCCCGGCGTTTACCGCGAAAGCGTCGCTCGCCGGGAAGGAAATCCAGTTCTCGCTCGCCGACGCCCTCAAAAAGGGCCCGGTTGTGGTGTACTTCTACCCGTCCGCGTTCACGGGTGGCTGCAACATCGAGGCGCACACGTTCGCGGAGAACAAGGACAAGTTCGACGCGGCGGGCGCCACGATTATCGGCGTCTCCCAGGACAGCATCGAACGTCTCAATGCGTTCTCGGCCGATCCGCAATACTGCGCCGGAAAGGTCGCCGTTGCGTCCGACTCCGATGGCGCCATCGCCAGGTCGTACGATCTCAAGGCGTCCGAGGCGAAACCTGGCATCAAGGACACGCGCGGCGTCGAGATCGATCACGCGTTCACCGAGCGGACGACCTTTATCGTGAAGCCGGACGGAACGATCGCTTCGGTGCTCTCGACGAACGACGACAAGATCAGCCCGGCGCAGCACGTCGAGAAGGCGTTGTCGGTCGTGCAGCAGCTGGCGTCGCAGAAACAGCCGTGACGCGGGCTGCGCTCAGCAGCCGGGCCGTCTACGAGGACCAGAACTCTCCGGTCAATCCGAGGCGGGCGAAGATCGCGGCGACTTCGTCCGGCGAATATCGCCGCCAGTCGCGGCGGTTGCGCGGAACGCCATACCAGGCGTCCGCCAGCCGCCAGGCGGTGTTCAGATCGAGCACCGCACCTCTCGGCTGTCTCCACGCGCGGCACCAACGGGCGACGTGTTCTTCGTCACGGAAGAACAGCATCGTCTTTCACGTGAACACCACCGAATCCCACCAGTGCCGCACGGGAAGCGCGAAGTGAAGGAGCGCATCGCCCGAGGCACGTGAATCCGCGACGGAGACCTCCAGGGCGTCGCCGCAGTCGGAGCAGGACGTCGAGACGGTCGCATCGCAGTGGAGCATCGCAGCGACTCCGAGCGCGTCCCAGCCGCAATTGGCGTACGTCCGAAACGTGCCCGACGAGACGACGAACGGCGTCGGCACCGCCGAGAAAGGCATCGCCATCAGGATCTCGCCGTTCGGAGCGAGAACGATTTGATGCGCCGCGTGCAGCCGCTCGAGCGATGCTGCGATCTCGGCATCTGTACGGCTGAGCCGGTGAGCGCAGTCTTGCCTGGCCGGCACGCGACCGGACTCGAGCACGATGTCGTAGACGCAACAGCGCACGGCGACGTCTTCGGCCGTGATCGGCATCCGACGTATTTGACCACGAAAGGATCTGACACCCGACGGCCGGCAACCGGGAGGCGGTAAAATGCCCTACGGATCCTCACTTGTAAAGGGGCTTGACCCGGGTATGTCAACTGTCGACCAGCGGCGGCCCAGACGACGTCGGCGCAGGGCGGCGCCGCTCCTGGGCGCGCTCCTGCGCCTCGCGTGGGCGCAGGTCCGTCGACAGATGGCCCTGGACGTCGCCGCCGCGGGCTTCGACGACTTGCAGGACGCGCACCTGACGGTCTTTCAGTATCCCGGCCCCGACGGCCTTCGGCCGGTCGACCTCGCGCGGCAGATCCGCATGTCGCGGCAGGCCACGAACTACCTGATCGTGCAGCTCGAAGACCTCGGGTATCTCGAGCGGCGATCCGAGGCGGAAAGCGGGCGTCGGGTCTACCTGACTGGGCGAGGCAAGCGCGTGATGAAGGCGATTCAGGCGTCAGTACGGCAATTCGAACTGCGGGCCGGCCGGCGCGTCGGTCCGCGGAATTTCGACATGTTCATGCAGGTCCTCAGGACGATGGCGGGAGAACGATGATCGGTCACGTGAAGCAGGTCGTGCGGTGGGCTGTCTGTCTTGCGGTTGCCGCGAGCGCCGCGTGCTCCGGCCACCACGACGCGGCGCCGGTGCGCCGGGCGCAGCAACGCGTTTTCGTAATCGGGTTCGACGGGATGGACCCGACGCTGGCCAGGCGATGGATGGACGAAGGGAAGCTGCCGAATCTGAAGAAGCTCGCGGACGAGGGCACATTCCGCACGCTCGGGTCCACGCAGCCGTCGGAATCGCCCACCGCGTGGTCCAGCTTTGCGACGGGCGTCAATCCAGGCAAGCACAACATCTACGATTTCCTCATCCGCGATTTCCAGACGTACGCGCCCGACTTCAACATGATCAGGCGGGAGCCGCCGTCATTCCTGTGGGGTTTCATCCCGACGAAGAAGCCGAAGGTCGTGTCGACCCGTGGCGGCACCTCGTTCTGGGTCACGGCGGGCCGGAACGGGATCCGCAACGCGGTCCTGACCGTCCCGGTGACGTTTCCACCCGAGGACATCGACAACGGTGAAATGCTGGCCGGTCTGCCGCTGCCCGACCTCCGCGCCACACTCGGAACGTATTCGTACTGGGCGACGGACGTCAGCCGCTACGAAGAAGGGAACACCGAGTTCGGCGGCATCGTGAAGCGTCTCGGGTTCGACGGCGACGTCGCGCAGACGGAACTCGTGGGCCCTCCCAACCCGATCGTCACGCAGAAGCTCCGCGACCTCCGCGCGAAAACGACGCCCGGAGACGCCGAGAAGTCCCAGATGGCCGCGCTCGAGGCGCAACAGGATACGCGGCTCCCGATGACGATTCGCTGGGACCGCGCCGCACACCGCGCGACGCTCACGATCGACGGCACGTCGGTGAATCTCGGCGAAGGAGAGTGGAGCGGCTGGGTCAATGTGAGCTTCACGATCAATATGCTCGTGCACGTCCACGGCATGATGCAGTTCGCGCTGCTGAAGGCCACCGACGATCTGCAGCTCATCGGCTCGCCCGTGAACATGGACCCGCGCGATCCTCCGATTCCCATCTCGAAGCCCGACGGCTTTTCAAGCGAGCTGGCCAAGCAGGTCGGCCTGTACCGGACCCTGGGGTGGGCCGAATGGTCCGATAAACCGCTCAACGACGGGCGGCTGGACGAAGCGCAGTTCCTTGCCGACGCAAACCGCGCGATGGACGACCGCGAAAAGATCATCTTCAAGCGCCTCGAAACCGACGACTGGGACCTCTTTGTCGCGGCCATCGAGACGACGGATCGGATCTCCCACATGATGTGGCGCCTCATCGATCCGACGCACCCGATGTACGACGCGGCGCTGGCGGCGAAATACGGCAACGCGATCGAGAACATCTACAAGCGCGCCGACGATCTGGTCGGGCGCATTCGCGCCCGGCTGCCGCCCGATGTGGTGTTCATCGTGATGTCGGATCACGGGTTCCACTCGTTCCGGCGCGGCGTCAATCTGAACACCTGGCTGGTGCAGAACGGCTACATGGCATTCGAGGGGCAGGAGAGCGGCAAGAAGACGCTTGCGGATCTCTTCGGCCGCGGCCGCTTCTTCGAAGGCGTGGACTGGACCCGGACGAAGGCGTACGCGGTCGGCCTCGGTCAGATTTACTTCAATCTCAAGGGACGGGAGGGCCATGGCATCGTTTCTCCGGGCGCGGAGTACACGCAGCTCCAGAACGAGATTCGATCGAAGCTGATTCAGCTCGCTGACCCGAAGACAGGACAGCCGGTCTTTCGCGACATCTACAAGCGGGACGACATCTACAAGGGAGAGTACCTGCAGAACGCTCCCGACCTCGAGGTCGGGTTCAATGACGGCTACCGCGTCGGATGGCAGGATACGCTCGGCGGCATCTCACGCGACGTGATCGATGACAACGACCGAAAATGGAGCGGCGATCACTGCGCGACCGCGAGCGAGATCAGCGGCGGCGTGCTGTTCATGAACCGCAAGATCGCCAGCGATCACCCGAGCATCATGGATCTCGCTCCGACGATCCTGAAGTATCTCGGAGTGCCGCTGCCGGCGGATTACGACGGCAAACCGCTGTCCTGATGTGGTTCTGCCGTGGTGGCGGACATCATGCCGCGCGGCCGCGCCCGGCCCGCATCTTCTGCAGCGCCTTCATCTCGATCTGCCGGGCGCGCTCTCTCGTGATGGCAAGCCGCCGCCCGATTTCCTCGAGCGTCATCTCGCGGTCGAGCCCCAGTCCGAACCTCAGGCGCAGCACTTCGCGCTCGCGGTCAGTGAGCGGCGCCATCGCCCGTTCAATCTGCGCGGCCATTTCGCCCTGCATTGCCGCATCCTCGGGCGTGCGCGCGGTCTGATCCGGGATCAAGTGCCCGAGCGGCGTATCTCCGTCGGTGCCGAGCGGTGTCTCCAGTGACGTCGGCTGGCGAGCTGCTTCGAGCAGCAGTTCGACCTTCGCAATCGGAAGCTCGGCGCGTTTCGACAGTTCGTCCGGTGTCGGTGCGCGGCCGAGTTCCGCGGCAAGCGAGGCGCGGGTCCGCATGAGCCTGTTCAATGAATCGAACACGTGCACCGGCAGCCGGATGGTGCGTCCATAGTCGGCGACCGCGCGGCTGACGGCCTGGCGAATCCACCAGGTCGCGTACGTGGAGAACTTCAGGCCACGCCGATACTGGAACCGGTCGACGGCTTTCATCAGCCCGATGTTGCCTTCCTGGATCAGGTCGAGCATCGACAATCCGCGGTTCTGATACCGCTTGGCGATCGAAATGACGAGCCTCAGATTCGGCTCGATGAGGCGCTGCTTCGACTGCACCAGCGCGTCCTGCCGATCGCGCACCCGTGCGAAACGCTCGCGAAAGGCACGGCGCGAGATTCCGAGACGGGCCTCGATGGCCTGACGCGCCGACGTCCTCGCCCGCGGATCGGCCGTCGACTGCACACGCTCGAATTCGGCATCGACTCGCTGCAATTCCGCCACGACGTCGTCGATGACGGAGGGGCGGATCGGGAGGTCCCGCAGCACACCGCCGAGCCGGCGTTCCGCGTCGGCAATCTGGCTGCGCAAGGCCGTTCGATCGATGGCGGCGTGCCGATTCGTGCAGCTGTGGCGCCAGTCGTTGATGCGCCGCTCGAGCCGGCGCACCTTCTCGAACGCCGCCAGGACCGGAGCGATGTTTTGCGGCGCCAGCTCGCCCCCGTCGGGCAGGAGGATCAGTTCCGCCGCCGGTGATTCGGCGCGTCGCACGGATTCGGCGAGCGCGACGAGCGTTTGAACGGCGAGCGGCACTGTCGCGAGCGACGACACCAGGTCGCCGCGCGCGTCTTCGATCTGACGGCCGATCGCCTGTTCCTCCGGCGCCTTCAGGAGCGGGGTCCGCCCGACGGTTCGCAGATACACGCGAACGAGATCGACATCCTCGCGGTCCGGCGGCGGCGCGGACGCTCCCTCGTCGGCCGCCACGGCGTCATCCGGGTCGATCCGCTGGGCGGCGAACGCCTCCGGTTCTTCTTCGGCCAGCAGCCGTTCCGGCGGCTCGACGACCCGCGCACGCTCCTCCGCGTCGTCGGTCGGCGGCAGCAGGCCGTACTCGTCGGCGCGCTGGCGCCAGTCGAGCACGTGCATGTTCCGTTCGGGTTCGCGCCAGTCGATGAGAGATCCCGCACGTCCTTTCGGGCGCCGGCGATGCCCGGCATGGGTATGGTGTTCAGCGGTCATCAGTCGGGTTGGTTGCAAATGGCCGGCCGACGGCCTGCCCGTCGCCGCGATAACGATTTTTCGCAACCTGAGCGGGGACTATGGCTTGCGGTCGGCGTCCTTCACGACGAAGACGACTTCGCCGGGCCGGATGAGGCCGAGTTCCTGGCGGGCAACCGATTCGATCGTGCCGGGATCGTCCGTCAGCCGGTGGATCTGGTCGCGCAGGCGGTCGTTCTCCTGGCGGAGCGTCTGCAGCGAGGCGGCGACCTCGGCGTACTGCTTGCGGGCGCGCATGGTCTCCAGCAGCCCCTTGTCGCCGACGAGCGCGTCCACGACGAGGACGAACGTAACGAACGTCAGCGTGTAGTTGATGATGCGGCGGCGGTAGGAAGACGGTGCCGGCATCACGGCTTGTCGGGTCCGGCCCCTCAACGGGGCTTCACTCTGCGGCATGCGCGTGGAGGAATCCTTTGTACAATACTTTCGTCTCCACGCAGCCGGCGATTTAGATGTCTGACTCAAAAATCTCGTCCGAATACGTTCTCGTGTTCACGACCCTTCCGCCCGACGGCGACGGCGCAGGCTTCGCCAGGTCGCTGGTGGAGGATCGTCTGGCCGCCTGCGTGAACCTGCTGCCGGCGATGGAGTCGATCTATCGCTGGGAAGGCCGCGTCGAGCGCGAAACCGAGCGCCAGGTGATCATCAAGACGACGCGGGAGCGGACCGCGGCGCTGTGGGACCGTGTCCGCGAGCTGCACCCGTACGAGGTGCCCGAGTTCGTCGTCGTTCCCATCGTCGACGGCAACGAGGCCTATCTCCGCTGGATCGGAGAGTCGATCGGGTGAGGCCGTGCCCCTTCAGCGGGCAGCGCTGCCGGCGCGGTCGGGCGAGCGCCGGTGGCGGAGGACCTCGATGACCATCGGGAGCATCGACACGACGACGATTCCGATCGTGACCAGCGAGAAGTTGTTCCTGACGACGGGAATGTTTCCGAACAGATAGCCGGCCATCGTGCAGAGCACGACCCAGCCCACGGCGCCGGCCATGTTGTAGGCCATGAACGCGGGCGCCGACATCGACGCCGCGCCCGCCACGAACGGCACAAAGGTGCGAACGACCGGCACGAACCGCGCCAGCACGACCGCCTTGCCGCCGTGCCGTTCGAAGAACCCGTGGGCACGTCGGAGATAGTCGGGGTTCAGCAGCCGCTCCGACACCGCTCCCGACTGAAACGCCCGGGGCCCGATGTAGCGGCCGACGCCGTAGTTCACCGCGTTGCCGCTGAACGCCGCCGCCGCGAGCAGCGCGATCGTTCCATAGATGTTGAGGTTGCCGGTGGCGCACAGCGCTCCCGCGGCGAAGAGCAGCGAGTCGCCCGGCAGGAACGGCGTGACGACGAAGCCGGTCTCCGAAAAAATGATCGCGAACAGCAGCGCGTAGACCCAGCTGCCGTACGTGGCGACGAAGTCCAGGAGGTGCTTGTCGACGTGGAGCAGGATGTCGAAGAGGTGCTTCATGCGAGCGCCTGGGCGAGGTCGTCGATCAGATCCTGCGCATCCTCGACGCCAGCCGAAATCCGCACGAGGCTGTCGGTCAGGCCGATGCTCGCGCGGTGCTCCGCGGGGACTGACGCGTGCGTCATGGTCGCGGGATGGCAGATGAGCGTTTCGACGCCGCCGAGGCTCTCGGCGAGCGACATCAGCCGGACGCTGTTGCACACGCGCCGCGCTTCTTCGAACGTGCCGACGTCGAAGGACAGCATCCCGCCGAAGCCGCGCATCTGGCGCCGCGCCAGCTCGTGCTGCGGATGCGACGGCAGCCCGGGATAGATCACGGACCGCACCCGCGGATGCGTGGACAGGAACTCGGCCAGCGCCATCCCGTTGGCGTTGTGCTGCGCCATGCGGAGCGTCAGCGTCTTCGTGCCGCGGAGCACGAGCCATGAATCGAACGGACCGAGAATCGCGCCGGCCGCGTTCTGCACGAACTTGAGCCACTCGGCGTCTTCGTGCCGCGCCGCGACCACGATCCCCCCCACACTGTCGCTGTGGCCGTTCAGGTACTTCGTCGTGCTGTGGATGACGAGATCCGCGCCCAGCTCTATCGGGCGCTGCACCGCCGGACTCGCGAAGGTGTTGTCGACAACGAGCCGGGCGCCGCGCGCGTGCGCGAGATCGGCGACCTTGCGGATGTCGGTCAGCCGCAGGACGGGGTTGGTCGGGGTTTCGACGAACAGCATCTTCGTCTGCCGCCGCATCGCCCGCTCGATCTCTTCGGGACATGACGTATCGACGTAACTAAAGTCCAGTCCGAACTTGGTCAGGACTTTGTCGAACAGGCGGAACGTTCCACCGTAAGTGTTGTCGGTGACGACGACGTGGTCGCCTGATTGCAGGGCGGAGGCGATAGCGCCGATCGCAGCCATTCCAGACGCGAACGCATACGCGAGAACGCCGCCCTCAATCGCGGCCACGTTGGCCTCGAGTGCGGCCCGCGTCGGATTTTGCGTGCGCGCGTACTCGTATCCCTTGTGATGCCCGAGCTCGTCCTGAACGTAGGTCGACGTCTGATAAATGGGCGTAATGATCGCGCCAGTACTCGGATCGGGCACCTGACCCGCGTGTATGCACACGGTCGAGAAGCGCGCGTTTTTCGGCAGATCCATGCTGTAATAATCGCACATGGCGCGCGCACGCCCCCCGGAAGTCCCCTTGCCGGTGCGCCGCACCGAAGACGCGCCGCGCGTCACCGTGCGCGATCTGCTGCTGCACACCTGGGCCGGCCGGTTGTTTCTCATCGCCCTCGGCGTGAAGCTGCTGATTGCGGTGTGGCGTGCCGCCGCGCCGCTGCCGCCGCTGCTGGTGGTCCTCAGCGGCGCCGCGACGCTGGCCATCGTCGTGTCGCTCGTCTGGTTTGGATGGCGGCTGTTCATCCTCGTCAAACGGCGGCTGCTCTGGCGGGTGCGCCGCAAGCTGATTCTGTCCTACATCTTCATCGGGGTGGTGCCCTCGCTGCTGATCCTGGTGTTTTTCCTGTTCGCCGGGAACCTCGTCTTCATGAACGTCAGCGCGTATCTGTTCAAAGACGGATACGACCAGATCATGGACGATGCCCGACTGAGCGCGCAGGCGGCGGCGACCGAGATTGCGCGCGTGCCGGCGTCCGCGCAGGAGACGGTGCAGCGCGTCTACCGCATCCGCCAGCGCGACTATCCGACGCTGTCGGTGGCCTATGTACCGCGGGACAGCGGGGTGATCGCCGTTGGACCGTGGAAGCGGATGGCAGCGCCGTCCGCGATCCCGTCGTGGCTGGGTGGTGACGAAGTTTTCGTCGGCACGTTCGGCGTCAGGAGTCCCGAGTCGGCGGCGGAAGAAGATCTGCTCGTACGTGCGATCGTCAAGGTTGCCGGCGGAGGGGCGGTCGTCGTCGATATCCCGATCGAAGACCAGGTGATTGCGCGGCTCCGCCAGCAGACCGGTGTGAACCTGGAGAACGTGTTCGACGGGCGGGCCATCCGCAACGGCGGCGCCCCCGCGGTGAACGGCACCAAGGGCCGCGGGTCCGTCTTCTTCGAAAAGAGCCTCACTCAGCTGGATATCTACCGGTGGGACGCTGCCGGGCTCCATCGCGACACGCTTGCGCTCGGATACCGGCTGCGCGAACTCTACTCGCAGCTGTCGAGCGCGCAGTCGATGCTCGTCGGCGGCATGCGGCTGGCGGACGCGTTGATGTTCTTCCTCGTCGCGATCGGCGTCATGTTCCTGATCATCGAGGCCGTCGCGCTGGTCATGGGCCTCGCGCTCGCGCGGTCGATCACGAGCGCCGTCCACGAGCTGTTCATGGGCACGGAACGGGTGCGCCAGGGAGACTTCACCCATCGTATCGCGGTGAGATCACGCGACCAGCTGGGCGAGCTGGCCGACTCGTTCAACCAGATGACCGGCAGCATCGAAAACCTGCTGCAGACTGCCGCAGAGAAGAAGCGGCTCGAAGAGGAACTGCGGATCGCGCGCCAGATCCAGATGTCGCTCCTTCCCCGCGGCCCGTTGAACTTCCCGGGTCTCGGCGTTACGGCGCTCTGCGTCCCGGCGCGGGAGGTCGGCGGGGATTACTATGATTTTTTCGTGCTCGGCCCCGAGCGGGTTGCCGTGCTGATCGCCGACGTCTCAGGCAAGGGGACGTCCGCCGCGTTGTACATGGCCGAGCTCAAGGGGCTGGTCCTCTCGTTGAGCCAGATCTATCAGTCGCCGCGGCAGCTCCTGCTCGAAGTGAACCGGATCATTTCGGAGAACCTCGATACACGCAGCTTCATCACGATGACGTACGGCGTCATCGATCTGTCCGCGCGTGTCCTGACGTTCGCGCGCGCCGGTCATACCCCGCTGCTGTACCTGCCGGGCGACTGCGTCGGCGGCGACATCCGCGTGCTCACGCCGAGCGGCCTGGTCGTCGGCCTGCGTATTCCCGGCGCGCAGGAGAAATTTGCCGACCTGCTCGAGGAGGCCAGGATCGAGCTGCACACCGGCGACGTGTTCGTCTTCTACACCGATGGCATCAGCGAGGCGATGAATCCGGCGAGCGACCTGTTCGGCGACTCGCGGCTGGGAAGTCTGGTCGCGGAGCACGGGCACCTCGAAACCGGTGAGTTGCGGGAACGGATCCTGCGGGAGATCGAGTCGTTCGTCGACGGCGCCGACCAGCACGACGACATGACGATGATTCTCATCAAGGTCGAGGAGGCGGTAGCTGCCGCCGAACGGGTCGCGGTGTGAGCCCACAGGATCCTGCGGGCGGCTTCCCGCGCCTCGTCGTGGTTTTTACGACACCGTCCGACGTCGAAGCGAGCGTGGTCCGGGGGCTGCTCGACACGCACGGAATCGACGCCGTGCTCCTCAGCAGCAATTCGCGTACGGCGTTTCCGCTGGCGCTCAACACCGGCGCCTGGGAGAAGCGCGTCGCGGTGCACGAGGAAGACGCGGATGCCGCGCAGCGGATCATCGAGAGCCATCGCGACGACATGACGGGCGGAGAGGTGGTGCCGTTCGGATCCGAACTGGCTCCCCTCGAGCGCACGATTGGGTATCGATTCCGCGACCCCGGACTCCTCGAGCACGCCCTCACACACCGCTCGCGCGTGCACGAGGATGCGAGCGGCGGCGTCTTCGACAACGAGTCGATGGAGTTCCTCGGCGACTCGATCCTCGGCTTCGTCATCGCGGACATGCTGTTTCGCGAGTTCCCGCAGCACAACGAAGGGCAGAAGTCGAAGCTGAAGGCGTCGCTCGTGTCTGCCGCGTCGCTGGCCCGGCTCGGCGAGTCCATCAATCTCGGCGACTTCCTGATCCTGGGGCGGGGCGAGGAGAAGACCGGCGGCCGGCGGAAACACGCAATCATCGCCGACTGCTACGAAGCGTTGATCGCCGCGGTGTACCTGGACGGCGGCATCGAGCCCGCCTCGGCGTTCATCCGGCGTCAGTTCGCCGATCTGCTCGAGGAAGCGCGCCGCACGGGCGCGGCTGCGGCCTTCACGGACGATTGGAAATCAGCGCTCCAGGAGTGGCTGCAGTCGAACGGCCGGGGGCTTCCGATATATCGTCTCGCCGACGAGATCGGTCCCGACCACCGCAAGCGGTTCGTCGTCGAAGTCGTCGTCGGCGGCGAAGCCGTCGCGCGCGCGGACGGGAAGAGCAAGAAGGAGGCCGCGCAGGCGGCCGCGAAGGCGGCGTTGGAAGGGTTGGGGGAATAGATCAACTCCCAACTCCCAATTCCCAATTCCCAAGTTAACTCCCAATTCCCAACTCCCAAGCTTGGTGAATTGGGAGTTGGGAGTTGGGAGTTGGGAATTAAGAGTTAGTCGATTTCTATAATTCCCCAGGATTTTTCGCGTTCAGGCGAGGCGGTGCCGGCGACGGCGAGGACCTCGGCGGCGTGGGGGAGCCGTTCGACGACGTACGCGTGCAGTTCGCGTGCGACGTCCTCTTCGGAAGGCGGTACGGCGCGGCAGTGGATCCGGACCCAGAGGCGCAGCATCGGGTCGGAGAAGCTGTAGCGCTTCTGCCTCGACTGGATTAGATCGACGTCTTCGAGCCAGGAGAGATAGTCCTTCGTCGATCCCGGCGTGCGGCGGAGCCGCTGCGCGATTTCCGTGAGAGTCAGCGGCTGCTGCTCGGCAAGGACGTCGAGGATCGCCTTCAACGCACCGTATCCCCGCGCGCGGTGCAGACGCAGTTCGTAGCAGAACCGGCACGTGTCTGCGAGGCGCGCGCCTGGCGCGAGGAGCGATGCCAGCGCCGCAACCGGATCGATCGCGTCGTCGTGTCCCATTTCGACCGCCGCTTCGGCGATCGCGCGTGCGTAGGCCGGACGTCCGTCGGACAGCGCCTGGACGATTCGCGACAGCTCGTCCCGCCGGCGCTCGTGTTCTTCCTCTTCGTGTGCGTGCGGCTCGGGATGACGGGTCGGCAGCGTCGCGCTGACCTCAGCGGGCGTCAGCGGCGCGACGTGGATGATCTCGAACTGCGCCGGGGCATCCCGCAGCAGACGCTGCGCGCGCGCGGTGTACCGGGACGTCAGGACGAACCGGTTGCCGCTCGACGCGAGCGCGCTGACGAGATCGCGCAGCAGGCCGCGCAGCCCGGGGAAGCTGTCGAACGTTCTCAGCTCCAGGAACTCGTCGAGCAGGAACGTTGCCGGCTGTACTCCGGGGGCACGGGCCGTGTCGAGAAACGCGAGCGCCGCATCGAATGCTTCCCGCGCTCCGGCCTGCGGGATCGATGATGCGTGCACGGGCGACGGGAACGGCGAGCTGCCGCGGAGCGCCGACAGAAAGCGTTCCGGAGTCGTCGCGATGCGTTCGACGTCGATGTATTGCGCTTCGGTTCGCCCGATTAGGTCGCGCAGGCGAAGCAGGAGCGAGGTACGGCCGGTACCGCACCCGCCGAGAACGACGGGGATACGCGTGGTGCCGCTGCCCGATCCGTCGAGCGCGGCGAGCACGCGGCGCTCAAGTAGGGGACGCTCCGGAATCATCATCTCCGACTGCCTCCGCGGCCTGCCACCATCGGAATGTCTATACCTCGATCGCGAGCTGTCGCAATCGCGTCCGGATACCCGGCGTCGGCATGACGGGCCACGCCCGATCCGGGGTCGTTGGTGAGCACACGCTGCAGTTTTTCGTCCGCTTCGCGCGTCCCGTCCGCGACCACGACCATGCCCGCATGAATGGAGTAGCCGATACCCACACCACCGCCATGATGCACCGAAACCCACGTGGCACCTGACGAGGTATTGAGCAGCGCGTTGAGAATCGGCCAATCAGCGATGGCATCGCTTCCGTCGCGCATGCCTTCGGTTTCACGGTTCGGCGACGCGACCGACCCCGTGTCGAGGTGATCGCGGCCGATGACAATCGGCGCGGAAATCTCCCCCCGCCTGACGAGATCGTTGATCGCGAGTCCGAAGCGCGCGCGGTCTCCGTATCCCAGCCAGAAGATGCGGGCGGGGAGCCCTTGAAACGCCACCCGCTCGGATGCCAGCCGGATCCACCGGCACAGCGCTTCGTCGTCCTTGAACATCTCGAGCGCGAGGCGATCCGTTACTGCGATATCCGCCGGGTCGCCCGAGAGCGCCGCCCACCGGAACGGTCCTTTGCCCTGGCAGAAGAGCGGGCGGATGTATTCGGGTACGAAACCCGGAATTTCGAAGGCATCGGCCACGCCGGCCTTCTCGGCCTGCGCGCGGATGTTGTTGCCGTAGTCGAAGGTGACGGCGCCGGCGTGGGCGAGATCGAGCATGGCGCGCACGTGTGCAGCCATCGCAGCCATCGAGCGCGCGACGTATTGGTCGGGCGCAGCGCTGCGCAAGGCGTTCGCCTCCGCGAGCGACATGCCGTTCGGGACGTATCCGTTGAGCGCATCATGCGCCGATGTCTGATCCGTGAGGACGTCAGGGACGATGCCGCGCCGGACCAGTTCCGGGAGTACGTCTGCCGCGTTGCCTTCGAGCGCGATGGACCTCGGGCGGCGCGCGGCGATGGCCTCTCGAGCACGCGCCAGCGCCGCGTCGAGCGATCCCGCCCGTTCGTCGACGTAGCGCGTTGCGAGCCTTCGCTCGATCCGCGCCGGGTCGACCTCGATGACGATTGCGACGCCTTCGTTCATGGTGACGGCAAGCGGCTGGGCGCCGCCCATGCCGCCGAGACCGGCGGTCACGACGAGTTTGCCGGCCAGCGAGCCGTCGAAATGCCGGCGCGCCAGCTCCGCGAGCGTCTCGTACGTTCCCTGCAGAATCCCCTGCGTGCCGATATAGATCCAGCTTCCCGCCGTCATCTGCCCGTACATCGTCAAGCCGCGGTCTTCGAGGCTGCGGAAAACGTCCCAGGTGGCCCAGGCCGGCACGAGCATCGCATTGGCGATGACAACGCGCGGAGCCCACGGGTGGGTACGGAACACGGCAACGGGTTTGCCGGACTGGACGAGCAGCGTTTCGTCGTGCTCCAGGCGCTTCAGTGTCGCGACGATGGCATCGAAGGCGGTCCACGACCGTGCCGCGCGGCCCGACCCGCCGTACACGATGAGATCGTCCGGCCGCTCGGCGACCTCGGGGTCGAGGTTGTTCATCAGCATCCGAAGCGCGGCTTCCTGCGGCCACCCTTTGCAGGTGATCGCCGCGCCGCGGGGCGCGCTGACGTGACGGCTAGCCGTACTCATGGATGCGAACGCCAATCGCCGAAAGGGAAGGTAGCAATCTAAAAACGTACGAACGCGTTGTCAATTCATTTTAAAAAATTTCTTACTTGACTTCCGCTGCGCACGCGCGTTCGAACGAACCGTTGGCAATCGCGCGCGAAATCCACGCGATGTCCGGCGACGGCGGCCGGTCCGCCGTGAGCGTCGGCACGCCCGATCGCACGAACGCGTGCACAGTCGAGAGTGCCGGCGACGTCGTGAGCGGCGCGAGCAGATCGATTGCCTGGACCGCCAGCAGAACCTCGACGGCGATCACGTACGTCGCCAGATGCAATGCGCGCTCCGCCCGGAGACAGGCAGCCATGCTCATGCTGACGTGATCTTCGCGGTTGGCAGACGTCGGAATCGTGTCCACGGACGACGGATGTGCGATCGACTTGAGTTCGGACACGAGCGCGGCAGCCGTTACCTGCGCGATCATGTACCCGGACTGCAGGCCGCTGTTGCGCGTCAGGAAGGGTTCGAGACCGCTCAGCGCGGGATTCACCAGGCGGTCCGACCGGCGCTCGGAGATCGTCGCCAGCTGCTGGATGGCGATCACCGTCATGTCGGCGGCCAGCGCGACGGGCGCGCCGTGAAAATTTCCGCCCGACACAATCTCGCCGCGATCGGCGAACACCATCGGATTGTCGGTCGCCGCGTTCGACTCGATTTCGAGCGTGCGGCGGACGTAGGCCAGCGCATCGCGGGCGGCGCCGTGCACCTGCGGCGCGCATCGCAGGGAGTAGGCGTCCTGGACGCGCCCGCAGGACTCGTGGGACTTGTTGATCGGACTCCCCTGAAGAAATCGCAGTAGATTGGCGGCGGATCGTCCCTGGCCGGGATGCGGGCGGGGCTCGTGCAATCGCGCTTCGAACGGGTGCATCGAACCACGAAGTCCATCGATCGACAGCGCCGCGGCGAGGTCGGCGGCACGGGCGAGACGCTCGGCGCCCAGAAGTGCCAGCGCGCCAAGCGCCGTGGACGCCTGCGTGCCGTTGATGAGGGCGAGCCCCTCCTTCGGACCGAGGTCGACTGGCGACAGCCCGACGCGCGCAAGCGCGTCGTGTCCCGTCATGACCGCGGGGTCATGACCGATCGTCGCGTGTCCTTCCCCTATCAACACGAGGCCGAGGTGCGCCAGCGGTGCGAGGTCCCCGCTCGCGCCGACGGAGCCGCGGCTCGGCACCACCGGGTGCACGCCGGCGTTGAGCGCGGCGATGAGCGTTTCGAGCGTGGTGCGGCGGATGCCCGAATAGCCCTTCGCCAGCACGTTCGCGCGGAGCGCCATCATCGCGCGCACGACAGGGACCGACAGCGGTTCTCCAACGCCGGCCGCGTGGCTCCGCAGCAGGTTGCGCTGGAGCGCACTCAGCTCCGAGCGCGGAATCCTGACTTCGGCCAGCGAGCCGAAGCCGGTATTCACGCCGTAGACCGCGGTCTCCCCGTCCGCCATCGCGTCCACGACCGCGCGCGATCGATCGACCGCCGCCGCCGCACGCGGGGCGAGCGCCGCCTCGTCGCGCGCGTCCGCGATCGCCGCGAGCTGTTCGAGTGTGAGCGTGTCGCCGTCGAGATCAATCATGCGATTGAAGGTAGAATACTGCGGGATTGGGACGCATGAACATAGCCGTTCTTGGCGCGCAGTGGGGCGACGAAGGCAAAGGCAAGATCGTCGATCTGCTCACGCCGAACTTCCGCATTGTCGCGCGCTACCAGGGCGGACACAACGCCGGCCACACCGTCTACGCGAACGGCCGGAAATTCGTTCTGCGGCTGCTGCCGTCGGGAATCCTGCATCGCGGCATCACCTGCGTGATCGGCAACGGCGTCGTCGTCGATCCGCAGGCGCTGTTCGGTGAGATCGATGAATTGCGCGGCGCCGGGATCGACGTGGGCGACCGTCTGGTCATCAGCGACAAGGCGCACCTCATCCTCCCGTACCATCGCGAACTCGATCTGCTGAGCGAAGCCCGCCGCGGCGAGCGCCGCATCGGCACGACGTCGCGCGGCATCGGGCCGGCGTACGAGGACAAGATCGCGCGCCGCGGCATCCGCGTCGGCGATCTGGGCAACGTCGATGCCCTGGCGGACGCGGTGCGTCACAACGTCGACGCCCGCAACCGCATCATCGGCGAATCGCATATGGACGCCGCGCTCGTACTCGACGAATTGCGTGCCGCCTGGACGCGGATGTCGCCGTGGGTGCAGGATGTCTCGCTCTTTCTTGCGCGGGCACGTGCTGGCGGCGAATCGATCATGTTCGAGGGGGCCCAGGGTACGCTGCTCGATATCGATCACGGCACGTATCCCTACGTGACCTCATCCAACGCGACGATCGGCGGCGTGTGCACCGGGCTCGGGATTCCTCCGAAAGCGATCGACGGCGTGATCGGCGTTGCGAAGGCGTATACGACGCGCGTCGGCGAAGGCCCGCTGCCCACCGAGCTGCACGGCGCGCTGGGCGATCGCCTGAGGGAAACCGGGCAGGAGTTCGGCGCCGTGACCGGACGGCCGCGTCGCTGCGGCTGGTTCGACGCGGTGGCCGTGCGGTACGCGGTACGTGTGAACGGCCTCGATGCGCTCGCGTTGACGAAGCTGGATGTGCTCGACGGCATGGAAGAACTGCAGGTGTGCACCGCGTATCGCTGCGGGGGCGCGGTGCTGACGGAATTCCCTGGAGAGATCGCGCAGCTGGCCGCGTGCGAGCCGATCTACGAGTCGATCGAGGGATGGGACGAGCCGACCAGGAGCGTACGCCGCTTCTCGGATCTGCCGCGGCGCGCGCAGGCGTACATCGCCCGCCTCGAGACGCTGAGCGGCGTGCCCGCATCCATTCTGTCGACCGGCTCCGCACGCGAAGACACGATCGTGCGTGACGGTTCGGTCGCTGAGCGGTGGGGATTGCAGGCGGTCGCGGGCTGAGCGGACGCCTCGGTTGCGGCTATTGCTTGTTCTTCTTGCAGAACAGTTCGACCGCCCGCGCGTCGGCGTCGGTGAATTCGATGCCCGCGCGATACTGCGGAACCTGGGTCAGCTCGAACTGGGCCCACACGACCGTGCCGCGGAACCGCATCACGAAGTCGTCGGACGGAAGGCTGATGCGGACCTTCTGATTCGGCCGCAGCACGGTGGGAGACACCACCTGCGCGCCGAACGGGGAGAGGTCGACGACCATCGCCGGATTGCCGTCGAACTGCATTTCGATCCCGGGACGGACGGCGTGCCGCGCGGCGCGGCGCGTCCCGTGCCAGTCCATGCTCGGCGGCGTTTCCGCCGGAGCGCCGTCTGCCGCGTGCCCGTGTCCGCCTGCGGCGCCCGCGAGCGCGGGGGCCGCCGATTGCGACGGCGTGACGACGACACGAGCGTAGTCGCCCGAATGAGAGACGACACGGACTTCGCAGCCCCCGAGCGCGGGGTCTGTCTTGATGCGGTTGATGAGGGCCGCGCCCCGAGGCGTCGCGGCAAAGAGCCGCTCGAGCACGATGAGTTCCGGCGGCGACTGAATGATCGACTGCAGCGCGGGAATCGGCTCGGTGTCTGGGAAGGTCCGAAAATCTCCTTCCACGCCTTCGAGCCGGAGTCGATCGAGCAGTTCCGGCATCAACGCGTCCCCGGAGATCACCACTGGAGCGGGCATCGCGCCAGTCTAGCATGAGCGCGAAATTCGACGCCGACGTGATCGTCGTCGGTGCCGGTCCGGCCGGCGCGACGGCGGCCGCACGTCTCGCGCAGTCGGGCCTGCGCGTGGTGCTCGTCGAGCGCGCACCGCTGCCTCGCAACAAACCGTGTGGCGGCGGGGTGAGCGCGCGCGTCGTTTCGCGCTTTCCGTGGGCCGGCGACATCTTCTCCGCGATCGAAACGCATCGCGTGTCCGATCTGTACCTCGAAGGTCCGTCGGGCTCGGTGTTCCGGATGCGCTCGCCAACGCCCGCGGTGCTTCTCATCCGGCGTGTCGAGTTCGATCATGCGCTCGCCACGCGGGCGATCGCAGCGGGCGCCGCGCTGGCCGCCCCCGTGGAAATCGGGCAGGCAACGCAGGACGCCGAGGGCGTAACGCTGCGCAGTCGCGAAGGCGGCGAGCTGCGCGCGCCACTGGTGATTGCCGCCGATGGCGTCAACAGCGTCATCGCCCGACGTCTGGGCCTCAATCCGGGCTGGCCGTCGGCAAACGTTGCGCTCGATATGATGGAGGAGTCTCCGAACGGAGAATTGCGCGCCTGCGAGCCTGGCACGCTGTCGGTCTTCTACGGATTCGGCGGTGCCCATGGATACGCGTACATTTTTCCGAAGGTCGCGCACGTCAACGTTGGCATTGGTTACCTGCTGTCGTATTTCCGCGAGCGCGTCGACGTAGCGCCATACGATCTCCAGCGCGAGTTCGTGGCGTACCTCCGCGGGCGCGGCATGGTGGAAGGGGAGTCGCATCGGCGCTTCTTTACGCCGTTTCTCATTCCCGTCGGAGGCCCCCTGCGGACGACGGCAGCCGGCCGAGTGCTCCTCACGGGCGACGCCGGCGGTTTCGTCAACGGCTTTTCCGCGGAGGGCATCTACTACGCGATGGTGACCGGCGAACTTGCAGCGTCGGCGATTCTGGCATCCCGCGGCGCAGGCGGGCCCTCGCCGGAGCGTGCACGGCGTGCCTACGTTCGCGCCTGGCGGCGCGAGATCGGCGCGGAGCTGCGGGACTCGGTCCTGATCCAGCGATACCTGTTCCGGACGCGCGAACGGATGGACAGCGTCGTCGGCGTCGCCAACTCGCGTCCGGAGTTCTCGCGCTGGCTCGTCGAGTACGCAAGCGGCCGGTTGTCGTACGCGGAAGCGCGGCGGCGTGTCGTCGCCCGATTTCCACGGCTCCTGCCGAAGCTCGCATGGGTGGCCTGGCGCGGCGCAGTGAGATGACGCGAGCAGTGCTGTTCGATCTCGACGACACCTTGTTCGATCATCACCTGTCGGCGCGCGCCGCGCTCGCTGCCGTCCACGAGGCGTTCGCCGCCGACGTCGCGTTCGCCGAATTCGAGCGGCACCACGCGCACTATCTGGAAGAGATGCACCTCGAAGTGCTGGCCGGCCGCGCCACGCTGGAAGAGGCGCGCCGCGAGCGCTTCAGGCGCGTATTCGCGGCGCTCGGCCTGTTCCTCGCTCCCGAAGACGTGCATCGCGCGGCGTCGGCGTATCGCGACGGCTACTCAGGCACGCGCCAGGCGATTCCAGGCGCAGTGGACCTGCTCGTCCACCTGCGCAAATCGATCCGGGTCGGAATTGTCACGAATAACCTGCTCGAAGAACAGCGCGGCAAGCTCCGCGTCTGCGGGCTGGACCCTTACGTCGACGTGCTCGTCGCCTCGGAGGACGTCGGCGTATCGAAGCCCGATCCGGAAATCTTCGACATCGCGGTGCGGCGTCTCGGCGTGACCGCGGCCGAGAGCGTCATGGTCGGCGATTCATGGCAGAACGATATCGCGGGGGCGACGGCCGCCGGTATTCGCGCCGTGTGGTTCAATCGGACGGGCGGCGCGCAACCGCCGCTGCCCTCGGGCGTCAAATCGCTCCGCACGCTCGCACCGCCCGACGACGCAGCCGCCGTTATCCTGTCGCGGGACTGAAACGTGCGCATTGGCATCGACCTCGGAGGAACGAAGATCGAAGCGATCGCGCTCGCAGACGACGGCGTCGAGCTGTTCCGCCGCCGCGTCGACACGCCTCGCGGACGCTACGACGGAACGATCGAAGCGATCGTGGAGCTGGTGGCGGCTGCGGAGCGCGAGGTGGGCGCGACCGGTACCGTCGGCATCGGCATACCCGGAACGATCTCGCCCTTGACGGGGGTCATCAAGAACGCCAACTCGACGTGGCTGAACGGGCGTCCATTCGACGTCGATCTGAGTCGGGCGCTCTCGCGTCCCGTGCGGCTTGCGAACGATGCGAATTGCTTCGCGTTGTCCGAGGCGACCGACGGCGCAGGTGCCGCAGCGTCGGTGGTGTTTGGTGTGATCATCGGTACGGGAACCGGCGGGGGAGTCGTCGTGAATCGCCGGGTCCTGGTAGGACCGAATGCCGTCGCGGGGGAGTGGGGGCACAATCCGCTGCCCCATCCCGAGCCCGACGAGATCTCGTCTGCCGAGTGCTATTGCGGACTGAAGGGCTGCATCGAAATGTTTCTTTCCGGCGCCGGACTGCAGCGGGCTGACGCATCTGCCTCCGGCCGGGAGCCCGGCCGTCGACCGTCGGAGGTCGCGCGGCTTGCCTCGCTCGGAGATGTGCACGCATCGGAGGCGCTCGAGCGCTACAGCAACCGCATGGCGCGTGCGCTTGCGTCGATCATCAACGTCCTGGACCCCGACGCGATCGTCCTGGGCGGCGGACTCTCGAACATCGAATACCTTTATCGGCGTGTTCCGCAGCTCTGGGACCGGTGGGCGTTCTCCGATGCGGTCACGACGCCGTTGCTGCGTGCCAGGCACGGTGATTCCAGCGGAGTGCGGGGCGCGGCCTGGCTCTGGAACGAATGAGCTTGGACGGGCTGATAGAATTATCCGTATCCAATGAGACCGTTGACCACGTTGTCCGAACTGCACGAGCTGGAGGCGGCAATCCAGGAGTCTGCTGAGCGTCCGGTGCTGCTGTTCAAGCACAGCCGGCAATGCGGCGTGAGCTGCGAAGCGCTGGACGAACTCCAGTCTCACATCGACCGGCATGCCGGCCCAGCCGCGTACAAGATGATCACCGTCCAGACACACCGGCCCGTATCCGACGCGGCCGCGCGGCGCCTTGGCGTCCGCCATGAAACGCCTCAGGCGATTCTGCTCAAGGACGGCAAGCCCGTCTGGAGCGCCTCCCACTTCCGAATCACGGCAGATCAGCTCGATCGATTGTTCGACCCGGCGTTCCGCTAAGGAGCGTGATGCGAGCGGGTGTGGAACCCGGCCGCCTCGAGGTGCTTGTGCACGTCGGCCACGATCTCCATGGCTTCTGAGGGCAGTGCGGCCGGGCTGTGCGAGACCAGACGGTCCACGTTGTACATCCTGAATCGGATGCCTTCCAGATGGAAGGCGGAGATGGCGCGGCCGAGCGCGTCGGCTTCCTCGAGCAGGTGCGCGAATTGATCCGCTGACGGCTGTGTGCGTATGAGGGCGATGAGATCGTTGAGGCGCCTCTGGGCGGCCTCGCGGTCGGCGGTGGACATGGCAGAATCATTGTAAGTGGCGCGCCTCGACCTCGACAATCCCGAACGCCCTATAGTTTGTGTGGATCTCAACGGGGTGCCATCTGCTTCCGCGGCAGTTTCGCCGACGCGCTGAACGAGATCGAACGCTTCAAGGCGCACTGGGAATGAGCCGCCGCAGGTGTTCGCGGTACGCCGCTGCGATGCGGCCGAACCGCGCGGCATCCTCCGTGTCGCCACACGCGTCGCGCGCCATCACCGCGTACCCTCCTCGAAACGCGGCGTAGGCCAGAAGGTAGCCCGGCAGCCGATCAGCAGCCTGCTCGTCTCCCGACGCGCGCACGTATGCTTCGAGCAGCCGCCGCACACCGTGTCGATCGAGTCCCCGCTCGAGAACGGCGGCCGCGACATCCCACGCCGGGTTCTGCGGCCCGTCCAGGGCTGCCAGGTACTCGCGCGCAACGTCGATGGAGAGCTGGCGCAGGAGGGCGGCCCGTTGATCGGCGCGATCCCCGTCCGCAAACGTTGCGTCACAGATCGCCGACTCCAGCTGGCCGGCGGCGATTAGAACCGCGAGCACTTCGTCTGGCGTCGAGCCGGCAGCTTTTTGTTGCGCGAGGAGCGCCGGAGTTCGGTTTCCGCGACGGCGACGCGCCCGTCGTCGCGATAGACGAGCACCTGCGTACGGGATCCAAATTCCACGCCGGGGCTGCTAGAGTGATGAGATGGATCGCCGACGTGCACGGCTGGAACCGCCGGACCTCAGTGAAAAAGGAGGGCTCAAGGACGGCCAGCCCCAGCGGAGCGACGAGCGGCTCTTCATGCAGTTCATGGCGTTCGGCTCCAGCCGCGGCGCGGCGACGATTGGCGCGCACCTGCAGGAGGCTCGCATCCAAGGGGTCGTGTACGAGGACTTGAACGACCCGACGGGCGTCGGAATCCTCACGCTCTCCGCGCGGCCGGACGCATTTCTCGATCGTGTGCGGCCGGCGCTCGTGAGCGGTCCCTGCGCCAGCCTCGTTCAGAAGCCTGAGTTCACGATGTTCGGCCGCACCTACTCGCTCGGTTACGAGCCGGATCTGGCCGACGCGCTGGTCCATCGTCCCACGCGCACCGTACTCAATCCGGAGTGGCCCTGGGCGATCTGGTATCCGCTCCGGCGCAGCGGAAGGTTCGCGCAGCTCGACGACCAGGAGCAGCGCACCATTCTGCGCGAGCACGGCGCGATCGGCATGACGTTCGGCGCGGCGGACTACGCGCACGATGTCCGGCTCGCGTGCCACGGCCTCGACCGCGGCGACAACGACTTCGTCATCGGCCTGATCGGGAAGGAGCTCTTCCCGCTCTCCGCAGTCGTCCAGGCCATGCGAAACACGCAGCAGACGTCCTTGTATCTCGATCGCCTCGGCCCGTTCTTCGTCGGCCGCGCCGTCTGGCAATCTCAGGAATAGGTCTCTTCAACTCCCAACTCCGAATTCCCAACTTGAGTGTTCGAGAAGTGGGAACCGGGAGTAATTGGGAATTGGGAGTTGGGAATTGGGAGTTATGTCGAGACCCTCTGCAGCGCTTTCGTCATATTCGCTGTCAGCTTCTGCGGCGTCCGGAAGTAGCCGGCCCACGGGTCGATTCGCTGAGAGGCGACGCGTTGCGGAACGGTCGTGACGGTGAACGACGCCGCGTCGAGTGATTCCTTCAGTTCTGTCCACGCGAGCGGCACCGACACGGGGGCGCCGTTGCGCGAGCGCGTCGAGAACGCCGCGATCGACGTGTTCGTCCGGTTGTTGCGCAGGTAGTCGACCAGGATCTGCCGTTCACGCCCGCGTTTGCCGAACTGCATCGTGAACAGCGACGGGTCGTGCCGCACGAGCGCCTCAGCCAGCGACCGCGCGAACTCGAGGCATGCATCCCATTGCCGTTTGCGTGCGAGTGGAACGACCACATGAAGGCCTCGCCCTCCGGTCGTCTTGACCCAGCTTTCGAGATCGAGCGAGTGAAGCATGTGCCGCACCAGACGGGCGGCATTGACGACGGTTTTCCAGGTGATGCTCGCGCCGGGGTCCAGATCGATGACGATGCGGTCGGGCAGTTCGACCTTGTCGTAACGCGTGTTCCATGTGTGAATCTCGAGGATGTCCATCTGCGCGAGCGCGACGATCGCCTCGGGCGATTCGATGACCAGATACGCGCCAACCTTCGTCTTTTCCTGGATTCGCACGCGTTTCAATTGCGGAGGCGCCCACAGTTTCGAGTGCTTCATGAAGATGCACTCGCCGGCGATGCCGTTCCCGCAGCGCACGAGCGTCAGCGGCCGGCCGTCGACGTGCGGCATCATCGCCGCTGCAACGCTGGCGTAGTACCGCGCCACGTCCAGCTTCGTGAGCGACGGTTGTGGATACATCAGGCGCTCGGCGTGCGTGATGGCAATGCCAAGTACCTCCGGAGTGGACGAGGATCCGGACTTCGCGGTGCGCCTGCCGCGCCTTGGCGACGCTGCTTTCGTCTGGCGTGCTGGCGATGGGAGCTTCGGTGCCGCCGGCTGTTCGCGGACGATCGTCCGAGGCGACTTGTCTGACCGGAGTCCCTGGAACGACGGATGCCGGATCCTTCCCTCGCCGGTCCATTCCGTGAACACGACTTCGCCGACCAGCCGCGGTTCGACCCAGTGGGCGTGCCGTCCGAGCCAACCTGCAGGCGGCGGCGAGAAGGCCGACTGCTTGACTTCAATCCTGTCGAGCGCTCGGCGAAGCTCACCCGCCAGTTTCGCCGTGAAACCCGTTCCGACCTTGCCGGCGAAAACAAGACGATCGCCGTCGTAGTACCCGACGAGGAGTGCTCCGATACCCTGGCGCGATCCTTCGGGGTCGGTGAAACCGCCGATCACGAATTCCTGCCGCTGCACGCATTTCGTCTTGAGCCAGCCGGCGCGCTTTCCGCTCATATACGGCTGGTCGCGGAGCTTCGAGACGATGCCTTCGGCGCCGAGCCGGCACGCTTCCCTGAACGCGTCCGGTCCGCTGGCGGCGATGTGCTCCGCGAATTGAATCCGCGAGCCCCGGACGATCCGCGAGAGCGCGGACTTGCGCGCTTCGAGCGTTTCCTGGACGAGGGGTCGACCGTTCAGGTACAACAGGTCGAAGACGAAATAGACGAGCGTCCCGCTCGAGTCGGTGCCGGAGTTCTGAAGCGCCTGAAAGCTCGTGCGTCCATCGGGCAGCACCATGCAGACTTCTCCGTCGAGCAGCGCCGAACGGACGTCGAGCTGGGCGGCGGCGCGGACGATGGCGGGGAAGGCGTGCGTCCAGTCCTTGCCGTTCCGACTGATGAGCGTGATCGTCAGTCCGTCGATTCGGCACCCGATGCGATAGCCGTCGTACTTCAGCTCGTGGATCCACTCACTGCCGTCGGGCGGTGTCTTCACGAGTTGCGCGAGCTGCGGACGATAGGGAGGTAAACGCATCAGCAAGTGGCTGCAAAGCTCATTGCTACATCCCACGATCGGCGGACGCTTTGCAACAACATCTTTGCGGAGGGAACGGTTGTGATGAGACTGCAAAGCATGGGAGCGATCGTTTTCGCCGCGGGCCTCGCCGCGGCAGGCGCCGGGTGCAGCCATGGTCCGTCGGCTTCTCAGGATCGAGCGAACACGCCGCCGGAGACTGCGACGGCGACCTCGTCGAACGTCCCGATGACGGCAACCGTTACGGGCTGTCTCGCCGCCGGTGATGCGGCAGATACGTTCGTGTTGAACGCGGCGCGGAGCGAAGGCGATACCACGAGTGCCACGTACAATCTGGTTGGCGCCAGCGCCGACGAGCTGCGAAGTCACATCGGCGAGCAGGTGAAAGTATCGGGCACGGTCACCTCCGGCGAGCAGGTGGCCGAGCGGTCGATGCCACAAGCACAGACCGACAAGACGAAAGGCACGACGGGAACGCCGACGGTGCAGACGCAGACCGACGTGCAGATCAAACGGCTGCAGGTCAGCTCGGTCTCGCCCGAAGGGCACAAATGCGAGGTGGATCGGGGCCGGTAGCCCAGCCACTTGGGCAGGAGGTCGCTTCCGGCCTCCCGTTATTTGGTGTCGCGTTTCTATAAAACCGGCAACCAGACCGATGGCCCATGGGTTGCTGACGAGTGCGCCGGAGCTGCCGATTTGCCCAGCATACGAGGCCGACGTCCCCGGCGCCTGTCACCCGAAGAGCGCAAATCGCTGACGCACGGCGATTTCTGGATACCCGAGGAAGAGCGGGAGGTCTACCGGCGCGCGCTCGTCGCGCTCAACGAGGCGCAAATCCCGTATGTCGTGGCCGGCGCGTACGCGATTTACGAGCATACCGGCATCTACCGCCAGACCAAGGACCTCGATCTCTTCGTCGAACCGTCCGCAGTCGTGCCGGCGGCGCGCGCGCTGCACGCCGCCGGGTTCGTCATGCGTCTCGAAGATCTCCACTGGCTCGCGAAGGCCACCGTCGGAGACCGCTTCGTCGACATCATCTATGGCATGGGCAACGGGATCGCATTCATCGACTCGTCCTGGCTCGAGCACAGCCGTCCGGGCGTGCTCGCGGCACAGGCGGTTCGCATCGCACCCGCGGAAGAACTGATCTGGCACCGCCTCTTCATCAGCGAGCGGCATCGGCACGACATGTCCGACGTCGTTCACCTCATCCTCTGTATAGGCGATGCGATCGACTGGGAGCGCCTCGTGGTCCGTGTCGGGCAGAACTGGCCGCTGCTGCTCGCGCAGCTGCAGATGTTCAGTTACGTCTACCCCGGCTACCGGACGAACGTGCCGAACTGGGTCATGGAGCAGCTGATCGAACAGGCGCGGGCGGATATCGGAAGGGACGAGGAAGACGCCGACGTCACGCGCGGGACGCTGATCTCGCGGTTCAGCTTCGCCATCGATGTTCGCGAGTGGGGCTTCTCCGACCCGCGGGGCGAACTCATCCGCCGGGCCCGCAGCCAGCCGGTCATCCGCGAAATCGCCGAGTCGGATGTCTGGGACGAACGCAACGAGGAGCGCGCCGACACCAGGGAAGAATAAGAGGATCACGTCAATTCCCAACTCCCAATTCCCAACTCCCAATAAAAAGTGAACTAAACTTTTTAGCCCCTCATTACGTCAAAGCCTCTATCAGACACTCTAGTAGAGGACACCGTGACGCTCAGGAAATCGCGCAATGCACCCGGCCCCGACCTGCTGCAGGGCACGCTCGACATGCTGGTGCTCCAGACCCTCCGGCTCGGAGCGGCGCACGGGTACACGATCGCGCGTCTCATCGGCCAGCGCTCCGATGAATTCCTCCAGGTCGAACAGGGGTCGCTGTACCCGGCGCTCAACCGCCTGGAGGACCGCGGCTGGATCGATTCCCACTGGGCGATTTCCGAGAACAATCGCCGCGCGCGGTATTACACGCTGACGCCGAAAGGGCGCCGGCAGCTCCAACAGGAAACCGAACACTGGCACCAGCTCGTGAAGGCCATCGGGGCGGTGCTGAGTCCGATCGAGGACTGACGTGCGCCGGTTCTTCCGCCGCGGACGTCTCGACAGTGAACGCGCCTCGGAGATCCAGGCGCACCTCGATCATCACGTCGACGATCTGATTGCCCAGGGCCTCCCGCGGTCCGAGGCGATCCGCGAGGCCCGCCGCCGGTTCGGCAATCCTCACGCTATCCGCCAGGAGATCTACGAGATGAACAGCCTTCCTGTGCTCGAGCCCTTCATCCGGGATCTGCGGTACGCGTTCCGCATGCTCCGGAAGACGCCCGGATTCACGTTCGCGGCGGCGGCGACGCTGGCGCTCGGAATCGGCGCGAACACCGCGGTCTTCAGCGTCGTAAACGCGCTGCTGTTCACGCCGTTACCGTATCCCCAGCCGGACCGTCTCGCGCTGCTTCAGTATCACACCCGCAGTCCCAAGTCCGGCGACAACCGCGACGTCGGTTCGAACGGCCGGATGTGGTTCGCGGTCCGCGATTACACGTCGACGATAGACGCGGCAGTCTTGGGAGGCACCGCGGGCGTGAACCTCGTAGCCGGTGACCGCGCCGCGTACGTGCAGCAGCAGCGCGTGAGCGCCGGCTACTTCCATGTCGTGGGTATTCCACCGCTGATCGGGCGGGAATTCACGCGCGACGAAGACGTCCCCGGGGGACCCGCGGTCGTGATCCTGAACAATTCCTTATGGAAGACGATGTTCAATGCGGATCGATCGATCGTGGGCCGGACCATACAGCTTCGCGGGGAGTCGTACACGGTGGTCGGGGTGCTGCCGGAGAACTTCCCGGTCACGCAGCGCAGCAGCTTCACCGGCGGCCAGGGGGTCGATCTGTGGACGCCGCTGCGGCCGTCGACCAACGGTGAGGGCGGCGGCATCAATTACACGGTCGTCGCGCGTCTGCACGACGGCATAAATTTGGCGCAGGCGCGGGACGACGTGCGCAATGCGTCGCCGCACGCCTTCCAGCACGTGGATCCCGGCACGCTCGCCGAACTGGATCTCGTGCCGATGCAGCAGGCCATGACCGCCGGCATTCGAGAGCCGCTGATGATGTTGTGGGGTGCCGTCGCCATTGTGCTGCTGATCGCCTGCGTCAACATTGCCGGGCTGCTGCTCGCTCGCGGTGCGACGCGAACGCGAGAAATCGCGACGCGGATGGCGCTTGGCAGCGGGCGCCGGGCCGTGATCCGGCAGCTGCTGGTGGAAAGCGTCGCGCTCGCGTCGATCGGCGGCGCGCTCGGTCTCGGAGTGGGCTGGCTGGTACTGAACGCTCTTGGCGACCTGGCGGCCCAGACCTTCGACCTGTGGCAACCGCTGGCGCTCGACGCCCGGGCCCTTGGAGTCACCGTCGTATTCGCGCTCGGCACGAGCATCATCTTCGGTCTCGCGCCGGCGATCCAGGCGTCCCGGCTCGATGTGCGTGCCGGACTTGGCGAGGGCGGCACGCGGGCTGTCGCCGGCGCGTCGAACCGCTGGCCTCGCCGCGTTCTCGTCATCGCCGAAGTCGCTCTTGGCGTCGTCCTTCTCATCAGCAGCGGCCTGCTCGTCCGGACGTTCGTGCATCTGCGCGGCCTTGCTCCGGGCTTTGACGATCGGAACCTCGTGACTGTCAGCGTGTCGTTGCAGGACGCGCGCTACAAGGATCCCGTTGCCGTGCAGGGGCTCTTCGACGAAACACTGCGGCGGATGCGCGGCATCCCTGGAGTCGAAGGCGCAGGTGTGGGGCTCGGGATGCCGTACACACGGCTGCTCAATAACGGGATGCGCCGGCTGGACGGACCCGAAGTGGACCCGCCAGACAGCGGGCAACTGACAAACGAGACCTATGTCACCCCAGGATTGTTCGAAGCCTTGAAGGTGCCGGTACGTCAAGGTCGGGTGTTCGCCGACTCCGACGGCGCGTCCTCGGCACCGGTTGCCGTCGTGAACGAAGCGTTCGTTGCGCGGTACTTCAAGAAGGACCGTTCCGTCCTCGGCCGGCACCTGGCGTCCGGGAAGGAGGTTCGCGAGATCGTCGGCGTTGTCGGCAACGTGGAGCAGGGCTCCGCCGGGTGGGGAGACTTCGAACCGATCTCACCGCTGCCATGCCTGTATATCCCGGTGTCGCAGACGTCGAGCGCCTTCCTCACCCTGGTTCACACGTGGTTCCAGCCATCATGGGCGATTCGGACGTCGATGCCGTTCGAGACTGTAGTCCCGAAGGTCCGCGAAGCGCTCCAGTCCGTGGATCCGCACCTGCCGATTGCCGAAGTGAATACGATCGACGATCTGCGCGGAGAGAAGCTGGTGTCGCAGCGGTTCATGATGATCCTGGTGGCGGGTTTGGGCCTGCTCGCACTCGTGCTGTCGGCAGTCGGCCTGCAGGGGCTCATCGCGAGCAGCGTCAACGAGCGGACGCGGGAACTCGGCGTGCGTCTCGCGCTCGGCGCAACGGGTTCGCAAGTCATGGGCGACGTGGTCGCCCCGGGCCTGATGCTCGCCGCGATCGGCGTCGTCATCGGCAGCGCCGGCGCGCTGGTGAGCACGCGGCTGATGCAATCCTTCATCTGGGGCGTGACGCCGACCGATCCGCTCACCTTTATAGGTGTCGTCGCGGTCCTGCTCGCCGTCGCGCTGCTCGCGAGCGTGATCCCGGCGCTGCGTGTGCTGAGGCTCGATCCCGCGAAAACGCTCAGAGCTGAATAACTCGCAGCTGCTAAAGCGTCTTCGTTCCCATGTCGACGGCCGGTACAGGCAGAATGCCCCGCTCGATGTAGATCGGCCGGACGATCGCGCGCAGCGAGGGCAGCTTGCCGGCAAACCACAGACCGGTGATCACGCACACGGCGCCGCACAGGCCTATCGTCGTCTCGGCGCCGATGCGGTCGGCGACGACGCCGGCGAGCAGGCTGCCGATCGGGGCGCTGCCGAAGAAGGCCATCGTATAGAAGGCCATGACGCGGCCACGGACGCGGTCGTCGACGAGCGTCTGCAGGACCGTATTCGTGGCCGCCATCTGCAGGATGAATCCCGCGCCCACGATCGTCAGGACCGCGGCAGCAGCGAGCTCCGAGCGCGAGACCGAGAATCCGATGAGTCCGGCGCCGAACGCCAGCGTCGCGTACATCACGACCTGCCCAAGTCCGACGACGGACGTCCGTTGCGCCAGATAGAGTGCGCCGGCGAGCGCGCCCACACCGCTCATCGTCATCAGAAAGCCCAGCGTGCTGGGTCCGCCGTGCAGCACCTGCGTGACGACGGCCGGCATGAGCACGGTATACGGCATGGCCATCGTGCTGACGATGGCCAGCACGAGCAGGGCGGTGCGAATCGGCACCGAATCGAGGACGTATTGCCAGCCGTCGCGCAGGTCCTGCAGGACGTTCGCTTCGACCCGTTCGGCGTGCCCGCGGGCGGTCACGTGCATGGCGACGAGTGACGCGATCACGAACAGGTACGACACCGCGTCAATCGTGAAGCACCAGCCCTCCCCGACCGCAGCGATGATCGCGCCGCCGATCGACGGCCCGATGATGCGGCTGCCGTTCACCATCGACGAATTCAGCGCGATGGCATTCGCCATGTCGGCGCGATCCTCGACCATTTCGACGACGAAGGCCTGCCGCGCGGGAGTGTCGAAGGCATTGATGAAGCCCTGGCCGACCTGGAGCAACAGGATCTCGGTCACGGTGATGCGTCCGGAGAACGTGAGCGCTGCGAGCGCGGCCGACTGCAGCATCGAGAGGATCTGCGTCATTATCAGGATCCGCTGCCTGTCGGCCCGGTCGACGATGACGCCGGCGAACGGTGCCAGGACGAGCGTCGGCACCTGTCCGCAGAATCCGACCACGCCCAGGAGCAGTTCTGATCCTGTGAGGCGATAGACGAGCCAGCTCGTCGCGATCCGCGTGATCCACGTGCCGATGAGCGAGACGCTCTGGCCGCTGAAGAAGAGCCGGTAATTGCGGTGCCGCAGCGCCCGCGTCATTCGCGCTCGAGCTTCCATAGTCGACCTTGAATGCAAATGGACCACCGGGCCGCGACGTCAGGGAACCTTCCTTGCAGTTCCCGGCCGAGGTGAAGCGCACGATCGACATCTCGCCGGCGGCGATTGCCAAGGTGCTGGCCACCATCGTCCTGGTGTGGTTGTGGCTCAAACTCTGGCCGCTGCTGATCGTACTCGTGATGGCGACCGTGCTCGCCATCGCGTTCGAGCCGCTTGTCGCGTGGCTGTCGGCCCGGCGCGTCCCGCGCGGCCTCGGGGCGTTCGGAAGTGTGGTGATTTTCGCGGGCGTCATCGTCGCGTTCTTCTGGATCGCCGGATCTTCGCTCATGAGCCAGGCCCACATGCTGGGCGGCCGGCTCACGCAGGTCGGGCAGGCCGTCATGGCGCGGTTGCCGGCATGGCTGAGTTCCGCTCTCGAGAAGCGCGGCGTCGCGCCGGATGTGTCATCGCTCGGCGCGTATGCGCTGACAGGCGGCAGCATGCTGGCGACGGCGGTCGCCGGCTCGCTCCTCGCGTTGATCCTGACTATCTATTTGATCATCGAAGGCCAGGAGACGTACGCATGGCTCGTCGCCTATGCGCCACCGGCCCACCGACCGCGGGTACACCTGACGCTGCGGGAAGCGCGCAAAGCGATTTTCGGCTACGCCGTCGGCAACGCGGCCACGTCGCTGTTCGCGTTCGTGGTGCTCCTCATTTCGCTCGCGCTTCTGCGCGTGCCGGCCGCATTTCTTCTCGCCGTGATCGCGGGGGTATTCGACTTCGTTCCGGTGATTGGCTTGTTCTGCGCGGGGATCCCCGCGATCCTGCTGGCGCTCACGAAATCCGCGACCCTCGCCCTTGTCGTTGCCGTCATCTACGTCGCGGAACACGTCGTCGAAAACTACTACGTTGCTCCCCGGGTCTACGGCGATCGGCTGCGACTGTCCAACCTTGCCGTCATCGTTGCGCTCGCAGTGGGCGCCGAGATCGGCGGCGTCATTGGCGCCGTCCTGGCACTGCCTTTTGCGGCGCTGTACCCGGTCATCGAGAGCGTCTGGCTGGCAGAGTACCTGGGGCGTGCCACTACCGAGGCGCATCGTCGGATCGAACACCACGACAACGAACTGTCCGAGCGGGGGGTGCGCAAGCGCCAGCGCTGAACTGGTTCGCCGCTTGTTGCCTGATGTATGCTCCGCGCGGCGGCACGCCGGTTGCCAACGCAAGGGGATTCGGTGTCGGCGGCGTGCATCGTGCCGTGTATACCCGCGGTATTCTGCGGGGGTGCCGCTGCATGAGCCTGAATCCAAACGTAATTTCGTAGTGGTACATCCAACAAATCGTAACGGGCGGCGTTTTCGTGGAGGAAACTATGCGTAGTAGGGGTGGTGTGGGTCTGTGCCTGTTTGCGCTCGTGATGCTCACCGCGCACGCAGCGTTTGCGCAGGTACAAACGGGGAGTATCCTCGTAAAGAGCGTCGACGAACAGGGCGCCGTCGTTCCCGGCGTGACGGTCACAATTAGCAGCCCGGTGCTCGTGTCCGGCACCGCGACCGGGGTAACGGACTCCGCCGGCGTCTACCGCTTCGTCTCGCTGGCGCCCGGCACATACAACATCAAAGTGGAGCTCTCCGGGTTCCAGGCCGTCGACCGCCAAGGCGTCGTCGTCGGCGCCGGTGCCACCACGCCCGTCGACTTCACCATGAAGGTCGGCAGTCTGAGCGAAACCATGACCATCAAAGGTGAGTCGCCGACCGTCGACACGACGAGTGCGAACGTGGGCGTGCACCTCGATTCGAAGATCCTCGAAACGACGCCAGCCGGTCGCGACATCTGGTCGATCGTCGAGTACAAGGTTCCGGGCCTTGTCATGGATACCCCCGACGTGGGTGGTAACCAGGGCGGCCTCCAGCGCGGCATCACCGCCCGCGGTACCGGCAACGCGCAGAACACGCAGATGCTGAACGGCGCGAACGTCGGCGATCCGGCGGCCATCGGCTTCGCGGGTTACTACTACGACCCCAGTTCCTTCCAGGACGTGCAGGTATCGAGCGGTGCCAACGACATCACCGTCCCGACGGGCGGCGTGCTCATCAACATGGTCACCAAGAGCGGCACGAACAGCCTCCAGGGGCAGGGACTGTTCACGTATCAGGGCAAAAACACGCAGTGGGACAACATCGATGCCACGCTGCAGCGCGAAGGCGTTCGGCCTAACGGCGCCGCCGTCGATCACATCCGCAACCTGAACGTGAACCTGGGCGGACCCATTCTTCAGAACCGACTGTTCTACTTCGCGGCCATCAACGATCAACGCACGGCCGTGCACTTCGCGGGATTCCCGTCACCGGCCTGGACGGGGGCGCCGGAGCCGGACACGACGAACATCACGTCGATTCTGGTGAACCCGACCTATCAGCTGAACACGAAGAACCGGCTGCAGGCGACGATCAGCCGACAGGTGTACGACAAGGTGAACCGCGGCGCCGATTCGTCGAATGGCACGCAGGATCCGGAGTCGGTGTGGCACGAGCACGACATCCTTGCGATCTATCAGGGCTTCTGGAACTTCGTCCTGAACGACCGTCAGTTCGTCGATACCCGCGTCAGCTACAACAGCATCAACTTTCCGTTGAACCTCAAGACCGACCTGCAGACTCTGCTCGATTCGACGACGCAGATCCGTACCCGCGCGAACACGATCCAGCAGGTCATGGACCGCCGCCGGCTCGAAGTGATGTCGAACTGGCAGTATTTCGTGCCGCAGGCGCTGGGCGGGCGCCACGAATTCCGCGTCGGCTTCGACAACGCCTACACGCCTGAAACGGTCGATCTGGCCATCAACGGCGACGTGCGGGACACGTACCGCTCGCAGGCAACGTCGACGGCGCCAGCCGGCCCTGTCAGCGTGCAGCTATTCAACACGCCGCTCACGCAGAAGCGTTCGGTGATGATCACGTCCTTGTACGGGCAGGATACCTACACGTACAAGCGCCTGACGGCCGTCGGCGGCCTCCGCTGGGAGCGCGTCGAAGGTTGGCTGCCCGCCCAGACCGACCCACCGTCGCAGTACTTCCCCGAAGGCACGCCGGTGACGACGACCTTCGGCTCGTATACACTCGCGCGCTCGTTCCCCGAAGTCCGTGATGTGCCGAACTGGAAGAACGTCGGCCCCCGCGGAAGTTTGATCTACGACGTGCGGGGCGACGGGAATACTGCGATTAAAGTGTCGCTCGCGCGCTACTACGACCAGATCGGCACCGGCACGCCCGGCGGCGTCAACCCGAACGGACTCGTCAACCAGACGTTCGTCTGGAACGACAACGGCGACCTGGTGTTCCAGCCGAATGAACTCGGCAAAGCGAACGGTGCGATCAGTGCGCCGCTTCCAGCAGACCAGCTGAAGAGTCACTTCCTGCTGAACAAGCGGCCGTACCGCAACGAAGTGACGGCAGGCGTCGATCACCAGCTCATTCCTGATCTCCGCGTGAGCGCGACTTACATCCATCGGCAGGAACACGATCAGATCATCACCCTAGAGCAGAACATCCCGTTCACGTACTACTCGACGTCGGCATTCGCCGATCCAGGACCCGACGGCGTGGCCGGGACCAGCGACGACGCGACCCTCACGGTGTTTCCGGAGAACCTGCCGCTCATCAACTCGTTCACGGGTCCCGCCAACGACGACCGCGGCGATCAGACCTACAACGGTCTCGAATTCACCGCAAGCAAGCGTTACAGCAATCGTTGGACGATGGTGGCGGGCTACACCTACTCACACACGACGGTGACGCTGGCCGGTCTGAATTCGTCGGCGAATTCACTTAACGGAACGTCGATTACGTCGCCGAACTCGCTCATCAACCAGAGCGGTCGGTCGACGCTCGATCGCGCGCACAATTTCAAATTCACGGGTTCGTACCTGCTCCCGTACGACATCCTGATCGCCGGCAACATCCGGGCGCAGTCCGGACAGCCCTACACTCGTACGGTGACGGTGACGGGTCTGCCGCAGGCCGTGAACGGGTTGTCCGTCAACGCGGAGCCGAGAGGCACCTATGTCCTGCCGTGGCTCAACACGGTGGACGTCCGCGCCGGGAAGGTCTTCCACTTGAGCGGCAACGAGTTCGAAGCCGACCTCGACGTCTACAACCTGACCAACGCGAACACCGTCTACAACGTTCGCACGGGTACGGGCCTGGTCACCGTAACGGACTATACGGCCAACACATCGGTGCGGATCCCGCAGTTCAACTCGCCGATCGGCGTGTTGGGCCCACGGATCATCCGTCTCGGGTTTACCTATCGCTTCGGTCAGCACTGAGTGCAGGCGTAAGGACGCGCTTTCCGGAGCGCGTCCTTACTCGCTTCCACGAGCGTGTCGTCGCGCCGCCGGTCGCGGGAGACGGGTCCGGCGATCCGTCGTCCCGACCGCAGGCTTTTCGCCCCCGAAGACCGCCCGCTCATCCCAAAACCGTCACTTTTCTCGCTTGGCGCGTCGTCTAATCCGCCCGGATGCGTAACGGACCGTTGCCGATTGGGAGATGGGAATTGTCTTGCGATACCCTAATAGTCTCCCCCTATGACACAGCGGCGACAGATTGGGGACATGCTCAAACAGCCGCGGACGATCTCGTCGATCGCCCACGAACTGAAGCTGACCCGCGAAGACGTAGAAGACCACGTGAAGCACCTCTTGAAGACGGCCCGGGCCGACGGCCACACGATAACGGTCGAGCCGGCCCGTTGTCGGAGTTGCAGCTACGTCTTCGACGAATCGAAACTCACGAAACCGGGCAAATGCCCGAAGTGCAAGGGTACGCGACTGTACGAGCCGCTGATCCAAATCAAGTAGCGAACACCAAGGCAGTCTCGCATGCGGGTTTTCGTTGCGGGCGCGACCGGCGCGGTGGGAAAGCCGCTCGTCCGGCAGCTGCACGCCGCAGGGCACAGTACGGTCGCGACCACGCGCAGCCAGGAGAAGGCCTCACTGCTCCGGAATCTCGGTGCAGACCCCGTCGTCGTCGATGTCTTCGATCGCGGCGCCCTCATCGACGCGGTCCGCGCCGCCCGCCCCGAAGCCGTCATTCACCAGCTCACCGATCTGCCGTCGTCCATGGACCCCAGGCAGCTCCAGGAGATCTATTCGCGGAACAACCGGGTGCGAGAGGAGGGCACGGCGAACCTGCTCGATGCCGCGGAGGCGGCAGGCGTGCGCATATTCGTTGCGCAGAGCATGTGCACGTGGTACGAACCGTCGGGCGACGCCGTGAAATCGGAGCAGGCGCCGCTCTGGACGAACGCGCCCGAACCGATCGGCGACGGCGTTCGAACGCTCGCTCGGATGGAGAGCGACATTTTTGCGCGGGCGCCCACTGGTATCATCCTGCGGTACGGCGCGTTTTACGGCCCCGGTACCTGGTACGCGGCAGATGGTGAGATCGCGGCACGCATGCGAAACCGGGGATTCCCGATCATTGGCCGCGGAGAAGGGATTACGTCGTTCGTCCACGTAGAGGATGCCGCGTCAGCAGCCGTGGCGGCGCTCTCGAGCAGCAGCGCCGGCGTCTTCAACGTCGCGGACGACGAACCTGCGCCCGCGGCGGAGTGGATTCCTGCGTATGCGGCGGTCCTGAACGCGCCCAAGCCGTGGAAGGTGCCGGTATTTGCCGCGCGTCTTGCGCTGGGCGCGGCGATGACCGAGTGGCTGACGACGATGCGCGGCGCTTCCAATGTGGCGATCAAGAGCCTGCTGGGGTGGCGGCCGGGTTACCCGTCGTGGAGGATTGGATTTCAGGGTCTTGCGGCTGGACAGAAGATGTGAGGTGAGTTCATGGCGGGAATGATTCTCATCGCGATGTTCCTCATCGGCGGGCAGGCGCCGGCGCTCCGGTCTCCAGCGACCGTCGACACGCAACGCGCGAAGCAGCACGACCGGGATGGGTGGAAGGCGCTCGAGGCCGGCCATCCGGACAAGGCCGTGGCGGAATTCGAGGCGGCGCTCCAGATCACGCCCGAATACGCCGACGCGTTGCATGGCCTCGGCAAGGCGCACCTGGCGCTCCAGCAGTACCCTCAGGCGGTGTCGGCGCTGGAGCGCTGCCGACAATCGTATCTGCACAGCGGCACCGAGGATGCGGAGCGGCGGCTGGTCGACACCACGGCGCGTCAGGCGCAGATTGACAAGCTGAAGCAGGAACTCCGCCAGGCGCAGATGGCGAACGACGGTTCATCCGGAACGAACAGCGCCACTTCGGATCTGCAGCAGCAGATCCGCGACCTGGAGGCCATTCGCGACCCGGGACCGGTCGTGGGTGCCGAAGGCGCCGTGCCGCCGTTCGTCTCACTCGTCCTGGGAAGCGCCTACTTCCACGTGGATCGGCTCGCGGACGCCGAACGGATGTTCCGCGACGCGATCGCGGCGCAGCCGAAGTTCGGCGAAGCGCATAGCAACCTCGCTCTCGTGTGCCTGCTCACGAATCGCGCCGCAGAGGCGGACGAGCACATACGGATTGCCGAGGAGGCCGGATTCAAGGTGAACCCGGAGTTGAAGCGGCGGGTGCACGAAGCGCTCGGAAAGTAAGGCATCATCGGTTGATGCATCTGTCGCGGCTGGCCCGATACGCGTGGGCGGTGCTCGCCTACAACATCGGGGTGATCCTCTGGGGTGCGTACGTTCGTGCCACCGGTTCCGGCGCGGGCTGCGGCAGTCACTGGCCGCTCTGCAACGGCGTGATGGTCCCTCGCGCGCCAACGGCGGCGACGCTGATCGAGTTCTCGCATCGCCTCACGAGCGGCCTCGCGCTTGTCAGCGTCGTCGTTCTGCTCGTGTGGACGTGGCGCGGCGTGTCGAGCCCGCACCCGGCGCGGTCTGGCGCCGCACTGTCGGTTTTCTTCATGCTGACCGAAGCGGCCGTCGGCGCCGGTCTCGTCCTCTTCGCCCTCGTCGCCGACAACGCGAGCATGGCCCGCGCGCTCTTCGTGGCCGTGCACCTGCTCAACACCTTCGTGCTGCTCGCCTGCATCGCTCTGACGGCGTGGTGGCTGTCGGGCGGGATGCCAATCCGCCTGTCCGGCGGCCGCGGCCGGGCAGCGGCGATCCTCGGCCTGTGTGCGGCGCTGCTCGTCTCGAGCAGCAGCGGCGCCGTTGCTGCACTCGGGGACACGCTGTACCCACAGGGTTCGCTTGCCGCGGCACTGCGCGCGGACCTCTCGCCGACGTCACACGTGCTCATCCGGCTGCGGATTTTCCATCCGATGCTTGCCGCCGCCACGGCGCTGGCGCTGCTGCTGTTCTCGAATCGTCTCGCGCGCGGGACCGGTCCGATAGCGGAGCGGCTCGCGACGATCGTCATGAGCGTGGCGCTCTGCCAGATCGTCGCCGGCATCGTCAACGTCATGCTGCTGGCGCCGGTCTGGATGCAGATGGTGCACCTGCTAATCGCCGACGTGCTGTGGGTCAGCGTCGTCCTGCTTGGTGCGGCGTCGCTACCGCCGGCAGCTGTGGCGTCGACTTCGGAGCAGTCCCGCTACGCCGGTTGACAGCAGCAGCAGGCTTGCTGGTTCCGGCGTTGCAGAAGCGGACGCAGTGTCGAAGATGTAGTCGGTGCGGCTCTCGAGCTGGTAATGATGGCCGTCGTCGGTCGGAAAGAACGGGCGGCTCGTCGTTCCGGTGCCCGCCAGCATGACGTCGAAGAGTTGCTCTCCGTTCGAGGCGCCAATCAGTTCTCCCGTAAATGTGAATGGAGCAGACAACACCACTTCTGCACTTGCATCGGGGAACGTCAACGGTGTCGCGACGAAGTCGAAGGAACCGCTGAACGCGACGTTCGAGTATGTCTGGCCGTTGTACGTTGCGGTGCCGGTGGTGAAGCTCACCGTTCCTGGCGTGTGCGCGCTCATGTCGATGGTATCGCCTGGCAGACATGGCGTCGCGCTCCCGTAGATGTCCGTTCCGAGGCATCCGCCGCCCGCAACAATCGGAATCGCAGGGAAATCGGTCCCGATGTGCTCCATGGAAAATGTGAAGCCGGTCCCGGTCAGCAGAAATTCTTCCGCATCCTCCTGCCAGGACACGAACGACGGAGCAGTGACGACCAGGGGGTCGGCGCTCGCAGCGATCGGGATTCCCGCTACGACCACAAGCCCGAGAGCGGCAGTTCGAGCAAATCTTTTCATTGTGCTGTCCTCCCGATTGCCTTGATTTCCCGGAGCGCGACGTACTCGCTTTCTTCCGCACCCATGGGTGGCAAGCAGCAGGCCATCCGCTGCGGTCCTTCTCTCAGCCATACCGCCGGACCCACGCTCGATGACCGACGAATTGGGAGTTGGAATTGGGAATTGGGAGTTGGGCATGACTAGGTTGACTCGCGGCTCATATTTCGGTATTTTTAGAAATATGGATATTGCGGGCAGGGATTTGGATACGGTCGCGCGGTTTGCCGACATGTTCGCCGCGATCGGCGCGGAGGCGCGGCTCCGCATCCTGCAGATTCTCCTCTCGGCGCACCCTGACGGGATGTTCGCCAACGAGATCGGACAGGAGCTGTCGATTCCCTCGTCCACCTTGTCGCACCATCTCGACAAGCTGAAGAACGAAGAACTCGTTCGCGTCCAGCGCGAAGGCACGTTCCTGCGGTACACGGCGAACACGGAGGCGCTCCAGGAACTGCTCGGGTTCCTTTATGCGGAGTGTTGCACCCGCAATCGTGCCGTGAAGCCGAGGGCGGTCACTTCGACCGTCACAAGAAAGACTGTGAGGACATCGTGAGCGATGGAGAGGTCAAGAGCATCGTGCGCGAGAAGTATGGCGAGGCTGCGCGAAACGTTGCCTCGGGTGCGGGAACTTCATGCTGCGGTGCCGGCGGAGCGCAATCCGGCTCCCCGGATCCGATCACGTCCAATCTCTATGAGAGTTCGCAGACAGCGTCGCTTCCCGAGGAGGCCGTCCTGGCGTCGCTCGGCTGCGGCAATCCGACGGCGCTCGCGCACCTCGGACCGGGCGACGTCGTGCTGGATCTCGGCTCCGGCGGCGGCATCGACGTCTTGCTGTCCGCGAAGCGAGTCGCACCTGGCGGCAAGGCCTACGGGCTGGATATGACCGACGAGATGCTGGCACTCGCGCGGGAAAACCAGCGGAAATCCGGTCTGTCCAACGTCGAGTTCCTGAAGGGGGAGATCGAGAACATCCCGCTGCCGGACAGTTCGGTCGATGTCGTCATCTCGAACTGCGTGATCAATCTGTCGGCAAACAAGGATCGCGTTCTCGCCGAGGCATTCCGGGTGCTCAAGCCGGGCGGCCGCTTTGCCGTATCCGACGTGGTAACCCGCGGGGTCGTCCCCGACGAAATACGCCGGAACATGCTGTTATGGGTCGGATGTGTGGCCGGGGCCCTCTCGGACGCCGAATACGAGGCGAAGCTCCGGAGCGCCGGATTCGAGCAGGTCGACATCACGCCAACGCGTGTCTACAACGTAGAGGATGCCCGGACTTTCCTGGCCGGTCAGGGGTTCGACGTCGATGCGATAGCTGCACAGGTGCAGGACAGGTTCATGAGTGCGTTCGTCCGCGCCGTGAAGCCGCGCAGCTGCTGCGGCCCGACCTGCTGTGCATGACACACCGCGGGACCGCGACCACAGCACGTGACGATGTACGTCATGGGCGCCTTTTCCTGTTCTGGCGGACGATCCACACGATGACGGCGACCAGTGCTGCGATTTCAAGAAGGAACCAGACGCTCAGGCCGATCGCCATTCCGGGAGTATATGGTGCTCCCCACGAGACGACAGGAATGGGAACTCGCGCCCTGAGATGATCCTGCCGCGCGCCGGCCCCGGTGCGCAGTACGATGTGGCACGAGTGGAGGGCGCATGGATTCGCGCGCGATGAGGCGGAAGTTTCTTGCCGGCTTGCGTTCCGGTCTGCTGGTGGTCTGGCCGATATTGTCCGGGCTCCTCGGACTGATCGTCATGCTTGGCGTGACCGTCGGTGTGCTCGAACGCTGGTCGGTGCAGGAGTCGATCTATTTCGCGTTCGTGTCCGGCCTCACGATTGGCTACGGCGATTTCGCGCCCAGGAGATTGTTGACTCGCGCGCTCGCGATCCTCATCGGCGTCTGCGGCGTGCTCCTGACCGCTCTGTTGGCAGCAATCGCCGTAAAAGCGTTGACCGCGGCCGTCGACGAGCAGGACGCATGAACATGGCGAAGTTGATCTACATCACGAATGCGTCGCTCGATGGTTACGTGGAGGACGCGAGCGGCGCGTTCGACTGGATCATCGCGGATCAGGTCCACGCGTTCATCACGGAGCTGGTGCGCCCGATCGGTACACATCTATATGGGCGGCGGCTCTATCAGACGATGGCCTACTGGGACGCGCCGGTGGAGAGCTATCCACTGCAACACCGTGACTTCGCACGGGTCTGGCAGACCGCCGGAAAGATCGTCTTTTCACGAACGCTGACAAGTGCCACGACACGCAACACACGTGTCGAGCGCAACTTCGACCCCGCGGCGATTCGCAAGCTCAAGAGCGAATCCGAGCACGACATCAGCATCGGGGGAGCGGAGCTTGCGGGCGTCGGCCTCGACGCCGATCTCGTCGACGAGTGTCACCTGTTCCTCAACCCCGTGGTCGTCGGCGGTGGAAAGCCGGCATTCACACCCGGCTTACGACGAAATCTCGAACTCATCGAGACGCGCCGTTTCGGCAGCGGAGTCGTCCACGTGCGTTACCGCGTACGGAGCTGATTGGCAGTTCTCGCGGTCGAGCATCACGTCGTACGCCGACGTACTGAAACCGATTAGCGCCGGCGGCCATCGCGGCGGTCATCTCAGCCCGTCGACGACGAAAAGGTCCGACACGATACGCCAGTAGCTGTAAACGTAGGATCGACCGTCCGGCGCGATGTCAACGAAGCTGGTGCTCCCCCAGAAACCTGCGGCATCGGGAGGCGCGAGGTCCAGCCAGCGCGTCTTACGCCCGTTAGCGACATCGAGACGGACGACTCGGTTACCCGACTCGCTTTGGTCCAACACGTACAAGGAAGCGCCGTCGGCACTGAAGCGCAGGGGCGTGTCACCGGCAGCGATTCCGGGAATCGGCTGCGGAGCGCCACCGCTTATCGGATAGAGCGCGAAACGACGCTCGCCTGCAAGCGGCACGGCCGCGACAAACCGCCCGTCAGGCGTTATGGCGGCGGGCAACGGTTCGAGACCCGTTCCCTCGGGCGTGAATGGTTGGGGCTCGCCGTCGGGCAGCTCCTGAACGAAGAGCCGCGGCGGCCGCCCCGCTTCACTGCCCGCTACGACCAGACGTTTGCCGTCCGGAAGAAAGTACGCCCAGTCGTACTCGCTGATCGATCCGCGCCGCAGCTTGCGCGGGTCTCCTGCTCCCGTGGGCACGAGGCGCAACTCTCTGGGGAAACCGATGTTCGAGCAGACGACCCATTTTCCGTCGGGGGAGATGGTCAGGGCCCACCCATCGCCAAGGCGCACCGGCGGCGAGCCGTCGGCGTGCCGAAGATAGGCTCCGCTGGCCGGGCCACCGCCGTCGGCGGCTTCACTGAAGATGAAGGAGCGACCGTCAGGAGCGAAGATGGCTCCCAGCGTTCCATCCAGCCACGAGTACTCGCGCTCGGCGGTGTCTTGTCCCATCCGCCCACGGGCCTCGATGGAAGCGCGTCCTTGTGTGAGTAGAACGCGTCCATCGGGAAAGATGTCGTGGAGCCAGAGGATGCCCCCACCGCGCGCGACCAGTCGCTCACGGCCGGCGAGCGTGACCGCATGGAGCGCTTGTGAGATGCCTGATTTCGTGGCGGTGAACCACACCTCACGGCCATCGGGCGCCCAAGCCAACCCGCCTATGGACGTCCAGCCCGTGGACAAGATGGTTCGTCGACCTTGCCTGTCCATCATGACCACCGACCCGGCGCCTTCGGTGGCGATGTTCGAAACCCGGTGCTGCGTGCTCCCGATCTCAATGAAGGCCACCCGGTCGTTTCGGGGCGACACGCGAAGCCCGCTGATCCGGCCGCCCGACTCATAGAGCACCTGACCCGGGGGGACCTCGATGCGACGACGCCCCGAATCCCGGATGATCGCCAGGGTCCCGTCCGGAGCCCAGTCGGCCTCCGCCACGTGGTCCGCGATCTCGCGCGGCACTCCGCCGTCCAGGGGGAGTCGCGCCAGCGTGCCGTTCGGCAGAACCACCGCC
>DATJIW010000089.1:0-29604 GCA_035492775.1 Vicinamibacterales bacterium
ATTCCCACGTGCAGCCGGCGTTCTTGCACAACAGGTTGAGCGCGACTTTCGTGTCCATGTTCGTGAACTTCACCGACGCCGGCGGACGATCGACCGACCCCTCGATGCGCACGGCGACTCCAAGGGCTGCGCCGAGTGCGCGAAATACCTCCGAAGGTGGCACTTGGTCGAGGGCCAACGATACGGTTGGCGGGAATCCTCCAGGCGTCGCCGTTGCGGTGGCCGCCACTTTGACGGTCGTACCCTCTAGCCGCCATGTGCAGGAGGCCGTGTCACAGATCGCGTCGAACGCGACGCGGAGTCTGACGTTCGTCAGCGTTATCGTGACGGGCAGCAGAGGGGCCTGCGGTAATTCCACCGTCAGGCCCGACGCCTTCGCGAGCACCTGCAGAACGTCCGCTGTCTTGCTGTTGATGAATTGAACGGACACTCGGGTTTCCAACGGCTGTCCCACTTTGTGAGAACTCTGCTCCACGGATACCACGGAAGTTTGAGGTTGCGCCGGTTCCGACGTCGCACCGGAGCCCGCCTGCCCAGCCAACATCCGTGGCACCAGCAGCAACATGAAAATCGTCGCGGCAATCATTCGCGTGTGTCTCGTCATGATGCACTCCTTCATCGCGGAAACGCGATTACATACTCGCCGCGGGCAGTCGACTCGCGCTGCACGTTCACTACCCATCGCTTGCCATCGGCGCTCGTCACCACGACGACAGAACCAGTTCCGGAGATGTGCAGCGCCGGAGGCAAGGGGGCTGACGCGCGCCACAATTGGACGATCACCAAAAGCGCAACGACACACGCCGCGAGCAGTCCAAGAGGCCGGAGCGGATGGATTTGCCGATCCGGAGAGAGCGCGCCGGCGATGACATGCCGCACCCGTTCGTCGTCGGGCTGCAGCACCGCCCGAAGGCGGCGCTCCGCGCTGGTTACGTCGTCATCGCGCATGTGGTGCCTCCTCGAGAAGTTCCATGAGCCGGGAGCGTGCTCGGTGTAACCGCATCTTGACGGCAGCTAGAGACGAACGCGTGACGATGGCGATCTCGTCCAGCGACAATTCCCCTGCTGCGCGGAGCAGGAGAACTTCGCGGTCGGCCCTGCGCAGCCGTTTCATCGTTCGAATCACCATCTGCAGCTCTGCCCGCCGTTCGTATGAGCCGACTCCCGTATCGCTCGCTTGCGCCGCGAGGATGAAATCAAGCGGTTTCAATAGCGCCCGACGCTTGATCGCCCTTCCGGCGCGCCGCCTGGCGACGGCGAAGACGAACGCCTCCGGCGATTCGGGCGGGCCAAAACGTCGCCACCTGAGTACCAGAGCTGCGAGCGCCTCCTGCGCGATGTCCTGGCCGGTGCTACGGCATCCTGTACGACCGGTCGCGTACGCCACCAGACGCGGCGCCAGGGCCGCAACGGTTGCGTCAAGGTCCACAGATGATATGTACCCGCTCAGCACTTGAGGTAACAACGGGAGATCCGTATTCGAGGGACCGCGCATTGCGAGTTCGCGCTCCGGACACAGGGAACCACGCGAGACAGGAGCTTGTGGCAGGCTCCGAACGGTGACCTGGCTTCAAGCCGCCGTTTCGCTCGCGCTCGCGCGAGAGTGCCGATTCTGTGCGCGGTAGCGTCGCCGCCGAGATCTTGCGGCGGGGTGTCATTTCGCGCGCCCTCTAGGCGGTTCGGCCGCGCTGGTTGACCAGGCGTTTCGACTCTTCAGGAAATCTCGTCGAGCGCCTTCCGCAGGTCGCTGGCCAGCAGCCCGTGGCTGAACGCCTCTCTCAGGGCGCGTTCGGCAATCTGCCTCGCCAGGATCTCGGGTTTCTGACGCGACGTTCGGGGGCTCGAGGACACGAAAGCGCCAAGTCCCTTTCGCATTTCAATCGTGCCGTCCTGGACCAGCGTTCGATAGGCATGCTGGACGGTGTTGGCGTTCAGCTTCAGCTCGTTCGCCAGCTGGCGCGATGGCGGTAACGAATCGCCCGGCTTGAGAACACCGACAGCCACTTGTCTCAGCACCTCATCCGCGATCCGGCGATAGACGGGACGAGGATCATCACGCTTGAGGTCGACGAACATGTCACGCGTAGCATAGCACACTATTAGACTAGTGCGCTAGAGCACTAGTCTGCTATTTCACTAATCTGACGAGAGCGGTCCAAGGGCGGCCTGGGGAACGGAAGTTACGGCACGAGCCGGAGGCTTCGCACGGTCAGCCGCCCGGACGCGCCGGGCGGCGTATTCGTCGAATCGATAACGATGAGAATCGACGTCAGCGAGGTGGATGGCGGTATGGGGCCGCCATGTTCCATGGACCGCAAGGCGGAAAGAGGGATCCTGACCAGCCGATTGGACGAGTCGACAAAAACCGAACTCCCCCACCTGCCCGTCCCATCGGCGCGTCCCTGAATGGAGACCCGGGTTGGACGGCTGGAGGAGAGTGCCGCCTCTATCGCGGAGAACGATTCGCCTCGCAGGTCGGTTGCGAGCGCAACAAAAGGACTGTTCTGACGATCCTGGCCGAGCCCGTAGGTGAGCGTTGCCCCGGCGGAGGTCGTTTCGAGCTCACCAGAGGAGGACGGCTCCTTCTCGATGCGCCACGGCACCGGCGCAGAGAAGGACCCCGTCCAGGGCACCTCAAACCCGATGCGTGGCTTCGGCCCGGCAAGCGAGGTGAACAGCTCGTTCGAGACGAGCCACGGCACGGGTGGGGTACCCGGTGCGTCGGACAGGTGAACCTCGACACGGTACGGCCCGCCGTCACCGCCGCTCTCCCACCGCAATTCGGGTCCGCTCGTTCGCGCAACTTCGGTCCCCTGATGGATCATCACCAACTGCGCCCGCGGTGGCGCCGCGACGCGCGTCACGAGCGTGCTACCGTCCCGATGGAAGTCGAGCAGGCCGGGCGTTGCAAGGGCGTCCACGACGGTGAACACGCTCCCCCGCCGGATGGCGGCGAAAACGCCGCGCGCGTCCACTGCCGGATCTCCGGTCAGCGGGCGATCGAGAATGACCCGGTTGCTGAACGTGCGGAAGGCAGCTTCATAACTCGGGATGCCCAGTCGCGCCAGGACTCCGGCGCTTCCCTCTTCGGTGCCCCTCCCGATCCCGCCGTGTGCGTCGGCGCCGGCGAGCGCCACGATCGGACGAGAGGCCGACCAGCGGTCCCAGCGCTGCAGCGCCGCCGGCCGGTCGAGCAGCTCCGAGAGCGCCTCCGACGGCCGGACGAAATAGCCGAGCGCTGCACGCGCCAGCGCGGTCCGCGTCTCGTCCCGCCATTCGCTGTCGGCGTTCACCCACTCGATTCCGTCAACGGGCAGGTGTTCGTCGGTCCAGCGAAGGGCGGCCTTCGGCGAATCCGGATGCGCCGCAATGCCGAACCCGCCAAGGCGCGCAACGTCCTCAACGACGGCCGAGGCCGTGCCGCCGAGCGGGTATGGCGACGGCGGCATATCCAGCGCCACATAATGCCCGTCGTCGGTACTGATTTCGACGGCGTCGAGGCACAGGACGCCATCGAGGTAGGCGGGTCGATCCAGACTGCGGGTGCCGTCGCCGTGATCGGTGATGATGACGAACTTCAAACCGGCACGCGCTGCCGCCGCAGCGATCGTGGCCACGTCGCCGTTGCCATCGGAGCGCGTCGAGTGGACATGGTACGCGCCGGCCACGGTGCGCGAGGCAAGCTCGGTCCAGCCACGAGCGATGAAGACAGGGACGGTGCGCGCCGGCACCGAGACCAGAAACAAAATCGCGCCCGCTGCCACCAGGGCACCGAGCGCGATCAGAATTGCAGATTTCAGATTGAAGATTGCAGTTTGCTTTTCTTCAATCATCAATCTTCAGGGTCACTTCACGCCGGCGTCGGCGCGGAGCCCGGCGGCTTTGTCGGTTTTCTCCCAGCCGAACTCCGGCTCCGTCCGGCCGAAATGGCCGAACGCCGCGGTCTTCTTGTAGATCGGACGGCGAAGGTCGAGGGACTCGATGATCCCCCGAGGCGTCAGCTTGAAATGCGCCCGCACCAGCTCGCTGATCTTATCGTCCGCGAGCGCGCCGGTTCCGAACGTGTCGATGAGCACAGAGACCGGCTCGGCCACGCCGATCGCGTATGCGAGCTGCACCATGCACCGTTCAGCCAGGCCGGCCGCCACCACGTTTTTCGCGACATAACGCGCCATGTAGCACGCCGATCGATCGACTTTCGTCGGATCCTTGCCCGAGAACGCGCCGCCGCCGTGCGGGGCTGCGCCCCCGTACGTATCCACGATGATCTTGCGGCCGGTGACTCCGGCATCGCCGTGCGGCCCGCCGACGACGAAGCGTCCCGTGGGATTGATTAAAACCCGCGTGCCGGCGTCCATCATGTCGGCCGGGATCACGCGGCTGACGATCTTGTCGAGAATGTCTTCGCGGAGCGTCTCGTTCGTAACGGTCGAGCTGTGCTGGGTGGACACGACCACGGTGTCGACGCGCACCGGCTTGCCCTTTTCGTACTCGACGGTGACCTGCGACTTGCCGTCGGGACGGAGATAGTCGAGCACACCGTCGCGCCGCGCGCACGAAAGCCCTTTCACGAGCTTGTGAGCGAGCATGATCGGCATCGGCATCAGCTCGGGCGTTTCTGTGCACGCATAGCCGAACATCATCCCCTGGTCGCCGGCGCCGCCCGGATCGACGCCCTGCGCAATGTCCGGAGACTGCTCGTGGATCGACGACAGCACGGCGCACGTCTCGGAGTCGAAGCCGAACTTGGCGCGCGTGTACCCGACTTCCTTGATCGTGTCGCGGACGATCTTCGGAAAGTCGACGTAGCAGCTGGTAGTGATTTCGCCGGCGATGATCGCAAGGCCGGTCGTCACGAGCGTTTCGCAAGCCACGCGGCCGACCGGGTCCTGCGCCAGAATGGCATCGAGAATCGAATCGGAAATCTGATCGGCAATCTTGTCCGGGTGCCCCTCGGTCACGGACTCCGACGTGAAGAGATAACGACCGTTACGGCTCATGTTCGAATCGAGCTCCTTCGCGTACGTATGTGGCGCGCACCCTAGGATGCGCGACGGTAGCTAAAACCTTCTAACTCTAGCACATGCGTCACTTTCGCGGGTGAAATTTGTCGTACACGGCGCGGAGCCGCGCCTCCAGCACATGGGTGTAAATCTGCGTCGTCGACAGGTCGGCGTGGCCGAGCATCATCTGGATAGCGCGGAGGTCGGCGCCGCGATCGAGCAGGTGCGTGGCAAACGAATGGCGGAGGACGTGCGGGCTGATCTCGTGCGCGATCCCGGCCCTGATCCCGTAGTCCTTCAGGATCTTCCAAAACCCCACGCGCGACAGACCGCCGCCGCCTTTCGCATTGACGAAGAGCCACGCGGACTTGCGTCCTTTCAGAAGCGCGGGCCGCGCCTCCCGCAAATACGTGGCGACCCAGTCGGCCGCCGCGGTGCCGAACGGAACGATCCGCTGCTTGTCGCCCTTCCCGACGCAGGTCAGATAGCCGCCGGCGAGGCTGACGTCGCCGGGCTTCAGCGTCAGCAATTCGGTCACGCGCAATCCCGTCGCGTAGAGCAGTTCGATCAACGCCTTGTCGCGAACGCCCCGTGGAGTCGACGCGTCAGGCTGCGAGAGGAGCTTGTCGACCTCGTCGAGATCGAGATATTTCGGCAGCGCGGGCCACGCACGGGGCGCGCGCAGGTCTTCAGCCGGATCCTTCGCGATGGTCTTCTCGAGAAGCAGAAAACGATAGAACCCGCGGATCGAGGCGACCGCCCGAGCGGCGGAGCGCGGCGATTGACCCGCGGTCTGGAGATGGCGGACGAACGCTTCCAGATCCTGACGGCGAAGACGTTCGATCGGGGTGTCGTGCCGCTCCGCGAACTCCGCAAGCGACGCGAGGTCCCGGGCGTAGCTTGCAACGGTGTTCGGCGAGACGCGCCGCACGTCTCTCAGGTAAGCGATGTAGGTGTCGAGGTGAATGCTCATCAGTGTACTACGTGGGGTGATGGTGGTTTGACAGAGCTGGCCCCGGGGAGTAACGTACGCGGCTGGCTTTGCGGCGAATGTACCTGCCGGGCCGACGCTCCCCCACGTCATGGCTACGCACTCCAAGTGGCAGTCGCTCCCTACCGAGCAAATCAACCTCGCCAGTCTTGCGATCGACAAGATGCCGGCGCGAGAAATCGTGGACCTGATGGTCAACGAGGATCGCAAGGTCGTCGCGGCCGTCCAGAAGGAACGCGAAAAGATTGCGCATGGCATTGAAATCGTCACGCAGGCGCTGCGAAAGGGCGGCCGGGTCATCTTCGTCGGCGCGGGCACGAGCGGACGCCTGGGCGTGGTCGAGGCGGCGGAGATGCCGCCGACCTTCAGTACTCCCGCCCGGCTCATCCAGGCGCTCATGGCGGGCGGGCAGGCCGCCGTCTTCGAGGCGCGTGAAGGCGTCGAAGACAACTACGAGGAAGGCGGGCGCAGCATCGGCCGCCTGCGGCTCTCGAACCGCGACGTCGTGATCGGCGTCTCCGCGAGCGGTATCACGCCGTTCGTTCGCGGCGCGCTGACGCGCGGGCGCAAGGCCGCCGCGAAGATCATCTTCGTCACGTGCTGGCCGGGTTCCGAGCTGCAGAATTTCGTCGACCTCGTGATCGCGCCCGCTGTGGGCCCCGAGATCATCGCCGGCTCCACGCGGCTCAAGGCGGGCACTGCCACGAAGCTGGTGCTCAACATGCTGACGACGGTCTCGATGATCAAATGGGGCAAGACCTACGGCAACCTGATGGTCGACGTGAAGACGGGTTCCGAGAAGCTGAAGGATCGCGCCCGGCGCATCGTCAATGTGGTCACCGGGCTGCCGTACGACGAAGCGGACGCGCTGTTGAAACGCGCCAAGTGGAACGTCAAAGCGGCCATCGTCATGAAGAAGACCGGGCTGACGCTTCCGCAGGCCATGAAGCGGCTGCGCACTGCCGACAACTCGGTGCGCGAAGCGATCGGCGAGGACATCGAACCACGCTTGCGCGAAATATTGGGTGCCAGGTGAAGTTCGTGAACTGAACACGGACGCACGAAGTCACCGGTTCACGAATGCACGAATTCTCCGGCCGCGGTGTCCAGCATCACCTCCACCGCTGAGTGCAGCTGGAGGAATGACGCCGGCAGCTTGGTGGTGATCGGGCCGGTCAGGAGACGCTCGACGCACCGGGCTTTCGACTTCCCCGTCGCGATGAGTACGATGCGCCGCGCGCGGAGAATGCTTCCCATCCCCATCGACAACGCTTCTGTCGGTACCCGCGAAACGTCGCCGCCGAAAAGCGCGGCGTTGCTCCGTCGCGTGGATTCCTTCAGCCGGACTCGGTGCGTCCGCGCGGCAAGCTCGCGTGAGGGCTCGTTGAATCCGATGTGCCCGTTCGTGCCGATTCCCAACAGCTGAAGATCGATTCCGTCAGCCGACGCAATCGCGCGATCGTAGCGCTCGCATTCCGCGTCAGCGTCATCCGCGTCGCCGCGGAGGAAGTTGACCTGCTCGGGCGTGATGCCGACGCGATTGAACAGGTGCACATCCATGAAGCTGCGGTAGCTGCCTGGATCGTCGGGAGGCAGGCCCCAGAACTCGTCGAGATTGAACGTCACCACCTGCGAGAAATCCGCGCGCCCATGCGCATGGAGCGTTCCCAGCTCGTGATACAGGCGCACCGGCGTACGGCCGGTGGCGAGTCCGAGGACCTGGCGCGGCTGCAGCGCCAGATCGGACGCGAGACGCTCGGCGAGCGATCGCGCCAGAGTGCGCTCGTCGCGGAAGATCGTGACCTTCAGATATGAATCGGGCATTCTCGAACGGCCGGTCGTTTGATTCTACCTGCCGGTCACTCGGTCTGATAGGCGGGAATGTGCGCGCCTCCCGACGCCTCCTGAATAGCAAGACGGACGGCTCCGGTGGCCGGTTCGATCGCGAGCAGATCGGTGTGGCTGCCAGGCGCCGCGAGCGAGAAGCGGCGCGCGAGTTCCTCGTGCAGCCACGGCACGGACTTGTAAATCCCTCCCGCGAGGACGAACGGGAACGGCGTCCCGACCATATCGAGACGCCGCGCGACCGACAGCGCGAGCGATTCGAGTTCGTCGGCGCAGCCGCGGAGTATCCCGATGGCGACGGCATCGCCCGACGTGAACGCCGTCTGCACGCACTGCGCCAGCGCAGCGATCGTCGCGGGACGCAGCGTGTCGGAATACACTTCGTGGATCAGATCCTGTGTTCGCGGGATGCCGAAATGCTCCAGGAGCAGCCTCGTAAGAATCGTCGGCTGCCCGCGGTGGTCCGCCTGACGGAGAACGGCTCGAATGGCTGCGCGGCCGATCCAGTAGCCGCTGCCCTCGTCTCCCAGCACGAATCCCCAGCCGCCGGCGCGCGCGGCCTGGTTCTTCACGTTGCGTCCGTACGAGATGGAGCCGGTGCCGGCGATGACGACGACGCCGGGCCGGGCCGGCGCGCCGGCCTCGAGCGCAACGAGCGCATCGTTCACGACCAGCACCCGCGCCTTGTAGGTGATGCGCTTCATGATCGCGCCGACGACCCGCGCGTCCTCCGGACGATCGACGCCCGCGATCCCGAGACACACCGCCGCCGGCGTGACATCGCGGTCGCCGATCGCGGCCGCCATCACCTCGTGGAGTACTTTCTCCACTTCCAGCTCGCCGACCGCCTGCAGGTTCGCGCCACCGCGACGCGACTCGGAGAGGATCTCTCCCTCTCCCGTCGCAAGCTGACAGACGGTCTTGGTGCCGCCGGCGTCAATGCCTAAGACAACCAATCGTTATCCCTCTCGGTGAGGCGATGGAAAGTGCGCCGCGGTCCGCGGTCCGCGGTCCGTGCGCCGTGCTCGGTGCTCGGTGCTCGGTGCTCCGTGCTGGGTGCTCAGTGCTCCGTGCAAACTGGTCGGTGCTCCAGCCCGACCTGCCTCCGTGCGCCGACTCTTAACTAACTCCGTGGCCAACCCAAACTACTCCGTGGCCTCGGTGGCCTCTTAGTTCCTTCCCTTCTGCCCGTCCTTCTGGATGTACTTACCAGAATAGCGTTGATTGCTTGCCTCGCGGCCGTTGACCGATCGCGCGCTTCCTGCTACATTCGCCGGGATCCAGTAATGTTTTTGCGTCATCGAGCGCCCGGCGTCCGTGCCGCTGCCGCGTCCGTTGTCCTTGCGCTCTTGCTGCTCCCGGCATCGCTCGCCGGCGTGCAGGCCCCGGTAAACACCACTGCACCGGCGTCGCGGACGCAGTCGAGCGGTGAAGTGCGTGCGCTGTGGGTGCTGCGCTCGTCCCTGGCAACACCTGGGGCAATCGAGACCCTCGTCCGCACCGCCAGCGGTCAGGGATTCAATACGCTGCTCGTCCAGATTCGCGGGCGCGCGGATGCGTACTACGCGAGCACGCTCGAACCGCGGGCGGCGGAACTCATCCGCCAGCCGGCCTCGTTCGATCCACTCGCCACGGTGATCCGCCAGGCGCACGCCGCGGGCCTCCGTGTGCACGCGTGGATCGACACCAATCTCGTCTCGAGTGCGGTCGACCTGCCGCTGGCGCGGACGCACATCATCTACACGCACCCCGAGTGGTTGATGGTGCCGCGCGAAATTGCGCAGGACGTCGCGAAGCTCGACCCCACGAATCCCGCATACGTCGGGAAACTCGCGCGCTGGAGCCGCGCGGAATCCGACGCGGTTGAGGGGCTCTACGCCTCCCCGATCGACCCGGCAGCCGCCGCACATACGCTCGCCGTCGTCACCGACGTGGCCGATCGCTATGACCTCGACGGCATTCATCTCGATTACGTCCGGTACCCCAACGATCAGTTCGACTACAGCCGATTCGCGATCGCAGCGTTCCGTGCGTCGATGCGGCCGCGCCTCGCCGCGGACGTGCGCGCCGCCGTCGATGCACAGGACACGATCGATCTGTTCGCGTACCCGGATCGGTTCCCCGCCGAATGGAAGGCCTTCCGCCGCGAGCGGCTGACGTCTCTGGTCTCGCGCATCGCCCAGTCGCTGCGCGCGGCGCATCCGGGGCTGATGTTGACGATGGCCGTGAAGCCGGACCCCACCGAGGCGGCGGACGTTCGTCTGCAGGACTGGCGCCGGTGGCTGCAGGCAGGGCTGATCGATGCGGTCTGCCCGATGGCGTATACGCAGGAGGCGGACAAGTTCGTCGAGCAGATCACGTCCGCGCGCGAGGTTGCCGGCGGCCGCGCAATCTGGGCCGGCATTGGCGCCTATCGGCTGACCCCGGCGCAGACGATCGAGAACATCCAGGCCGCGCGGCGTCTCGGCGCAGCCGGCTTCGTGCTGTTCTCGTACGACAGCTTGACGGGTCCCAAGCCGCCGGCGCCCGACTATCTCGCAACCGTCAGCCGCGCGGCATTCTCGTCGTCGACCGAACCGCCGATCGATCCGGGGAAAACGCGCTGAGCCAACCCAACTCGAAGCTCGAACCCGCGCTGGGTCCTCTGTTCAACCTCGCCATAGACAGCCACGTCTTCCCCGCCGCGACCGTCGAAATCGGACGCGCGGACGACGTGCTGTGGCGCGACGCGCACGGGACCCTGACCTACGGCGATGACTCGGCGCCAGCCGATGTCGATACCGTGTTCGATCTCGCGTCGCTGACGAAAGTCATCGCGATCGCGCCGCTCGCCATGCGCGCAATCGAGAACGGCCGTCTGCGCCTCGACGATCGCGTCCGAGACTTCATCTCGTCATGGCGCGGCGCCGATCGGGAGTCTGTCACCATCGCCGACCTGCTCGAACACGCGTCGGGACTGACGGCGTACCTTCCGTTCTTCAGAAATCACGAAGGACGCGCCGACTTCGAACGCGCGATCTCGTCACTACCGCTCGAGTACGCACCGCGAACGCAATCGATCTACAGCGACCTCGGCTTCATGCTGCTGGGATTCGTGCTCGAGGACGTGACCGCCCTCCCGCTCGCGGAGCAGTTCTCCCGGTTCGTCACAGGCGCAGGCGCTCAGCCGCTGACATTCAATCCGCCGCCGGAGTGGCGCGAACGCACGGCGCCGACCGAGCTCGATCTCTGGCGCGGCCGGCTGCTGCAAGGTGAGGTGCACGATGAAAACGCGTGGGCGCTGGGCGGCGCGGCGGGTCACACGGGATTGTTTGGAACGGTGAGCGCAGTAGGCGCATTCGCGCGTGCGGTACTACGGGGACTGCTGGGGGGAGACTCGTTCGCTTCGTCTGCGATGCTGCAGCGTTTCGCGCTCAAGAGCAGCGTTCCCGGCAGCTCGCGTGCGCTCGCGTGGGACACAATGCTCCCGACCTCGTCGTGCGGGACGCGACTTTCGCCTCGAGCGATCGGTCATACCGGATTTACGGGCACGTCGCTCTGGATCGATCCCGAGAAGAACCTGTACGTCGTGCTATTGACGAATCGCGTCCACCCCACGCGTGACAACAACGGGATTCAGGCGTTCAGGCGCCGCCTGCACGATGCGGTCGCAGATCACTGGCAGTGATTCGTCCATCGCGCATCGTCCATCGCCCATCGCCCATCGTCTTAACAATCATGCGATCAGAGACCGCCACCCCCGCGGCGGATCGGAGGCTGCCCCGTCGGATTGGCAGGGCCGAAGCCGCGACCATTCGGAAACCCCCGGCCGCCGGGAAAGCCGCGACCGCGCCCCGGCCCGTTCGGCTCGCCTCTGCCGCCCGGCGGAAACGGCTGGCCGCCAGGACCAAGCGGCGCTGTCGGCTGCTGGTTCACGTACAGGAACGTCCACTCGTTGTAATGATTGCGACCGAGATACAGGCGAATCGATTCGTCTTTGCTCTTGCTCACGACGCCGATCAGCGCGCCGACGACCGCACCCTGCGTGGGTTGACCGAATGCGCTGCCTGCGGTGCTGCCGGGCTGCGAAAGCCCCGGCGGGGCGCCTTGCGGAGTCTGCCCCGGAATCTGGCTGCCGGCGCCAAGAATCTGGAAGTCGTCGTTCGTAATCGGATCTTTGTATTTCTTGCGGAGGAAACGGCCCGTGACCAGGGCATCGACGTTTGGCGGAAGAGCGCCCATACGGGCCTGATAGAGACGGATGGCGCGAACGTATTGCTGTCCGCGCCAGACGAGCTCCTCTTCCTTGGCGCGACGCGCGTCGTGTTTCCAGACCGGAAGGGCCACGGACATCAGCACGGCCATCACCGCCATCGCGACCAGCAGCGCCGCCATGGCGTAGCCCGATTCGCACGTTCGCGCTTGACCCCGTAAACCCATGAGGCTATTATCCTTAGCGCCGCCTATGCTAACACATCTGCGACGGGCCCTGCCCCTTGTGGCCATTGCGTCGGGTCTCCTGCTTCCAATTGTCGTGTCGAGCTGCGACAAGGTTCCGCTGCTCGCGCCGACGGGGACGACCATCAATCTCTTTGCAACCAGCAACACCGTCTCGCTGAATTCCTCGATCGACGTCATCGCAACGGCAATCGAAAACGGCACAGACGTCGGGGGCGGAAGCGGGACGACCACGTCGACCGCGGGCGCGGGGACGCCGGTCCAGAACGGCACGCTCATATCCTTTACGACGACGATCGGCAACATCCAGCCGAGCGAGGCCCGCACGCACAATGGCCAGGTGACCGTGCAGCTCGTCACCGGCTCACAGAGCGGGACGGCGACGATCACGGCTTACTCGGGGGGCGCGTCGAAAACGCTTCAGGTGAAGGTCGGCACGGCGGCGGCGAGCCGGATCAGCGTGACCGCATCGCCCCAGTCCCTCGGTTCGGCCGGCGGGACGTCCACGATTTCCGCAGCCGTCACAGACGACGGTGGCGCACCGGTCTCTGGAATTCCCGTGAGCTTCAGCACGGATCAGGGAACGCTCTCGGCCCCGACCGCGAATACGGATGGCAGCGGCGTCGCCACGACGCTGTTGACGACAACGGCGACTGCCACGGTCACCGCGACCGCGGGGGCAGCCACAGCGGTCACGACAAAGGTCAACGTTGGCGCGCGTCTCAATCCGACGATCATTGCCAACCCGGCGGCGACGACTGCCGGAACTCCGGTGACGTTCAACATCACCACCGCGTCCACGGCGAACATCCGCGATGCCCTGATCGAATTCGGCGACGGGGACAGGCAGGATCTCGGGGCAATTGGCGCCCAGGCGCAGACGAGCCACACCTATACCGACTCGGGTCAGTTCACCGCACGCGTCACGGTGACGGATGCAACGGGTGCGACGGAGTTCGCCGTCACGACGGTGACGATCGGCTCGCTGCCCGTGTCGCTCGCGGCGAGCCCGAATCCGGTCAAGGTGAACAACCCGACGGTGCTCACCGCAACGGTGCCGGGCGGCACTCAGATCGAGAGCTACACGTTTACGTTCGACGACAACACGGCGCCGGTCACGACGGCCAGCAACACCACGCCCCATACGTTCACCACGCGCGGCACGCACATCGTGCGCGTCGACGTGGTCGCCGTCGGCGGCGCGACCGGCCGGAACCTCACGCAGGTCGCCGTCCAATGATCGGGAGCGCAAGGGAATGGCAGACTGACGATGGCCGATCAGTCTGCAATTCTGCGAAGTAACTGGTCGAGTTCGTCAGGGTGAGCGGCGCGGGTGAACGCCTCGTGCTTTTCGATCAGCTTCCCCTTCACCAGCTGCGTGAGGCAGTCCTCCAGCGTGAACGAGCCCAAGCGCCTCGTGATGGTCATCTCCTGGTGAAAGTGCTGCAGCGCATTCCGCCTGATGTGTTGACGGGCGCCGTAGCTCACGATGAGCAGTTCCGCCGCGGGGACCAGACCTCCGCCGATTTTCGGGATCAACTGCTGTGTCATGACCGCGGTGAGAGCCATCGCGAGCTCCTGCCGGATCGTCGGCTGACGCTCCGTCGGAAATGAATCGGCGATTCTCGCCACGGTTGATGCAGCGTCGGTCGTATGCACCGTCGAGAACACGAGGTGTCCGGTCTCGGCCGCCGCGAGCGCGATGCGCATCGTCTCCGGATCGCGCATCTCGCCAACGACGATGACATCCGGCGCCTGGCGCAGAGATGCACGCAGCGCGGACGGGAAGTCCGGAGCATCGATGCCGATCTCCACCTGCTCGATGATGGCGGACTGATTCGCGTGCAGGTACTCGATCGGATCCTCGATCGTGACGATGTGCCGCGGATCGCGCGCGTTGATCTCGGCGACGATCGCCGCGAGCGTTGTCGACTTGCCTGATCCCGTCGGCCCGCCGATGAGGACTAGGCCGTGCGGAAGCCGCGAGAGCAATTCGATCGATGCCGGCAGGCCAAGCTCCGCCAGCCGCGGCACGCGCGTCGGCAGCGCCCGAATCGCCGCGGCCGGCTGGCGCCGTTCCCGATGCAAATTGATGCGGAAGCGACCTAGAGAAGCGATGCTGTACGACGCGTCGGCGACTCCGCCCGACTCATAGCAATTCCTGGCGTATTCAGGCAACGCCTCGACGACGCTCTCTTCGACGGCAGCACCGTCCAGCGGTTCTGGAGCGAGAGGTCGCAGGCGACCGTCGATGCGTACGGATGGCGGAGCGCCGGACACGAGCAGCAGGTCGCTGCCACCGGCTTCCACGACGAGTTGTAACCACCGGTCGAGGCGTCCAGGCAAGGACTTCTGAATTGCCAGATTGAAGGCTGCGATTGTCGATCGGCAATCCCTCCCCTCACCAGTCGGCGTAGTTCGAGCCATCGAGCGCCGTCCCGGGGGCGCCGCTCTTGATGTCGTACACGCCCGGCTCCGCGCTCGGATTGTTCGGATCCGGCTCGGCGGGGACGGTCTGCCACGTGTCCTTCGATTTCGTGATCGGATCTTCCGGTACCGCCCGCAGATACCCGTCGCTCACGAGCGAGTCCAGCGACGAGGGATACTTTCCTTTGTCGGCGTAGTACTGATCGATCGCATCGCGCATCCGGAAGAGGTCCTGTTTGAGCACCGCTTCCTGCGAGCGGAGGACGCCGTTGCGGTAGTTCACGATCGCCATCGCCGCGAGGATCGAGATCAGCGAGATGACGACGAGCAGCTCGACGAGCGTGAAGCCGGCTTCGGCGCGTCGCCGCCGCGCGCTACCAATCCTTGTATTTCGTACCATCGAGCGCCTTCCCGTCTGATTTCGTGTAGACGTCGAAGACGTTGCCTCCCGACCACGACGTCGAGTCTGGTTTGTCCTGATACGAGCGCAGGCCCCACTCGGTCGAGTGGGTGATCGGATCCATCGGGATCCGGCGCAGGAACTTCAGCTTGCGCCCGCTTTGATCGTTGTTCACGGCCACGCCGTCCACGAGCGTCTGCAGGTCGGGCGGATAGTTCTCCGCGCCCGCCTTCAGTTCCGTCGGCGCGATGACGCCGGCGTCGGCGGCGTCCTTGAACTTGTCGATCGCGTTCCGCATATCGCGAAGGTCGCGGCGCAGCTCTTCTTCCCGTATCCGCTGTACGCTCACCTTGGCGAGCGGCATGACCGCCGACGCGAGGACCAGCAGGATCGTGGCGACGACGAGGAGTTCCACGAAGGTGAACCCTCGTTCGCCCGACTGTGTCCTCTGAAGCGCCCTGCGTGCGATTCCGTTCATCTCGCCTCGCGTTTCCGCCTTCCGCAGCTTCCCTGTCGGCTCTACCGCACCGTCACTGTCACGGGTGAGAAGTTGAGCGCGATCGGGGTTCCCTCGGGAGTGTTCGCAACGCCGTTCACGTTGATCTGGGCCGTGCCCGGGCTGACCGCATCGAAAATAATCGCCGCCAGCAGTCCCGCTCCCGACGCGCCGGTCTGATCGCCCGTGCGGCTGACGGCGATGTCGATCCGTCCGGCCGTCGAATCGACACGCGGCGCGAACGCCGCAGCCACTCCGCCCTGGCGCATGAACGTGCCTTCCTGCACGGTGCGCACGCGCAGCACCGCGGGGTTATAGGTGATCGACACCGACAGCACTGACACACGCGAGGCGTTGTTGATCGATACCGGCATCGTGTACGGACCGCCGGCGACGCGGAACTCGGTGCCCGGAGGCGTCACGATGATCTGCGCCGGCGTGGCTGGTCCGGGCGCGGCGCCGGACGGCGTTGGCGGCGCGGCCGGCTGTGCCGCTTCGCGCGGAGGCGTCGCAGGTGCTGCCGCTGCTGCCGGGTTCGCCGGCGGCTCACCCGTTGGCACCTGCGGTACGGGCTGCGGGGTCACAACGCCCGGCACAGGTGACGTGCCCGGAGGCAGCGGGGGATTCACGGGTTGCACGCCGGGTGGCGCGGCGACCTGCCCGGTTGGCAGTCCAGGCGGCGGCTGGTTGTACGGGCTCGTGCCGCCCGTCGGATTCGTCGGCTGCGCGGGCGCCGTGCCTCCGGTCTGCGTCAGGTCGGGCTGTGTCGAGATCAACGGCGGCGGCGCGGTCAACCCGACGTTCTGCTGCGTGCCGATGTAGATCGATCCGAGATCGTCCGCCGTGATCTCCTGCGACCGCACGATGTGCGGCGTGATCAGCATGACGATGTCGGTGTCCTCGTCGCGGTTGTTGTTCCCCGAGAAGAGCTGCTTCAACACGGGCACATGGATCGCGCCGGGGACGCCCTGGATGTCGCGCGTCGCATTCTGCTGCATCAGGCCCGCCAGGAGGTTCGATTCCCCTTCGCGCAGCCTGAGATGCGTCGTCACCTTGCGCGACGTGAAGGACGGGATGCTCTGACCGGCCACCACGATGTTGCTGCCGAGCGCGCTGTTCTCAATCGAGAGTTCCAGCTGGATGTCGCCGTCGTAGGTCACGCGCGGCGTGATCTCGAGGTTCACACCAATAGGACGATAGCTGTACGAGCTGGTCGGGATCGTCGCGATCCCGCCGGCTCCGGAGGCGCCGAACGCCGTCGTGATCACGGGAATCTCGGAGCCGAGGTTCAGCGTCAGCTTGTTGCCTTCCGCGCCGCGCAGCTCCGGCTTCGCGAGCAGCTTCGTGCGGCTGTCGCTTTCCAGGAAGTTCACAATCGCCGTCGGCACGCCCAGATAGAAATCGGCGGTGCTCACGCCCTGACTGATCGTGTTGAGGTTGAAGGGCGGCGGCGTGCCGACGCCTCCTCCTGCCAGGTTGGGCGGCGCGACCTCCGGCGAGAAGATCAGGTTCATCGAGTAGTTGCTGAGATTGATCCCGTACTGCTTCACACGGACGCGATCGACTTCGAGGATCTCGATGTCGAGCAGCACCTCGGCGCGTGGCTTGTCGTTCGCCTTGATCACACGCTCGACGATGTCGACGACCGGTGCCGTCCCGCGCACCGTAATGGTGTTCGCGGTCTTGTTCGGCATCAACGTCGGCGCGTTCTGCATGCCCGGCACGCGCATGATCGTGTTGACGATCGTCGCGAGCTCGGTGGCGTCGGCGTTCCCGATCGGAATCACCCTGATCACCAGCTCGTCGTAGCGCTGGTGCATCGTCGGGTTGTCCGGGATGACGAGGATCGTGCGCGGGTTCACGACCTTGTAGAAGTTGCCGGTGCTCGACAGGATCTCGTTGAGCGCCTGCTCGATTGTCACGCCGTCGAGATCGACCGAGTACGCGACGTCGTGGAACGACGCCTCGTAGGTGATGTTGACCCCCGTCAACGACCCGATGGTATTGAGAATGTCCCTGAGGCTCGCGTTGTTGAAATGCAGGCGGATCGGCTCGCGCGAGGCCGGGTTCAGCAGCGGCGGTGCATTGACCGCCTTCGCCTGCTGGCGCATCTGTTCGAGGCGCGGCCGCTGTTGTGCGGCCTCGAGGCGCTCGCGGATCGTGCGTTCCAGCTCCGCGACCTTCGCCACATTCAGACGATTGGTGCTGTCGAGTTCGAGCGCGCGTCGGTATTCCGCGAGCGCGCCATCGAGCTGGTCCTTCTTCTCGAGTTCGCGACCCTTCTCGATGTGCACGCGTGCGGCTTCTTCCTGCGCGCGCTGCAGGCTGATCTTGTATTCCGCGCTGTCGGGATTGTCCTGGACCGCCTGGCGGAAATACGCGACCGCGGCGTCCCAGTCGCCCGCGCGCATGGCTTCCTGGCCGTGGCGGAACGAACGGCCCGAGGCGCAGCCGCCTGCCACCATGGCCAGCACCAGAATCCCACTCAACCTGTGCACGAACGTTTTCTGCATGTGTGTCCCCGGCGCCCACTCTCGGGTCGCCCTACAGGTGCGGCGCTGACGGGCGCGCCCTACAGCGACGAGGCCCCCTGGCCCGTCAGCGGAATCGTCTGCCTTCCGCTTCCGTCGAGGTACTCGAGAACGACCGACTCCACGCCGATGTGCACGATGCGGTATTGCCCCAGGATGATATCCCCCTCATGGCCACGCGGCCGCAATCCGTGGCCGTCAGAAAACAACGCCACGACACCCGCGCTCGGACTTTCAAGGCGACCGATGAATTTCAGTGGGATCGGCGGCGGCCCCTGCGGCACCGGCGGCTGCGGGGCACCCCCCCGCCTGCCGCCGGGAACGGCGCCGGGGACCGGGGGGCCCTCGCCGGATGGAGGCGGCGGCGGTGCCGCCTTCGCCTCGAACCGGAACGGGTTGCGCGCCATCGAGTCCGGTGCCGGGGGCGGCGCCTTCAACCGATCGAGACGCACCTCGAGCGATGCCGGATCGCCGGCCGTTCCTCTCGCGACGATCTCGGCTGAGGAGTTGGACGGCGGCGCACCGGGGGCGGCCGCCGGCCACATCCAATAGACGACGACGCCGATCAGCGCCAGGCCCAGACCGACGACGAACGATGGACGTACCGCCTGCCGATCGTCAGCTGCCATCACTCGATCGGAAATAGGTGGCGACGTCGATCTGGACAGAGAGTCCGTGCTGCGCCTGTTGATCGCTCGAGAGCGACACGTTCTCGAGGACGACGAATTCCGGGGCGGTCTCGAGCGAGTAGATGAACGCCCGTACGTCGCGGTATTCGCCCGTCAGCGTATAGCTCGTGCTCAATCGCGACAGACTGCTGTTCTTCAAGTGGTCAATCGCGTTCGCACCGCGCTCGAGACGGACGTTGGCGTCGCGGGCGAGCTGCGCGAGCCGCAGGTAGGTGACACGCTGCGCGGCGCTGGCGGTGGGCGGGAGGACGTCCGTGTAGAACTGCCGCAGCGAGAGATCCGCCTGCTGTTTCCCCGTCACCGTCGCGCGCGCCGACTGGAAGTCCTGCCGCGCGCGCACGAGCATGTCTCGCGTGTACGTCCGCTCCTGCTCCGCCGCCGCGACCTGCCGTCCCAGCGGAAAGACGACGACCGCGTACGCAATGACGTTGGCAAGGGCCGCCACCACGAGCGGTACGATCAGACGGCGCTTCTCCTGCAGGATGCGCTGGATCGCCGTCACGACCGCCCCTCCGGCTGCGGCACGTAAACGGCGTTCATCGTCATCCGGTACAGGCCGTCGTCCGTGACCGTCTCCTGCGACCAGGTCACGTCGCGGAACTGCCTGGTTTTCTCGAGATGATCAAAAAAATCGACGATGTCTTCCGTGCGCCGGCCCTGGATCTCCATGACGATGTTGGTCCGCCCGTCCTTGATCTCGGGGCGGATCGCCAGAAGCATGACATCAGACGGCAGCGTCGACTCGAGCTGATTGAAGAGCGCCGTCCAGGAAAAGGTCCGCTGCGCGATGAGCTGATTGGCCTGCTTCGCCTCCGATGCCACCAGCTTCAGATCCTTGGGATTGAGGCCGCGGCGGACCGTTTCCGCCTGCGCTCCCAGGCCGTTGATTTCGTTGCGGTCACGCGCGATCGACGCGTTCATCTCCGTCTTGGCGCGCGACAGGGAGACGATCCGCTGCACCTGCCATGCGCTTACGGCCAGGACAACGACGGCGATCCCGCCGAGCAGCGCGTGGACGGCCCGCTCGTTGTAAAACGGCCGGGTGGAGAGATTCGTTCGCAGCACTAGGCGATACGCTCCCTGAGGATGATGCCGAGCGCGGGCGCCAGCGAATCGATCAGGTCGGGCGACCCCTTGATGCGTTCCCGCAGCGATGCCGAGCCGCGGAAATCGAGCGGCTCGACGCGGACGCCAAGACGTTCTTCCAGGTTCTGCCGGATGTCGTCGACGCTCATGCCTGCCTGATGGGCGCCCGCAAGGATCACGCGGGAGAACTGCGCAGACTCGAGACGGTCCTCATGATACATCGACGTCTGGTGCACCAGGTCCGCGAGATCGCCTGGCGTTTCGAGCGCGCGCGTGCGGACGAAAATCAGATCGGTTGCGCGGACGATCGCCAGCGTCGCGTAGTCGTACGCCACGTGCACGAGGAGCCAGTCGGAGTCGGTGCCGGCGCCCCCCGCGATCGCCGCGTTGATGAGATTCAACGTCGCGAGGTCGACGACGCCCGCCTGTGCGCCGGCTTCGTCGCAGACCGCTTCGTAGCTCTCCACGATGTCGCGCCGGGCCTGCGTGACGATGAACTCGCGGCCGCCGCCCGGGAGCCCGATGCCGGGCACCCACGACACGATCGACTCCTCGGGTTTGAACGGCGCGGCCTTCCGGACCTGCCAGCGAATGAGCTGCTCGAGGTCCTTCGCGGGCGGCACTTTTTCAAACCGCAGGAGCGAGAGCTTGGCGGCCGTATCCGGGATCACGAGGGCGACGCGGCGCGGGTGCGTTCCGAGCTTGTCGAACGCCGACCGGAGCGCGCCCGTGACGGCCGCCCGGTCTTGAATGTTCGTCCCGTTGACGCCTGGCGTCACGACGCCTGGCGCGAGGCGTTCCGTCGCATAGGACGCGACGGTGCTGCCGCCGGCCACGAGCGACACGGCGCTGATGCGATCGGCGGCGATTTCGACGCCGACCGATGGCGGCGCGCTGGCAAACAGGGATGGGAGAGGGCTCATTCGACGAAGGTCACCTTGTTGATCTCGCGCAGGGTCGTGCGGCCGGTCAGTACCTGCTCGACCGCCGATTCCCGCAGGGTCCGCATCCCCTCCTCCCGCGCCGTCTTCTTCACCTCGGACGTCGGCCGGCGCGCGAGGATGATCTCACGGATGTTATCGGTCAGATCGAGCAGCTCGCATATGGCCGTCCGCCCCTTGAATCCGGTCCCCCCGCACTCGATGCAGCCGGCCCCCTCGAAGAAGCGGCCGCTCTCGGCGAGCGCGGGGTCGATCGCCGACTCGATCAGCTGGACGCGGGTCACGCGAGCGTGCCGCTTGCAGTGCGGGCAGATGTTGCGCACCAGGCGCTGGGCGAGGACGCAGTTGAGCGCCGACACGAACTGGTACGGCTCGACCCCCATGTTGAGGAACCGGCCGAGGACGTCGACCACGTTGTTGGCGTGGACGGTGGTGAATACCAGGTGTCCGGTCAGCGCGGAGTTGATCGCAATCTGCGCCGTTTCGTTGTCGCGGATCTCGCCGACCATGATCTTGTCGGGGTCGTGTCGCAGGATCGAACGAAGTCCGCGCGCGAACGTCAGCCCCTTCTTCTCGTTGATCGGGATCTGCGTAATCCCTTTCAACTGGTACTCGACCGGATCCTCGATCGTGATGATCTTGTCCTCGACTGTCTTGATCTCGGACAGCGCCGCGTACAGTGTCGTCGTCTTGCCGGATCCCGTCGGACCGGTGACGAGCACCATCCCGTACGGTTCGCGGATGTACTTCCGGAACCGCTTCAGCTCCTCTTCCGGAAAGCCCAGGATATCGAGGCGCAGCTCGGTGAACTGCTCGCTGATCGACTCCTTGTCCAGAATACGGATGACGGCGTCCTCGCCGTGCACGCTGGGCATCACCGAGACGCGGAAGTCAATCGTCTTTCCCGGAAACCGCAGCTTGAAACGGCCGTCCTGCGGGACGCGCTTCTCCGCGATGTCGAGTTCGGCCATGACCTTCACGCGCGAGATGATCGTGCTGTGGAAGCGGCGGTCGATCGGGCGCATGGCCGGCTGGAGGACGCCGTCTATGCGGTACTTCACGTGCACTGCATCGTCGCCCGTCTCGATGTGGATGTCGCTCGCGCGACGCTGGATCGCCGTGTAGATCGTCGTGTCGACGAGACGGATGACGGGACTCTGGTCCGTCGTCATCTTCTCGACCGTGAGCTGCTCGTCGCCGTGCTCGTCTTCCCGCAGAATCTGCAGCTGGAAACTCTCGGTCGCCTCTTCCAGCACGCGGGTCGAGCTCTCGCTCTTCTTCAGGATCGACTGAATCGCCGACGGCGCCGCCACCATGACGCGGATCGGCGTGCCCAGCAGCGTGCCGAGTTCGTCGATCATCGGCAGGTCGGTGGGGTCGGAGACGACGATCACCAGCGTCTGCCCTTCACGGCGATACGGCACGAAGCCGTACCGCAGCATCAGTTCCGCGGGGATGGTCCGGAACAGCTCGTGGTCGATGCTGAAATGCGCGACATCGACGTACGGAAGACGGTACCGCTCCGCCAGCCGGCGCGCATGGGCCTCCTCCGCTGCCTGCTCCGCGGCAGTCGGTTGGATCGAGATGCCCTCGGCGTAGAGGTCCGAATTGTCAGCCGGTGTCTTGACGTCCATATTGCGCTTCGCCAATCAACTCAAGGCCGACGAGAGATTGAACAGGGGGAGATAGAGCGCGAGCAGCAGGCCCGCAATGACCAAGCCCATGATCACGAGCATAATCGGCTCGACCAGCGTAATGAACCGGCCGAGATTCGTGTCGATCTCCTCGTCGTAGAAATCCGCGAGACTGTTGAGCATCTCCTGTAACGCTCCAGTCGATTCCCCGACCTCCACCATCTTGATCGAGACGTCCGGGAACGCGCCGCTGTCCTGCATCGCCGCCGCGAGTGCGCGGCCTTCGCGCACCTGCTGGCCGGCGACGGTCAATTCGCCCGCCATGTACTGATTCGTCAAGGAACGCGAGGTGACCTCGAGCGCGTTAACGAGCGGAATGCCACCGCCGAGCAACGTCGCAAGCGTCCGGGCCGCCTGCGATGTTGCGAATTTCTGTGCAATGGGGCCGAGACCGGGGATGCGTAAGATCTGACGATCCAACCGGCGCTTTTGGCCGGGTTGACGCACCCACCACCACGCGGCCGCCGCTGCCCCTGCGATGGTCAACAGGATCACCGGAAAATATCTCGTCGTCACATCCGAGATCGCCACGATCGCTCTCGTCGACCAGGGCAGTTCCTTCCCGAACTGGTTGTAGAAGTCGCCGAACTCGGGTACCACTTTAACGACGATGATCGTGACGACGATCAGCGAGAGGACGAGGAGAACGGCCGGGTAGATGAGCGCCGAGAGCGTCTTCCGACGGACTCCGCTGACAATTTTGACGTAGGCAACGTAGCGTCGCAGCACCTGCTCGAGGTTGCCCGACTTCTCGCCTGCGAGGAGCGACGCAGTATAGACGCCCGGAAACATCGCCCCGTGCGCCTCGAACGACTCCGACAATGCGCTCCCCGCGCGGACCCGCTCGTGGACGTCGTCGAGAATGACTTTAAATGTCGGGTTCGAGACGCGGCGCCGAAGGATGTCGAGTGACTGCACGAGCGGCATGCCCGCCTTCAGCAGCGTGGCGAGTTCCTGATTGAAGACGAGGAACTCGCGATTCGACACGCGTCTGGCCTTGGGCAATCCGAGTCCCGAGAGCGCGGCCCCGCCCGACCGCTTCATTGCGAGGACGAAGAGGCCCTTTTCCTCGAATTCGCGGCGCAGCCGGGCTTCGTTGTCGGCGACGTAGACCCCTTCGATCACCTCGCCCCCGGGCGTACCGAGTCTGCATCTGAATTCCATCAGCGGTTCAGTGGCGGACGTCCAATTTTACACAACTATTTGGATTAGACCGAGTTAGAGTCGGTCCGGCCGGGGAGCGGCCCATCGTGGGCGATACTGCGTGCCTGCCCTTTTCAGCAGACTTCTACTGAATTCCCGCCAGGGCGAGGATGCGGGACACGTAGCTCTGCGTCTCGCGGTAGGGCGGGACGCCCTTGAACCGCTCGACGGCGCCTTCGCCCGCGTTATACGCCGCCAGCGCGAGATCCACCGCCCCGAGACGGTCGAGCAGATCCTTCAAGCGCGTGATGCCCGCCTCGATGTTGGTCTTCGGGTCGTACGGATTGCGGATCCGGTACTCCCGGGCGGTGGAGGGCATGATTTGCATCAACCCCATCGCGCCCTTGGACGACCGCGCGCGCGGCTGGTAGTTGGATTCGACCTGGATCAGCGCCCGAACCAGCAGCGGATCGACCCCGTGCGCCTCTGAGAGCGCCGAGATGATCTCCCCGTACGGGGTCGACTGCAGGATAGACGAGTCGCGCGGCGCGGCCCCTGCCTGAGGCGGCGGAACGGGATCGGGATGCGGCACTTCGTCGGCCTCGATCTTCTCGATGAGGCTCTTGTCGCAGGTGACCTCCCCGCCCGCACGGAGGGTCAGGACCAGCGAATTACCGTCTTCCCTGTGCGATTTGACAGACAACGTGCGTCCGGACGTCAGGTAGACGATCTCCGCAGACGCCGTCGACGCGAAAGCGCCGACCAGCACGCCAGCCGCGGTCGCAAGCCGGATGAGGGACTTCACCTGCATGGGGACGGGAGATCCTACCATCCCGCCAGAACGACTGTCCAGGAATCCGCGCCGCTACTCGGGTGGGGTATCTCAGGTTTTCCCGTTATTTCGCGTCCAAACCCGCTATTTCACTTCCAGGTAGGTATGGAAGATGCGGATCCCCAGCTGCCGCGGATCTCCGGCGGGCGCGAATGTCCGGTCGACCGCAATGGTCAAGTCCACGACCTCGCCGTTTCCCAGCTGCGAGGCGGTGATCGGAACCGTCTTGAGGGTGGCATTCCTGGCGTCAGCCGGGAATTGAGCGATGGTCTGCCCGCCGATCCCGAGGGTCACCTGTTGTGGCGTGCTGAACTGGTCGGGGCGTGCGTCGTACAGGAGGTACAGCGTCCCGTCCTTTTTTGGATTGTTGAACTCGATTGTGGAGCTCTTGTGCGTCCACTGCCACTGCGTCACCGGATTCTTCGGGTCGATCTCCGCCTGGTACCAGCCGCTCTTGTTCAGCAGGGCGATGTTGTCGGACGAGGGCAGCACCTGAAATTTCGCGACGACATACTCCCGCCGCGAGGCCTCCTGCGCCTTCAGCGGAAGTCGCTGGCCGGTGGCCTGATCGTATAGACCGAGCCGCACCGTAGCCTCGCCGATGTACGGATAGTTCGGAACGAACACGGTCCGTGTGTATTCGATCGTCTGGCCGGGCTGCCATGCGGTGGTCGGCGTAGGCGGGAGATGGTCGTCGGTCCACATCTGCTCGCCTTCCGCGTCGAGCACGTGGACGAAGACCCAGTAGCTCTTGTCGAAATGAGCGTCTGGCGCAACTTGGAAGCGATAGGTCAACTTGACGACGCTCCCGATTGGAACCTGGTTCTTGCTGAACGTCAGCGAGGGAGTCGCGACGGCGGGGGCGTTATCGGCCTTCTTTCCGCACGCGACGAGAAACACCAGCGCGGCAGCTGCGGCGCGCAGAATGACGCTGTCAACAGTACGCATCAATCGAAGAGTCTTCTGGCCGGTCCGAATTCGGTCCGCGCCGCGATCGTACTGCAGTTGTGGGAGGTACAGCAATATGTTAGCGTTCACGCGTGGACGCTCTCGGAATGGTGGAAACGCGCGGTTTGATCGGATCCATTGAAGCGGCGGATGCGATGGTGAAAGCCGCAAACGTGGTGCTGGTCGGCAAGGAGTACATCGGAGCGGGGTACGTCACCGTGCTGGTCCGCGGCGATGTCGGCGCGGTGAAAGCTGCGACCGATGCCGGAGCGGCCGCCGCGCGCCGCGTCGGCGAGTTGATTTCCGTTCACGTCATACCCCGCCCTCACGCCGAGGTGGAGAAAGTCCTCCCGAAGGCTCCCAAGGACGTCAAGGGCGCGTAAATGGCCCAGACGGACCGCGATCTCGCATCGATCGCCGAAGCACGCTCGCTGGCGCGACGCGCGAAGATGGCGGCTCCCGTTCTCGCAGAATTCTCTCAAGAGCGGATCGACTCCATTGTCGATGCCATGGCTGCCGCCGCCACCGCGGAGGCAGAGGCGCTCGCGCGGCTCGCGCACGAAGAGACCAGCTTTGGCGTCGTCCGTGACAAGGTTTTGAAGAACCTCTTCGCATCGGAAAAGATCTACAAGTTCATCCGCCCGATGAAAACCGTCGGGGTCGTCGCGCGTCTCGAGGATCGCAAGGTCGTCGAGATCGCCGAACCTTTCGGTGTCGTCGCAGCGATCGTCCCCTCGACGAATCCCACGTCCACGGCGATCTACAAGGTGCTGATCGCGCTGAAGGCGCGATGCCCGATCGTCCTCAGCCCGCACCCCTCGGCGGTCCGCTGCATCACGCGTGTCGCCGAGCTCATGAACGACGCGGCACGCCGCGCCGGGGCGCCCGACGGCGCGATCAACTGGATGACGACCGTCAGCCTCGAAGGGACGCAGGAGCTGATGAAGGCGCGCGAGGTTGCCGTCATTCTGGCCACCGGCGGCATGGGGCTCGTTCGCGCGGCGTATAGTGCGGGCAAGCCGGCATACGGCGTCGGTCCCGGCAACGCGCCGGCTTACATCGAGCGTTCGGCGGACGTCGTGAAGGCGGCCCGCGACATCGTCACCGGCAAGACGTTTGACAACGGCCTGCTCTGCTCTTCGGAAAACTCCGTCGTGGTCGATGCCCCGATCGCCGAGGAGGCCAAACGGGAGCTTGCGAAGAACGGCGCGTATTTCATGAGCCCGGCGGAAGCCGACTCGCTCGCGAAAGTGCTGGTCACACCGCAGCGCCTGCCGAATCCGTCACTCGTCGGCCGGCCCGCTACGTATGTCGCGCAACAGGCCGGAATCTCCGCACCGCCGGAAACGCGCGTCTTGATCGCCGAGCTCAAAGGCGTGGGCCGCGACTACCCGCTGTCGATCGAGAAGCTCTGTCCCGTGCTCTCCTTTTATATAGTCGCGGACTGGCAGGAGGGCTGCGAGCGCTGCAAGGAGATCCTGCGGTACGGCGGAATGGGCCACACGATGTCGGTTCATTCCCGAAACGATGACGTGATCCTTCAGTTCGGGCTGAAGAAACCGGCCTTCCGCATCGTCGTCAATTCGCCGTCGACGATTGGATCGATCGGTTTGACGACCGGACTCGACCCGTCGATGACGCTTGGATGCGGCGGCTGGGGCGGAAACATCACGTCCGACAACATCTCGCCCAAACATCTGATCAACATCAAGCGGCTTGCGTATGAAACGATGACGGCGGCGGCCGCGGCGGCTTCCCTGCAGCCTTCGACACCCAGTGCCGCCACGGCAGGTGTCTCAAGCTCGGCGGGCGCCACCAAGACGGATGTCGGGTCAGGACCAGACTCCCGGCAGGACTTACCCAAGGCGCCTCGAGCAATACCGGCCGCGGGCATTTCCGCAGACGTCCTGGCACGACGGATCGACGAATTCCTCACGTCGAAGGGTTACAGGGCACCCGGTGCGAATTCTGTGGCATCCGTTCGCACCGAGTCTGTTGTGAGCGCAGGCGGCACACCTCCGGCGGACACGTCTCGTCCGACGACGCCCATTGTCGAAAAGCCTGCGGAGTTCGTGTGCGAAGAGGACGTGCGTCAGGCCTTGCGGCAGGGACGCAAAATCGTAATCGGCGAGCGAACGATCGTCACGCCCGCCGCGCGTGATCTCGCGGAGCAGCATCGCCTGCTGGTGCAGGCGGCCTGGCCACAGTAGTATTGGCGGGCCGTCAGCGGTCCCGCGGAGTGTCAAACCACGCCAGGATGGGTAGCCTGGTCACTGGCGGCCGTGTTATCCTGACGGCCCCAGCTTAAGATTCATTTCGGCACCTTCGGGTGCTGCCCGGAGCCGTCGACCTCAACAGGGCAAGGGGTTTGCACGGTGCGGAAGGTCATGCATATGCCGGTTGTCCGCAAGGAAGCGTCCTGCATGATGCGTCGGCCATGGTCGACTCGGCTCGCCAGCGCCACAGCCGTCAGCGCGGTGCTGGTCGTGTCTGCATGCGGGTCCAATCCTCGTCCCCAGGTGGCGGCAAAGCCGCCGGTGCAGCCTGCGAAACCGCAGGCGCCCGCGACTCCCCCGCCTGCCCCGGCCGTAACGGATCCGATTCAAACTCTCATCGACAAATCGCAGCAGCGGTTCGACGAAGGTGAACGCGAGTTGAAGGCCGGACACCTTGATCGCGCGCGGGCGGCGTTCGACGCCTCCATCAGCGTGCTCCTCGAGTCGCCTTACGGCGCGCGGACCGAACCGCGACTGCGCGCACAGTTCGATCGTCTCGTCGACCGGATCAATGCGTATGAGGTGACCTCGCTGGCACAGGGCGACGGCTTTACTGAAAAACCGTCGGAAGCCGCGCCCATCGACGACATCCTCGCGAACTTCACGACCTTTACGGCGCCCCCGCCAGACGAGGCGATGAAGGCGGCCGTCAAGGCAGACATCGAAAAGAGCGAGCACGACATCCCGATTCCCGACAACCCGAAGGTCCTCGCGTACATCCAGGTATTTCAGACGCGCCTTCGCGACTACATCCAGGACAGTCTCGAACGCGGCGCCAAGTACCTGCCGATGATCCAGACCGTCTTCCGTGCGGAAGGGCTTCCGCTGGATCTCGCTTACATCCCGATCATCGAGAGCTCGTTCAAGACCAACGCGCTGTCGAAAGCGAGCGCGAAGGGGCCGTGGCAGTTCATGAAAGCGACGGCGCAGGAGCACGGGCTCAAGACCGACTGGTTCATCGACGAGCGATCCGATCCCGAAAAGGCCACGGTCGCAGCGGCGTCGTATCTCAAAGCACTCAGCACCATGTTCGACGGCGACTGGAACCTGGTGCTCGCGGCGTACAACGGCGGACCGGGGCGCGTGCAGCACGCCATGAAAGCCTCGGGGCTGAGCGATTTCTGGGAGCTGTCGAAGGGCTCCAGATATCTGCCTCGTGAAACCCGCGAATACGTGCCGCTCATTTTTGCCGCCATGATCGTCGCCCGCAACCCCGTGCAGTACGGGTTCGATGCCGTCACGGCGGATCCAATCCAGTACGAGAAGGTCGAACTTCCTCATCCGATCGACCTGCGCCGCGTGGCGGAGTGGGCGGGCACGAGCGTCGACGAGATCCAGGCGCTCAACCCGGAGCTGCGCCGCTGGACGACACCCGTGAAGTACCCGAACTACGAAGTGAAAGTGCCGGTCGGCACCGCCGATCGGCTGGAAGCGCGGCTGGCCGAAGCGTCGCCGTCAGACTTCACGGCCTTGAAATGGTACACGGTCCGGAAAGGTGAAACGCTTTTGGCCGTGGCGCGGAAGTTCGGCGTCGCGCGCAGCGACGTTGCCGAAGCCAACAACATCTCTGTCAGGGTGCGGCTCCACGCTGGCCAGGAGATCATCATCCCGCGCGCTCCGGCCACGCTGCTTGCCGCGCGGACCGAACGAACCGCGCCGACCGCGGTCGCCTCGCGATCACTTGCAGCGGAGGCCGAACGGCCTGCCGCGATGCATACGTCCGCCGCGCCGCAGCTCACGCGCATCACGTATCGCGTGAAGCGCGGCGACACGCTGTCGTCGATCGCCGAGCTCTTCGACACCACCGTTGCCAAGATCAAGTCGTGGAACCGGATGCACTCGAATGCACTCGTGGCCGGCACTCG
>DATJIW010000090.1:0-83562 GCA_035492775.1 Vicinamibacterales bacterium
TGCAGCGCCTCGCGGACGCGGGCCGCCGCGGTGTGATGAATGAGCTGATGTTCGGCGTCCTCGATCGCGTCCTGCTCGATGAGGTCGCCGAGTTCCGCGCTGTCGGATTCGCCGCGGCCGACGTGCTGATTGAGCGACAGATCGCTGCTGCCGATGCGCTGCAGCGCCTCGACGTCAGATTCCGAGATGGCCAGGTCGTGGGCGATCTCGGTCGTCGTCGGGGTGCGATCGAGCTGCTCGGCCAGTTCCGCCACTTCCCGCCCGAACCGCGCCGCCACGCCGGACAGCTTCTGCGGGAGGGTCACGGCGCGGACCTGCTCGGAGAGCGCGTGCATGATGGCCTGCCGCACCCACCACACGGCGTAGGTGATGAATTTGACGTTGCGCGACGGATCGAACCGCCGCGCGGCTTCCATGAGCCCGAGATTGCCTTCGTGGATCAGATCGAGCAACGGAACGGCGAGGCCGCGATACCGTTTCGCGTAGCTCACGACGAAACGCAGGTTGGCTTCGACGAGGCGCCGCTGCGCGTCCGCATCGCCAGCCGCGGCGCGTTCCGCGATTGCCCGCTCCTCCGCGGCGGTCAGCCGCGGGATTCGACCGAGCGCACGAAGGTAGGCGCGCAGCGCATCGTCGCCCATGGGGGCATCTTAACGAATACTGACGCTCTTAATTCCCAACTCCCAGTTCCCAACTCCCAATTCTGATGCTCTTAATTCCCAACTCCCAACTGCCAATTCGTCCGTAAGAGTCAGGCCGCCGATACAGCTATGAGGATTAAGAAATTTTGGGAATTGGGAATTGGGAATTGGGAGTTTCACTTCTGTTCAGACTCAACCGTGACCTTTGGCGCGGCACGGACCATGTCGGTGGGGGATGACTTGACGAGCGCCGTACTCAGCCGCTGCTCCCAGTCGCCGAGGCCGCGGGCGAGTTCGTGTTTCACGTACTCCATGAACTCGTTGACCTCGTGCTGCATCTGCTCCATCTTGCGGCGCATATTGAGGATGATTTCCACGCCGGCGAGGTTGACACCAAGGTCGCGCGTGAGCGACAGGATCGTTTCGAGCTGCTCCAGATCCTCCTCCGAGTAGAGGCGGGTGTTCCCTTCCGTCCGCGACGGCTTCAGCAGGCCTTCGCGTTCGTACAAACGCAGCGTTTGCGGGTGGATCGAGTACTTGTGCGCCACCGCGCTGATCATGTAGTACGCCTTGCCGTTGCGTTTCGTCATCGCCGTAAATCGCGTCGAAGATCTGTCGTGTACAGCCGGCCGAAGTCGCGCATGAACTCTTTGGCTCGCTCGTCCACGACCTCGGGCAGCACCAGACGCGTTTCGATGATCAGATCGCCGCGGCCACCCGCGGCTGTCGGCGCACCGCGGTCCCGCAGCCGGAACCGCTGGCCGGCGCGCGTTCCTGGCGGAATCCGCAACTGCACGGCGCCGTTGAGCGACGGCACGTCAATTCGCGTGCCGAGCACCGCCTCGTGTACGCCCAGCGGCACGACGATATGCAGGTCGTCTCCCTCGCGGCGGAACACCGGATCCGTCTGCACGTGCACAGTGACGTAGAGATCCCCGTTCGACCCTCCGCGACGACCGGCGTGGCCGCGTGCCGGAACGCGAAGCCGAGCGCCGTCGTGCACGCCCTTCGGCACGACGACCCGAACCGATTCGCTCCTCGCGTGGCGGCCGTGCCCGCCGCACGTCCGGCAGCGCGCTGTCTGGTGCCGGCCCGCGCCATCACACGCAGCGCAGCTCTTCGTGAACACCATGTGGCCGCGGGCCCACCGCACCTTGCCCGTGCCATCGCACTGATGGCAGCGCACTTCGGCGGCACGCACCTGTCCGGCGCCCCCGCACGTCTCACATTCGTCGAACCGCGTCACCACGATCTGCCGTTCGACACCCCACATGGCCTCCTCGAACGACACGGTCACTTCCGCGTGGAGGTCCGGTCCGCTTTCCGCGCCCTCGCCTCGCGGAGACGAGGGGTGCAGAACGTCCGCGAACAACTCCGAGAACGTCGCCGCCTGCGATCCGAGCGCCGCGGACGAGAAATCGAACCCGGAGAACTCGAACAGCGCCGACGCGCCGTCCGACGGCCGCGCACCCGACGCGTCATACGCACGCCGGCGCTCCGGATCGACGAGCGTCTCGTACGCCTCCGTAATCCGCCGGTACGTCATCTCGGCTTCGCCGTCGCCGGGATTGATGCCCGGATGGAACCGGCGCGCAAGCCGCCGATACGCCCTCTTGATGTCTTCCGAGGACGCTCCCGGCTGCAGCCCGAGCACGAAATAGAGATCCATGGGTGCGGGTGTCACCTACACGGCTGTGCAACGTCCAACGACACAAGACGTCAAGCGTGCCGCCTTGTGCAGTTGGTCGTTGTGAAGCTCGTGTATCGCGATTACTTCTTCTCTTCCTCTACCACTTCCGCGTCGATCACGTCTCCGTTCGACGCCGGACCGCTCGAGGCCTGCTGGTCCGAGCCAGCCGATCCCGCCGATCCCGCAGCCTGCCCGCTCGCCGCGCGATACATCGCTTCAGCAGCCTTGTGCTGCGCCTGATTGAGCGCTTCCATCCTCCGCTTCATGCCGGGGATGTCGTTCTGCTCGATCGCACTCTTGAGATCGTTGATCGCGGACTCGATCGCCGCGCGTTCGGCGGCGCCAAGCTTCTCACCCGACTCCCGCAGCGTCTTGTCCCCGACGTAGACGGCCTGGTCGGCCTGATTCCGCGTCTCGATCTCTTCCTTCCGCTTCTTGTCCTCGTCGGAGTGCGACTCGGCTTCCCTCATCATCCGGTCGACTTCGTCCTTCGAGAGGCCGCTCGACGCCGTGATGGTGATCTTCTGCTCCTTGTTCGTCGCCATGTCTTTCGCCGACACGTTGACGATCCCGTTGGCGTCGATGTCGAACGTCACTTCGATTTGCGGCACGCCCCGCGGAGCCGGCGGAATGCCCGTCAGATGGAACTTCCCGAGCGGCCGGTTGTCGCGCGCCATCGGACGCTCGCCCTGCAGCACGTGCACTTCGACGCTCGTCTGGTTGTCCGCCGCGGTCGAGAACATCTCGCTCTTCCGCGTGGGAATGGTCGTGTTCCGCGGGATGAGCGTCGTCATCACGCCACCCATCGTCTCGATGCCGAGCGAGAGCGGCGTCACGTCGAGCAGCAGCAGGTCCTTCACCTCGCCGGCGAGCACGCCCGCCTGGATCGCCGCGCCGACCGCGACGACTTCGTCCGGATTGACGCCTTTATGCGGCTCCTTGCCGAACAGTTCCTTGACGATCTGCTGCACGCGCGGGATGCGCGTCGAGCCGCCGACGAGAACGACCTCGTCGATCTTGCTGGCATCGACGCCCGCGTCCGACAACGCCTGCTTCGTCGGTCCGACGGTCTTCTGCAGGAGGTCGTCCACGAGCTGCTCGAACTTCGCGCGCGTGAGCTTCAGCTGCAGATGCTTCGGCCCCGTCTGGTCGGCCGTGATGAACGGCAGGTTGATGTCGGTCTCCATGACAGTGGAGAGCTCCATCTTGGCTTTCTCCGCCGCTTCCTTCAGTCGCTGCAGGGCCATCCGATCCTTGGACAGATCGATCCCTTCCTGCCGCTTGAACTCGGAGACGATCCAGTCGATGACGCGCTGGTCGAGGTTGTCGCCACCCAGGTGCGTGTCGCCGTTGGTCGCCTTGACCTCGACGACGCCTTCGCCCACTTCCAGAATCGAGATGTCGAACGTGCCGCCGCCGAAGTCGTAGACGGCGATCGTTTCGTCCTTCTTCTTGTCGAGTCCGTATGCGAGCGCGGCCGCCGTTGGCTCGTTGACGATGCGCATGACCTCGAGACCGGCGATCTGCCCGGCGTCTTTCGTGGCCTGGCGCTGTGCGTCGTTGAAATACGCAGGAACGGTGATGACCGCCTTGCTGACCGCCGAGCCGAGATACTCTTCCGCGGCCTGCTTCAGCTTCTGCAGGATCATCGCGGAGATCTCGGGGGGCGAGTACTCCTTGCCGCCCGCCATTACGCGAACGTCGCCGTTGCTGGCGCGCACCACCGAGTACGGCACCATCTTCATCTCTTCGTTGACTTCGTCGTAGCGCCGGCCCATGAAGCGCTTGATCGAGAAAACGGTGTTCTCGGGATTCGTGACAGCCTGCCGCTTGGCTACCTGGCCCACCAGGCGCTCGCCCGACTTGGTGAAACCGACCACCGAGGGCGTAATCCGGCTGCCTTCGGGGTTCGTGATGACGACGGGTTCACCGCCTTCCATCACCGCGACGACCGAATTGGTCGTCCCCAGGTCAATGCCGATAATCTTGCTCATGTGTCTTGGTCCTCGCCTCTGAAAGCTTTATAACGTGACAACTATAAAATATGAGCGTTAGTTTGTCAAGTAACCGGTGAGGGTCGCCCGTGGGCATCGGCCGCCGGGTGCTATACTCTGAACTGCCAGACTGCAATCAGAAGAGGTCACCATGGTTCGCCGCACGCTCCCCCGCCTTGCGGTCCTTGTCCTCATTACGTTCTTCTCTGTATTCCTTGCCCCCGCACGAGGACAGGAGGAATCGCGCAGCGGCCCTGCGCACGTGTCGCGTGTCGATGGGAGCGTGGCCGTCGAGCACGGCGGCCAGGTGGATCGCGCACCACTCAACCTGCCCCTTCTGCCGGGCGACCGCATCCACACGGATGAAGGACGGATCGAAGTCATGCTGCCGGACGGCAGCGTGCTCGCCGTAGACCGCGGCACGTCGATCGAGTTTCAAGGCAACGATCTTCTAAAGCTCGAGGATGGCCGCGCGCGTCTGACGATCGCGGCACCGATGCAGACGCCCTCTGTCCGCATCGATTCTCCGGCGGGGTCCGTTCGCATCGCAGAGGCGGGCGAATACAGAGTCACGATCCTTCACGGGTCGGGCGCGCAGGGCTCCTCGCAGGGGGAGACGCAGATCGAGCTGGCGGTTTCCCGCGGAGCCGCGGACATTTTCACGGACGAAGGGTCGACCCGCGTCCGGCCTGGTGAAGTCGCGTACGCATCGGCGGGTCTGCTGCCGTCGTACACGTACCAATTCAACCCGGACACCGTCGACGACTTCGATCGCTGGGCCGACGGACAGCCGGATGCACGGCTCGGCGCCTCCACGCAATATCTGCCGTCCGACATGCGCGAGTATTCGTCGACGTTCGACGAATACGGCGATTGGCAGTACGAGCCGGTGTACGGGTACGTCTGGTATCCGCGTGTCGCGGTCGGATGGCGCCCGTACTACAACGGCCGCTGGAACTCATACCCGCGTTACGGATGGACGTGGATCGGGTCAGACGCGTTCGCGTGGCCGACGCACCACTATGGCCGCTGGGGAATGGTCCACAACGCGTGGTTCTGGATCCCCGGATCGAATTGGGGCGCCGCCTACGTGTCGTGGGCGTATGCGCCCGGCTACGTGAGCTGGTGTCCGCTCGGATTCAACAATCACGCGGTCGTCGGAATCGGCGTCGGCCACGCCTCAGCATGGAACGCGTGGACGGTCGTGACCGCGTCGCATTTCGGACGCGGCTACGTTCCCGGCGGGGTCGTCCGCTCGTCGGCATGGGCAGCCGGCACGCAGCCGGCCTTCCAGGTCCGTCCGATGGGGCCGACCGCCGCCGACGTCGCCGTCCCCCGGTTCGTCAATCGGGGCAACACGATCGTTCAGTCCGCGACGGCACGGCCCGTTGCGCCGCAGCGCGATTCGAGTCCCGGCCCCGCTGCTGCGCGAATGACCGCGCCGCGCGCCCAGTCGACGGCGATCGCTCGTACCCAGACCGGCTTTGCCGCGCAGCCAGTGCAGCCCGTGCAGCCCGTGCAGCCGACGCAACCCCGATCCCGTGATATCAGATCGACGACACCGTCAGGCAGCATTCCGGTGTACCGCGGTACCGTGCCGCGATCCGGGAGCACGCCCGGTTATCGCACTGCTCCGCCATCGACGTCCGCTGCGCCTGCGATCACACGCCAGGCGGCGCCGCTCTCGGCGCCCTCCGCACCCCGCTACGCCCCGCGATACGAACCGCGGCAGACAATCGGTCCAGCCCGAACGGGACCGACGCAACCCATGTTGATGCGCAGCGTGCCGTCTGGCGCCATTCCCGGCGCCATCCCCGGTGGCCTTTCTCCCATCGGACCAGCGGGAGGCATCAGGCCAGGGACGCAGCCCGCGGCGCCGGGCGCCGCGCCCGCCGCGCGCCCTGCACCGGCCGGCCGCGGTGGATCGGTCGCGGTGCCACGCGCCGGCGGCCGGGGCGGAGGGGGGAAGGATTTGTGAATTGGCGGATTGGTGAATTGGTGAATTTTTCGCCGGTGCATCAACTCGCCAACGCGCCACTTCACCCACTCACCGACTCACCTACTGACCAACGCTGAGGCTCCCCGTTGCGCTACGTCGTCCGTCTCGCCCGCAATGCCATAGTCGCAATCCTGTTCGTCCTCGCCGCCGTCGCGGGAACGGCGACGGGCGTCGTATTCGCGTTCGCGGGCGACCTTCCGCAGATTTCCGCGCTCGACGATTACACGCCGAGTACGATCACGCGCGTCTTCGGCGCGCACGGCGAGCTCGTGGGAGAGTTTTCGACCGAGCGCCGGGTCGTGATTCCGTACGACGCGATGTCACCCGTCCTCCGAAACGCGATCCTCGCCGCCGAGGACGTGGACTTCGAGCACCACTTCGGTCTGAGCATCCCTCACATTGCGATGGCCGCCGCGCGCGATGCGTTCGACAAGGTCCGCGGCATGGTCACCGGACACCATACGCGTCCCAAAGGCGCGAGCACCATCACGCAGCAGCTGGCGCGCGGCCTCTTCCCGCAGGAAGTGGGCTACGAGATCGGCGACGTGAGCCCGGAGCGGAAGGTGAAGGAAGCGCTCGTCGCCATCCAGATCGAGAAGCGCTACACGAAACACGAGATCTTCGCGCTCTACGCCAACCAGATGTATCTCGGTGAAGGCGCATACGGGGTCGAGGCGGCGGCGCGCACCTATTTCGGCAAGTCGGCGAAGGACGTGAACCTGGACGAGGCCGCGATGATCGCCGGCCTGTTCCAGACATGGCGGAACGCGCCGACGGTCAACATGGAACGGGCAAAGGCGCGGCAGGCCTACGTGCTCCAGCAGATGGCGGACGACCGCTTCATCACGCAAAAGGAAGCCGACGCCGCCAAGGCGCGTCCCATCGTCCTCGCCGCCACCGCCAAACCAACCAACAGCATCGCGCCATACTTCCTGGAAGAGGTGCGGAAGGATCTCGAGTCGCGCTACGGCGCCAAATCCGTCTACGAGAACGGCTTGAGCGTGCAGACGTCGCTCGACGTGAAACTGCAGGACGCCGCGAACCGCGCGTTGGACGAAGGCGTGCGGCGGATCGATCATCTGCATGGCTTCCGGAAGCCGCAGCGGAACGTCATCGCCGAGCACCACACGGTCGAGAATTTCAAGCACCCCCGGTGGGAGCATGCGTTCGAGATCAACGACATCGTCCCCGCCGTCGTGACGTCCGCCGATGCGGCGAACATCCACCTTCGGGCGGGGGCGTACCGCGTCACGATCGACAAGAAAGGCTATGCGTGGACGCACAAGACGCCCGCACAGCTCGTCAAGGAGGGCGACCTCGTCGACGCGAAACTCCTGACGCTCGACACGGCCGAGCACACCGCGACCGCGGCGCTCGATCAGCCGCCGCTCGTGGAGGGCGCCGTGCTTGCCGTCGACAATCACACAGGACAGATCAGGGCCATGATCGGCGGGTGGAACTTCGAGCGAAGCAAGTTCAACCGCTCGACCCAGGCGTTCCGGCAGGTCGGCTCGGCGTTCAAGCCGTTCGTGTACACGACGGCCATCGATCGAGGCTACACGCCGACGTCGATAATCGACGACGACCCGGTGAGCTTCCCGGCGGGACCCGGACAGCCTCCGTACTCGCCGCAGAACTACGAGAAGGACTTCTGGGGACCGATTACGCTGCGTCGCGCGCTCGAGCACTCGCGCAACGTGCCGGCCGTGCGGCTGATGGACGCGCTCGGCCCCAAACAGGTCATCGCCTACGCGCGGCGCTTCGGTTTGTCGGCTCCGCTCCCGCCCTATCTCTCGGTGGCGATCGGATCCGCGGAGGAGACGCTCATCGAGATGACGAGCGCGTACTCGACGTTTCCGAACCAGGGCGTCCGGATGACGCCGTATTCGATCCTGAAGGTCACCGATCGGCAAGGGAACGTGCTGGAGGAAAACCGCCCGGAGCCGAAAGATGCGATTCGCGCGGACACCGCGTTCGTGATGGTGAACCTCCTGCGCGGCGTGGTCCAGCGCGGGACCGCCGCGCAGGCCGGATCGATTAACTGGCCGATCGCGGGCAAGACCGGCACGACCGACGACTACACGGATGCGTGGTTCATCGGGTTCGATCCGGACATCACCGTAGGCGTCTGGGTGGGCTACGACCAGAAGAAAACGCTCGGCCGCGGGATGGAAGGATCGAGAGCGGCGCTCCCGATCTGGATCGACATCATGAAGGCATACATCGATCACCGCACCGATGTGCCAAAATTCGAGCCGCCCAGCAACATCGTCTTCGTGTCGGTGGACAGGGATTCCGGCGCAGCGGTGGACGCAGGCGCGCCAGGGTCGATCAGCGAGGCCTTCATCGCCGGCACACAGCCCGGGTCATTTGGGAGCATTAATCGTCATTGACGATTGGCGACTGAAGATTGGCGATTTTTAATTGGCGATTGGCGATTGGCGATTGGGAATCGACCATTGACGATTGGCGACTGAAGATTGGCGATTTTCAATTAGCGATTGGCAATTGGGAATCGACCATTGGCGATTGGCGACTGAAGATTGGCGATTTTCAATAAGCGATTGGCGATTGGCAGTGACAATTGGCGAATTCGATGATTGGCGAATCGACGATTGGCGAGTGGTAAGGGACTGCCCCTGGGTTAACCCAGGTTGGTGAGTGTCAACCGCGGTTGTCGTTTATGCTCTCCGCCGGCGGGCCGACGATTGGCGGATTGGCGAGTGGTGAACCGCCTCCACCTGGGTTGACCGAAGTTGACGAGTGCAACCGCGGTTGTCGTTTATCCTCTCCGCCGGCGGGCCGTGTTGATCTGTTTGGCGAGATCCAGCCGCTGCGCCTGTCGTTCCTGGGCGGTTTTTCGCGACTTCACGAAGATCCGGGTTAGTTCGTCCGCCTCCTGGATGAGGTCCTGCGCCGAGTCGCGGGAGACCAGATTCGATCGAACCAGGAGTTCCAGCCACCCTTTCGATTCATCCGCCTCTTCGACGGCCACTCCGATTTTTGCGATGAATTCCGCAGAACTTCGCGCGCGGCACGTCGCGCGGTAGTTGCTGTCCGTTGCGCCCGCGGCGTCCAGGAGCTGTTCGGCGACCTTCTGGGCTGCCAGAGTTCGAGGCAGGCTCTCACAGAACTTGATGACATCAGCGGCGAACTTCTGCGTCCGCTCCTGGAGTGCAACAGCCTTGGCATTCATGACGACCGGCTTTGCATCTGCCGCGCCAATCGTCAATCGCCAATGCCAATCGTCAATCGTCAATCGTCAATGCCAATCAGCAATCGTCAATGAGTAATCGCCAATCGCCAATCGTCAATCCCTAATCGGCAATCGCCAATCGCCAATCGTCATTAGTCGATTTCCTCCTCCGTCGCCGCCGAGAGCGCCCCGGCGGCCTTCTTCATCAGGTACGTCTTGATGAAGAAATCGATGTCGCCGTCGAGTACGCGGTTGACGTCGCCCACCTGCTCCTTGGTCCGATGGTCCTTCACCATCTGGTACGGGTGCAGAACGTAGCTGCGGATCTGGCTGCCGAACGCGATGTCGCGCTTTTCCCCGCCGAGCTTTTCGAGCGTCGCCTGCTGCTCCTTCGTCCTCAGGTCGTACAGCCGCGCCTTCAGCACCTTCATCGCCTGCGCCCGGTTCTTGTGCTGCGACCGCTCGTTCTGGCACGAGACAACGATTCCGGTCGGCAGATGCGTGATGCGGACCGCCGAGTCCGTGACGTTCACGTGCTGGCCGCCGGCGCCGCTCGACCGGTAGGTGTCGATCCGCAGGTCCTTTTCCTCGATCGCCACATCGACGTCGTCGGGCAGTTCGGGCCAGACGTAGACCGACGCGAATGACGTGTGCCGCCGTGCGGCCTGGTCGAACGGCGAGATTCGCACCAGCCGGTGGACGCCGGCTTCGGCGAGCAGTAACCCGTATGCGTAGTCGCCGTAGACGGTAAAGGTCGCGCTCTTGATGCCCGCTTCGTCGCCCGGCTGCACTTCGATGACGTCCCGCTTGAAGCCGCGGCGTTCGGTCCATCGAAGGTACATGCGCAGCAGCATCTCGGCCCAGTCCTGCGACTCGGTGCCTCCGGCGCCCGGGTGAATCGTCACGATGGCGTTCTTGCGATCGTGCTCGCCGCCGAGCATTTTCTTCGTCTCGCCGGCGTCCACCTCGCGCGCGAGATCGGCAAGGCCGGCCGCGAGATCGTCGCCGACGGGCTCGCCGGCTTCCGCCCACTCCGTCAGAACGGCCAGGTCGTCGACGCGCCGTTTCAGCGATTCGCTCAACGCGCGGTCGTCTTCGAGCCGCCGCCGGCGCTGCAGCAGCTTCTGCGCCGCCGCCTGATCCTTCCAGAAGTCGGGTTCGCCTACACGCTCCTCGATCTTCCTCAGCTCGTCGGCCGGGCGTGTGGCGTCAAAGATAGCTCCGCAGATCGGACGCGCGCTTTGCCAGGTCCTGATACTGCCGGAGCTGCTCCTCGAGATGCTGAACAGTCATAACGAATCCAATTCCCACCGCTGCAAGCTCAAGGCTCGCAGCGCTAATTGCGCCGGGTCAACAGAAGCATGATCGCCGTAATCGCCACGCCCGCCCAGCCGGCGACGTCTCCGATGTAACTGTAGATCGTGCGGTCCTCGATGAAACGCAGCTCGTCCACCATCACCGCGCTCTCGAACATGTTGGAGCGCTGCATGACGCGGCCGTACGGATCGACAAACCCGCTGATCCCCGTGTTCGCGGCGCGCGCCAGGTAGCGCCCCTCCTCGATTGCCCGCATCGATGCCTGCTCCCAGTGCTGGTACGCAGCGGACGTCCAGCCATACCACGCGTCGTTCGTAATCGTCGTCAACAGCTCGCTCCCGTGGCGCACCGACGCGCGGATCAGGCTCGAGTAGATCACTTCGTAGCAAATCGCGGTGCTCGCGTCGTGCCCGGCGACCGGCAGCATGACGATGCTGGCGCCAGGCGTGAAGTCGGAAACCGCCTGGACGATCGGCCCGACGAAAAAGAGCAGCCGTTTCAGCGGCACGTATTCGCCGAACGGGACGAGGTGGATCTTGCGATAGACGGCGCCCGTTTTCCCGTCCGGTTCGACGAGGTATGCCGCGTTGTAATACCGCACGTCGGGCGCCTGTCCGGCTATCGTCTGCACCGGTTCGACCTGGTCGCTGCCGATGAGGAGCGTGATGTGCGCCTGCTGCGCGAGCCGCCGGATCGCTGCACCGCCGGCGAGGTCCTGCTCGTACGGCAATGGTGTCGACGACTCGGGCCACAGGACGAACTGCGCGCCCCGCCCGATCGCTTCACGCGTCATGTTGATGTAGCGGTCCATGATCGGACCGCGCGCCGCGCTGTCCCATTTCTGGTCCTGGGGGATGTTGCCCTGCAGAACGCCCACACGGATGGCCGTACCCGCCGACGTCAAGCGGTGAGCGCGCACGCGAAATGCGCCCCAGACACCAATCGCGAGGACGATCCCGACCGCCGCCACGAGAGGCCGCCAGCGTTTGGACGTGGGCTCGAGGGCGAGATATGCGGCGCCCGCGCTGACGGACGCCACCAGGGCCGACAGACCATAGACCCCGGCGATGCTGGCGACCTGCGCCACGGGAATGACGGTGACCTGGCTATAACCGAGCAGCTCCCATGGAAAACCGTCCCAGATGTAGGTGCGCCCCATCTCGGTCGCAATCCACGACAGCGGGGCGAGCAGCAGCGCCGTCCGCCCGAAGGCTTTGGCGAAGCGCGCCTGGAATACCGCGAAAAGGCCCGGGAACAGCGAGAGATATGCCACGAGCATCAGCGCGGCAAACGCCGACGTCGGCGTCGACAGCCCGCCGAACGTCGTCATCGTCTGGACCAGCCAGTAGAGCGTCCCCCAGAAGTAGAACGCCCCGGTCGTCACACCGAGTGCGAGCGAGCGGCGCGGCGACGGCGGCCGTGCGGTGACGGCGACCAGCAGCGGCGCGAGCGCGATCCAGGCAAACGCCGGGTAACCGAATTTCGGGAAGCTGGCGGCGAGAAGGACGCCCGACAGCGTGGCTAATGCGAAATCCAGGGCTTGAACTGCTCTTCTTTTTCGAGGCGGCGTGCGACCTGCTCTGCCTCGCGGCGGTCGTTGTAGCGCCCGACCTGCACGCGGTAGATCGACGGCGCGCCGGCTGAGGGGTTGACGACGAAAGCGGGATAACCCTTCGCCGAAAGGCGCTGCACCACTGCGGCCGCGGCGGCGCGGTCCTTCAGCGCCACGAGCTGAACGACCCAGACTCCGGGACGGCCGGACGGAGCCGCGGACTTGGAAGGCGCCGGATCAGCAGCGGCCGGCGCGGAAGCAGGCTTCGGCGTCTCTTTGGGCGCGGCTGCGGACATCGTGGATGCCGCCGGTGCTGCGGGCTGCGCAGGCGCGGCAGGATTCGAATCCGCGTTGGCCTTCAACTTCTCGGTCGGGGCCTTGTCGTCCTGGAGTTTGGGATAGCTGAAATGGTCGGCGCCCTCCTTCGGAGGCGGCGGCACTTCGCCAGCCGGCGCGCTCGTTGATGCGGGAGCCGTCTGCTGCGCCTGAGGGACCGGACTCGCTGCGGACGGCGCTGCCGCGGCGGACGTTTCGATCGGCTCGTCGGCGTGGGCCGATGTTCTTGCGTTGCGGCCCACCTGCACGCCGAGCAGAAAAATGAAGACGGCGGCAGCCGTCGTCAGCATGAACGCGAAAACAACCTGTTTTCCGCTCAGCTGAATTTCGTGAAAGCCGTCTTCGGCGTCGTGTTGCGTCAGTTCGGTCACGGATCAGGTCTTCTTGCGCCCGCCTATCAAGTCCGAAATGAACTCGATCGGCAGCGGGAACACAATCGTGGAATTCTTTTCGGACGCGATCTCGGTCAGCGTCTGCAGGTATCGAAGCGTGATGGTGACGGGCTCGGTGGCGATGACCGCGGCAGCCTGCGCCAGCTTCTCCGAAGCCTGCAACTCGCCCTCCGCGTGGATGATTTTAGCACGCTTCTCGCGCTCGGCCTCAGCTTGTCGCGCCATCGCGCGCTGCATATCCGCAGGCAGGTCGACGTGCTTGACCTCCACGGCCGAGACTTTCACGCCCCAGGGATCGGTATGGAGGTCCAGGATCTGCTGGAGCTGCTGATTGAGGCGCTCGCGTTCCGACAGCAGGTCGTCGAGCTCGACCTGCCCGAGCACGCTGCGGAGGGTCGTCTGCGCCAGCTGCGAAGTAGCGTAATGGAAGCTTTCGACTTCCACGATGGCCTTGCGGGGCTCCATCACGCGGAAGTAGACGACGGCGTTGACCTTGACGGAGACGTTGTCGCGCGTGATCACGTCCTGCGGGGGGACGTCCATGACGATGGTGCGGAGGCTCACGCGGGCCATCCGATCGATCGGCGCGAACACCAGGATGACGCCGGGCCCCTTCGGCTGGGGCAGCAGCTTCCCCAGCCGGAAAATCACGGCGCGTTCGTATTCGTTCAGGACTTTGATCGAGCTGATCAACCAGAACGCCACGACAATCGCAACTATCAGCACTGGTGAAATCATGTCGTCGTCACATTCTCTTGACGGTGAGCAGCAGCCCCTTGACGGCGGTAATGATGACACGATCCCCGGCATGGACGGGCTCGTCGGCAGTGGCCGTCCAGATCTCGCCGTGCGCCGTCACGCGGCCGACCCCGCCGGGGGCGATCGAGGTCATGGCCTCGCCTGCCGTATTCAGCATGCCGCTCTCGCCGGTGACGGCGGGCTGCCGCTGCGCGCGGACGCCGAGGCGGACGAGAAACAGCAGAATCCCGGCGAGTCCAAGGGTGACGGGGACAATCACGCGAAGGCCGATCTGCATCTCCGGGAGCGGAGAATCGATCAACATCAGCGATCCAAAGAAGAGGCTCGCGATTCCTCCGGCGGCGAGCAGCCCGTGGCTGGTGACCTTCACTTCGAGCACGAGCAGCGCGAACCCGAGCAGAATCAGGAGCACGCCCGAATAGCTGACGGGCAGGACCTGCAGGGCGAAAAAGGCCAGCAGCAGACAAATGCCGCCTGCCACGCCGGGGAGGATCGCGCCCGGACTCCAGAGCTCGATGGTCAGGCCGAGCGTGCCGAGCGTCAGGAGCAGATACGCAATCTGCGGGTGTGCGATGGCGCTCAACACGCGCTCCGCACGCGTCATCTCGATGGTGCGGAGCACGGGGCTGGCCAACTGCAACGTCACGGTCTCGCCGTTGAAGCGGCGCACCGTGCGGCCATCGAGTTTGCGAATGAGGTCAGGGACGTCATTGGCAATGAGGTCGATGAGCGGCGGCGTTGCACCAATCGCTTCCTGCTCGGTGTACGAACGGCTTTCGGTGACCGCCTGTTCGACGAGCGGCACGTTGCGACGACGCTGTGTCGCGAGCGTGCGGGCGTATGCGGCCGCGTCAGACGCCATCTTCTTCGCCATCACCGGATCGATGGTTTCGCCGTAGCCGCTCACGGGATGGGCCGCGCCGATGTGCGTGCCGGGCGCCATCGCGGCGACATCGGCCGCTATGGTGATGAGGAAGCCTGCAGAAGCGGCGCGATAACCCGCCGGGCCAACGAAGACCGCTACCGGTGTTCGTGCCGAGATGATGGCGTTGTTGATGTCCCGCGTGGCGTCCAGCAATCCGCCGGGTGTGTGCAGCGTAAAGACGATGAGCGCCGCCTTGTCGGCGTCGGCTCTGGCGATCGCGGACCGCATGAAGTCGGCGGTCACCGGCTGGATGATCGCGTCGACCGTCGCCGTTTCCACGATCGGCGCAGAAGGCTGCGCGAGCAGCCGGTGAACGGCCGCCACGAAAGCCATCGCAATCAGCGCGATACGTGCGACTCGCATGCAATCCTGTTCCCGATCTTACGACCCCACGGCAGCGGCGGACGCCCGAACTAGCCTCCGCGCCTGATTCGCTCCTCCAGTTGGCGCGCCGCCAGAGACGACGGGTCAAGGGCGAGGGCGCGCTGCGCCTGGCTCCGCGCCGCGGGCAGATCTTTCAGCTGCAGATACGCGTCCCCCAGCGCGACACGCGCGGGCACGGTGTCCTGGCTCCAGATCGAAATCTTGAACGCATCCACCGCATCGCGGGGCCGGCCCTGGCGGATGTAAATCCGGCCGATCAGCAGGTGCGCTTCCGCTTCATATGGCGACAGGAACACGGCGCGGCGAAGCTCCGACAGCGCCTCGCGATCGTGTTCCTGCTCGTACAGCCGGCGGCCGCGGTCGAGATGATACTGCGCGACATCGCGCTGATCGCGCTGAGCGCTCGTGACCAGCGCCTGATCGACGGCCGTAAACCGGCGGTTCTCGAGGTCGTACCGCGTGCGTTCGAGTCCTCGCGGAAGCGCGTCTGAGCGGCGCTCCGCGTAGCGGGCGGATAATTGCGCGGCAAGTTCGCGCTCGCGGCCGGCCTCTACGGTGTTGCCCGCGGCATCCAGTTCCGCCGCCAGCACGAAATGCGCGTCGGCATCGGTCGGATTCCGGCGCACCGCTTCGCGGAGCCAGTAAAAGGCGGCCTGGGGATCGCGATCGAGCGCGTAGGCGTAACCCAGGTTGAACAGCAGATCCGTATCGTCCGGCTCAGCCTCCGCGGCCTTCGTGAAATAGTAGACCGGCTTGCCGGTTTCCGGCGTGGCGCCGCGCCGGAGCTGCACGATCCCGATGTTATTGAGGATGGCGGCATCCGTCCGCTCGTTCAGCAGCGTCTTGAACGTCTCGAACGCCTCCTCGTATTTGTTCAACTCGAGCTGCGAGATGCCGGTCAAGAACCGCGCGCGCCGCGCGTACGGCGACGCCGGGTCGATGTCCTTCAGCGCAGCAAGCGCCGCCGCCGGGTTGCCCTGGCTCTCGCGCACGTCCCACAACGCGATTCTGGCCGCGTCGTATTCGGGATCGCTCTTCAGCGCCGACTCGAGAAAGGCGACCTGCGTGCCCGGTTGCTCCGCGATGAGCCCCTTGACGTACTGCTCGAACGCCTGAAGCGGCGGAGCGTGGACGGACGCAGGCACCACCCCGCCAGGAACGGCGCGCCGGGCGAGCTTGCGGCCGACTACGAAGAGGTCGGCGAGGGCCCCGCTTTCGGAAATCTCAGGGTCTGCGCGGCCCTCTTCGAGATGGATCGCGCGCGCGTGCAGCGTCAGTGTCCCGTCTTTCACCTGCACACGTCCGACGATCACCTGCGACGCGCCCACGATCTGGCCGACCTTGATGACGGTAGCCTCGCTGAGGCGCGTATTCGGCGGCAGGTGCAGCTGGTCGTACGCCCGCGTCCGCGTGGTCCGCGAGATCGCGCCAAGACCCCGCGCGTTCAGGTCGTCCGCGATCAGGACGGCGGTCGCGTCCCCCAGCCAATAGCTTCCGCCGTCGTTCGCCGGCGTTTCGAAAGGAACCACGAGGATCCGCGCCGACGGCAGCGCAGGAACCGAGTGGATCGGCGCCGACGCCGTCGACTGACGCGCGGTCAGCGCCACGATCATCAGCCAGCCGATCATCATGCCGCCACCGCGTCTCCCGCCGCGCGGTCCGCGAACGACACCGACAGCAGGCAGCCGCGCTGCCCGGGCGCTTCGGCGCGGCACTGGCTCACACGCACGTCAGCAGGGACGTCGAACAGCTGCAGGACACGCTGAATCGCGGACGCATAGAACCCGCAAAGGGGCAGCGCCTGCGCCTCGCGGACCTCGCAGAAGAGCGAGCCGCGCAGATCGATCGTGATGTTCCCCCGTTTGACCGACGTAATGGCGCGCGATCCCGGATACGTCGAACGGACGAGCGCCCGCGCCGTCCGCAGAGCCATCCGTGCGCGCAGCGCCAGCGGCAACGAGCGCGTCAGACGCCGTTCGAGCGCCGGAACGCTCTCGAATGTCCAGGCCGCCGCGTAGGCTCCGGCGCGTTCGGTGATGAGGTTGTATGCCTCACCCTCACCGCGGAGGAAGCTCAGTACGGCCGACAGCGGTGCGAGCCCGATGGTGCCTACGCGCAGGCCCGACGGGTTCAACCAGTTCTCGTAGAACTCGAGACGCGTGGGCAGCAGGTCCGCAATCGACTGATGCAGGCTCGCGATGAGGACGCGGCCGATTCGAGGTTCGCTCATGGCAGACGTGAGAGGAGAACTTTGCGCTTTGATCGTTGCTTGCCATAATGACGAGCGTGCGCGCGAACGCGGCGTCCCGTCCCGTCACAGCAGCGATCCTCGCCGGTGGCCGTGCCAGCCGCTTCGGCGGCGCGGACAAGTCGGCTCTGATGGTCAACGGCGCGCGGATCATCGACCATCAACTGGCCGCGCTGTCGCCGGTCGCGCAGCAGATCCTGATCGTCAGCAACGAGCGGGAGCGATTCGCCGCACTCGGCCTTCCCGTGGTGGCGGATGTGGTCCCGAACGCTGGACCAATGGGCGGCCTGTACACGGCGATCGTCGCGGCCAGCCATCACTGGGTGCTCGCACTCGCCTGCGACATGCCTTACGTCTCGACCGAGCTCTTCGAAGCGCTCATTTCGGCCGCCACCGACGACGTGGATGCCGTGCTGCCGCGATCCGTGCGAGGCATCGAGCCGCTGTGCGCGCTGTACGCGCGGACGGCCGCGCCGGTGCTGAGGCGCCGGATCGATGCCGGAGAATGGCGAGTCGGAGATGCTGTCGGCGACCTGCGGATTCGCGAGATCGCGGGCGACGCGATCGCAGGGCTCGCTGACGACAGTCGGCTGTTCGAGAACGTCAACACGCCGCATGACTACGCGCGCGCCAGGAAGTGATGCAGGTACGATGAAATCGTCCGACGATCGTATCACGGAACAATTGTGATTCTCCCGATTCAACAGCAGCTCCGCGCACGAATTGCCGAGGCCGTCCGACAAGTTTACGCGCTCGAACCGGCTGACCCCGTACTGCTCGACATCCCGCTCGAGACGCCGCCGAACCGCGCGCTCGGCGACGTTGCCGTGCCGCTCGCGTTCGCGCTCGCGCGCCGTCTGCGGAAGGCGCCGCGCGTCATCGCGCAGGAGCTCGCCTCCGCGCTCTCGGACGTTCCGGGCATTCCGCGCGTCGAAGCCGCACCGAACGGCTATCTGAATTTCTTTCTCGATCGCGCCGCGTGGCTCCGCCACTGGTCATCGGAACGGCCGGAGCTCGAGGCTCGCACGACCGGCGAAAAGGTCGTGGTCGAACACACCGCCATCAATCCGAACAAGGCGGCTCACATCGGCCACCTGCGCAACGCGGCGCTCGGGGACGCGTTTGGCCGCCTGCTCCGGTTCCAGGGCAAACGGGTCGAAATCCAGAATTACATCGACGACACCGGCGTCCAGGTTGCCGACGTCGTCGTTGGCTTTCGTCAGCTCGAGAACCGCACGTTCGACGCGGTGCGGGCACTCGCCGAATCGACGCGCTTCGATTACTACTGCTGGGACCTGTACGCGCGGGTGACGGACTGGTACGAGGCCGACAAGGAGCGCCTGAGCATCCGCGCGGAGACACTGCACGCCATCGAGCACGGCGGCAACGACGCGGCCGCGATGGGAGCGTTCATCGCGGAGCGGATCGTCCGCTGCCACCTTGCGACGATGCGGCGCATGAACATCCGGTACGACCTCCTGACGTGGGAGGGCGATATCCTGCGCCTGCACTTCTGGGCGCACGCCTTCGAGTTCCTCAAACGCAGCGGCGAAGTGTTCCGGCAGACGGAAGGCAAGCTCGCCGGATGCTGGGTCATGCGCATTGACGAGGATGCGGGCGCAGAGGGCACCATGCCCGCGTCCGAGGACACGCAGGAAGAACAGCGGGAGAAGGTCATCGTCCGGTCCGACGGAACAGTCACCTACGTCGGGAAGGACATGGCGAACCAGATGTGGAAGTTCGGCGTGCTCGGGAAGGACTTCTGTTATCGCGTGTTCGACGAGTACGCCGGCGAGCCGCCGCTGTGGTCCACGACGGCCGATCGGACGGCTGCCGCGGCCAGTCCGCCGGAATTCGGGCACGCCGCCACCGTCTGCAACGTGATCGACACGCGGCAGTCGTACCTCCAGAAACTGCTGAAGCAGGCGCTCTCTGCACTCGGTTTCAAGGAGCAGGCACGCCACTCGATCCATTACTCGTACGAAATGGTCGCGCTGTCGCATGCGACGGCGCACGAGTTTGGGTACGGCCAGAACGTCGACGAGTCCAGACCGTTCGTGGAGGTGTCCGGCCGGAGAGGCCTCGGCGTCAAGGCCGACGATTTGCTCGACCGGCTGACGGACAAAGCATCACAGGAAGTCGCGCGGCGGAACCCCGAGTTCGTACCCGAGGAAGTGCGGAGAACCGCGTCAGCAATTGCCATCGCCGCCGTCCGGTACTTCATGGTCAAGTTCTCGCGCGGCAAGGTGATCGTGTTCGACGTGGACGAGGCGTTGAGCTTCGAGGGAGAGAGCGGCCCGTACCTGCAGTACGCGGCCGTGCGCGCGGCGAACATCTTCGCGAAGCTGAAGGATCGCGAAGGGCTGACGGCCGAATCCGTGCTGGAATCGCTGTCCTCGGTGCCGGCCGACGCGATCGCCGACGGCTCGGAAGACGCGAACGAGCTGTGGGCGCTCGTGCTCGAGTCTGCGCGGCTCGACGAGATCGTGGATCAGGCCGTCCGGACGCTGGAGCTTTCAGTGCTGGCGAAATGGGCGTTCGCGCTCGCGCAGCAATTCAACGGGTTTTACCACCGGTTTCCCGTGCTGGCCGAAGAACGGAAGGACGTGCGGCTGTGGCGCGCGGCCGCCGTGGCTTACTATCGTCGGCAACTGACGGCAGCGCTCGAGTTGATGGGCTGCGCCGTGCCGGATCGGATGTGAAAGATGAAACCGCGCATCGGCATCACTCCCTGTTCGCACGTTGACGACTACGTCGAATCGGTCCGCGCTGCCGGCGGCGAGCCGATCGTCCTGCGCAATGACGACCGTCCGGATGAAGTGCTGCACCGCGTCGATGGCATTCTGCTCACGGGGGGACCGGACGTCGACCCCGCGCTCTACCGGCAGCCGAAGCACGATTCGACGGAAATCGATCCCGCACGCGATGCGTTCGAGGTTCCGCTGTCGCGCGCGGCGCTCTCGGACAACGTGCCGCTCTTTGCGATCTGCCGCGGTGTGCAGGTGTTGAACGTGGCCGCCGGCGGGACGCTGGTGCAGGACATTCCGACGCAGTCCTCGACGACGATCGATCACGCCATCCACCGGGCTCGAGACGCGCATGCGCACGACGTGCAGCTCGTCGAGGGCACGCGCCTCGCGTCGATCCTCGACGGACAGACGGCTGACGCGTGTTCCGTCAACAGCCGCCATCACCAGGCGGTCGGCGAAGTAGCCCCTTCGTTCGTCGTGTCCGCCGTGTCGCCCGACGGAATCGTGGAAGCGATCGAACGCCCCGACGCCGCCTTTTGCGTCGGCGTGCAGTGGCATCCCGAGAACTTCTGGCGCACCGGAGAGTTCCTGCCCCTGTTCCGCGCATTCATCGCCGAAGCAGGCCGCCGGGGGCGGCGCGGCGAAGCGCACGGACGCCCGGGCGAGGCCACGGAGATTCAACTAAGAGGCCACGGAGGCCACGGAGGGCTATAAACAAAGAGGGCCAGAGGGCCAGAGGGCCAGAGGCAAGTTGACCCCTCACTCCGGCCGACCGAACACCGCAAACGACTCGACGTGTGCGGTATTTGGAAACAAATCGAACGCACGGATGGATTCGAGTGCGTAACCCGCATCCAGCAGGCGTCGCGCGTCGCGCGCCAGTGTCGGCGGATCGCACGAGACGTAGACGATTCGCGGTGCCGGCCGGCGTAGCATCGCTTCCATCGCCGGTTTCGACACGCCGGTCCGCGGCGGATCGACGATGCAGGCGTCCGGCGTGTGTTTCGCGGTCGACAGAAATTCTTCGACGCTGACCGCCTTCGCGTGCAGGCGCGGCGCGAACGCGCGGGCGTTGTGACGGAGGTCACGCGCGCTCGAGCGATCGCCCTCCACCGCCGTCACCTCCGCGGCGCCCGCGGCGGCGATCGCCAGCGAGAACAGCCCCACGCCGGCATAGAGATCCACGACGTGCCCGGCGGCTGAAACGGCATCGAGCACCGCAGACACGAGCGACGGCAACAGGAATCGATTGCCCTGGAAGAACGACTCTGCGTGCCGTCGGACCTCTCCCGGGTGTTTGACGCGGTTCGAAATCGCCTCGAGCGAATCGGATACAGCGGGATCTCCAGCGGTCTGCAGACTGCCCGCAGCCGTCCGGAAGCTGAGTCCCGTCAGACCGGCATCCTCTGCCGCCGCGGCGAGCGCCGATTCGTCGAGTTCCCCCGCGTCCATCGACTCGAGATGCGCCGCACGCTGGTCGGCCGCCAGATTCTCGGCGATGGCGATGGACGCGATGGAATCGCGCGAGCGCGCCTGAAGCGACCCGACGAGCCGGACCGCCGCATCGATCGTCTCGGACCGCAGCTGACCGGTCGGCGCGGCGTCGCAGAGCTGGTGCGTGCCCTCGCGATAGAAGCCTACACGCCCGCCGCGAACGTGCAGCCTCGCGCGCATGCGGTAGCCGGTCTCCGGAGACCCTTCGACATCGGGCGACCGTTCGAGCGGATGATGAGCCAGGCGGGTGAAAGCGTCCTGAACGATCTCTCCCTTGAGCGCGAGCTGGCGGGCATATGCGACGTGCGCAAAGACGCCTCCGCCGCAGAGGGGATCGAAGGCCGGGGCTCGGCGATCGGGCGAAGCGTCGAGCACGTCCCGGACGGCGGCGTACGCCACGCGCCGGTCGGCGCGCTCGATCCAGGCGGTGACACGCTCGCCGGGGATGGCGCCACGCACGAGCACGACCTGTCCGTGGTGACGGCCGATCGTCCAGCCGCCCGCAGCGACCTTCTCGATGTCGAGGGTGACTTGCTGTCCTTCAGCCAGCAACTTCGAACTCGTATCGTTATTCGAACGCCAGCACGGGCAGGCCGGCGGCGTCGCGCACGCGGCGCTCGAACGCTGCGGCGGCAGCGGATTCGCGATCCGCCGCGGTCATCCGTGCGGCGAACGGCGCAATGTCTTCCTGCGCAGCGGCGCGCATCGCGCGCGCGGTTTCGCCATCGATCTCACCGATCGCAGCCGCCGTCAGTCGGGCGTCGAGTGCCGACAGGCGTTCGAGCACCCGCGTACGCTCGTGTCCGCGGGCATTACGCGCGGCGGTCCGCATCGTATCGAGCTCGCGGACGGCATCGGCGAGCGCTGCGTCGAAGCCTTCGGACCGCCAGGGCCCGCCGCGCCGGGACGTCAGCCGCGCGATGACGCGGTCGAGGTGCGCCGGTAGCGAGTCGCGCCGGTGCGAGCTTTCGTCGGTACTTCCGCCTTCCGCCCCAACGCCCACGGCGCGCCGCCAGTTGTCGAAGAGATCGAGGATGTCGGCCTCGCAGAACTCGATCCGCACCGGACGCCGTCGCGGACCCTTCGCGTAGTAGCGATCGCAATACTGATCAATCCCTCTCTTCGCGAGCGCCAGCGGTACTCCCTGCTCCGCCCAGCCGCAGACGCGCTCGAATGCCGGGCCGACGATGCGAATGAGGTGCCCCTCGTTCTTCTGACACAAATACCCTTCGAGCTCCCGGCAGTATTCCGAATTCTGCATCGCTGGTTCGAGACCTGGAATTGCTGGACGATTTCAATCTTCAATGCGCAATCTTCAATGCGCAATCTTCAATCGGCAATCTTCAATCCCTAATCTTCAATCGGCAGTCTTCAATCGCCAATGTTCGGTTCTTTGCCAGATCAACCGGAGCCCGTCGAGCGTGAGATTCTCGTCCACGCGCTCGATGGCGCGGCTTTCGCCGGAGAGCACATCTGCGAGTCCTCCGGTGCCGATGACGAGCGCGCGGTCGCCTCCGTCCAGTTCCGCACGGATGCGGCGTACCAGTCCATCGACGAGGTCAACGTAGCCGAAGAACAAACCCGCCTGCATCGCGGCCACGGTGTTCTGCCCGATCACGCCGGCCGGCTTCCGCACGTCCACGCGGGGAAGCCGCGCGGCGCGCTGAAAGAGCGCCTCCGCCGAGATGTTGATGCCCGGACAGATGACCCCTCCGATGTACTCGCCCGCCGACGACACCACGTCGAACGTCGTGCCGGTGCCGAAGTCGACGATGATGAGCGGGACCGCGGATTGACGGCCGTATTTCTCCCACGCCCCGGCCGCGTTCACGATCCGGTCGGCGCCCACGTCCGTGATCGGGTTGTAGCGGACGGGCATGCCGGCGTTCGTCGCATCGACGACGAACGCGGCGTGATGGAAGTAGCGCTGGCACATCTCCTCAATCGGCCGTGTCAGCGGCGGCACCACCGACGCGACGGCGATGCCGGCGAGTTCGGGAATCGGCACGTGCGCGGTCTCGAAGAGGCGCGTCACGAAAATGCCCAGCTCGTCCGCCGTGCGTTCGCGCAGGGCTGCCAGCCTCCAGCTGTGCGCGAGCCGGTCGCCTTCGAAGACGCCGATGGTGACGTTCGTGTTGCCGACGTCGAGCGCCAGCAGCCGCGGAGCTACTTCCATCGCACCTCTCCTGCGACAATCCGTTCGACTCCCTGGTCCGTGGATACGCGCAACGCTCCGTCGGCGTCGAGGCCCGCGCTCAGGCCGGTCCGCACCTGGTCCGGGCCGTCCCACTCGACCGCCGCCCCGTGTGCGGCCGGCGACAGCGCGAGCCACGATTCGAGCAGCCTCGCCGGCCCGTTCGCCGCGACGTCGGCCGTGACGCGGTGAAGGGCAGCAAGAACTGCGGCGAGGACGGCGCCGCCGTCGACTTCGCGGCCGAGTTCCCCTTCGAGCGATCCAGCGCGTCCCTCCAGTTCGGGGGGAAACGCCGATCGGCGAAGGTTGATCCCGAATCCAAGCACGATGTAATGAATCGAGGCGGCACCGCTCGACGCCTCTGCGAGAATGCCGGCGAGTTTACGGCGCGAGCGAAACGCCTGTCCTGTGACGGCGACCACGTCGTTCGGCCATTTGAGCTGCACGGGCAGTCCCGTCGACTCGCGGATGCCGTGCGCGACCGCCACGCCCCCTGCGAGCGTGATCCACCGCGCGAGCGCCGGACGGCGGAGGATGGTCGAGACATAGAGTCCCGACTCTGGCGGTGAGTGCCACGATCGTCCGAGACGTCCGCGGCCGGCGGTCTGCGCACCCGCGATGAATACGCAGCCTTCGTCGGCGCCCCGGTCCGCCGCGCGCAACGCGACGTCGTTCGTCGATCCGATTTCGTCGAAGTATTCCCACGACCTACCGAACACGCCGCGCTGCTCCGCGTTGGCAGACAAGGCGCGGCTGATTTCGGAGCGGAGCGTCAAAGCGGTTCCACGTCGAGACGGAGGTCGGCGGCCGGCGCGGCCTGCGTCACCTCGCCGACGGACAGGTAATCGGCGCCGGTCGCCGCAAGCGCGTCGACGGCGTCGAGGTCGAACGGTCCCGCGACGGCCACCTGCGCACGCCCTCTTGACCGTCGTACGAGCTCGCGCAGATCGTCGACGCTCAGGCGATCGGCGACGATCACCGACGCGCCCGCGGACACTGCCGCATCAGCCTCCGTCAGGGAGTGCACCTCCACCTCGATGGGCATGTCGGGGTTGGCCGCAGCCATGCGACGGACCGCCTCCGCCACGCTGCCGGCCAGGCCGAGATGGTTCCTCTTGACCGTCACGCCGACGTCCAGCGAACCGCGATGATTCGCGCCGCCGCCGGCGCGGACGGCGTACTGCTCCAGCGCGCGCAACGTCGGTGTCGTCTTGCGCGTATCCAGCACGACCACGCGTCCGGCGGTCTGGTCAACGAACCGCCGCGTCAGTGTCGCGATTCCGGAGAGCCGCTCGAGGAAGTTCAGAGCCGTCCGCTCTGCGGTCAGCATGGAACCAGCGAGGCCCTCGACCTCGGCCACGCAGACGCCGGCGCTGCACGGCTGCCCGTCGGCCACATGCGCGTGAAAGACGCACGCGGGATCGAGTTGACGGAAGGCCTCCGCCGCGACGGCCAGCCCCGCGATCACACACGCGGAGCGCGCCACGATGGAGCCCCGCGCGCGCAGATCCGGCGGCACGATCGCTTCCGTCGTCACGTCGCCCCACCCGAGATCCTCGGCGAGCGCGCGGCGGACGACCTCTCGATACAGCGCCGGATCGAGCGCCTCGAACGGAACGGACTTCACGCGCCGCGCTCCTGAGGCGACGAATCCGGTGCAGCGAACCGGACATCGACGCTGAACGTGTCCGATGTCTCGATCGAGAGCTCCCGGACGAGGGCCACGGCGCACAAGTCTGCGCGGGCGGAATCGAGCAGCGGGCGGTCGCGTTCGGTGAGGCGCAGCACCGCCAGTTCGACCGGCGTTTTCATCGGCCGCTGCTCCTCTGATTTTTTCTTCCGGATCTCACCGAGCACGTTTGCTGCGAGTTCGAGCGTCCGCACGTCGTCTTCACGCTCGCCGCCTGCGGCCTCGAACAATTCATCGAAAGAAGGCCAGGCTGCGGTGTGAATGGAGCCTGGACGCCACCAGGACCAGACCTCTTCCGTCACGAATGGAAGAAACGGCGCGAACAGCCGGAGCAGCGACGACAGCGCGGTGAGAAGTGCCGCGTTCGCAGAACCGGCGCCCGCCGGACCCTGGTCGCCGTAGCGGCGCGATTTCACGAGCTCCAGATAGTTATCGCAGAAGAACCAGAACAGCGACTCCGCCCGTTCCAGCACGCGCGAGTAGTTGTAGTCCTCCAGATCCGCCGTCGCGTCGCGCACCAGGCGCCCGAGCAGCGTGAGCAGGCCGCGATCGATCGGTTCCACGATTTCGCCCCGAGGTTCCGGGCTGGCGAGCACGAACTTCGATGCGTTCAGCAGCTTGATCGCGAGCCGTCGGCCGACCTTCATCTGGCCAACGTCGAACGCCGTGTCGGCGCCGGGCCGGCCGCTCGCCGCCCAGTAGCGCACACCGTCCGACCCGTGCTCCTCGAGGAGCGCCATCGGCGTGACGACGTTGCCCTTGGACTTCGACATCTTCTTGCGGTCGGGATCGAGAATCCAGCCCGAGATCGCCGCGTGCTTCCACGGCAGCGTGTCGAATTCCAGATGCGAGCGCAGCACCGTGGAAAACAGCCACGTGCGGATGATGTCGTGCGCCTGCGGACGGACGTCCATCGGAAAGACGCGGGCGAACAGGTCCTCGTCCGCGATCCAGCCTCCAGCGATCTGCGGGGAAAGCGACGACGTGGCCCAGGTGTCCATGACGTCAGGATCCCCACTGAAACCGCCGGGCTGGTCGCGCTGCTCCGCGCGGTACCCCTCCGGCACATCGGTCGATGGATCGACGGGGAGACGCTCCTCCGGCGGAACGATCGGATGCGCGTAATCCCGGCTGCCATCCGGCAGTACGGGGTACCACAGCGGGAAGGGGACGCCGAAGAACCGCTGGCGGCTGATGCACCAGTCTCCGTTCAGACCGTTGATCCAGTTCTCCAGCCGCGCCTGCATGTAGGGGGGATGCCAGCAGAGTTCCTTCGCACGCGCCAGCAACGCATCGCGGAACGTCATGGTCTTGATGAACCACTGTCGGCTGGTCACGATTTCGAGCGGCCGGTCCCCTTTTTCGTAGAACTTGACCGCATGCGTGATGGGGCGCGGGTCGCCTATCAGATCGCCGCTTTCGCGCAGCAGCTCGGCGATCTTCGATCTCGCCTTCGCCGCGGAGAGGTTCGCGAGCTGGTCGTACGCCTGCTGGGCGCGCGAGGGCTCGCGCGATTCCCAACCGTCATTTCCCCATTGCACGGGCCGCAGGGCGCCGTTCGCCTGGATGATCGCGCGCACCGGAAGCGACAGCGCCCGCCACCAGACCACGTCGGTGACGTCACCGAACGTGCAGATCATCGCGATCCCGGATCCTTTCTCGGGATCGGCCAGTTCGTGCGGCCTGATCGGCACGCGCACGCCGAAGAGCGGCGTGATGACATCGGTGCCGAAGAGCGGTTTGTACCGCTCGTCGTCTGGATGCGCCACGAGCGCGACGCACGCCGGGATCAACTCAGGGCGGGTGGTTTCAATCTCCACGGAACCCTGGTCGGCCCTCTGGAAGCGGATGCGATGATAGGCGCCAGGCTGCTCTCGATCCTCGAGCTCCGCCTGGGCCACGGCCGTGCGGAAGTCGACGTCCCACAGGGTGGGGGCCTCGAGCTGATAAGCGAGGCCTTTGCTGAGCAGGCGCAGAAACGAGAGCTGCGACACCTTCTGCGCGTCACGGCCGATCGTCGCGTACGTCATGCCCCAGTCGACCGACAGGCCGAGATATTTCCACAGCGCTTCGAATGCCTTTTCGTCCTCGGCGGTGAGCCGCGCGCACAACTCGATGAAGTTCGGACGCGACACCGAGAGGGGATGCTTCTCCGGTTTCGCCGGCGGCTGGAAGTCCGGGACGTACGCCAGAGACGGATCACACCGGACGCCGTAGTAGTTCTGCACGCGCCGCTCCGTCGGCAGCCCGTTGTCGTCCCATCCCATCGGATAAAACACTGCCTTGCCGCGCATCCGCTGAAAGCGCGCGATGACGTCCGTGTGCGTGTACGAGAAGACGTGGCCGACGTGCAGCGATCCGCTGACAGTCGGCGGCGGCGTGTCGATCGAATAGACTCCTTCGCGCGGACGCGACCGATCGAACCTGTAAACGCCGTCAGCGGCCCATCGCTCCATCCATTTTTTTTCGAGTCCTTCGAGGGCAGGCTTTTCTGGAACAGTCAAAGAGAACTCCCAACTCCCAATTCCCAACTCCCAATTCCCAACTCCCAAACCCCAACTCCCCAATTCCCAACTCGCACTTCCCAGTTGCCGATTGGGAGTTATCAACCTCTTTTAAGTCGTTCGATTTCTTCACGCACGAGACGTTCGGCGGCTTCGAGGACTACGCCGCGCAGGGTCGAGTCCTGGAGCCGGGCAAGAACGCGATCGGCAATCGCGTCGATCAGGGCCTCGGGATCGGGGGGCGCGGGTCCCGTCCGCTCTCCGGCCGGCGCCGAGTGGGCGACCCGGCCCTCGGCGGTCAGCAGCGCCGCAAAGGCGTCGGCCAGCGACGGCGGTATTGCTCCGGCCGACGCAGGTGCCGCGGCGCGGTCAGCCGGTGGTGGCATCGCGTCAGGTTCCGCCGTGCGGGGCGCCGCCGCACGCGCCGTGACGGCGGCGTCGAGCCGGTCGAAGTACGCCTCGAGCGGATCGTCGGATCGGGCGCGGCCTGGCTGGTCCGGCGGAGCGGGCGGCGGCTCCTGGATCGGTTCGTATCGCGCGAGCTCGGCCCCCGGTGCCACGCCAGCGTGATTCGCCGGCGGCGGCTCCCGCCGTACCGGCGGGACGGGCGGCCGCACGGGTCCCTGAGCCGTCGGCCCGGCGGCCCACAGGTCGGCGGGGCGATTGCCCAGCAGCAGATCCTTGACGCGATTGATGACCAGCTGCGGCTCGAACGGCTTCACGAGCACGCCGTCGCAGCCCGCGGCACGCGCGCGCGATTCGTCGATCGGCTCGAAGGCGCCGGTGAGCAGAAGCACCGGCACGTGCGACAGCTGCGGATGCGATTTGACGAACGCGGCGACTTCGTAGCCGTCGCGTTCGGGCATGCCGACGTCCGCCAGCACGATGTCCGGACGCACACGCTCGGCCTGCTCGATCGCGGCCTGGCCGTTGCCGACGGTGATGACCTCTATGTTCTCGTCGGCGAACGTCAGCTCGATGACGCGCTGGATCGTGATGCTGTCGTCGGCAAGCAGCAGCTTGTGGGGCATCGCTCAGGAATCGACGGTTGACCTCAGATCGCTTCCGCGCGGCGCCGGACGTTTGCGTTGATGTACTCGATGATCTCCTGCATCGGGCTCCCCGGCAGGAAAATGCCCTTGATGCCCATCGCCTGCAGCTTCGGAATGTCGACATCCGGGATGATGCCGCCGATGACGACGAGCACGTCCTCGAGCCCCTTCTCCTTCAAAAGCTCCATCACCCGCGGACAGATATGCATGTGCGCGCCCGAGAGGATCGACAGGCCGATGACGTCCGCGTCTTCCTGCAGCGCCGCCCCGACGATCTGCTCAGGCGTCTGGCGGAGCCCCGTATAGATCACCTCCATGCCGGAGTCGCGCAGCGCGCGCGCGATCACCTTGGCACCACGGTCGTGGCCGTCCAGGCCCGGCTTGGCTATGACGACGCGAATCTTTTGACTCAAATCAGCGGTACCTCTTCGTATTCGCCCCACACTTCGCGCAGCGCGTCGCACATTTCGCCCACGGTCGCGTAAGCACGGACGCAATCGAGCAGCGGGTACATCGTGTTGGCGCCGCCGCGGGCGGCCGATTGGAGCGCGCCGAGCGCGCGGCGGACCGCCTCGTTGTCGCGCGTCTGCTTCAGCTCGTGCAGCCTTGCCAGCTGGCGGTTCGCGGTCGTGTCGTCGATATAGAGGATCGGGATCGGCTCCTCGTCTTCCTGCACGAAGTCGTTGACGCCGACGATGATCTTGTCGCGCATCTCGACCGACTGCTGGAAACGGTACGACGCCTCGGCGATCTCCCTCTGGGGGAAGCCCTGCTCGACCGCCTCGACCATTCCCCCCATTCGATCGATCACGTCGAAGTAGCGCCGGGCCTCGTGCTCCATGTCGAGCGTGAGCTTCTCGAGGAAGTACGATCCGCCCAACGGATCGACGCTGTTCGTGACGCCGCTCTCGTAGGCGATGATCTGCTGCGTCCGCAGCGCGAGCGTCGCGGTGTCGGCCGTTGGCAGCGCAAGCGCCTCGTCCAGCGAATTCGTGTGCAGCGACTGTGTGCCGCCGAGAACCGCTGCAAGCGCCTGCAGCGCCGTCCGGACGACGTTGTTGTAGGGCTGCTGCGCGGTGAGCGAAACGCCCGCCGTCTGCGTGTGGAAGCGCAGTTTCCACGAGCGCTCGTTCTTCGCTTTGAAGCGATTGCGCATGACGTCGGCCCACAGCTTGCGGGCGGCGCGGAACTTCGCGATCTCCTCGAAGAAGTCGCTGTGGGAGTTGAAGAAGAACGAGATCTGGGGCGCAAACACGTCGACGTCGAGACCTGCATCGACGCCGTACTGGACGTACTCGATCCCGTCGCGCAGCGTGAACGCCAGCTCCTGCGCGGCGGTCGATCCCGCCTCGCGGATGTGGTAGCCGCTCACCGAAATCGTGTTCCACTTCGGCACTTCGTTCGCGCAGAACGCGAAGACATCGGTGATGAGCCGCATCGACTCGCGCGGCGGGTAGATGTACTCCTTCTGCGCGATGAATTCCTTGAGGATGTCGTTCTGGATCGTGCCCGACAGCGTCTTCCAGTCAGCGCCCTGCTTCTCGGCGACGACCAGGTACATCGCGAAGATCATCGGCGCCGGCGAGTTGATCGTCATTGACGTCGTGATGTTGCCGAGCGCGATGCCGTCGAAGAGCCGCTCCATGTCCGCGAGCGAGACGATGCTGACGCCGCATTTCCCGACCTCGCCGAGCGACAGCGGGTGATCCGGGTCGCGGCCCATCAACGTCGGCAGGTCGAACGCGACGCTCAGGCCTGTGCCGCCCGCCTGCAGCAGCGTCCTGTAGCGGTCGTTGGTCTCCTCCGGCGTTCCGAAGCCGGCGAACTGCCGCATCGTCCAGAGCCGGCCGCGGTAGCCGGTCGGATGGATTCCGCGCGTATACGGAAAAGTCCCAGGGGTCGCGAGATCGCGCGCCGCGTCGAAGCCCGGCAGATCGTCGCGGGTGTAGAGGCGGTCGATCGGCCGCCCGGAGATAGTGGTGAACGGAATCCGGCGCTCGGGCGATTTCTGCAGCGCGGGCCCCAGCACTTCACGTTCCCAGCGCTGTTTTTCGCTCTCGGCGGCGGTCTTCATACTCCGAGATTATATCTGGTTGCGGCCTTGACACTTCTCGGTCCGGCACAGTAGCTTGGACTGTTTGGTCATCGAATAGATCGGTGCGAACGGAGCGGAGCGAGCGGCGGCACGCTCGCGGAGCGAAGTGAGCTTAAGCGACGGGCCGGAGGGCACCGGGCGCGCGGCGCCGGCCCCGAGCGCCTATTGAGGACGTTCATGGAATCAGGCGGCAGCATTTTCAGCGCGATGCTCCAGGAGTTCGACGGGGCAGCGCGTCTGCTCGGGCTCGATCAGGGACTCTGGAAGGTCCTGACCCACCCCAAGCGCCAGATCGTCGTGTCCTGTCCGATCCAGATGGACAACGGCGAGATTGAAGTCTTCACCGGCTATCGCGTCCAGTACAACATCACGCTCGGCCCCGCGAAGGGCGGCATCCGCTATCACCCCAATGTCACGCTGGATGAAGTCACCGCGCTGGCCGCCTGGATGACGTGGAAATGCGCGGTCGCGCACGTGCCCTTCGGCGGAGGCAAGGGCGGAATCGTCGTCGACCCGAACCGGCTGTCGCGCCGCGAGCTGGAGGCGCTGACGCGCCGCTACATCGCGGAAATCGTCGACGCGATCGGCCCCGAGAAGGACGTTCCGGCGCCAGACGTCAACACCAACGACCAGATCATGGCGTGGGTGATGGACACCTACAGTATGCACGTCGGTCACACCGCGACCGCCGTCGTCACCGGCAAGCCGATCGAGATGGGCGGGTCGCTCGGCCGGCGCGAAGCGACGGGCCGCGGCGTGATGATCGTGACGCGCGAGGCCGCGAAGCACCTCGGCTTCGACATCAAGGGCGCAACGGTGGCCGTGCAGGGCTTCGGCAACGTCGGTTCGGTGTCGGCAGACCTTCTCTCGAAGATCGGCGCAAAAATCGTCGCGGTCACCGACTGGAAGGGCGGAGTCTACAACGAGCAGGGCCTCGACATCACGAAGATGCTCGACTACGCGAAGCAGCACAAGAGCATCGAGGGTTTTTCCGGGGGCGAGCCGATCGACAACGCGAAACTGTTCGCCCTCGACGTCGACGTTCTCGTGCCGGCAGCGCTCGAGAACCAGATCACGGGGCAGAACGCCGGCTCGATCAAGGCCAAGGTCATCGCCGAAGGCGCGAACGGACCGACCACGCCCGAAGCGCACAAGACGCTGCACGAGCGCGGCGTATTCGTGATCCCGGACATTCTCGCCAATGCCGGCGGCGTGACGACCTCGTACTTCGAGTGGGTGCAGGACCGCCACGGATATTTCTGGGAGGAAGACGAGGTGAACCGCCGCCTCGAGGCGAAGATGGTCGAGGCGTTCAAAGACGTCCTCGACACCTCGATCCGCTACAAGACCGACCTGCGGACGGCCGCCTACATCGTCGCGATCAATCGCGTCGCGACGGTGACGAAGATGCGCGGGATGTACGCGTAAAGGGCGTCAGTCGTCAGTGACCAGTTCAAAAGGATCGGCCGCGCGGCCGATCCTTTTTCTTTTCCGGACGAGCCCGGTCCGGCGGTTACGACCCGACGCGGAACGCGATCAGCTGTTGCGCGGAGCCTGACGGCGTCTTCGCGTCCAGCTCCAGCAGGTACTGTCCCGCCGCGAGGGAGGCGAGCGGCAGATCGATCTGAAGCGGCTTCCCCGCGGCGGCCTGGACGGGTACGTCCGCCATCGACTGGCCGGCGCGGTTCAGGAGCTTCGCGGTGACGGCCGGAACGGAATTGTCCGCGGCATACGCGTCGAATCGGACGAGGAGACGCTCTGTCCGACTGAACTGGCGGTCGACGGTCGGGACGACGTTCGGGTTGTTGCGGACCTGCGTCATCTCGTACGCATTTCGCGCTCGATACACGCGCGCGGTCCCGAGCGACACCTGTGTGTGCGTGTAATCCGGGATCGTGATTTGCTGAACGGACGAATCGATCACTTGTCCGTGCGCGCCCATCACGGTCATTCGCAGCTGCACCGGACCAGGCGGGGCCGTGAACGACGCCGCCGCTCCCGATGACGCCTGGGGTGCGGAGCCAGCGGGACCCGTTGCCGGAGCAGTCGCGGCCGGCGCCGCAGCGCTCTCGTCGGGAACCGACCCGCGAAACAGCGGACGTCCGTCGGGTGCCGTGGCCGTGAGCATCACCTTCGTCGCCACGGAATCGGGGTCGCGGCTGCCTGCGGCCTGCGTGACCGGCTGCCAGGCGAACGTCACGCGCCCGGTGTTGGCGTCGGCGCGATCGGTGCCGACCCAGAAGTTCGCGGCATGTCCCGCCGCGGGCGCCGACAGGTCGCTCAACGCCTTGGAGATTTCGGGCGGCGGTCCCGCCGCCGCAGGCCCGGTGGCTCTTGCGACATCCTCGGTCGTATACGCCCAGTAGCCTTTGCGTGCACGCACTTCGACGCCGGGGCGCTTCACGTGCACGTCGATCGTGTGGAACTTGCCGTCGGTCGGCGCGGCAGACGATGTGTAACCGAGCAGGTAATACCCGCTCGAGTCGCGCATGATCTGCTTCATCCCGTTCGCGAGATCGTTGCGGCTGACGATCGCGCGGCCATCGGTATTATCCGCGAGCACCTTGAGTGCATCGAGCGACTCGTTCAGTGACTTGCGATCGGACGTGGTGCTGACGCCATCCTTGATGTCGTAATCGAACACCGCCAGCCCGCGGGGGTCTACCGCATAGATAGAAGCGTTGTTCCGGTTGGCCGTATCGAACACTTCCTTCAGGCGCGACGTCAGGTCGACCGAATTGAAGAACTCGACCGACTGCTGCCGCGGCGAGTTGACGTCCGTACCGGGCGCATCCCGCGCCGGGTTGTTATAACCGGGCAGCGCGGCCACGGGATCCTGGAGCTGCGCCGGGAGCGTGCTCGTGAAACCCTCGCTGACGAAGATGATCGATTTCCTGCCGTCGCGCATGCCTCCGAGCTTTACCGCCGCGCCTTTGAGCGCCCCCATGGTCACGTCGTTCCTGATGTTTTCGACGGTCTGCGCCGACGAGTACGCATAGCGCTCCTCGAACTCGTTCCTCGGCTCGTAATTGCCGCGGCGTCCTTCGAAGTGGCTGATCGCGCTGATGAGGGCGTCGTGGTCGCGCGTGAAGCTCAGCGCGGTGACCGGCGTCAGCGGATACATGATCGCGACCATGTCCTGCGGCCCGAGCTGGTTCTGGACGAAATCAATCAGCGGCTGGCGGATCACGAGATCGTCGCCGCGCCGGACGTGGTAATCGTCGAGCAGCAGGATGAACAGCCGGACGTCCGGCTTCTGCGCCTCGCGCTCCTCGTCGTCGTCGTTGCGGATCGGCCGCGGCGGAGCCGCCGTCGCCTGTTCGAACGGATCGATTTTGATCGTCTGGAACGTTTCTATCGACTGCGGCTTCTTGTCTTCGCGAACATCGAAATCGTCCTTCGTGAGATCCAGCACGACGTCGCCGGTCTTCTTATCGGAGACGATGACGTCGACGGAGACGAAATTGATGCCACGGCGGATGACCGGCGGCCGCTGACCTTGAGGCGGCTGAACGGGAGGCTGCTGGGCCGGCGGTTGTTGCGCCGGCTGCTGCGCCGGCAGAACACTACCCAACAGGAAGACGATGACGGCGATGAGTGAAACGCGTGCAGAATGTCGCATAACGTCGATCCAGCGGCCCAGGCAGACCTCCTTCAAGAATAGATCGTTTGCGGCCGCAGTTGCGGCCGCGGACCGTTCCCGCACGATCTCTGCCGTAAGCCCTTTGCTGCTAAGATCTTCACTGTAATGGAACAGACGATCGACCGCCCGCAGCCGCTCACCCTGTTGAGCGAAGACGAAGTCCTTTTCCGCGACAGCGTGCGTGAGTTCGCCGACGCGCAGGTCCGCCCGCTGGTCCGCGAGATGGACGAGCACGCGAAGATCCCTCGGCCCCTCGTGGACAAGCTGTTCGACCTCGGGGTGATGGCAATCGAGATCCCCGAAGCTTTCGGCGGTGCGGGCGCGAGCTTTTTCCACTCCGTGCTGGCCGTGGAAGAGCTTTCGCGCGTGGACCCGTCCGTCGGCGTGCTCGTCGACGTCCAGAACACGCTTGTCGTCAACGCCGTGATGCGGTGGGGCAACGACGACATCCAGCGGCGGTGTCTGACGAAGCTCGCAACGAACACCGTCGGTGCATACGCGCTCTCCGAGGCGGGCTCCGGCAGCGACGCCTTCGCGCTGAGCACTCGAGCGCGCGAAGACGGCGACGATTACGTCATCACCGGACGGAAGCTCTGGATCACGAACGGGAACGAAGCGGATATCTTTCTCGTGTTCGCGACCGTCAACCCCGAGGCGGGTTACCGCGGAATCACGGCCTTCGTCGTTGAGCGCGGCTTCCAGGGATTCACCGTCGGCAAGAAAGAAGACAAGCTCGGCATCCGCGCGAGCAGCACGTGCGAGCTGATACTCGAAGACTGCCGGGTGCCGAAAAGCAACGTGCTTGGTGAAGTCGGAAAGGGATACAAGGCCGCGATCGAAACGCTGAACGAAGGCCGCATCGGGATCGGCGCGCAGATGCTCGGCCTCGCCGAGGGAGCGCTGCAGCACGCCATCAGCTACACGAAGGAGCGGAAACAGTTCGGAAAGCCCATCGCGGAATTCCAGGCAGTCCAGCATCAGCTGGCCCGCGCCGCCGCGGATGTCGAGGCTGCGAGGCTGACCGTCTACAACGCGGCGCGCCTGCGCGACGCCCGCAAGCCGTTCCTCACCGAGGCGGCAATCTGCAAGATCTTCTCGTCTGAGGTGGCCGAGCGCGTCGCATCGCTCGCGGTGAACTTGTTCGGCGGCAACGGCTTCGTGAAGGAATATCCCGTCGAGAAGCTGTATCGCGACGCCAAGATCGGCCAGATCTACGAAGGCACCTCGAACCTTCAGCTGCAGACGATCGCCAAGCAGATCATCGGATAGACGGTCCTTCCGCCATCGCGCCGCGCTCACGGCGGCGGCGTTCGCGGCCGTCCCATTCGTCGAGATCCTGGTAAAGATCCGGACGCCGGTATTCGTCCCGCCACCAATCCGGCTGTGCGTAATGGCGCAGCGTTTCGTACTGAACGGCGCCCGACACATCGGTCGGGTCGTCCGGACAGCAGACGATCGACGTCCGCTGCTCGAACGCCCGCATTTCGCCGTCTGAAAAGCGGCGCAGCTTCTTCGGGTCGAAATCGGGGAATTCCTGCGCGGCGTCGCGCGTGACGTTCACGTTGAGCCGCCGCCGCCCGGTGTCGAGTTGAGCGTGGCCGATCGGCACCGCGAAGTGGCGCGAACGAAACCACCCTCCTGAGTCCACCACCGCATAGACGACGCGCCCCGAGTCGGTGTCGACGATGAAGCCGTCGAGATCGCCCAGGTTGGAATCGTCCGATCCGTGGACATCAACGGTAGAAAAGTCGATCGTCGAATCGTCGAGATCCTCCGGGTCGAGGAATCGCAGCCGGGAACTGAACGGTGTCTCTGCCATGGCTCCTCCTGCCGCCTCCTGATGTGCAAGAAGTCATCCAGCGCGCCACGCGACGCGCGCGGCGACCACGGCGACAGCCCACAGGGTCAGGGCCATTGCAACGGCAGCCAGCGGGCGGATCGCTCGCAGGTAAACGAGGTACAGCCACCAGAAATCGAGGCTGAACGACAGCTGCTGGGCGAAATCCCGATCGTCTGCGGTTGAGGTTGGGGCGACATGCGGAGGCTGCCGGAGACCTGTCAGATATGCGGTATTGGCCGGAACCGCTCGCATAACGGCTGACGCGCCGAGCGCGAACGGCGACGAGGAGATACGCCAGTCGCGCGCGGACACGTCCTCGTGGGTATGCGTGCGTGCCCATTCGGTGCTCACTTTTGCGTAGTCCACGAGCACGCCTGGCAACTGCAACACCGCGGCGATGGCGCACGCGATCACGACGATCCTTCGACGATGACGTCCCGCGCCCCAGAGCGCGGCCGCGCCGGGCGCGAGGAGCACGAGCGCGGGCACGAGGTAGCGCGGTCCGTAGCCGCGGCCTCCGGGCCAGTCGGCAAGCGCGCCATAAAAGGCATAAAAGATGACCAGTGGACCGGCGAGCAGCATCCCGGTCGATCGATTGAAGCGCCCGATCGCGAGTCCCATCACCCACACGATCGCGATCGGGGCGAAGAGCAGCAGCGATCCCGCCGGGGAGATCAGAAACGCCGCGTATCCGGCGCCGTCGAACTCCGGCGTATAACCAACCGCAAATGGAGACCCGAACCGCACGAAGTTGTACCACCCCCAGAGGAGACCCCCGGCACACGTGATGCCGACGAGCGCTGCAATCTGCTGCGACGGTATTCGCGACCGTGACTCACGAGCGGACATGATGAGGAAGGCCGAAAGTGGCACGAGCGCGAGCGCCATCTCGTGTCGCGTCAACCATCCAAACGCGAGCACCGCACCGGCCGCGGCGGCATACCGGGGACGGTCGCGCACCTGACTCTCGACGACCAGCCGTGCGGCGGCAGCCAGAATCGCCGCCGTCAAGGCCGTAGAGAATCCGAACTTCGAATACGGCCACAGCGGCGATGAGATCGCGGCAGACAGCGCGGAGATCAACGCGCCGTGAGGACTCGCACCGAGCCGACGCGTCAGGCTCGCGATCAATACGACCGTGATGGCCGCCGCGACGGCGCTCCCCATCGCGACGGCGGCCTTCAGCAGCGTATCCGGCTTGCCGATCGGATGAGGAAGAAGACGTGCGACCGTCCGTCCCGCGACGTAAAACGGAATGTTGTACAGCGACTGCCCGATGCCGTACTGCGAATAGAAGCGCCCGTCCACGCCCCGGTTCGCGTCGAGCCCGAGTACGTTTCCCGGCAGCGCGATCGAGTGGTGTTCGACGATGCTCGACGTCAGCGCGAACGTGGCGACCGCATCGGTCGACGTGAGGCTGCCCCCGGCTGTCAGGACGTACAGCGCCAGGGCACTGCAGAATACCGGGAAGAGGGGTAGCGGCCGCGCTGACTGCACGCCAGACGCGTCCTATCGGCTCAGCCCGATGTGTTCCGCGATCACCATCCGCTGCACTTCGGACGTGCCCTGATAGATTTCAGCGGCGCGTGCGTCCCTGAAGAGGCGTTCGACGACCGAGCCGCGCTGATAGCCGTGGGAGGCATGGATCTGCATCGCGCGATCCGCGGCACGGTGCGCGGCTTCCGAGGCGCTGAGTTTCGCCATGGCGGCTTCGAGCGTCGGGCGTTCGCGCCGGCTGCGCGCGTCGGCTGCCTTGAGCGTGAGCATGCGCGCGGCGTCCAGTTCCGTCGCACTGTCGGCGAGCATCCACTGAATCGCCTGGAAGTTCGCGATGGGCTGCCCGAAGGCTTCGTGCTGCTTCGCGTGCGCGAGCGCCGCGTCCAGCGCCGCCTGTCCGACGCCGAGTGCCTGGGCCGCGATCGCGATCCGTCCACCGTCGAGGGCCCACATCGCGACATGGAAGCCGTCGCACGGCCCGCCGAGCAGGGAGTCCGCCGTCACCGACACGTTCGCGAGCTCGAGGTCGACGCAGCCCAGTCCTCGGACGCCGAGCGAATCGCCCGAACGCGCGCGAGTGATGCCGGGCGTGTCCATCGGCACGAGGAACGCGCCGATGCTGCGGCCCGCGTGCGAAGATGGGCGGCTCGCCGGCTGCGTCGCGGCGAAGACGATCACGACGTCGGCCGCTTCGCCGTTGGCGACCCAGATTTTCCGGCCGTTGAGCGTATAGCCGCGCTCGTCCAGCCGCGCGATCGTCTGCTGGTTGGCGGCGTCCGACCCGGCGTGCTCTTCTGAAAGCGCGAAGGCGCCAATCGACGCGCCCGTCGCGAGACGGCGAAGCCACGTCTGTTTCTGGGCGTCGCTGCCGAATTTTTCGATCGGCTCCGCGACGAGCGATGTGTTCACCGATGCGATCACCGCCATGACGGCGCTCGCGCGCGCGAGCGCTTCGAGGGCGAGCGCGTAGCTCACGTAGTCGCGTCCGCCGCCGCCCCACTCACGGGCGATCGTGACGCCCAACAGTCCGCGAGCTGCCAGCTCCTGCACGAGCGCGTGGGGAAAGGTGCCCGCCTCGTCGATACCCTTTGCGGCGGCCGCGACCTGCCCCGCCGCGAACCGCGCGATGTCTTCCTGGTACGCCGCCTGATCGTCCGTCAGCTCGAGCCGCATGTCGCGTCCAGCGTACCTCAGGTCCGGCCGGTCTCGATTGCCCCTGCCGGCGCCGTGGAACCGGACGGCCGCCGAACGCGTATTGGCAATAATTACTAGTTTGTATATATTCTGAGACCATGGCCAAGGGCGACTTCGTCGGCGACTTCGAACTGCTCGTGCTCCTCGCGATTGCGCATGCAGGCGACGAAGCGTACGGGCTGGCGATCCAGCAGCAAATCGAACAGCGCACCGGCCGAATCGTCGCGATCGGCGCGGTCCACGCGACGCTCGGGCGCCTCGCCGACAAAGGGCTCGTCCGGTACCGCGTTTCGGAGCCGCAGCCCATCCCCGGCGGCAAGCGGCGCAAATTCTATCGGCTGTGTCCCGCCGGCGTGCGCGCGATCCGGCACTCGACCGGCATGCTCGCCCGCATGCTGAATGGACTCTCCCCGGATTTGACGGAGCCGCAATGAGCCCCGCGCCCGTGCTCCCGCGAATCGCGGCGGCGCTGCTGTGGCTCGCCTCACCGCCCGACGACCGGCCGTCGGTGCTCGCAGACTTCGAAGACGCGTACGCCGAACAGCGTCACGCGGGACGAGGGGCGGCACTCTGCTGGTGTGCGATTCAAGTCGCGCTGTCGATCCCGCCGTTGCTCGTCCGGCGCCTCCGCGTTACGCGGACGCCGCGCACGCAAGGAGCCAGTATGGCCGCCACGTTTCTGACCGATGTCCGGTATGCTGCGCGTCTCGCGCGTCGCGCGCCGCTCGTTGCGCTCTCCACCATTGCCGCGATCGCCGGAGGCATAGCCGCCGCAACTGCGGTCGTCAGCGTAATGGAGAGCGTGTTTCTCCGGCCGCTGCCGTTCGCGCGGCCGGACGAACTCGTTCAGCTCAGCACCATCATCGAGCGGTTCGGAAGCGCGGCGGAACTGAACTACCTCGACGCAGACGACATCCGAAGCCAGGCCGCGACGCTCGACGGTGTGGCGCAGTACGACGCCGGCGCGGGAACCCTGCGGGTGCACGCCGGCGAGCCGGCGCAATCGGTCACGGTGCTCTCCGTCGATCGGCACCTCGCCAGCGTCCTCCGCGTAGCACCCGCACTCGGCCGCAGCTTCGAATCCGCCGAGTTCGTGGATGGCGGACCCGATGTCGTGATGCTGACGAACCGCTTCTGGCGCGAGCGCTTCGGCGGCGATCCCGCCATCGTCGGAGCGTCGCTCGAAATGGGCTCCGGCCCCGCGATGATCGTCGGCGTCCTTCCGCCGGCGGCGGACTGGTTTCCATCAGGCGGCAGCGATCTCTGGACTCCCCTGACGTTCCCCGCGACTTCCTTTCTCAACCAGCGCGGCTCGATCGCGCTGAGCGCGATCGGACGGCTGCATCAGGGGGCGACCCTGGACTCGGCGCAGGCGGAGCTGGGCACGATCGCGCGGCGTCTCGCCACCGCGTACCCGGAGACGAACGCCGCGCGGCGCTTCGGCGTGTCCAACCTGCAGCGCGCGATGGTGGGTCCGGTTCGTCCCATGATGCTGCTCCTCGCGGGCGCGATTGCGGCGCTGCTGGCGATCGCGTGCGCCAACATTGCGAGCCTGCTCCTCGCGCACGCCCACGAGCGCGCCGGGGAGTTCGCGCTGCGCGCGGCGATCGGCGCGAGCCACGGGCGTCTGGCGCGCCAGCTCTGGACGGAAACACTGCTGCTCTTCAGCGCCGCCGGCGGACTGGGCGCGATCCTGGCAGGTCCGCTTGCGCGAATCCTCGTCGCGCGCTATCCGGGAACGCTGCCGCTCTCGAGCGACGTAAGCCTTGACGTGCGAGTGATGACGGCCTCGCTGCTGCTGACGCTCGCGGCGGCCTTTACTGCCGGACTGCCGACGATTCGTCGCAGCCGCCAATGGCGGATTGGCGCAGCGCTGGCCCGTACGGCGCGGGGGTCGTCAGGACGATCGACGCGCCGCGGGACTGGCCTGTTCGTGTCTGCGCAGGTCGCACTCTCGATCGTCCTGCTCTTCGGGGGGTTCGTGCTCCTGCGCACGTTCACCAGCATGGCATCCGTGGCGCCTGGATTCGATCCGGACGGAGTCGTCACCATCCGCGCGACAATTCCCGCGCGGCAGCGCGAGGATGCGCAGCGGATGGTTGCCGTCCAGGACCAGCTCCGTGACGCGGCGGCCTCTTTGCCCGGCGTCGCGGGCGCGGCGCACGCGATGTTCATCCCCTTCGCGCCAGGCTCCTGGGGAGACGGCTACCGCCGCGCCGGCTCGTCGGACGCGATCGGCCCGAACGGTCCCTTCGCCCACTTCTTCATGGTCAGCCCCGAATACTTCCGGGTCATGCATGTTCCGATCGTTCGCGGCCGTCCGCTCACAGCTGCGGACGACGAGGGTGGCCGGCGCGTAGTGGTCGTGAACCAGAGCTTCGCTCTGCGCACGTTTCCCGACCGAGACGCGATCGGCGGCCGGATCGACTGGAACGACGACGTGTGGGAGATCGTCGGGATCGCGGGCAACGCGCGGCACGAGAGCCTCTGGGACGATTTCGATCCTGATGTGTACGTGCCGCGGCACCAGGTACCGCGCGGCAACACGTGGCTGCTGATTGCCAGCGCGAGGCCGGCATCGGCGCTCGTGGCCGAACTGCAGCAGCGGGCGCGCGCGATCGACCCGGCGATACTGCTGTCGGACGCGGAACCGATGCGGCAGCGGCTCGCGGACAGCGCCGCACCCGAGCGCTTCCGTGCGGCGATCACCTCGACGCTGGCGCTGATCGCGCTGGGTCTTGCACTGGTCGGGCTGAACGGTGTCGTTGCCTACAGTGTCGTGACGCGGACGAAAGAGATCGGCATCCGGCTGGCGCTCGGCGAGCGGCCCGCCGCCGTGCGCCGCGGGGTTGTGGGTGACGCGCTACGCGCGCTGGCCGGGGGACTCATCCCCGGCACGATCGCATCATGGATCGTCGGCCGATGGCTCGTGTCCGCGTCGCTTGTGCGGACGGACCTGCGGCTCGCGCTGGCGGCGGTAGCGTGCGCGTTCGTAGTTGCGGGAGCGGCGGTAGCCGCCGGTCCCGCGTGGCGCGCAAGCCGGGTCGATCCGGTGGACGCCTTGCGCCACGATTAGCGCCGCCGCTTTCGACGAAAGTGATCCCGGTGGCGCGGCAATCAGCTGCGCGCCAGCCGTTCAAAAATCGGTCGCAGACGATCGGCCGTCGCGGGCAGTTCCTCGGCGAGGACGCGCGTGCGGCCGACGACCGTCATGAAGTTGGTGTCGCCGTTCCAGCGCGGCACGACGTGCATGTGCACGTGATCGAGGATCCCCGCACCAGCGGGCTTTCCCACATTGATCCCCATATTCAACCCGTGCGGATGATAGGCCTCGGCGAGCGCGATCTCGCTTCGGCGCGCGAGCTCGATCATCTCCGACAGCTCCTGCGGCGTGGCTGCCGCCAGCGAGGCGATGTGCCGGCTGGGGATCACCATGAGGTGACCGTTGTTGTACGGGAACAGATTCAGGATGATGAAGCAGGTGTCGCCGCGAAAGACGATGAGGGGTGCGGCGTCCGGATCGGTCAACGCCTGACAGAAGACGCAGCTCGCGTCAGCACGTTCGCCCGTGATGTACGCGAGCCGCCACGGACTCCAGAGATGATCCATTCACTGTGCTGAATGCCGAATGCCGGAGGCATTCAGCATGTCGATCAGACGCCGGCGATGTCCGACCCGCTCAGCGCCGCGGGCGGGGTTTGAGGCGCCTGCGGCGTCTCTTCCTCCCGGTTGATCAGCTCCTTCAGCTCCTTGCCGGGTTTGAAGTACGGCACCTTCTTCGGCGGGACGTCCACCTTGTCCCCCGTTTTCGGATTGCGCCCCTTTCGCGGCTCCCGCCGGCGCAGGCGGAAGCTCCCGAATCCACGCAGCTCGATCTTCTCGCCGCGATGAAGCGCATCGATGATGCTCTTGAAAACCGTATCGACGATGACCTCGGAGTGCTTCTTGGTCAGATCGGAAACGCGCGAGACTTCCTCGACGAGTTCCGCCTTCGTCATGCTGCCGGTGTTCATAGTCGCTCCCGTTGGAGGCTCGGGTGGTCGTTGCTTGGTGCGCCGTGCTCCGTGCTCCGTGCTCTGTGCTAGTGCGCCGTGCTCGGTGCCAGTGCTCCGGTGCCAGTGCTCCGTGCTCGTGCACCGGGACTCAGCACTCCGGACGGAGCACCGAGCACCAAGCACCGAGCACCCGGATCGGGCACCCCGGACGGAGCACCGAGCACCAAGCACCCGGATTGGCACCCCGGACGGAGCACCGAGCACCGCGCACCGAGCACCGCATCAGCAGTGGCGCGAAGCGCTACTGCTGATGTTTGAAGTGGTCGCCCAGCGTCACTTCGGGACGGCCCGCCGTTTCCGTGTAGGCCTCCCAGTCCGCGCGGAACTCATCGTTCTTCAGCGCACGGATGCTCAAGCCGATCTTCCGCTCTCCCGGGATCAGCTTGATGATCTTCATCTGGTACGTCTCGCCGACCTGCAGATCGAGCTTGTCTTCCTTGCCCTTCTGGTGCGAGTCGTCGAACTCCGAGACGTGAATCAGCCCTTCGATCCCCTCGGCCAGCTCGACAAACGCGCCGAAGCTGGTCATCCGAACGACCTTGCCTTCCACGAGGTCGCCGACGTGGTGCTGGGTGAAGAACTCATCCCAGATATCGGTCTGCAGCTGCTTCAGGCCCAGTGACAGGCGCTGATTCTCAGCGTCGATGTTGAGCACCATCGCCTGGACGGCATCGCCCTTCTTCAACACCTCCGACGGGTGCTTCAGGCGCTTGCTCCACGACATGTCCGAAATGTGGATCAGTCCGTCGATGCCTTCTTCCACCTCGACGAACGCGCCGAACTCGGTGAGGTTGCGCACCTTGCCCGTGATCGTGGTGCCGATCGGATACTTCTCCGACAGCTCATGCCACGGGTTGCTCTCGACCTGCTTGAGACCGAGCGAGATGCGGCGCGCACCCGGATCCACGCCGAGGACCATCGTCTCGACGGTGTCGCCGACGTTGAGGATCTTGGACGGGTGCTTGACGCGCTTGCTCCACGACATCTCGCTGACGTGGATCAATCCCTCGACGCCGGGCTCCAGCTCGACGAACGCGCCGTAGTCGGTCAGGCTGACGACCTTGCCGGTGAGACGCGCGCCGACCGGGTACCGCTCGATGACGTTCGACCACGGGTCGTTCATCAGCTGCTTGTGACCGAGCGAGACGCGTTCGGTCGCGGCGTCGTACTTCAGCACGATGACGTCAATTTCCTGGTTGACCTGGAACAGCTCCGACGGATGCGTCACGCGGCCCCACGACATGTCCGTGATGTGCAGCAGACCGTCGATGCCGCCGAGATCGATGAAGGCCCCGTAGTCGGTGATGTTCTTGACGACGCCGCGGAGGACCTTCCCCTCGGCGAGTGTGTCGAGCGTGTGCTTCTTCTTCTCGGCGTTCTCCTCTTCGAGGAGCACCTTGCGGGACAGCACGATGTTGCCGCGCTTCTTGTTGACCTTGATGACGCGCATGCGCAGTTCCTGCCCGCGCAGGGCATCCAGGTTCCTGACGGGACGCACGTCGATCTGCGAGCCGGGGAGAAACGCGCGAACGCCGATGTCGACCGCGAGTCCGCCCTTGATGCGCTCGATGACGCGACCGATGACGACCTTCCGCTCGGCGTAGGCCTTCTCGACCTCGTCCCAGATCTTCATCTTTTCCGCTTTTTCGCGGGAGAGAACGACGTAGCCTTCGCGGTCCTCGGTACGCTCGAGCAGCACATCGACCGTGTCGCCCGGCTGAACGGTGACCTGCCCGTTCTCGTCCACGAACTCGTCGATGGCAATGAGCCCTTCGGACTTGTAGCCGACGTCGACGATGACTTCGGACGGCGTAACCTTCAGCACCGTCCCCTTCACGACCTCGCCTTCCGCGATGTTGCGGAAGCTGTTATCGTAAAGGTCCAGAAGGCGCGCGTATTCCTGCGGATCGACCTGATCGTCCAGCGGGGAGAAGCCCGTTGAAGTACCGGCGGCTCCAGTCGTCGCACCTCCTTGTGTTGTGATGTTCTTTGTATCTTCTGCTTGCGCCATGCTCAGCGGGTCCTCCTGCACGTACTTGCCGGGATCTCAGCTCCGGCGGGCTGTAGTGTGTTCATCGCTCGAGTTGCGATAAGCAATAGATTATCTATCACTTACGGGCACGCGTCAAGTCGAAAGGACGAGCGACATGGCCAAGGCAAAGGGCGCGAAGCGGGCACAGCGGTCGAAGAGCCCGTCGGCGAAGCGGGCGGGCGGAGGCCGTCGGGCGGCAGCGTCAGGGAGCCGGGGCCGGGCCCGAAAAGGCGCGAAAAAGGGGGCCCGCCGCAGCGCGGCAAAAAGCCTCAAGAAAAAGGCCGGCCGTAAGTCCGCCGGCCGTCCCGCGGCGAAGCAGGCGCGCAAGCCCAGCCGCCGTTCGGCGACGAAGAGGTCCACCACCAGGGCCGCGTCGGCCAAGCCGCGTCGGACGGTACGAAAAGGCGGCACCGGACGCGAACGCGAACTCGCACAGACGCCGGAAACCGGCCGCACCGTAAAGGGACGAACGAACCCGATGCGGACGATTCGCTCGACCGGCACGCCGGCAGGCGCCGGCGACAGCCGCCATGTGCCGGCGCTGGAGCGGCAGCGTCGTCAACTTCGCGACATCGAGGAAATGGTCCCCGAGCCGCCGTCGAGCCTCAACATGGATCGGCGCGCGTCGGCCGCGCGAACCGGCCGGGCCGAAATGCGCGAGGCGCGGCGCCAGCACACCGAGACCAGCCCTGCGATGACAGGCGGGGATGTCGACGCCGACTGGGAAGACGCCTACGCGGTGGGCGACGAAGCCCCCGGAGGCGACAATCCGACACCCGACCAGGATGTGGTGGACGACATCGGCCGCGCTCTCGGCATCGAGTATCAAGATAATGAAGAGCTGAAGGCGTCAGACAAGATCGCCAAGCGCGACAAGCATCGCTGGGAACTCGATCCGGCATCCTCGGAGGATTATCGCGATCGGGATTGACGCGTTTAGCGTTACGATGAGCGCGCATCGGGAGGTGCACGGATGCGCGCTCTTCTTCGGTCGGCGGCGGTCCTCGCGTTTCTGAGCGCGGCATCCGTCACGCTCCTCTCTCGACAGGCTCCTTCCACTCCTGCGAACGACTCGCGCGTCGACTTCGCGCGCGACGTGCGTCCGATCTTCCAGCAGCACTGTATCGAGTGCCACGGCGACGACAAGCAGATGAACAGCTTCAGGCTCGATCGCCGGAGCGCTGCGTTGCGGGGCGGGACGATGACCGTGATCGGCCGCGGCAGCGCGCAATCGAGCCGGTTGTATTTGAGGCTGATCGGCACCCGCTACGGTGCGCGGATGCCCTTCAAGCGCGATCCGCTCGCGCCCGAACAAATCGACATCATCAAGCGGTGGATCGATCAAGGCGCGCCGTGGCCGGACGATCTCTCGGGCGACACGCCCGCCGTGCCGCCGGACCCTGCGGCCGTCACGGCGTTCGACGCGCTCAGAGCCGGCGACCGGCGCGGGTTTGTCGCTGCGATTGAGGGCAATCCAAACGTCTCGACGTTGCGCGGTCCCGGCGGCGACACCCCGCTGATGATGGCGTCGCAGTATGGAGACGCCGCGCTCGTTCGCGTGCTGCTCGAGGCAGGGGCCAGGCCGAACGTCACAAACGATGCGGGCGCCACGCCGCTGATGCGCGCGGTCGATGATCTCGAGAAAACGCGGCTCCTCGTCGAGCACGGCGCAAACGTCACCGCCCGATCGGACAACCATCGGACCGCAGTCATCATCGCATCCGGTATTCGCGGCAACCATGAGGCCGTCGCCTATCTCCTCGACCACGGTGCGAACCCCTCAGACCATGCGCCCGGACTGCAGGCCGAGACGACGCCCCTTGCAGAGGCGGCCAAGCAGGGAGATGCCGCGATGATTTCTCTGCTGATCGAGCGCGGGGCGGACGTGGCCGCCGCCGGTCCAGGGCCGCTGGCGTTCTCGTTGCGAGCGCACTGCGACGCGTGCATCGAAGCCCTCCTGCCCAGAACGCCGGCGCCGTTCGTGACGGCGGCGATGATCATCGCCGGGCCGCCGCTCGGGCCGGCGCTGGCGACGCCGTTCCTCCTGTCGCATGGGGCGGACCCGAACGCCACGAGTCCAACCGGGTACCCGATGCTCGTGCTCGCGGCCGCTTCCGACGCGCAGTCGATCGACGTCGTGCAGGCGCTCATCGACCGCGGCGCGAACGTGAGGGCTCGCGGCCCGAATGGCGAGACCGCACTCGACGTCGCGCGCCAGCATGGGCGCTCGCCGCTCATCCCGATACTGACGAATGCGGGCGTCACGGAAACGCCTGTTCCGGCGGCGGCGACGATCCCCGCGTTTGCGCCGGCGCATTCCGCGGCGGAAGCGGTCCGCAGGAGCCTTCCGCTCCTCCAGCAGTCGGACGTTCGGTTCCTCGACCGCGCCGGCTGCGTGTCGTGCCACAACAATGCGATGACGGCCACGACGGTTGCGACGGCTCGCAGCGGCGGCGTCGGCGTGAACGAGACCGTCGCCACGCAGCAGCGCGCCCGCATCAGTGCCTATCTCGACGACTGGCGCGAACGTGTGCTGCAGATACAGGGGATCCCAGGCGATCACGACACCATCAGCGAGATCCTGATTGGGCTGGCGGACGAGCACCAGCCTGGAAACGCGGCGACGGACGCCATGGTCGGCTTCGTTCTGCGTCAGCAGCAGGCCGACGGCCGCTGGCCGATTTTTGGGCACCGACCGCCGATCGCGTCCGGCGACATCCAATCGACCGCTGTCTCGTTGCGCGCCGTTCAAGCGTTTGCTCCGCCGGCCCAGCGTTCCAAAGCCGACGCGGCGCTGGCAAAAGCAGCCGCGTGGCTCGCACAGGCCACGCCGAACTCCACCCACGACCGCGCGTATCAGATACTCGGTCTGCACTGGGCCGGGGGCCACGATGCGCTCATCGCGGCTGCTGCGCGGGATCTCGTCGCCACACAGCGGGCCGATGGCGGCTGGGCGCAACTGTCGACGACGGAAAGCGACGCGTATGCGACGGGCCAGGCGCTCGTGGCGCTGCTGAGCAGCGGCGCCATGACACCGAAAGCCCCCGTCATCCGACGCGGCATGCAGTTCCTGCTCAGGACCCAGTTCGGGGACGGCTCATGGCACGTCGCGACACGCGCGGTCCCGATCCAGCCGTACTTCGACGCCGGCTTCCCCTACGGGAAAGATCAATTCATTTCCGCCGCCGCGACGAACTGGGCGACGCAGGCGCTGATACTGGCAAGCACGCCGGCAGCCAGGACGGCGCCCACGCGGTGAGTTCGATCTGACGAGCAACTGAATCGCGCAACCGAAGTGCGCGCTACGCGGACGCGACGATCTCGAGCACGCGCTGGATGACGACGTCGAGCGGCATGCCGGTGGTGTCGAGCAGGACCGCGTCCGGCGCGATGGCCAGCGGTGAGGCCGCGCGAGTGCTGTCGCTGCGATCGCGTTCGGCCAGCGCCGTCGCGACATCGGCAATGCGCACGCTGTGCGCGCCGTGCGCCGGGTCCGCGGCGCGGCGCCGCGCGCGCTCCTCTGGCGAGGCGTCGAGATAGATCTTCACGTCGGCATCGGGGAACACCACCGTGCCGATGTCCCGGCCTTCCATGACAATGCCGCCCTCTGTTCCGTACTCGCGCTGACGTGCGACGAGCACGCGGCGGACGCCGGGATGCCGCGCCACGGCGGCCGCGGCTGCATCCATGTCCGGCGTGCGAATCGCTGCCGCGACATCGTGCCCGTCGATCACGACCCTGCCATCTTCGAGATCGAAACGGGCGCGCTCGCCAACTGCCGCGACGGCCTGCTCGTCCTCGAGATCGATCCCATCCGCTCGTGCTTTCCACGCCACCGCCCGATACATCGCACCCGTGTCGATGTGGCGGTAGCCGAGCCTCGACGCGACGGCGCGAGCCACCGTTCCCTTGCCCGCGCCGGACGGCCCGTCGATCGCGACGATCAGGCGTTTCTGCACAGTTGGTATTATCCCGCAACAGGCATGCGCACACTGCTGAAGCGCGCGGCCGCCGCGGCCGTAATCCTGGCCGCAATCGTGGCGTTCGCGGTCGCGCATTACCGGCACGGCGCCGCGTTCATCATCGAAGCGACCGACGCGCAAGGACTTCTCCGTCGGGCGGCGGCATTCGAGTCGCAGAGCGTCACGCGTGTGCCCGGAGAAGCCGCGGTGCCCTGGCGCGGCGGCACGCTGCGCGCCTATGTCTATCGTCCTGCGCAGGTACTCGGCCGGACGATCCTGCTCGTGCCCGGCGTCCACGCGAGCGGCATCGACGAGCCGCGCCTCGTGGGATTCGCCAACGATCTCGCCGCGCAGGGCCGCATCGTCATCAGCGTCGAACTTCCGGATCTGAAGGCCTACGCGATCACGCCGCGGACGACCGACATGATCGAAGACGCGGCCACGTGGAGCCTCAGCCGCCCGGAATACCGCGCGGGCGACGGACGCATCGGGTTGATGGGCATCAGTTTCGGCGGCGGCCTGGCGATCGCAGCGGCGGGACGGCCGGGCATCCGCGACCGGCTCGCGTTCGTGCTGTCGCTCGGCGGCCACGGCGATCTTCCGCGCACGCTGAAGTATCTCTGCACCGGAATCCAGCCCGACGGCGCGTCGCGACCGCCACACGACTACGGACTTGCGGTGGTACTGCTCGGCGCCGCGCCGCGCGTCGTGCCGGCGCGACAGGTGCAGCCGCTGCGCGCAGCCATTCTGGCCTTCCTCGAAGCCTCGCGCCTCGACATGATCGACAAGACGGCCGCCGCGCAGGAATTCGCACACGCGAAGGATCTCGAGGCCGCACTTCCCGAGCCGGCGAGAACGTACATGGACTACGTCAACAAGCGCGACGTCGCGATGCTCGGCCCCGTGCTCCTGCCATACGTCCCGGACCTCGGCGGTGATCCCGCGCTGTCGCCCGACCGCTCGACACCGCCGGCGTGCCCCGTCTTTCTCCTGCACGGTACGACCGACAACGTGGTGCCCGCCGTCGAATCGACCCTGCTTGCGTCGACGCTCCGCGGCGAGGGACGCACGGTGCGGGTCCTTCTGTCGCCGCTCATCACGCACGCGGAGGTCGACCGCCACTCGACGGCGGTCGCGCTCTGGCGACTGGTAGATTTCTGGAACGCTGTCCTGGTGGAGTGAAGACGTCAGTCGCGCGTCAGCGTGGCGATGGGATCCACACGGGTCGCGCGTCTCGCGGGCACATAGCTCGCCAGAACGGCGACGCCGACGAGGAGCGCGGCGGCAGGAAGGAACGCGCGGGGATCGCGCGCAGGCGTCTCGAAGAGCAGCGCGCGCAGAATGCCGGCGGCGCCCCACGCAATCGCAAGACCGGCAGCGGTTCCTGCGACGGCCAGCGCTGCCCCGTCACGAAAGAACAAACGGACGATCTGCGCGGGCGGCGCGCCAAGCGCCACACGAATCGCAATCTCGCGCGAGCGCTGTGCGACCGTGAACGCCACCGTTCCATACAATCCGAGCGCTGCAAGTGCGAGCGCCACGGCACCGAACGTGCCGAGCATGACGACGCGGAAGCGCGGCGCCGACACGGCACGCTGGCGGTTCGCGTCGAGCGACTCGATCTCGTCAGCCGGAAGGGAAGGATCGAGCGTCCGAACGGCCTGGCGAATCGCTTCCGAAAGGCCGGGCGTCCCGGCGCGAGCGCGAACGAGCAGGGTCATTCCCTCCATCGGGACCTGCGCGTATGGCAGGTACACCAGCGGCGTTGGCGGCGAATCAAGCCGCGTATCACGTACGTCGCCAACCACGCCGACGACCGTTCTCGGCGATCCGTCGAGTCCGCCCCAGTAAAACCGGCGGCCGACGGCGGTTTCGCGCGGCCACAATCGGTCAGCCAGACCGCGGGAGATCACCGCCACGGGCTCGCGGCCATCGCGGTCGGCCGGCGTGAACGTCCGGCCGGCGATCACCGGAATCTCGAGCGCATCGAAGAACCCGGGCGTCACGCTGCGCCATCCGGCCTGCATCAATCCGCTTGGAGGAGCGTCGGCTTTGCGCTCCTCGGGTGTGACGTCGTTTGCAAATCCCCATTCGCGAAACGGATTCGTGGCCGTTGCACCGACCGCCTCGACCCCAGGGGTCGCCGCCAGGCGGTCTCCGAGAGCATCGAAGAATACGATCCGCCGTTCATCCGAGTAGCGCGGCGCCGCGAGCGAGAGCGGCACGGTCAACACTCCGCGCGCGTGAAAGCCGGGATCTACCAGCGACAATCGCGCGAGGCTGCCAATCAAGAGGAACGAGCCGGCGAGCAGCACCATCGCCAGCGCAACCTGCACCGTCACGAGCCCGTTCGACCACCGCCGGCTGCGGCGCGTCGTTCCCCGGCCGCCGGATCGGAGTGTCGAGGCGACTTCAGCCGGCGCTGCGTGAAACGCGGGCACCGTGCCGAACAGCAGCGTCGCCACGCACACGATCAGCGCGGTGACGCCGACGACGCGCCCGTCGATCTGCGCCACGCGTCCGAGCGGAAGCACGCCCGAGAGGAGCGCCGACAGGCCCGTCACCGTCCACTCCGCTCCGAGAAGTCCGATCGCGCCGCCCACGACGGCGAGCAGCAGATGTTCCGTCAGCAGTTGACGAATCAACCGCGCCCGGCCGGCGCCCAGGGCGCCACGGATGCCCATTTCGAACCGGCGCACCGGCATGCGGCTCATGAGCAGACCGGCGATATTCGCGCACGCGAGCGCGAGCAGCGCCACGACCGCGCCGGCGAGCACCCACATCGTGCGGCGGACGCCGGGCCCGATCAGCCAGTCGTCGATCGTCTCCGCCTGCGCGCTCCACATGCGCAGCTCGGGATGCTCGGCGGCCAGCTCGCCGATCACCGTCGCCGCATCTTCGGTGACGGCAGCGGCGCTGTATCCCGGTTTCACCCGCGCAACGACATCCAGCCACTTGTCGGTGCGATCGCGCGCCATCGACGGCGCCAGCGGTACCCAGACGTCGACCGCCGGCACGACGCCGCGGTTCGGCAGAATGCCCACGATCGCCACCGGCGAACCGTCGAGGACGATCGTCCGCCCTACCGCTCCGGGATCGCCGTGCAGACGACGCCGCCACAGCGCTTCGCTGACGATGGCAACGCTCGCGCTCCCTGGGTGTTCGTCATCGTTCGTGAACAGCCGGCCGCCGACGGGGCTCACGCCGAGCATCGGAAACAGTGTGGCCGTCACCGCCGCCGCTTCAACGCGGGTGGCGTCGCCGGCGCCGGTGAGCGTCGCCTGCAACGGCTTCATCGCGGCAATGGACGAAATCGTGTGCAACCGCTGCGCGAGATCGAGGTAGTCCGGTTCGGACACGCTGAAAGGCTGCCCTTCCGGCGTGACTTCGCGCACTCTCACGACCGACGCCGGATCGGCGAACGGGAGCGGACGAAGGATTGCGGCGTCGACCACGCTGAAAGTCGCAGCGGTGCCGCAAATCCCGATAGCAAGTGTGAACGAAACGGCGAGGGTCAACCCGGGTGACGCCCACAACCGGCGGACCGCGTAACGCAGATCCTGCAGCACGGAATCCACGGGATTCATTCGAGCAGTAACCATACCATCGTGAATCTGTGGACTTTCCTTCTGTTTCCCGTGCAGCACTCGCCCCGAAATGTCCGGAACCGGACAAAAACGCGGCCGGAACCGGCCAGCGGGGTTGTAGACTTTTTTCGTGACCAAAGAAAGGTACAGGAAGGAAGACAAAAGGCCGGAAAGAGGCGGAGGAACAGCTGCGCAGTTGAAGTCGGACAGCAGGAGTGCCGAGCGGCTGCAGAAGCTGCTCTCGATGGCCGGCATAGCATCGCGCCGGCTATCCGAGGACCTCATTCGCGAGGGCAGGGTGAGCGTCAACGGGGTCGTCATCACGGAACTCGGAACGAAAGCCGATCTCGAGCGCGACGACGTGCGGGTAGACGGCCGTCGCGTCCATGCACAGCGCCGGCTGCGCTACATTCTGCTCAACAAGCCGCGCGGATACGTGACAACGCGCCGCGATCCGCAGGGGCGCCCGACGGTGATGGACCTCCTGAAGGGCGTTCGCGAGTACGTCTACCCAGTCGGCCGCCTCGATTACGATTCGGAGGGTCTGCTGCTCCTGACGAACGACGGCGAGCTGGCGGCACGGCTCACACATCCCCGACACGAGGTCGAGCGCGTGTACGAAGCCCGCGTGCGCGGCCTGCCGGATCGGCACGCGCTGGATCGGCTCGCCCGCGGAGTCGTCGTCGATGACCGGCGGACGGCGCCCGCGCGCCTCGAACTGATGGAAGCGCGCGAGGATCAGGCGATCATCCGGATCGCGCTGCACGAAGGACGGCAGCGCCAGGTGCGCAACATGTTCGAGACCGTCGGCCATCCCGTGATCCGCCTGCGGCGGATCCGCATCGGTCCGATTGCCGACGAACGGCTGACGACCGGGTACTGGCGCGAGCTGACGCCGGGGGAAGTCGCGCGCCTGCGGCGCGCCTGCAAATTACCGAATCCGTGAGGTGAAATGGTGACGATGGTCTCAATGCACTGGATTCACCAACTCACCCGGTCACCAATTCGCTAATTCTCGCGGCTCACCTCGAACGGCAGCGGCGAGGCGAGCTCGGGAGGCTGTCCCAGCGCGGCGGGCAGCTCGAATCCGAGCGCGTCGGCTAGCTCGTCGACCTTGGGCAGGTCGGAGATCTCGTTGAGGCCGAACCGCTCGAGGAACTCGCGCGTGGTGCCGTACATGAACGGACGACCCACGACCGGTTTGCGGCCGACGGTCTTCACGAGTTTACGCTCGATCAACGTGGAGAGCACGCCGGTACTGCTGCTGACGCCGCGGATCTCCGCGATCTCGGGCGCGGTCACCGGCTGGCGGTAGGCGATCACGGCCAGCGTTTCGAGCGCCTGCACCGAGAGCTTCTGCGTGGTGCGCTCGTGGAACAGCTTGCGCACCCATTCGTGCAGCTCCGGCCGGGTGGTGAGCTGGAATCCGCCCGCGACCTCCACGATCTGCAGGCCGCCGGGGCGATCGTAGTCGGCGCGCACCGATGCGAGCGCCCCATCCACGTCATCACGAGGCTCCTCCGGAAGCAGCTTGTACAGCTGCTTTGGCGTCAGCGGTTCAGGCGATGCGAAGATCAAGGCTTCGATGATTGGCTTCAGGTGGTCTGACATGCTCGTGACTTTCTATTCGTCCCGTTCGGCGAGAAGCTCGGTCTTCGCCGTGCGCTCGGCGTGCACCTGCTCCGGATCGTGCAGGGGTCGCGGCGCATCGGCGGGCCGCGCCCGCTTGTAAACGCGGATGGGCGCGAGATTGCCGCCCTGGAATACGCGGATCAATTTCAGCCGGATCATCTCGAGAATTGCGAGAAACGTCACCACCAGTCCGGCTCTGGTCTGGATGTCGGCGAACAGATCCTCGAACCCGCAAGCCTCCGTTTCCGACAAGCGTGAGAGCAGCTGCTCGATGCGCTCCTCGATCGGGATCTGCTCGGTCGGCAGATACATCTTCGGCCTTGCCTTCGCGCGTTCGACCACGGCGCGGAATGCCGAGATGAGGCTGAACAGATCGACTTCGACCTCCGGCTCCGGCGGTTCACCGGCGATCCGCGCGATCGGGCCGTCCGGGCGTGTCCACTGCGCGCTCCGGAGCGTCTCGCGTTCGTGCAGCAGTTCGGCGGCCGCCTTGAATTTCTGGTGTTCCAGCAGGCGCCGCACGAGCGCTTCGCGCGGATCCTCTTCCGGATCGTCCTGCGTCGGGTCGGGCCGCGGCAGCAGCATCCGCGACTTGATGTGAATCAGGGTCGCCGCCATCACCAGGAACTCGCCGGCGACATCCAGGTTCAATTCCTGCATCACGTCGATGTACTCCATGTACTGCGACGTGATGAGGACGATGGGAATGTCGTAGATGCTGACCTCGTTCGTCTTGATGAGGTGCAGCAGCAGATCGAGCGGACCCTCGAAATTCTGCAGGCGGACCGGATACGCCTCGAGGATCGACTCAAATTCCTGTTCCATGGTCAGACCTACTCGTAGCGGAGGTTGACGGCCGACCGTGCACGTTCGATCGTCTCGCAGGCGATGCGGCGCGCCTTCCGCGATCCGTCGTGCAGCACGTCCTTGACGTAATCGGGGCGGGCCAGGAGGTCCGCGCGGCGGGCGCGGATCGGATCGAGGTGCGCGTTCAGCGCCTTCGCGAGTTTCATTTTCACTTCGACGTCGCCGACACGTCCCTCACGATAACGGGTCTTGAGGTCGTCGACTTCAGCGGTATCCGGATTGAAAGTGTCGTGATAGGTGAAGACAGGATTGCCCTCCACCGTGCCCGGTATATCCGCCCGGATGCGTTTGGGATCCGTATACATCGACCGCACCCGTCTGGTCACCATCTCGGCGTCGTCGGAGAGCAGGATCGTGTTGCCGAGGCTCTTGCTCATCTTCCGATCGCCATCGAGGCCTGGCAGCCGCGACATCTTCGTGAGCAGCGGCTGAGGCTCGACGAGCGTGTCGGCCTTGAAGAAGTTGTTGAACCGGCGCACCGCCTCGCGGGCCAGTTCGAGATGCGCCACCTGGTCCTCGCCGACAGGGACGAAGCGCGCGTCGTACATGGCGACGTCCGCTGTCTGGAGCAGCGGATATCCGAGAAAGCCGAACGTCGAGAGATCCTTTTCCTTCAGGTTCTCCTGCTGTTCCTTGTACGTCGGGACTCGTTCGAGCCACGGCACGGGCACGACCATCGACAGCAGCACGAACAGCTCGGCGTGTTCCGGAACGAGCGACTGAACGAAGAACGTGCTCTTCTCCGGATCCAGTCCGGCGGCGATCCAATCGACCACCATGTCGTACGCGTAATCGACGAGCGGACCCGTGTTCTCGTACTCGCTCGTCAGCGCGTGCCAGTCGGCAACGAAGTAAAAGCAGTCGTACTTGTCCTGGAGAGCAACCCAGTTGCTCAGCGCGCCGACGAGATGTCCCAGGTGGAGCTTGCCGGTCGGGCGCATACCGGAGACAACGCGCGGCTTCACGGAAGGAGGATCCTCATAAACAGATTCGTCGGCGGCATGATCATCGCCGAGGCGATCCCGCTCAGGAGCAGCGCATAGAGCACCACGAACCCGTACTGGCGAAGCTGCGCGAAGGCGGCGGCTGCGCGCGGCGGGAGCAGACCCAGCAGCACGTTGCCGCCGTCGAGGGGCGGCACGGGGATCAGGTTGAAGAACGCCAGCAGGAGATTGATTTCCACGGCCGTCAGCAGCGCATTGAGCAGCAGGCCGCCGACGTCGCCATGGGCCAGCGCGACCATGACGCGAAGCACGATGGCGGCGGCCAGCGCCTGCAGGAGGTTGCTCACGGGACCCGCCGCCGCGACCAGCATGAAATCGCGGCGCGGATGTCTCAGGTTGCGCGAGTTCACCGGCACCGGCTTGGCCCACCCGATGATTGGAATGTGACTGAGTGCCGCGACGAGCGGCAGGATGATCGTGCCGATCAAATCGATATGCGCGAGCGGATTCAGGGACACGCGCCCCAGCAGGCGAGCAGTGGGATCGCCGAGTGCATCCGCCGTCCACGCGTGGGCGGCTTCATGAATCGTCAGCGACAGCAGGAGCACGCCGAAGCCGATGGCCACGGCAAGAAAATCGATAGTCAAGGGGCGAACAGGACGGTTAAGGATACGCGGAAACTACTGATTGTTCAAGAATTTGCGAAATGCGCAAGGACGGCGTCCGCGCATTTCGCGCCGACGACCGCCGTGAGTTCCTCGCGGTTCGCGCGCCGGACGCCGGCCAGGCTCCCGAACGCGCGCAGCAGCGCGTTGCGGCGGCGGGGGCCGATGCCCCCAATCCGATCCAGGTCCGATCGCAGATCGCGCTTTGCGCGCGACGCGCGGTGGAACGTGACCGCAAACCGGTGCGCCTCGTCCCGTATCCGGCGAATCAACAACAGCGCAGGGCCGTCCTCCGCGAGCGCGATGGGCTCGTCACGTTCGCGGGTGAACAGCAGCTCTTCTTTCTTCGCGATGCCGACCGCCATCAGACGCGAGAGCCCGAGCTCCTCCAGCGCGGCGTAAGCCGCCCCGAGCTGCCCTTTTCCGCCGTCGATGAGAATCAGGTCGGGAAACGGCCCGCCGGTCTCCATGACTTTCCGATACCGCCGCAGCACGACCTCCCGCATGGAGGCGAAGTCGTCGTGGAAGGCGGATGCCGGGTCGGATTTCTGTCCTCGAATCCGAAACTTCCGATACTCGCTCCGCTTCATGCGGCCGTCCTCGCAGACCACCATCGAAGCGACGGTTTCGCTGCCCTGAATCGTCGAAATGTCGAAGCACTCGATCCGGCGCGGGATCGCGGGCAGGGACAGCACCACGCGCAGCGTTTCCAGCGCGTCGTAATGCGCCGCGACGTTCTCGTTGAACCGCGTCTGGTAGGCGACGTTCGCGTTGCGTGCCGCGAGTTCCAGCAGGCCACGCTTTTCGCCGCGGCGGGGCACCAGCAGCCGCACACGGTGCGCGGATCGATCCGTCAGCCAGGCCTCCAGCATCTCGGTGTCCTGAGCACTCAGCTGGATCGGCAGGTGGATCTCGGGCGGCGCCTCGCGGTCGTCGTAGAACTGCTCGATCGCAGCTTGCAGGACATCCTGCTCGGACGACATCGCATCGCCCGACGGCGCGTCCGTGACCAGCTCGGAACGCTCGAGGACCTTTCCGCCACGGACCTGAAACACCTGGACGACGGCGCCGGCAGGCCCCACTTTGAGACCGAAGGCATCTCGGTCGCCCAGCTCGGTCCCGGTCATCTTCTGCTGCCGATGACGCAGCGTCTCGATCACTCTGATCGCGTCGCGCAGCTGCGCCGCCCGCTCGAAGCGCTCCTCGCCGGATGCCTCCGTCATGTCGCGCGTCAGGCGTTCCACGAGTTCGTCGTTGCGGCCTTCGAGAAACAGTCGTGTGTGCTGGACGGCCACGGCATACTCCTCGGCTGCGCAGATTTCGCGCACGCACGGCGCGATGCATCGCTTGATGTCGTATTCGAGGCACGGCCGCCCGCGTTCACCCGTGATGATCTCGTTGCACGAGCGAATGCCGAACAGGCGGTGCGTCAACTCCATCGTCCGGCGGCCAAGCTTGGCGGGCATGAACGGACCCGCGTAGTAATGGTCGTCTTTTTCGACCCGCCGTGCGACGAGCACGCGGGGAAATGATTCTCCGGTCGTGAGCTGCAGGTAGGGATAGTTCTTGTCGTCGCGGAGGAGGATGTTGTACTTTGGCGCCCGCTGCTTGATCAGGTGGTTTTCGAGGGCGAGCGCCTCGACGACGGAGTCGGTGACGATCGTCTCGAGGCGGGCCGCTTCACGCAGCAGCGCGTCGTGACGCGGACTCATCCCCTGCGCCCCGAGATAGCTCCGCACGCGATCGCGCAGCACCCGCGCCTTCCCGACGTACAGAGTCTCCCCCGAGTCGTTGTAATAGAGATAGACCCCGGGCTGCTCCGGCAGGCGGGCGATCTGGGCCTTGAGGTCCTGGATCGGCATAGACTACACTGTGACGTTTTCGTCGAACGTCTGAACCCTTCATTATACCAGCGGCATGACCTTCACCGGGCTCATCGGGCGGATCTGCATGTTTCCGCTGCGCGCGATCATCAATGCGTGCGTCGCGCTCCGGATCCACCCGAACATTCTTACCTTCGTCGGCGTGCTCATCAACGTGGCGGCGGCCGCCGAACTCGCGTCGGGCCATTTCGTGGTCGCGGGGATCATCATGGTGGTCGCCAACATCTTCGACTTCATCGACGGCAAGGTCGCAGTCGAGCTCTCCGCCGTCAGCAAGTTCGGGGGGTTCTGGGATTCGGTCATCGACCGCTTCTCGGACATCGCGCTCTTCATCGGCCTCATTTATTTGTACTCGCACATGGGCCGTACCGATTACGTGATGGTCGCGTCGCTCGCGATGATGTTCGCGATCATGACCAGTTATACCCGCGCACGCGCGGAGTCGCTCATCGCAAAGTGCAAGGTCGGTTTCATGGAGCGCCCCGAGCGGATCGTGCTCTTCATGATCGGCGCGTTCACGAACCGGATGGCGGGCGTGCTGTGGGTGATTCTGGTGCTGTCGATTTTCACCGTCGCCGACCGCGTGATCCACACCTACCGCGAGCTGCGGCACGACAGCCGCGAGGCGCTCGCATGAAGAACCCGGCCGCTCTGCCCGCCCGGATTCTGTGGAACGCATTCTTCTGGACCTACGAGCGCGCGAGCTGGCAGTACGACGTGATGGTCATCGCCATCCTGGCGTTCGTCTGGCTCGTACCGCCGGACTGGCTCAAGGATCCGACGGCGCACGGCACCGGGCCCATTGGCTGGATCCTGGAGCGGATGCGATGACGCTCACACATCGTCGCGTTCGTCGTGCGCTCCGAGGTCGAGCGTCTTGCCGGTGAAATGAATGTCGTGCGCGGCGATCTTGTCGCGCAACACGCGTCGGGCCTCGCCATAGAGGCGATGTGGAACGGTCAGCCGGCGCGCGAAATTCTTCCAGCGATACATCAACACGAGCGTGACGGGCGGTCCCTCGCGCCACGTCAGGCCCCCGATGCGTGAATACGGCAGGAACCCACCGTCCGTCCACACGCCGTCCTCGTAGAATCCGCGCCTGATCTCCAGGCTCATCGGCATCGCATACACGTAATACACGAGCATCATCGTTTCGCCGAATACCTGCGTGGGATAGACACGCAGCACGGCAAGCTTGTAGACGATGAGGATGCCGAGCAGGGCTCCGACGCCGAGGAACAGCCGGTAGAACGGAGGACGCACGGCGGGCCATGTCAGCAGCGACGTGCGACGGAGGCGCCGATAGCGGATGACCTGCGCGAAGAGGCGGACGTTCAGGACGAGAAACCCGGCACCGAGGAAGATCAGCAGCCGCGGCAGCAGCCTGTCATCGATGACCACGGGCGCCTGTCGAGAACCGGAAGTTGGACCTGGATTGGGAGTTTGGGAGTTGGGATCGGGGGTTAGACCTGAACTGCGCGTTGGACCTGAATTGGGAGTTGGGAATTGGGAGTTGGGAGTTAATCACCACGATACCCTACTGCCCGAGCCGTGGATCGAAGCAATGCCGGCATCTCGCTTCGTAAGTGCCCTGCGCCCCGACGAGCACCCGCTCGCTGCTCGCGACGAGCCGCTGCGTGTGGTTGGCGGGCGCACCGCAGACCATGCAGATCGCCAGCGTCTTCGAGATGTATTCAGCGATCGCGAGCAGCTGCGGCATCGGCTCGAACGGCTTGCCCAGATAGTCCTGATCGAGCCCGGCGACGATGACGCGTTTGCCCTGATCGGCGAGCGTCGTGCACACGGCGGGCAGCTCGACATCGAAGAACTGCCCCTCGTCGATCCCGACGACGTCGGTCTCCGGGCGCACTTTCTCCAGCAGCTCGCGCGAGCTCGACACGTTCTCGGCTTCGATCCGCATGGCGCTGTGCGAGGTGACGTGGTCCTCGCCGTAACGGTCGTCGATCCGCGGCTTGAAGATCTGGACTCGCTGGCGGGCAATCTGGGCGCGGCGGAGACGGCGGATCAACTCCTCACTCTTGCCGCTGAACATGCTGCCGGCGATGACTTCAATCCAGCCGCCGGTGGGCCTGTGGGTGATCTCCATATGTGGACGGGCAATGCTCAACTCCCAACTCCCAATTCCCAACTCCCGATTGTTCAGGGCCGACGCCGAATTCGAGGTCGAATTGGGAATTGGGAGTTGGGAATTGGGAGTTGAAAAAATGCCCGCAAAGATTCAAATCTTCCGAAGATACTCTCCCGTTTCGGTATTCACGCGCACCGCGTCGCCGATGTTGATGAACGGCGGCACTTGCACGACGAGACCGGTCTCGAGCGTGGCTGGCTTGACCTGGGCGCTCGCCGTCGCACCCTTGATGCCGGGTACCGTCTCGACGACTTTCAGATCGACGGCCTGCGGCAGTTCGATGCCGACCGGCTCGGCGCCGTAGAACTCGACGGTGATGGTCGCGTCGGGCACGAGGTAGTTCGCGGCGTCGCCGAGCACTTCCGCGTCGATGTGCAGCTGCTCGTACGTCGACGTGTCCATGAAGTGATACGAGTCGCCGTCCTTGTACAGGTACTGCATCTCGCGCTCGTCGAGGACGGCGCGTTCGAGAGAGTCTTCCGACCGCAGCTTCTGGTCCGAGAGCGAGCCGTTCCGGATGTTCCGGAACTTGGCACGCACGAATCCACGCAGGTTGCCGGGGGTGACGTGCTGCAGGTCGAGAACCCGGTAGAGGTCGTTCTCGAGCTTGACGAGCATGCCCTTCTTCAGTCGTGTCGCTTGAATCGAAGCCATGATCCCTGCCGCGCACCGGTCGTGCGCCCAAACCTCACGATGTTAGCATGCCTCGCCCGGCCGCGGCTCGTAGTGCTACGATCGACGCATGCCGTGCGACCCCTTGCGGGACCTGCGGGCGTGGCAGGACCGGATGGAGCGGCTCGCGGCCCAGCACGGGTCGGCCGCGTGGGCCCCTCCCACAGACGTTTACGAAACCCACGACCGCTACGTCGTGACGGTCGAACTTCCCGGGCTCAAACGCGAAGAGGTCGATCTGTCGGTCGAGAACGGCCGTCTGACCCTGCGGGGCGCGCGGCACGAGGCCGTTGATTCGCGCCGGTATCATCAGGTCGAGCGCGGCCACGGACAGTTCCACCGTACGTTCGAGTTCGGTGACACGATTTCGGCCGACACCGTCAACGCGGATCTGCGCGATGGCGTGCTCACGATTACGCTGCCGAAGATCGCGCCCGCCGTCCGCAGGATCGAAGTCAAGTAACGGGGATTCCGACATGATTCGACGTGCGCTGCTGGCATGCGTCTTCATCGCGTCCGGCTTCTTTGCCGGCATGGTCCTCACCGGCAAGATGCGCAGCGCGGATGAATCGATCGCCGCGCCAGCTCCCGTCCCCGCAACAGCCGTGCAGCCGTCGAGCGCGGCCGCGGGCACGATTGGCGGGCTCCCCGACCTGTCGGGGGTCGCCGCCAGGGCAATACCCAGCGTCATGAACATCTCGTCGCTGCGCGTCGAGCGGCAGTCCGCCTCGCCGTTCGCGGGCGATCCGCTCTTCCGGTACTTCTTCGGCGATCCGGACGAAATCCCCGGCTACAGCAACCGTATCAGCCAGAGCCTCGGGTCCGGCGTGATCGTGTCGAGCGACGGCTACGTCCTGACGAACAATCACGTCGTTGGCGACGCGAGCGCGCAGGTGTCGATCGTCCTTCCCGACAAGCGCGAGCTGAAGGCCAAGGTCGTCGGCGTCGATCCGATGACGGACATCGCGCTGTTGAAGATCGACGCGCGCGGGCTGCCCGTGCTGGCATGGGGAGACTCTTCGAGGCTGAAAGTCGCGGAGTGGGTACTCGCCATCGGCAATCCTTTCCAGCTCAATCAGACGGTCACGCTCGGGATCGTCAGCGCAACCGGACGGACGCTCGAGGGGCGCCTCGCGACGTACGAAGACTTCATCCAGACTGACGCGGCGATCAATCCCGGCAACTCGGGTGGTGCGCTCGTGAACGCGCGCGGGGAACTGGTCGGGATCAATACGGCCATCTTCAGCGAGACCGGCGGGTATCAGGGAATCGGGTTCGCCGTGCCGAGCAATCTCGCGAAGCACGTGATGGACGACCTCATTCGCTTCGGCGAAGTCCAGCGCGGGTCGATTCCGGGCATCCAGCTGATGGCGCTCACCACACAGGATGCCGAGTATCTCGGCGCCCCGAACACACGCGGCGCGCTCGTCGCGCAGATGGCCCGCCGCTCCGATGCCTGGGACGCCGGCCTCCGCCCCGGCGACATCGTCGTTTCCTTCAATGGCCACCAGATCGACGACGTCTCGCAGCTCCAGCGCATGATCGCGGATGCCAAGGTCGGCACGACCGCGCGCGTCGAAGTGCTTCGACAGAGCCGCCACATGATGGTGGATGTGCCCATCACTCGGCCGACGCCCCAGCGCCGCAACCGGTAGCCGTCAACCGCGAATCCTGCCCCGTCCCATTCGAGGCAGTCAACCGCGAAGGACCGCGGCAGCGGCTCCGCCGCTGACGGATTTGCTGTCGGTCGCGTACACCCGCCATTCGTGATCGACCCCGACGTTGATCCCGATCCGGCGCGTCCATTCGACGGTTCGCCGTCGGCCTCCCCGGCTCTCGATCCTGAGTGCAGACGAAGTGAGATCGAACTGGTTCTGCCGGAGGTCGATCCCAAGCGCCCTCGTCAAATTACCGGGGCCACGACACAGATCCGCGAGCGGGATGTCGGCACCTTTGCGGTGCGGCGTCGAGCGCCGCCGCCGCATCAACGCGACGCCGTCTTTCGGTTCGAGCGCGCGGATCAGCACGGCTGCAGGATGGCCGTCACCTTCGGTCACGGCGTTCACGAGGTAGTGGATGCCGTAATTCAGATACACATAGGCGATGCCCGGGGGGCCGTAGAGCGGCGCGTTGCGGCGGGTCCGTCCCGGCGCGGCGTGACAGGCGGGATCGCTTTCGCCGATGTAGGCTTCGGCTTCGACGATGATGCCTGACGCGACGCCCTCTGGCGTGTCGTGTACGAGGACCTTGCCGATGAGAGCCCGCGCGACGTCGATAGTGTCGCGGTCGTAGAACGATCGCCGGAGGATCACTCGTCGAGCCTGCCTCGTCTTGCGCGCTATTGAGGTCCGCGGATGCGGGCCATCGCGCGTTTCGCGGCCGCGGCGACGTCCGGATCCTTGTCCGCCGCGACGGTCTGCAAGGCAGGAAGCGCGCCGGCGCCGCCGATCATGCCGAGAACGTCCGCAATCGCCTCGCGCGTCTGGGGCTGCGGCTCCTGAAGCCGCGCATAGAGCTGCGGCGCAATGGGCGGGCCGAGTTCGACGAGCGATTCGACTCCCTGCTGAGCGAGCTTGTCGTTCGTCAGCAGGTCGACGAGGCGCGTGACGTAGTTCTGCCCGAGCTTCTGAAGCGCGAAGCACGCCGCCAGACGGACCATCGGCGATTCGTCCGTCGTCGCCATCCGTCCGAGTGCGTCGACCTGTGACGTATCGCCCGCGCGGCCCAGCCCTTCGGCCGCCGAGCGTCTCAGATACGGATCCTTATCCGTCAGGTATGGCTTCAAGACCGGCGCCGTGGATGACGAGCCCATCCGGGCAAGTCCGTCGAGCGCCGACCAGGCGCCCTCGCCCTTCTTGTAGAACGCCAGCTGCTGCTGGAGCGTCGGGATCGCGCGCGCCTCGTGGATGTATCCCAGTGCGCGCATCGCAGCATAGCGAACCTCCGCCTGCGAGTCGTTGACGGCCTTGATCAGTTCGTCGCCGGCGGCGGTCACGTTCAGGCGTCCGATCACGAGGGCCGCGGCCGCGCGAATCGCGGGATCGTAGTGGTCGAGCGCTTTTACGAGCTGTTGTGCAGCCGCGGCGTCGAGCGGCGGGCGGGCAATGACGCCAAGCGCATAGGTCGCTTCGGAACGGACGCGCGGCGTCTCGTCGTCGATTGCAGTCAGCAGCGATGAGACGAGCGTCCGCGGGACGGGCTGCGGCCACACCGCAGCCGGCCCGAGCTGGAATGCCGCTTCCGCGACCGCCGACTGCCGTTTCTCGATCACGAACGCCACCATGCGCCGGGACCGCACGTCCTGGCCGAGATAGAACGAGAGCTCGGCCGCGATCGTCTCGAGCTGGATCTCGTCCACCGGATCGTTCACCAGCGGCGCGAGCGGCTCGATCGCTTCCGGATATTTCGCGTCGCGCAACAGTTTCACCGAGGCAAGACGCGTCTTGGCGTCCGGATTTCTGAGGTTGCGCACGACATCGTCGAAGCGCAGGGTTTGCGCCCCGACGATTGGCGCTGCGGCGAGCAGACACAACACTGCACAGATTTTCCGCATGGCTGATATTGGAGGGAGCGGTCCTTATTTTAGCAGCCGGAAGGATAGAACGGCTGAATCAGTCCCTGGTCCACCGTCTGTGTTCAATTGCCGACTATGCGTATGCGTTCGAGCGGCCGGTCGCGAGCGCTTCCCTCAGGTACCGACCGGTGTGTGATTCAGAGTGCTGGGCGATCTGCTCCGGCGTCCCCGTCACGATGACCGCGCCCCCGGCCTCGCCGCCTTCGGGCCCGAGATCAATGACCCAGTCAGCCGTCTTGATGACGTCGAGGTTGTGCTCGATCACGAGCAGGCTGTGGCCCGCCTGCAGCAGTTTCCTGAATGCCGCGAGCAGCTTCGCGATGTCGTCGAAGTGCAGGCCCGTCGTGGGCTCGTCCAGGATGTACAGAACGCGATCGCCGGTCTGCGTCGACAGGTGCGCCGCGATCTTGATGCGCTGCGCCTCCCCTCCCGACAGCGTCGTGGCAGGCTGCCCCAGCCGCAGATATCCCAGGCCGATTTCGTCGAGCACCTGCAGACGCCGCAGCACTTTCGGCGACGTGCTGAAGAACGTCAGCGCCTCACGGACCGTCATGTCGAGCACCTGATCGATGCTCCGACCGCGGTACTTCACGTCGAGCACCTGAGGTTTGAAGCGTTTGCCTTCGCAGACCTCGCAGGGCACGAAGACGTCGGCCAGGAACTGCATCTCGACCTTGACTTCCCCTTCGCCTTCGCACGCCTCGCAGCGTCCGCCGGGCACGTTGAACGAGAAATGGCTCGCGCTCAGGCCGCGGGTTCTCGCATCCTTCGTCGCGGCGAACAGCTCGCGGATCGGATCGAACGCCTTGAGATACGTCACAGGGTTGGATCGCGGCGTCCGACCGATCGGCGCCTGATCGACAAGGACGACGTCGGAGATGAACTCCGCTCCTTCGAGCTTCCGGTGCGTTCCCACCCGGCGGTCCCAGTCTCCCTTCGCGCGCTTCAACGCGGCATACAGCACGTCGTGCACGAAGGTGCTCTTTCCAGACCCGCTGACGCCGGTCACGCACGTGAGCAGGCCAAGCGGAATCTCAACGTCGATGTTCTTCAGATTGTGCTCGGATGCCGCCAGCACGCGGATGCGCTGGTTCGACGGACGACGGCGGGTTGCCGGCACCGGAATCGCCAGCTCGTCGCGCATGTATTTCGCCGTGAGCGACCGCGGTTCCTTGAGCAGATTCGACAGCGTCCCGGAGAAAATGACGCGTCCGCCCTGCTCGCCCGCTCCGAGTCCCATGTCGACGACCTGGTCGGCGACCTTGATCATGTCGGCGTCGTGCTCGACGACGAGGACGGTGTTGCCTTGATCGCGCAGCTGCCGGAGGATCGCGATCAACCGCTCGTTGTCCCGCGAATGCAGGCCAATCGACGGCTCGTCGAGCACGTACAGCGTATCTACCAGCGCGGATCCGAGCGACGTCGCCAGGTTGATCCGCTGCGACTCGCCGCCCGAAAGCGTCGACGAGAGCCTGTCGAGCGTCAGGTAATCGAGCCCGACATCGCGCAGGAATCCCAGCCGCTTGCGGATCTCGGCCAGCACTTTTTCGGCAACGGCGGCATCCTTCTCGGACAACCGGAGCTCGGCGAAGAAGCGATCCGCCTCTCGGACGGTGAGCGCGCAGACGACATCGATCGTCCGATCTCCGACGCGAACGTCGCGCGCTTCCCGGCGCAGCCGCGCGCCGTTGCATTCCGGACAGGTCAGGTATCCCCGATAACGGCTCAGGAACACCCGGACGTGCACCTTGTACTTCTTGCGTTCGAGCCAGCGGAAGAAGCCCTTCACGCCTTCCCACTCGGTGGTCCGCTGTCCGGAGACCGCCGGTGCGTCGCCTTCGATGACGAACTGTTTTTCGTCCGGAGTGAGATCGGACCAGGGAACGTCGAGCCGCACGCGTTTCTTCGCGACGCGCTTCAGCTCGGCGAGCTGCGCGCGATAGTGCGGCTTGCTCCAGGGCTCGATCGCCCCCTGCTGGATCGACTTGGACGGGTCGGGCACGACGAGGTCCATGTCGAGCTCGATGATGTTGCCGAATCCGTGGCACAGCGGACACGCGCCGAACGGGTTATTGAACGAAAAAAGCCGGGGCTGCGGGACTTCGTATGGGATGTTGCAGCTGCGGCACTCGAAACGCTCCGAAAACCGGTGGACGACGGGCGCTTCCGACGCTGACGCCGACTCGATCGCGAACGCGGCGCCGCCGCCTTCCTGATAGGCAATCTCGATCGAATCGGTCAGGCGTGCGCGGACGTCCGGGTCGATCTTCACTCGATCGACGATCACCTGGAGCGTCGCGCGATCGCGAAGCGAGGCCGTGTCGACGTCTTCGACGTTTACGGTTTGTCCGTCGACGTACAATCGGCCGAAGCCCTTGCGGCGCAGTGCAGCCAGAGTCTCTGCGACGGGATCGATGAGGTCCGGCAGATCCGGCTGCGGTACGTCGGGCTGATCGTCGATGGCATCGCCTGAGATCTCGTCTTCGTCCGCGTCCGGTTCGGGAGCGACCACGGCCAGCGGCGTGGCCGTGACGACGGGCATTTCGAATCCGATCAATAGTCGGGTGCCTGGGGGAAGCTCCCCCAGGCGCGCCGCGACGACTTCCGCGGTCTCCCGGATGACCTCCCGGCCGCAGGAACGGCAGAAGGTCCGTCCGACGCGCGCGTAGAGCAGCCGCAGATAGTCGTGAATCTCCGTCGTCGTTCCGACGGTGGAACGCGGGTTGCGAATGCTGTTCTTCTGGCGGATCGCGATCGCCGGGCAGATCCCTTCGATGGCATCTATGTCCGGCTTTTCCATCCGCTCGAGGAACTGGCGCGCGTATGCCGACAAGGACTCGACATACCGGCGCTGACCTTCGGCGTAAATCGTGTCGAATGCGAGGGATGACTTACCGGACCCGCTCACGCCTGTCATCACGATGAGCGACCGGGGCGGGAGGGTCAGATCGACGTTCTTCAGATTGTGCGTCCGGGCGCCGCGCACGACGATCTGGCCGCGAGCGGGCCCGGTTGTGGGTAGTGCCATGTATATGGAGAATTCCGGCATGGCCGGAACAGTCCATCGTAGCGCGGCCGTGGCCCGGCAGCAACCTCGGCGGTCAAACCGTGTTATTTTGTGGGGCCGCGCGCACGATGGGCGCGGACGGCGGCCGGCGATTGCCTGACGCCCGTTTACAACGAGGGAGCTGTGTCAGTCCGTCTGTTCATCGGGAACCTGCCGTATTCCGCAACCGAAGCGGACCTACGCGAGCACCTGTCCGGCGTCGGCGCACCAACATCGGTCGTACTGCCTGTCGATCGCGAGACCGGCCGTCCACGCGGCTTCGCATTCGTGGACTACGCGGACCGGGCGGTCGCGGAGCAGGCGATCCAGCGATTCGATCAGCAGCCGTTCCGCGGACGGCCGCTGGCTGTCAGCGAAGCGCGGCCGCGGGAAGAGCGCGGCCCCGGAGGACCCCGGCCCGGCGGCTTCGGTGGTCCGCGCCCGGGCGGCGGCCCTGGCGGCCCGCGGCCGGGAGGCTTCAGCGGCGCTCGTCCCGCAGGACCGGGCGGAACCGCGAGTCCCGGCGGCTTCAGCGGCCCTCGGCCGGGCGGATTCGCACCCCGCACGGGTGACGTTCCCACGTCGCGCAGCAAGAATTTCGGGCCGGACGCTCCACCGAAACACAAGCGCAAACAGAAAGAGCGGAACGATCGCGGCCCTCGCGGCCCGATCAAGGAACGGCCCGTCGGCCGGTTGTACGACGCGGACGAGGACTGGCGCGCGATTGATCAGGCCGACGAGGACCCCGAGATCGACAACATCGCGACGCACAAGGACGAGGACGAAGGCGAAGAATAACCGTCACTGGTCTTCTGCCGCCCGGATCCGTTCCCGGAATCGGGCCCGAACGACGAGCTGAGCATGCAAACGCACGTCAAGGTTCTCGGTGTGCTCTTCATCGCGCTGAGCGCAATCTGCATCTGCGCCGCGATTTTTTTCTTTATCGCGTTCGCGATCGGCGCGTCTGCCACGGCGGCGAATGCGGACCCGCACGATACGGCTATCGCGCTGCCCATCATCGGCGCCGTCGGCACGGCCTTCGTCGCATTCCTCGTTGTCCTGTCGATCCCCGGAATCGTGGTCGGCATCGGTCTGCTGAACTTCCGCCCATGGGCGCGCATCGTCGGGATCGCGCTGTCCGCTCTGAACCTGATAAACATCCCGTTCGGGACGCTGCTCGGCATCTACGGGCTGTGGGTGCTCCTCAACAGTGAGACCGAACCTCTCTTCCTGCCAAGATCGAAGAACCTGACAGTCTGATCGTCCTGCAACGATTGTTGATTTGAACCTGGCCAGCAAGACCTCTGCTGGTGTGCATCTTGCACTCCGCGCCGAGCGATGGCGTCGCATATCGCCACCGAAGAGTGGCAGAGCTTCGAGCTCCGGATGCGACGACGCCGCGCGGAGCGGATGATGGCTCGCGCGGAAGCGGCGCTCGATGCCGGATCGTGTGACGAGGCCCGCGCAGCGCTCGACGAGGCGCGCCGCCTCTGTCCGACACTGACGGCGATCGACGATCTCGAAGCGAAGGTCGCGCAAGCGGCGGAGCAGGCTGTGCGCGCGCCGGTGATGGCGCGCGCGCGTCGCGCCATTGCCATCGCCGCGGGTCTGCTCGTGTGCGCCGCCGCCGGAACGTACGGTTGGCGCGTCGCCGCTGTGCCGACGCATTCCACAACCTTGAATTCCATGACACCGGCGGCTTCGACCGCTGTCGTGCCGCCCGCGCAGCCTGCTCCCGGCCCGCCTCCCTCACCCGCGATCAGAATTGAGACCGAACAAGTTCCGCCTGTGGTGATCTCCGGCGCGGATTCAGACGCAGCCGTGCCTTCGGCGCCGGCTCCAATCCAGCAGAAGCCGTTTGAGAGCGCGGCGATGACCTCTCCATCGCCCGCGCGAGGTGATACGAACGCTGTCCCGCAACCCGCAGGCACCGCTGGACCGGTTCCTGCGCAATCGCCGGAACCGCCGGAGCCCGCGCCGGCCGACGTCGGCGCCATCGCCGCTCTCGGCAAGGAGACGCCGCTTGCCGCTCCGACAGCGGCCGTCGATCGCAGCGACCGGCCTGCGGAGCCGACCACGGGCGGGGTGGGGCCGCACGCAGCGCCGCTGATTGCTCGCGCGGCCGATCCCGCGCCCCCCATGCCGTCGCTCCCGACGCCGAAGCGGGCGGACGATGCGGCGCTCGTGCGGAGCACGCTCGACAGGTATGCGGAGGCGTACACACGCCTGGATGCCGATGCGGCAAAGGCGGTCTGGCCGAGCGTGAATCGCACGGCGCTGTCCCGGGCGTTCAACGGACTGAACGAGCAGAAGATCGCATTTGCAGATTGTTCCGTCGATGTCCGCAGCACCGTGGCGCGCGCGACTTGTTCCGGATCGGCAACGTGGGAGCCGAAGATCGGCGGAGGTCCCCACACGGACATGCGCCGCTGGGCGTTCGACCTCGAGAAGAGCGGCGACGACTGGGTGATTCGCGACGCGCGCGTTCAGAACAGATAATCGAACGACAGCGACGGGGCCCACGGCGCGGTGAGACCATCGTGCCCGAGGCGCCACTGCACCTGTCCGGACACGACCAGCGTTCCCGCCACGTTCCATTTCACCCCGGTGACGAGGGAGGACAGCATGGACGCATTGTCTCCCGGCAGCAGACGCAAGGTTTCGACACCGACGATCGTCGGGTGCGGCTGCGACACTGGAACGATGCCGTGTAGATCGGACAACCGTCGAACGAGCGTTTCCCCGGACGCCGTGACGCGGGGACTCAACGCCACCGTGACGGCACCGCCGGCTGTGATCTCGTCGGACGCGCCGCCGCGCACGAAGCCGGCGTTCCCGTGGACGCTGAGGCGGGGTCCCTCCGCCGATCCGAGGGCGAGTACGCGGACGGCGGATCGGCCGGCTCCCAGCAGGTCGTCTTCGTTGCCCGTCGGGAGGCGCACCTCGGTAGCAACGCCGAACGCGCCCTGCCGGGTATTCACGATCGCGTATTTGGCGCGAATGGCAACGTCGGCGATGCCGCTCGCGTCGGCGCTCCCGCTCGCCTGGACGAACGTCTGACCGCGGTAGACATTCGTGCGGGAACCCTCGATGTGGAGCTGTACCAGCGGAAGCGCGGCGCCGAGCTCGAGGCGATCGGTGATGCCGTAGCTTCCAAAGACTGTCAGCGTATTGGTTCGAATCCTCAGCGTCAGCGATTCCACGTCGAACGGCGCCGCCTCGTCCGTGAATTGATTCGCCGTGGTCACAAGCGTGCCGTCATCGAGATGCAAACCGTCCAGCTGGTCGTATGACGCGTGCGTTGCCGATGCCCCGAGCGAGAGGTGCCCGCGGCCGCCGGTGGCGGCGCGCTCGACGAAGAATGTGCCGAAGCTTTGGCTGACACGCGTCATCGTGCCCAGCTCCGGATCCAGCCGATAGACGAAACCGCTCGAAGAGGTTCCTATGGGCGCGCTGGTGAGATTGATGAGCAGCGCGCGTGCAATCGTGTCGCGCGTGGCTGCCGCGGCGGCTTGATCCTTCTGGAAGTCGCCAGTGGACACGGCCTGGTTCGTCACGAGGAACGAGATGATGTCGTTCGGCGTCGTCTGCGCCGACGCCGGTGCCGCGATCCCTGCTGCCGCGAGCACGAAGATGAAAAGGCGGCGGCGCATCAGTCCTTCTGCTGCCTGACGATGTCGGCGATCACTGTGCCTCCCGGCTGCTGCTGCCCGTGCACGAACACGGTGTCGTGGTTAGCAATGTCTTTGCACGAGCCGGCCTCGAAATCGGTCGACGTCGTCGTCTGCACGGTCGTCTTGCGGTCGACGCGGAAGGAAATCACCGGGCACACGCCCTTCAGCTGGTCGACCTGTCCCGTCACATCGATGATCGGAGTAGGCGCAGGCGGCGGCTGCGGAGCTGGTGAAGGCGACGGCGCGGGCCCGGGCGCCGGCGTCGGAGGCGGAGTCGGCGAGGGCGCCGGCATGGGGGCCGGTCCAGGCGTGGGCGCTGGAGCAGGCGGTGTCAGCGGCGGACTCAATTGGTGGAGTACGACCTGATCAGGTCCGATGGTGAGAGTGACCGTTCGGGCGGGACCGGGGTTAGCAGTTGCGATGATCGACACCGTGCCGGGACCCTTACCCGATTGCGGCGAGACAGTCACCCACGTCGCACTCGCGGTTGCGGTCCAACTACACGCGGCATGCGTGGAGACGCCGACCGTCGCCTGTCCCCCGTTCGCGCCAAGCGAGTCTTCCGAGGACGTGATCTTGTACTGACATGGTGCGGCGCCCTGCGAGACGGGCGCCAGCGCGCTGTTCACAGCGACACTGCCCTGACGTGCAACGGGATCGGCATTCGCGTCGACCGAGTACGAGACGGTTCCGTCGCCTTGGCCCGACTGCCCCGTCGTGATGTGAATCCAGGCGCCAGAAGAGGAGGCAGACCAGGCGCACTCACGCGAGGTCGACACGGTCACGCTGCCGCTCCCACCTTGCGCACCGAAGCTGCCGGATGGGCCGGTCAACGTCACCTGACACTTGACCGCGGTCGGGCCGGTGACGTTGGTCGTGGCGGAGCTGCCACAGGCGATGAGGGCGACGCCAAGCCCAACCGAACACAGCAGAGGTCGCCACCCTTGCACGGCCACCAGTGCATGCATGGGCCGCACCAGCCACAATCACATGACAACGTCGTTGATCCCGCGGAATGCGATTCGAATTCTGAGCACTGCAGTTCTCACGCTGGGTGGTTCCGGAGCATGCGTGAGTAGTCCGATGCTCCACCCGGAGCGGCCGGACGCGGCGTGCGGCGCCGCCGTTCCGACGCAGGAAGTCATCTGGGTGCGGGCGGTCGACGCTGGAGAACGGGCGGACGCGGATCGTTGGTGCGCCGCGGTCGGAACACCGGCGGTTCGGAATGCGGCCGCCGGGTTTCGCGACGGAGTACCGCCGCTCGTCGTTGTCTCCTGGAACACGCACGTCGGCGGAGGCGACATCGAGCGGCTCGTTGCCGACGTGCGCTCCGGACGCCTTACAGGCCAGGCGCCTCGCAGCTTTGTGCTGCTGCTCCAGGAGGTTCTCCGCCACGACGACTCCGTGCCGGAACGGGCGCCCGCTGGCTCCCGCCTGGCGTCGGCGGTGACACCGACCACGCCGGACCGCTCACGGCGCGGCATCGAAATGACGGCGAGTGCACTCGGACTCTCGATGTTCTACGTGCCGTCGATGCGAAACGGCGAAGGTCCGGAGGATCGCGGTAACGCGATCCTCTCGTCGATCACACTCGATGACCTCGAAGCGATCGAACTCCCGCTCGAACGGCAGCGGCGCGTGGCAGTCGCCGCAGATATCCGCATCCGCGCGGCGGCGCCCGTAACCATTCGAATAGTCAGCGTTCATTTCACGAACATGGTGGCGCACCACCTGTGGGTCCTGTCAGAGCCGGGACGCGTCCGCCAGGCGCATGCGCTCACGATGGCGCTGGATGACGACAGGCCGACAGTGCTGGGCGGCGATCTGAATTCATGGTTCGGCTACAGCGACGCTGCGTTCCGGGAACTCGCGCGCGTGCTTCCGCTGTCGCACCCGGAGGATCGCCGTGCGACGTTCGGACCGATGCGCCTCGACCACGTACTCGCTCGCCTGCCTGACGGCTGGCAGATCCGCGTCCGTCGCGCCGAGTCGCGCTATGGCTCCGATCATTATCCGCTCATCGCCACGATCGACGCTCCGCACTAGTTCCGCTGGAGGCTGGTGAACGCATCGCCGTCCTCTGGTACGATGCCCGCGCCCCGATGTCTTCCCTGCGGCTTGCATTCTTCCTCACAGCGGCGGGCGTCTGCCTCGTTTCGCTGGCCGCGCGGGCGCCGTTGATCGATCCGGACGAAGGACTGCACGCCGCCATCGCACAGGAAATGCTGCTCCGGCACGATTACGTGACGCCGACGTTCCTCGGCGAGCCGTTCCTCGACAAGCCGATCCTCTTTTTCTGGACCGAAGCGGCTTCGCTCGCCGCGTTCGGCATGGACGAAACGGCGGTCCGGCTGCCGCCGCTGCTGTTCGGACTGTTTGGCGCGTGCACGGTTGCCCTCCTGGGCGCGGCGCTCTTCGAGCCGCGCGCCGGCTACGCGGCCGGCATCGCATACGCGACGATGCTCCTGCCGGTGGGTGTGAGCGAGGTGGCGGTGCACGACGTCGCGCTGGTGCCGTTTCTCGTACTGTCCTGCCTGGGAATCTGGAGAATCGCGCACGGCGGACGGCTCATGCCGTGGACGATCGTCGTCGGCGCTTGCCTCGGGCTATCGATCCTCACGAAGGGCCTCGTCGGCGTGGCATTCGCCGGCCTTTTCGGGCTGGCCGTCGTCGCATTCGATCGGCGGGCGCTTCCGCGTTTGATCGTCGCAGGGATTGCATCTGCTGCGATCGCCGTACTCGTTGCCGCACCCTGGTACGTCGCGATGGAACGGGCCCATCCGGGTTACCTGCACTACTACTTCGTCGAACGGCACGTGCAGGGATACTTCACGGCCACGCAGCGGCACGCCGGCCGGGGGTGGTGGTATTACGTGCCCATCGTCCTCGGCGGCGCGCTTCCGTGGCTGCCGTTCGCGATCGCCGGAAGCTCAGACGCTGCAGCGGCCCGCAGTCGCCGCGTGGTATGGACGTGGTTCTTCGCCGGCTTGACCTTTCTCAGCGCCGGGGAATCGAAACTCGCAACATACGTGCTGCCCGTGTTTCCTGCGATTGCGATGGAGATCGGCCGGTCCCTCGCGGCATCATCGGCGCGTTCCGGCTGGAGCAAGGCGAGGTACTCGTTGTTCGTGCTGACGTGCGCGCTGCTGCCGGTCGTCGCGGCCGCGGCTTTCATCTGGCGCTTTCCCGCCAGTACCAGCGGCCACGCCGGGGCGATGGCCGCCGTGACCACCGTGATCGTCGTCGCCGGCTACGCCGGTTCGAGACAACGCGGCGACCGCCGGGTGCCGTGGATGTCAGGGATTGCGTTCGTGTCGTTTGCCGCGATCATTCTGCTCGTGCTGCCGCGGGCCGCTCGGTGGATGACGGCCAGGGATCTCGCCACGATTCTGAATGGCCGGACATCCTTGCCGCCGCGAGTACTGGTGTTCGACGAGCGGATTGGTTCGGTCATCTTCTATCTGTCGCCGGACCTGCGGCGCGAGGCAGCCCCGGATCGATTCGCCGACGCGACGCTCGCCGATGTGTTTCAGCGGCTGAACACGTTGCCGCCAACGGCACTGCTGGCCGTGCGCGCCGATCAGCTTCCGCGTGTGCAGCGTCTCTTCACTGCACCGCTGACGCCTGACGCGCAATCGGGTGTGTATTCAGTCTTTTCGGTCGCGACGCTTCGGCACGCCGCGGATCAGTAGATACGCAGCGATACCCACCGCCAGCACGACGGACGCAGAGACGAGGTGCCGGTGCACGATCGCGAGAACTTCCTCCCAGCGATCGCCGACATACCAGCCAAGCGTGATGAAGGTGAGCGACCACAAGGCGGCCCCCGGGTACGCAGCCAGGGCGAAGATCGACGGGGGCAGTTCCGACGAGCCAGCCACGATCGCAGTCAAGTGACGGACTCCCGGCACGAAGTAGCCGAACGTCAGCGCCCATCGGCCCGAGTGCTCCATCCAGCGTTCGACACGCGTGACGCGTTCGTGCGTCACATGGAGCCAGGACCCGTAGTGCACCAGGATCGCCCGCCCGCCGGTACGGCCGAGCACGTAGCTCAGCGTAATGCCGCACATGCTGCCGGACGCCGCCACGGCCCACGATGACGGGAACCCGAGCCGCCCCTGGCCGATCAGCACTCCCGTAAAGGTCAGCAACGTTTCGTCCGGCACCGGCAGCCCGAAAACGCCGAGCATCAGCAGCACGAAAATCGCGCCAAGGCCGTACGCCGCTATCCACTGAAGAATCGCTTCGGCCATTTCGTCACCATGGTACTATCCGCTCATGCGCGTGCTGCTGCTCTCGATGCCTGATTCGTTCGAGCACACGCCAGCATTGACGATGCGGATGCCGAACGGCGCGCTCGCATCGCTCGCCGGCAACATCGGGAACCGTCACACAGCGGCCATTGCAGACCTGATCCTGGTGCAGGATCGCGTCGCGCAGACGGTCGATACACTCATCGCTCGATATCAGCCGCAGGTCGTCGGACTGTCCGTCATGACCTTCCAGCGGCGGACCGCTCTCCGGCTCGTGCGGCGCATCCGGATGGCTGCGCCATCGACCGTCGTCGTGCTGGGAGGCTACGATCCCAGCCTTGCGCCTGAGGAGTACGACGATCCGCGGAGCGGCGTCGATTTCATCGTGCGCGGCGAAGGCGAGCACACGTTCAAAGCGCTGCTGGACGCGATCGAGGATCGCCGTCCCGTGTCCGGCATCGCCGGCTTGTCGTTCCGGCCGCTTCCGGATCTGCCGTTCCAGCACAACCCGGCGAGGCCGGTTCAGCGCCTCGAGCAGTCGCCGCTCGAACTACCCAATCGAGCCGCGCGGGTACTCCAGGGCTACACGTTCCTCGGGCGGCCAATCGACATCGTCGAGACTTCGCGCGGGTGTACGTACGACTGCAGCTTCTGCTCGATCATCGAGATGCGCGGCCGGAACTTCCACGCGATCGACGTCAGCCGCGTCATTGCGGACATCGCGGACGCGAGGCGGCGAGGGGCGCGCGCAATCTTTCTGGTCGACGACAACATCACCCTGAACGTCGCGCGGTTCGAAACGTTGTGCGCGGCAATCGTGGATGCCGGGCTGACCGACATCCATTACATCGTGCAGGCGATGACCTCGTCCATTGCGAGCCATGGCGAGCGCCTCGCGCCGCTCATGCGGCGGGCAGGATTCAAGTATGTGTTCCTCGGCATCGAGAACGTCCTCGACGCCGATCTGGCCTTCCTCCGCGCGTCCGCCAAGAATGCGGAACGGAAAGACGGCCGGCGCGTTGGAAACGCGTCGCTTCGGGCGATCGAACTGCTGCACCGCCATGGCATGAACGTCGTCGGCGGCATCATCGTCGGCAACCCTGGCGACACGCCGGAGTCCATCGAGGCCAACCTTGCGTTCGCGAGGCGCTACGTGGACTGGCCGTATATTCAGCACCCCACCCCCTACCCCGGCACGCCGATGACGGAGGATTTCCGCAAACAGAACCTCATCGTCAACACGCGCGTGGAGGAGTACGACGGGACGACGGCGGTCGTGCGGACCGAGCATCTCGAGGCCGATGCCATCGAGTTCATGCGATGGCGGGCGGAGCGCTGGATGAAAGTGCGCCACCTTCCGAGCGCGTTGCGTCATTATCCGGGCTTTGTCTTACGGAATGGACCGTGGATGCTCGCGCATACGTTCCGGGGCAGCTCCTGGCGGTCCTGTTTGGGACTCGAGTCGTCGCGCGACGTCTTCAGGCGCTACAAGGCGATCCGCGCCAGGGAGCGCGAATACGTGCCCGAAATGCCGGCGCCCCCCTCGCTGGCCGGCTCCGGCGCACGAGCCGGCGCCTGATCCAGTCTCGTTGATTTCAGCCAACCGAATTGCTCCCCACAGCGTCTAAGGGGAGCAGATGGGACGCGAAGGCCTCGCCCTCGTCCAGGGCACGCTCGACCTGATGATCCTCGGGATTCTGGCCCGAGGCCCTGCCCATGGCTACGGCATCGCCGAACAGGTCCGCGAAGCCACGACGGGCGAGCTGAGCATCCAGGACGGCGCCTTGTACCAGGCGCTGCACCGGCTCGAGCAGCAGGGCCTGGTCGACGCCGAGTGGGGCGCCTCCGAAAACAACCGGCGCGCGCGGTTCTACTCGCTTACGCCGAAAGGCCGGCGGCGCGTCAGGGAGCAGGCCGCCGAGTGGCACCGATACGCGCGAGCGCTGGCTTCGCTGCTGAAAGGCGTCTGATGCGCGTGCCACTCGACGGCGGCGAGCGTCGTCCCGCATCGCCGGCGGAGATCGACGAGGAACTGCGCGCGCACATCGATCAGCGGATCGATGCGCTGAAGGCGCAGGGACTCACGGAAGACGCCGCGCGTCGCGCGGCTCTTGCACAGTTCGGAGACCTCGAAGCGACGCGGCGCTACTGCGTCGCGCAGCACCATCGAAAGGCGCAACGCATGCGGCGGCATTTGTTTTTCTCGGGGCTCGGACAGGATGTACGGGTGAGCGTGCGCGCCTTGCGGCGCGTCCCCCTGCTCGCGCTGACGATCGTCGGAACGGTGGGAATCGGGATCGGCGCGACGACGGTAATGTTCGCGGCCGCCGATGCCGCCATTTTCCGCCCGCTCCCGTATCAGAACCCGGACGAGCTCTTCCGAATCTTCACCGACTCTCCGCCGTATCGATGGCGCTTCTCCGTGGCGGATTACCTGGCGCTGGACCAGCAGCAGACCGCGTTCAGCCGCGTCGCCGGCTACACCGACCGCGCGATGGCGTATTCCGACGGCCGCAACGCCGAACGGCTGCGCGTGCGTCTGGTATCGGCCGGGTACTTCGACGTGCTCCGCCTGCAGCCACTGAATGGCCGAACGTTCGCGCCGTCCGACGACCGCAGCGGAGCGCCACCGACGGCAGTCGTCTCGTACGAGTTCTGGAAGGAACGCCTTGGGCTGGACCCGTCCGTCGTCGGAAAGGTGATCCGCCTCGACGAGACTCCGTACACCGTACTCGGCATCATGCCTCCGGATACAGGTCCGCTCGAGCGCGGCATCGACGCGTTCGTGGCAGCTCGATGGACCACGCCGCCTCGCCGGGGACCGTTCCTCATTACCGCACTCGGACGGCTCGCGCCGGGTACGCCGCGCGCGGCCGCCGAGGCGCAGCTCCGCGAGATCGATCGCAGGATCTTCCCGTTGTGGCAATCGTCATATCAGGACGAACGCGCCACGTGGGGCATGGTGGATCTGAAACGCCAGGTTGCCGGTGACTTTCCGGGAACGGCGGCTGTCGTCGCCGCCGTCGTAGCGTTCGTGTGGCTGATCGCGTGCGTCAACGCGTCCACCCTCCTGCTCGCACGTGTCGCGGGGCGCAGGCGGGAACTTGCCGTGCGCACGGCGCTGGGCGCGTCGCGCGGACGTGTGCTCGCGCACCTGCTGATAGAGTCGGCACTGCTCGCGACGATCGCCGCTCTTCTCGGCGCCGCCCTCGCGTCAGGGGGAATTCGCCTCGTTCAGACGCTGGCGGTCGACTACGTGCCGCGCGCCGCGGAGATGACGCTGGGGGGACGCACGCTGGCGGTGTTGCTCCTGAGTACGGCGCTGAGCATTGTGCTCTTCGGTCTCATTCCGGCGACGGCGGGAACGCGCGGCTCGCTCGACGACACGCTGCGAGATTCCGGCCGGTCTGCCACTCACAGCCGCCGCGGTCGGCGGGTCGGTGCAGCCCTGGTCGCGGCGCAGTTCGCCGTCGCGACGCCGATGTTGATCCTCGCCTTGCTGTTCATGACCACGCTCCATCGCCTCGAGCGGGTACCAGTCGGTTTCGACACCCGCGGCGTTTTGACGGCAGGCATCACGGTTCCGGCAACGTCCTACAGCACACCCGCGCAGACGATCGCTTTCTGGACCGAACTTCGCAAACGGGTCCTCGCGGCGCCCGGCATCGTCGATGCGGCGTTCACCGACAGCCGTCCGCCAGACGATGCAGGGAACCAGAACAATTTCGAGCTGCAGGATGCGCCGGTCACGGCCGGCCAGTCTCAGCCCGTGACGACGTGGGTCGCGGTCACGCCCGAGTATTTTCCGTTGATTGGAGCGCACGCGGTCGAGGGACGGCTGCTCGACGACCGTGATGCGAACGAGGATGCGCCGCCGGTGATCGTCGTCGACACGGCGTGGGCGAAGCGTTTCTTTCCAGGCCAGTCGGCGGTTGGGAGACATCTGCACGAAGGCGGCTGCTCCACGTGTCCCTGGACAACGGTTGTCGGGGTCGTGCCCGTCGTGAAGTACGACGGATTGTCGGCTCCTGATCAGGGAACTGTGTATTCACCGATGGACCGTGCGGAGCGATCCCGATATCTCCTCGTACGCACGGCAGGCAGCGACTCGACGGCGCTGCAGGCCGTGCGTGACGTGCTGCGGGGCCTCAATCCCGGCGTGCCGCTCGCGAACGCGGGCACGATCGACGAGCTGGTCGCCGACTCGCTGCAGCGGCCGGCAGGGCTGTCGGCGCTCGCGGCGGGTTTTGCGGCCGTGGCCCTGCTCCTGTCGATCGTCGGCATCTATAGCTTGATGGCCAACTACGTGCACCAGCAGAGAAAAGAAATCAGCATCCGGATCGCGCTGGGCGGACGTCCCGCGCGCGTCCTCGGGCTCTTCGTAGCGCGGGGAACGTGGCTTGTCGCCGCAGGCGTCACGTTGGGCGTCGTCGGCGCTTTGAACGTGACGAGACTGGCGAACGCGCTGCTGTTTGGCGTGAGCGCGACCGATCCTTCCACTTACGGCGCGGTCGCGGCAGCGCTGCTCGGCGTTGCCGCCGCCGCTTGCGCGATCCCCGCGCTGCACGCCATCGGCGCATCACCAGCGGTCGTGCTGCGGCAGGAATAGGGTCAACCAGCCGCTTGCGCGATCGCCTCGGCGATGCGCTTGCGCAGCGGCTGATCGGGAAGCGGCCCGGCTCCGGCACGCACATTGTCGCGCAGGTGGTCGGGCCTGGTCGTCGCCGGAATCGCGCACGTGACCGCCGGATGCGACACGACGAACGCGAGCGCGAGTTGCGCCCAGCTCGTGCATCCGATCTCGGCCGCCCACTCGGGCAGAGACGCGGCAGACAGGCGTTTCATCAGCCGGCCGGAGTCGCCGCCGAGCGGCCGGTTCGCGAGCACGGCAATGCCGCGATCGCGCGTCAGCGGAAACAGCCGCCGCTCCGCTTCGCGCTCGATGGGTCCGTAATTGATCTGGACGAAGTCCACCGGCTCTGCGTGGAGAAGGTCTGCAATCTCCTCCGCGCCGCGCGCCGTGTAATGCGTCAGTCCGATGTAGCGCACGCGGCCGTCCCGTTTCCACGCTCTCAGGGTATCGAGGTGGGTTCTCGCATCCACCAGATTGTGCACCTGCAATAGATCGAGATGATCGACGCGGAGGCGCCGCATCGACTCCTCCATCTGGTCGATGCCGCTCTTTCTTCCGGTCGTCCAGACTTTCGTGGCGATGTACAGCCGCGGGCGAAGGCCGAGCTCTGCGATCAGATCGCCGAGCACGCGTTCGGCCCGGCCGTACATGGGCGACGAGTCGATCACGCGCGCGCCAGACGCGGCAAACGCCGACAGCACCGCCCGCAGGGGTGCCCGCTCCTCTTCGCGATTACCGACGTCGAAGGCCTGCCAGGTTCCCAAGCCGATCAGAGGAAGCTCTTCCCCGGACGAGGGAATCGTGCGCGTCAGCATCTTTCACCCCGGTGCGATTCGTGCGCGGCGCGCCAGCGAACCGAATGGCAGGTGTGTTCGAACAAATCGGGGGCGCCGTCACACTCAGTCAGCTGGTGAGACCTCGTTCGACTGACTCCTCGGGAAGGAGCACTCGGGTCGTGTCGCGCGGTTCCGCGTCGGTGACAATCCAGATCGTTTGGCTTTGGAGGGCGTAAATACTCCGCACGGGTCCGCCGTCCTGAAGTGCACGTTCGTTCTCCGAGATTTGCTCGGATGAGACCGTCCCCCAGTTGCCGTTCTGGTGTAGTCGCACGAACGCGTTGAGGCTGACGGCAGCGATCGGATCGGCATCGACGATCGCGCGAACGCCTGGCGAGAGGATCGTTTCGCCGATGCGGAATTTGCCGCCGATGTCGGTCCGGTGCGGATTGTTGTCTTGAAGGGGCATTGGAAATCAGGTGCTCGGTGCTTCGTGCCTCGGTGCTCGGTGCAGGTGCTCGGTGCGGCGACGCTGTGCTATTATCGTTCGATTGACCACGTGAGGTGCACGCGGTGGTCAATCCTGGTCCCGCCTTTATTGCCGGCGTAGCTCAGTTGGTAGAGCAGCTGATTCGTAATCAGCAGGTCCTCGGTTCAAGTCCGAGCGCCGGCTCCATCGAAATCACACCGTAACATCTCGTCGCATTTCGCTTTCCAAAGCAGTACCTACGTGAGTTCGATCAGCAGAATGAGCGGGGCACTGAACAATGGAGTGGTCTCATGTTGCGATACACCGTCAAGCTGACGCCGGATGATAACGGCACCCTCCTGGTGACGCTTCCGGACTTTCCAGAGGCGCACACCTTCGGAGAGGACAAAGAGGAAGCGCTCGCACGCGCCGTCGACGCTGCGGAAACGGTCATCGACGCTTACATCCGCGACCGCCGTCCGATTCCGGCGCCGTCGCCCCTCACCGGCGACGGCATCGCGCTGTCTGCGATCGTGGATGCGAAAGTCCAGATTTACAACGCCATGCTCGAGCAGCACGTCGGAAAGGCCGCCCTCGCCAAACGGCTGCACGTTCATCTCCCGCAGATCGATCGATTGCTCGATATCAAACACGGCTCGAAGGTGGAACAGCTGGAAGCAGCTGCAAGCGCCCTCGGTGGACGCCTCGACATGTTGATCCAGTTCGCCCACAGAAAGAATGACGTGGTTGCGGTGGAAGCGAAACGTATGTTGTCGCCAGGTCATCGCCGTACCCCGCTGCGACCAGCGCATGCGCTCGCATCTGGCGGCCAATCGACGCGGTTGATGGGCGGGAAAGGTAAATCGAGGGATCGGCGGAAGAAACAATAGGGCCAATTTGCCATCAGAGCGCCCTCGACTCGGCGCGCGAGCGGGCGTCGGTCATGTCCGCAGACATACTGTCGTCTACTTGCGCCGATAGAACTCGTCGATCGCGCGGCGCACGTCTGCGGGGCATTCCAGATAGCTGAAGTGCCCGCAGTCGGTCAGCGTGACGTGCCGGGCGTTCGGCATCGACCCGGCGGTGTGGTCAGCGATGGCGGGCGAGCGCATACGCGAGCGCCAGCACGGTTCCCCAGGAATGTCCGCACCACCGTGACCGTCTGCAGGTGAAAGTGCTCGCGTAGCGTGTCGATGTCGTCGACGTCAGAGGCGAGCGACACGTCCGCGGGGCGGACTTTGTCGGCGGACTTCCCCCGCCCGCGCTGGTCGTAGTAGATGAGATGGAACGAATCTGCCAGCCG
>DATJIW010000091.1:0-8353 GCA_035492775.1 Vicinamibacterales bacterium
TTACAGACTGTTTACAACGCACCGGACGCCGCTGCGATAAAGATCGAGGTTCACCGGGTCGACGGAAAGCAGGTGTGCACGATGTTCGCGAGGGAACTTCACCAGGCCGGCCACACGAAGCGATTTTCGATCAGCGCCAACACCGAACACGGCTGGGAAGTGCGCGAGGAGCAGGACAGTGAAGTCCTGAAACGCGTGTGGTATTCCGACTGGCACCGCGTCGAACGCGCCATGCAGGCTTTCGTCCAGCAGATTGACGAGCTGGAAGACCGCGGCTGGTCCACGAGCTGAACCCCCAACGTCTAGGCCCGACGAGCAGTCGTTACGGCTCGACGAATCGATAACCGAGGCCGACCACCGTTTCGATCTGCTGACCGGCAACGCCGAGTTTCGATCGCAGGCGTCCGACGTGGACGTCGACAGACCGCGTCTCGATATACCGGTCGTAGCCCCACACCCGTTCCAGCAGACGATCCCTCGACAGCACGCGATTCTTGTTCTCGACCAGAAATCGCAATAGCTCGAATTCGCGGCGCGTGAGGCGGATCGGCTCGCCGTCCACGGCCACGGCGACGGCCTCGAAGTCGGCGACGATGTGTCGGCCCTGATAACTGGCCGCACGCGAAGGCTGTCCGGCGGGTTGCCGCCTCCTGAGCACCGCGCGGACCCTCGCGCCGAGCTCACGGAGGCTGAAGGGCTTCGTGATGTAGTCGTCGGCGCCGAGGTCGAGTCCCGCCACCCGGTCCCCTTCGCTCGTGCGCGCGGTGAGCATGATGATTGGAATCTGCGCGGTTTCGGGACGCTGCCGCAGGATCCGGCAGACTTCGCTTCCGCTCAGGATCGGGAGATTGAGATCCAGGATTACGAGGTCCGGCGCGTGCTCCGCAATGGAGCGCAGCGCCTCGTCGCCGCGTGCAACCGTGTCGACGCTGCCGTCGCCGGACCGCTCGAGCGTGTGCTTGATCAGGTTGGCGATATCCTGCTCGTCTTCGACGACGAGTATGCGCGGCGGCGGGGATCCCGAAGGCATGCGATGTGCGAGATTACGCGCGGCGGTTTGCACGACTGTGACGCAGTAATTGAATGAACATTGGAGATTCCGTCAGGCACCGCGCTGCATTCGCGCGAGGCGGGCCGTGGCGGCGCGCGCCAGCAGCGAACACGCGAGGACGATCGTGACCAGCACGAACGCCCCCGCCCAGGCCTGGCGGTGCCAGTCGGGCGACGGCGACATCGCGTAGGTATACACCTGCACGGTCAGCGTCGAAATCGGCTGCCGCGGATTGGTGCTGAAGAACCGGTTGTTGAACGCGGTGAAGAGCAGCGGCGCTGTTTCTCCTGACACACGCGCCAGCGCCAGCAGGATGCCGGTCAGAATCCCCGGTAGCGCGGCCGGCACGACGACCGTGAAGACCGCGCGCGCGCGCGTCGCGCCAAGCGCCAACGCCCCCTCGCGCAGCGAATGCGGCACCAGCAGCAGCAGTTCCTCGGTCGTCCGCATCACCAGCGGCACCATCATGATCCCGAGCGCGACTCCTCCCGCGAATGCGGAGAACTGGTGGAAGGGCAGCACCGCGATGCCGTATGCGAAGACGCCGACCACGATGGAGGGCACTCCGTTCAGCGTGTCCGCCGCGAACCGCGTGGCGCCTGCCAGCCGCGTCCCCTTGAATTCCGACGCGTAGATCCCCGCGATGAGGCCGATGGGGATCGCGCCGATCCCGCCGATCCCGATCACGATGAACGACCCCACGATCGCGTTCCCCATGCCGCCGCCAGGTTCCCCCATCGGCGCCGGCATCTTGGTGAAGAAGTCCCAGTTCAGCGACGAGACGCCCTGTTGGAGGACGTAGAACAAAACCAGCACGAGCGGCAGGAGCGCGAGCAGAACGGCCCCCACGCAGACCACGACGACCGTCTGCGAGAGCGCCTTCCGATAGTGATCGCGCATCAGGCGGGCTCCACGGCCGGCGCTGCCGCCGCCTTCGCCTGACGCGGCCGCGTTTGACGGCCCAGCGACCAGATGAACGCCCGCGAGATGACGTTGATGACGAGCGTGATGACGAAGAGCACCATGCCGATCTCGACGAGCGCGTTGAGGTACAACGGATCGGCGGCCTCGCTGAACTCGTTCGCCAGCACCGCCGCCATCGTGTATTGCGGCGCGTAGAGCGACAGCGAAATCTGCGGCGTGTTGCCGATGACCATCGTCACGGCCATCGTCTCGCCGAGCGCGCGGCCGAACCCGAGCATCACGGCTCCGACGATTCCCGTGCGTGCGTAGAAGAGCGCCATCCGGATGGCTTCCCAGCGCGTCGCGCCGAGCGCGTACGCACCCTCGCGCTGCGCCTGCGGGACGGCGCGGAGCACCTCACGCGCGATGGACGAGGTGAAGGGGACCACCATGATGGACAGGACGACGGCGGCCGAAAGCATTCCAACGCCGAGCGGCGGACCGCTGAAGAGGGGCAGCGACTTCAGTGCCGCGGGCGTTGCGACCTCGAGCTTCCGGATGATCGGGACCAGGACGAAGATGCCCCACAGACCGTAGACGATCGAGGGGATCGCCGCGAGCAGTTCCGTGAAGAACACCAGCGGCCGCTGCAGCCACGCCGGCGAGAGTTCGGAGATGAAGATCGCGATCCCGAGCGCGACCGGCGTCGCGATGAGCAGCGCCAGCACCGACGAATACAGCGTGCCCCAGATGAACGGCCGCGCGCCGAACTCTCCCGACACCGGATCCCACGTGTCGGTCTGCCAGAAATTCCATCCGAACTGCTGGATCGAGAGCTGCGACTGGCGCCACAGTTCGAAGGCGATCGCCGCGACCAGTGAGATGAGCAGGACGGCGAAGACACCCGTCCCGACGCGGAACAGAATCTCGTCGGGGCGGGCGCGCGCTGTGGATCGCATGAAGGAGGCGACGCCTGGATCGCTTACTGCGTTTTGATCGTTGCGAGCGCTTTGAGCTCCATGTCGACGACGTTCTGCGGGAGCGGCGCGTAGCCGAGGTCCTTGCAGTACTTCTGCCCGTCGGTGAGCGCCCACTTCACGAAGTCCGCCATCGTCTTGGACTGCGCTTTGTCGCTTGGATTCTGGTACAGCAGCAGCCACGTGAACGACGAGATCGGATACGCGTCGTCGCCCGGCGCGTTGGTGATGGAGACCCTGAAGTCCGGCGGCATGCTCTTGGCCGCTGCGGCCGCTGCCGCCGTCACGGTGTCGAGCGACGCCTGCAGGAACTTGCCGGCCTGGTTCTGTACCGACCCGTACTTGATCTTGTTCTGGATCGCGTAGATCAGCTCGTTGTACCCGACGGCGCCGGGCGTCTGGCTGACGAGCGCGGCCACTCCGTCGCTGCCCTTGCCCGCGACCCCGACCGGCCAGTTGACGGACGTCGCCACGCCGACCCGCTTCTTGTACTCAGGCGAGACTTTCGAGAGGAAGTCGCACCAGATGTACGTCGTGCCGGACCCTTCGGCGCGATGAACGACCGTAATGTCGGTGCCAGGCAGGTTGACGCCGGAGTTGAGTTTCGCGATCGCCGGGTCGTTCCACTTCGTGATCTTGCCCAGATAAATGTCGGCGAGCACCGGACCCGTGAACTGCAGCTCGCCGCTGTAACCGGGAATGTTGTAGATGGGCACGACTCCGCCGAGTACGGTGGGGAAGTGCAGGATCTTGCCGGGCGCCGCGTTCATCTGGTCGGCGGTCATCGGACCGTCCGACGCGCCGAAGAACACCGTCTTGTGCGTGATCTGATTGATGCCGCCGCCCGATCCGATCGGCTGGTAGTTGATCTGGATCTCCGGGTGCAGCTTGTTGTATTCGCTGAACCATTTCGTGTAGATCGGTGCCGGGAACGTCGCCCCAGCGCCGTTGATCTGCACCGCGCCCGTCAGGCCGGCGCCCGCGAGCGCCACCGCCGCGGCCACCGTGAACAGTTGCTTCATTGCCCTCGTCCTCTCCGAGTCTAGAAGTTGATGAGGCCGTGCACCGCGTACTTGCGCTGCATCGGCTGATTCACGAAGTTGTCGAACGTCGCGTTGTCGTAATCGACCAGCAGGGCGGTCGAGACATTCCCCTGGTGCGGGAACCAGTAGGCGAGGCCGAAGATCTCCCGCTTGTGCTTCTGGTCCGACAGCGTCTTGTTCGGTTCGTAACTGTCGTAGCGGAACAACGCTTCAATCGACGCCCCCGGCCTGGACGCCAGCGGGTACTTCGGCGTCAGCCAGGTCGACCACCCGTGCCCGTCGACCTTGTCCTTCGTGATCGATGTCTGATCGGACGTGGCGAGATAGTCGTACGCGGCGTTGAGGTACTTGTGCTCGTACGACACTTCGAATATCCCGCGGTTGCGGTCGCCGTCCTTGACGTAGCTGTCGGCATTGTAGAAACCCGTAACGCGCAGGCCGCGCAGGTTCGCATCACCCTGGGCCAGCGGCCGCAGCGTGCCGCGAATCTGGAACGACTTCTCGTTGTTGACTTCCGGCTTGTTGTAGTTCTCGCCGTTGTAGTAGCCGGCGTGCACGTCGCCGTAGTTCTGGGGCACGTTGTAGTGAAAGGACACGCCTTCGTCCGCCGAAGACATGTAGCCTTCGCGCTCCGGAAAGATCGTGCCCTGGAACCTGTAGCGATAGATGCCTTCCGCGTAATCGATGAAGGGCGTCTGCTGCTGGCCGAAGCGGGCCCAGCTGCCGCGCGTCATCCAGTCGTCGAGGTTGAACTGCGCGTAGGCGTACTTCAGACGGAACGTGTAGCTGCCCGCCAGCGAGCTGCCGGTGCCCGACTCCCGTGTGATGTCCGGCGTGACACGGAACGCGATGAGATGGTTGATATTGCCGGTGACGTTGATGTAGCTCCGGCCCACGTTGAAGCTGGTCAGCGTTACGTCATTGCCGTCGCTGTCCTTGATCTTCGGGCTGTCCTGGACGGTGTAGTCCATGAAGATCGTCACGCCCACCTTGATGGAGGGCGTGTCGTCCGGCGGCGTGTAGCCGGCGGCCGGCGTGACCTGCCCAAAGGCCGGTGCGGCCCAGACGATCGCTGCGCAGAGCGCTGCCGCCGCGCGAAGTCGACTCGATGAAAGATGCCTGCCCAACTTTCAACCTCCTTGCGCATCCTACGGATGCTGCATTTCCCGCACGTCACCGGGATGTTTCCGGTGTGTAACATCCGTGTACCCGTTCCGTGCTGGACTGTTTGCGCGTCAGCCTATGAGCCGTCTGTGATCCGGGCGCAACAGGGCTGTTACGCAGCCGTTAATTCGGTCCCGTCTGCCGTGTGTCGCGGAAATGACGGATGCGTTAAATCTGCGCTCGATCTGCTAAGATCGCGCGCGGAAAGAGAGGATGCGTTGGCCTTCAGACTGATTCCGCGCGAGGAGAAGTTCTTTGACGACTTCTCGGCGCTGGCCGAACAGATCCGCCACGGCGCGGCCCTGCTCGATTCGATGCTCGCGCCCGAACGGCCCATCTGGGACAAGGCCGACGAAATCAAGGAAGTCGAGCACAAGTGCGACTTCCTGACCCACGAGATCATTCAGCGGCTGAACCGCACCTTCGTCACGCCGCTGGACCGCGAAGATATCTTCGGGCTCGCCCGCTCGCTGGACGACGTCATGGACGCGATCGATGCGTGCGCCACGCTCGTCCGTCTGTATCACATCGACACCCTGCGCTTCGGCGCGCGCGAGTTGAGCCATCTCATCGTCGACTCGGTCGAGCAGATCGTGTGCGCGATGCGCGCGCTGGAAGGGCGGCGCGGCGTCGCGGAGTGCGCGGTCGAGATCAACCGCCTCGAAAACGAGGCCGACCGCGTCCACCAGCAGGCCGTGCAGTCGCTCTTCAACGACGAAGCCGACGCGGTCAAGATCATCAAGTGGAAGGAGATTTTCGACTTCCTCGAGCAGGCGACCGATCGCTGCGAGGACGTTGCAAACGTCGTTGAAGGCGTTGTCGTGAAGCACGCCTGACGGATGGACGCGAATCTGCTCGGAGTGGGCGGCCTCGTCCTCGTCGCCCTCACGTTCGACTACATCAACGGATTCCACGACGCCGCGAACTCGATCGCGACCGTCGTGTCGACCCGCGTGCTCTCGCCGGGAAAGGCGGTGCTGTGGGCCGCTTTCTTCAATTTCGCGGCGGCATTTCTGTTCGGAACGGCGGTAGCGAAGACCGTCGGCGCGGGAATGGTCGATCTGTCGGTCGTGACGTTCACCGTGATCTACGCTGGGCTGCTCGGCGCGATCGTCTGGGACCTCATCACGTGGTATTACGGCCTGCCCACGAGTTCGTCGCACGCGCTCTTCGGCGGATACGCGGGAGCAGCCGTCGCCAAGGCGGGCTTCTCCGCGATCATTCCGGCCGGCTGGACCAAGACGCTGATCTTCATCGTCTTGTCGCCGCTCATCGGTCTTGGCGTCGGGCTGACCGTGATGACGGCGATCTTCTGGACGTTCCGGAGCATGCGCCCGGGCCGGGTCGATCAGTGGTTCCGTCGGCTGCAGCTGCTCTCAGCGGCCGGGTTCAGCCTGATGCACGGCGCGAACGACGCGCAGAAGACGATGGGGATCATCGCCGGTGCGCTCGTGACCGGCGGTTATCTCCAGCTGGTCAACGGCCAGCTGCCGATCCCGCGACTCGTGGAACTCGCCGCGTACACCGCGATCGGACTGGGCACGCTGACCGGGGGGTGGCGCATCATCCACACGATGGGAACGAAGATCACGAAGCTGCAGCCCATAGGTGGATTCGCGGCGGAGACGGGCGCCGCCGTGGCCATCTTCATCGCGACGCAGTTCGGCGTCGGCGTCAGCTCGACGCATACGGTGGCCGGCGCGATCGTCGGCGTCGGCGCGACGCGCCGGCTGTCGGCGGTGCGCTGGGGTGTGGCGGGCCAGATCGTCTGGGCGTGGGTCCTGACCATCCCGGCGGCCGCATTCATCGGCGCGGTGCTGTATCGCGTGTTTGCGCTGGCGGGATTCCGTTAGAGGAGGCCACGGTTAACTAAGAGGCCACGGAGGGTGAAATGGGTAGGCCACGGAACGGAGGTTAACTAAGAGGCCACGGAGGCCACGGAGACACGAAATGGGTAGGACACGGAATGGGACCAGGCCACGAAATAGGCAAGCCACGGAACGGACGGTTAACTGAGAGGCCACGGAGAGACGAAATGAGCAGGCCACGGAATGGACAGGCCCCGCAGATGGGCAGGCCCGCACATGGGCGAGCTGCCAGATGCGCGGGCGTCAGAGGTCAACAGGCATCATCATCGCGCGCCGTGCGACGCGGGGACGTGATGCGATGTCGCAATCAGGTGGCGATGCTGTGAAATAGTCACGACTTAATCTGACAAAGGGACTAGAGTCTGAGTCGTCGAGGAGAGCCACGACGATGACGACCGCACAGAAGATCATTCGGACGAAGGTGGGGCTACTGGAATTAGCGAAGCAGCTCGGGAGCGTGGCGCAGGCGTGCCGCGTCATGGGCTACAGCCGCGACAGCTTTTATCGCTTCCAAGAGCTGTACGACCGCGGCGGCGAAGCGGCGCTCGAAGAAATCAGTCGGCGCAAGCCCAATCAGAAGAACCGCGTCGAGCCGCGGATCGAGCAAGCCTGCATCGACTTGGCGGTGAGCCAACCGGCGTGGGGGCAAATCCGCGTCGCGAATGAGCTCGCCAAGCAGGGGATCACGTTGGCGCCCTCAGGGGTCCGCGTGATCTGGGTCCGGAACGACCTCGAGACCATGCGGAAGCGCCTGAAGGCGTTAGAAGCGAAGGTCGCCCAAGAGGGCGTCATCTTGACCGAAGCGCAGGTCGTGGCGCTGGAGAAAGGCCAGCGCGCGAAGGAAGCCCACGGCGAATTTGAAAGCGAATGCCCGGGGTATTGCGGAGCGCAGGACACGTTTTTCGTCGGGACCTTCAAGGGCGTGGGCCGGATCTATCAGCAGACGTTTATCGATACGTATTCGAAAGTGGCGGCGGCGAAGTTGTACACCGAGAAGACGCCCATCACCGCGGCCGACCTGGTGAACGATCGGGTGCTGCCGCTCTTTGAGGCCCACGACATCCCGCTGCTCCGGATGCTGACGGATCGGGGCACCGAGTACTGCGGCGTGGCGGACCGCCATCCGTACGAACTCTACCTGGCGGTAAACGACATCGACCACACGCGCACGAAGACGCAGCATCCGCAGACCAACGGTATCGGTGAGCGATTTCAGAAAACCATCCTCAACGAGTTTTATCGCGTCACGCTGCGGCGGAAGCTCTATGCGACCCTTGAGGAATTACAACAGGACCTGGATCACTGGATCGAGGAGTACAACGAAACGCGCCCCCATCAGGGCCGGTG
>DATJIW010000092.1:0-53620 GCA_035492775.1 Vicinamibacterales bacterium
TCCCGCCGTGAACACCACGAACAGCTGATCGAGTGAGCCGAACTGCTGCAGATAGGCTCGGAACGGCGTGATCGCGTGCCCTTCCCGTGGCAGCAGGTTGATCACGTCGGCGTCGAGCTGAAGGCGACGCAAGCCGATGCCGGTGCAGATCACGAGCAGCAACGAGATGAGGATGACGAGCCGGCGCCGGCGATGTGCCCAGAGGATGGTGTGACGGAGGAAAGAGGACACGAATCGAGAACTTCAGATTCCAGATTGCAGCTCAGGATGATAATCCAGCATTGCAATCCTCGAGTTCCAGACGCATGACGGCAGTGCGCGGCACGCGCATCAGTGCCGAAGTAAGAAGATCCCTTCGTCGACCGGCGTGTTCATCCGTACGTCGTCGAACGTCATCAGCTTCCTGTCGCCGTCGGGGAAATCCATCTGCATCGCCGTGAGCAGCAGCGACGTCCGATCGATCCACAGCCGCAGTCCGGCCAGGCCCTGTTTGATCTGACTGCGCGTCGGATCCATCGTGACCTGCCAAGTGTTCGGGGGATCGGACGAGAGCGCCGCGGCGATCCGGAACGCCTGTCTGAGGTCGTCAGGCGCCTTGCCGACGAAGTACTTGTCGATGCGTTTGCGCGCCGCGCCGATGTCGCTCTTCTGCACGATGCCGCGAGACGGCCAGGACAACGTCATCTGCGCGCCGTCGATGAGGACGACGTGCGCCTCGGGGTCGGTATAGCGCAGGACGATGCGGTCGGGCCGCACGACCGCGAGATCGCCGTGGGAGACGAGCGGCGCCACGAGCATCTTCGTGGTGGTCGTCTCGGTGAACCGCGCGGTGACGGTCTTGAGCGACGCCTGGATCGCGTGACTGCGCGCATAGATGTCGTCGAAGAGATCGGGCGACGCTGCGGCGGTCGATCGCCACGCGAACGCACAGACGACAGCGGTGGCGCACGCGGCGAGCGCGCTTGGCCGGAGCATGTTCGCGATGGTAACGTACGCCTCCGTGCGTGAGGCGATCGTCATCTCCGGTGTCGGGCTCGTCACGCCGTTTGGAACGGCGGCTGCCGAGTTCGCGTCGTCGCTCGCCGCCGGACGCACCGGCGTGGCGCCGGTGACGCAGTTCGACGTCACCGAATCGACGTCGCGCTCGGCCGCATCGGTGACCGGGTTCGACGCGGTCCGTTGGATCCCGCCGCTGAAGAGCCGGCGGATGGACATGACCAGCCAGTTCGCCATCGCCGCCGCGTGCGGCGCGTTCGATTCCGCCGGCATCAAATACGGCATCGAGCCGCAGGATGACGTTGGCGTGGCGATCGGAACGTACACGGCAGGGGGGTCGAGGACCGAGGAGTTCCTCGACGGACTGTTTCGTCTGGGGCCGATTGGCGTGCCGGCCTTGCTCTTCAGCGCGACCGTCGCGAACATCGCGGCGTCGCTGGTTGCCCTCGAGTTGAAGGTTCGCGGCCCGAACATCACGATCAGCCACAAGGAAGCGTCGGGCTTGACGGCGGCCGCCCATGCCATCGATTTGTTGCGCAGCGGCCACGCGCGAACGATCCTGGCGGTGGCGGTGGACGCACTGTATCCGTTGTTCTACAAGGTGCACGATCGTTTTCGCGTGCTGTCGCGTGCGAACGGCACGCCCGAAGGCAGCCGTCCATTCGATGCGACGCGCAATGGATTCGTGCTCGGCGAAGGCGCGTATGCCTTCGTCGTCGAAAACGGCGCCACGGCCATCGGGCGCGGCGCGCCTGTTCTGGCGGAGGTGCTTGCCGTCGAGTGCGGCGGCACGTCGCCGGGCGTCAATCAATGGCCGGCCGACTCGAGCGCGATTGCGCGCGTCATGCGACGCGCAGTGGAGGCGGGCGGACTCTCGCTGTCGGACGTCGACGTCGTTTACGCCAGCGCGAACTCGTCGCGGGGGCTGGACGAGGTCGAGGCGGCAGCCATCCATCAGGCTTTTGCCCCTCATCGTCCGCTCGTGACGAGCGTGAAGGGAGCGCTCGGCGAAGGGGCGGCGTCGACGATGGCGGGCCTGGCCGCGGCGATCCTGTGTGGCCGCCGGGGCGTGGTGCCGCCCGTCGCGGGGCTGGAACAGATCGACCCTTCGTGCGCGATGCTGCGGGTCGCCACGGCACCGACGTCTGTGTCCGGGCCGCACGTCCTCGTCAGCGGAATCGCGTCGGGCGGCGCGCTCACTGCGGCCCTGGTGCGCGTACATGGCTGAGATCTGCGTGCCGACGACTAAGGCTGTCCCCATTTTTTGCGAAAAATGGGGACTGTCCCCTTTTTCGCGATGACGCCGGCGGCGCTCGATCTAACAGGCCGCGTGGCGGTAGTGACCGGGGGGTCGCGCGGGATCGGACGGGCGATCGCCGAGCTGCTCGCGGAACGCGGCGCGGCGGTCGGCCTCTCGTATCGGGAACGCGCGGCCGCGGCCCAGGAAACCCTCGACGCAATCGCCGCGCGCGGAGGCCGCGGCTGGATCGAGGCGTGCGACGTCGCCGACCAGGACTCGGTCGTCCGCTTTTTCGACGGCGTCGCCAGCGCACTCGGTCCCGTCGACATCCTGGTGAACAACGCCGGCATCATCGCCGACGCGCACCTCGTGATGCTGGATGCGAAACGGTGGCAGCGCGTGATTCGAACCAACCTCGACGGACCCTACTTCTGCACCCGCGCCGTGATTCGAGGCATGCTGCAGCACGGGCGCGGACGGATCATCAACATCACGTCACCGAGCGCAGTGCTGCCGCTCTCGGGGCAGACGAACTACGCGGCATCGAAGGCGGGCCTCACAGGCTTCACCCGGGCCCTGGCGCGTGACGTGTCCGGCAAAGGGGTGCTCGTCAACGCCGTGTCGCCGGGCCTGATCGAGACCGAGATGCTCGCCTCGATGCCGGAAAAGACGCGCGACGGCGCGCTGTCCGGGGTTCCGATGGGACGGACCGGCACCGTCCGCGAGGTGGCGGAGGTGGTGGCGTTTCTCGCCTCTGACGCGGCGTCGTACATTACAGGACAGGTGATCGCCGTCGACGGCGGACTCACGTAGGATGAACGCGTGGTGAGCACCGGTAACGCATGCACATGAGCGAGGCATTGCAGACACAAGTCAAGCAGGCCATCGTGCGGAGTCTGCGCCTGCCGATGCAGCCGGACGAGATCGCGGACGCGGCGCCGCTCTTCGGCCCGGAAGGACTCGGGCTCGATTCGGTCGACGTCCTGGAGCTGGTGCTCGAACTCGAACGGTCGTTCGGCGTCACAATCGAGGACCAGGACACCGGCATGGAGGCGCTGCGGAGCGTCGACAGCATCGCGGATTTCATCCGCAGGCGCCGCGGTCCGGCGGCGTAGCGCGTGCTGAACGCCCTTACCGTCGACGTCGAGGAGTGGTTTCACGTCTGCGGCGTGCCCGCGCTCGATCCCGCCTGCTGGGAGAACCTGCCGTCGCGTGTGGACGCGACGACCCGCCTGCTGCTCCGCCTCTGCGAGCAGACGGACAGCCGAGCCACGTTTTTCGTGGTGGGCTGGGTCGCGGAGCGGTGGCCGCAGCTCGTTGCCGACATCAGGGCCGCGGGACATCAGATCGGCTCCCACGGTCACCTGCATGCGCGCGCCTACGACCTCGGGGAAGCGGGGTTCGCGGAGGATCTCAGGGCGAGCATTGCAGCACTCGAAGCAACGGGCGCGCGCCCGTTGTGTTACCGCGCTCCCGAGTGGTCGATCAACGATCGCTCGCTGTGGGCGCTGGACGCAATCGCACGCGAGCGGCTGACGGTCGACGCCAGCATGGCGCCGGTGAAGATCGTCGGGAGCGTGCGCTATCCGCGGACCCCTCACGTGCGAACGACCGCCGCCGGCCCCGTACTGGAAGTGCCGCCGCTCGTGGCGGACCGGTTCGGTCAGGTGTTGCCGATCGGCTGGGGCTGGGGCCTGCGGTCGAGCGCCCCGGCGGCCGTCCTCAGGACCATCGAACGGGCAAACCAGGCGGGCGCGCCCGCCGTCTTGACGGTACATCCTTGGGAAATCGATCCAGATCCACCGCGCGTCGCGCTGCCGCTCCGCTTGCGCTTCGCACACTATTTCCGTCTCAGCGGCTTCGCCGGACGACTGCGCGAGATTCTCGAGGGAGCACGGTTCGGACCCATCGACGCGGCCGTCGCGTCATCGCACTCGCTGCTGCCGGCATCCTGACCGCAGCGCTCGCCTCCGCCGCGACACCCGCGGCCGTTCGAGCCGCAATCGACCTGACGAGCGGAGAAGCGTTCTCCGCGGCGGCACCAGTCGGAGTCCCGTACGCGGTTCGCGTGAGCGCGGACCTGGCCGATCCGGCATCCGTCGCGGCGCTGGAGGCCCGCATCGCCGCGCTCCACGACCCGGCCGCGAAATTGTGGATCGTTTCTCGTTTGACGTCCGGCGGCGACATGAACGGCTGGCGTGCGGCCCTTCGATCCTTTTTCCGGTCGCACTCGTCGCAGGTCGCTGCGTTCGAACTGACGACGGGCAGTGAACCGGCCGACGTGACCGTGCTCGCGCTTCGGACGGCCGCGACGGAACTGCGCGCAGCCGTCGACGGCGCACAGGTCGTACTGACCGCGCCGCGTGAGCGCCTGGCGTCCATGTTCGATCGCGATCTGGCCGCGTACGTCGACGCGATTGCCGCTCCCAGTCAGGATTCGGCGGAACGAGCGCTTCAGTCGCTTGAGGCGGTTGCGCCATCCCTGAACGCTGTGGTGACGGGCCTCGAATTGAGGCCGACCGCCGACGAGGCTGCCGATACGTTCGCGCGCACCGTCGTCGCGTCGTATGGCACGCGGATCGTCTCCGTGGCGGCGCGTCCAGCCGGCGCGGCGTCTTTCGACGGCGCACGACGGGCGCTCCAGTGGCTGCGGCCGTTGCTTGCGGGTTCCATCCAGGTGCTCGATGCACAGTCGTCCGGCCTTTTCATCCGTGTGCGCGACGGCGGCAATCCTGGATTGAGCGCGCCGGCGAGACTGCTGTTCGACAACGACTCGCTGTCGACGTTTCTCTTCTACGATGCCGCGGCGGCAGCCGAACCGCTGGACATCACGGTGACGGTCCCCGTCGAAGGCAGCCCGAAGACGGCAGATCTCCACACCGGCCAATGGAAGCCGGCCGAAGGCTATTCACGCGACGGCGCGACAGTGCGACTGGCGGGACCAAGGCCGGGCGGCCCGGTGCTGATTGATTTCAACGCGGACGCTGCGGCCGAAGGATTCGCCACGCGAGCGGCCGTGTCGGGAGTGCGCCAGCTGACGGTCGAAGAGATCGTAGCCGGCGAGCGCCGCGAGCAGGCGCGCGAGGACGCGCAGATCGATCACTACTCGGCCGACCTGCGCATGTCACAGCATTTTCGTCCGACGGTTGCCGATCCGGGATACGACGTTGTGACCGACAACCGCCTGTTCGTCGCGCCGGACGGCCTGGAATGGGAGGAGTTGTCGTTTTCGGTGAACGGGGCGAAGTTCGGCAACGATCGCCCTCCATTCCCGCTCCTGCAGCCGGAGAAAGTGCTTTCGCTGCCGCTGCAACTCCGGCTCACGAAGGACTATCGCTACCGGCTCGCAGGCACCGACACGGTAGACGGTCGGGACTGTTACGTGGTCAGATTCGATCCGATCGACGCCACCCGGTCACTGTATCGAGGCACGGTCTGGATCGACAGGCAGACATTCGCGCGCGTCAAGCTGCAGTCGGTGCAGACGCGCTTGTCGGCGCCGGTCGTCTCGAGCGAAGAAATCCAGACGTTCTCGCCGGTCCAGCTGCAGAATGGCGTGACGGTACATCTGATGTCGCACCTCGTCGGCCGCCAGATCGTGCTGATCGCCGGCCGCAATCTGCTCGTGGAGCGCGACGCGCTCGTCACCGGCTTCGTCGTCAATAGTCCATCGTTCGCGGGCGCCCGGCTCGAGGCGCGCCGGGGCCCCCACGTGATGTTTCGCGACACCGACCGCGGCCTGCGGTATTTCGTCAAGCAAGGAGACACACGGGTTGTCTCCGATCGCCCCACGATGAAGGCGAAAGCGGCGGCGATGGGAGTGACGTTCGATCCTTCCTATGCCTTTCCACTGCCGATCGCCGGCATCAACTATCTGAACTTCGCGTTCCGCAATCCGGATACGCAGTTCGCGATGCTGTTCGGCGGCGTGCTTGCCGCGATCAACGTGCAGCGCCCGAAGCTGCCGCACACACCCTTCGACGCCAGCATCGACTTCTTCGGCATCGCCGTCCCGTCGAGCGATCGCCGCTACGACTCCAACGGCGAGCACCCCGCGGAACGTGTCATCACATGGCCGATTACCACTGGATTGAACGTCGGGTGGCAGTACACGCCGTTCCAGAAGGCGACGTTCCAGTATCAATTCCGATTCGACGGATATCACGCGGATACGACGACGGCGGACAACTTCGTCGTGCCGTCCAGCACCGTCACGAACGGCCTCGGGGGCGCTTACGAATATCGGCGCGGCGGCTACAGCGCTGTCGTCACCGGCGCGTGGTACGCGCGCGCCTCCTGGAAAGCATGGGGGCTGCCTCCGGATCTGGCGGAGCCGGAAGGGACCTACCGCAAGTTCAGCGCGAACATGTCGCGGGACTTCTACCTCTCATCGATTCAAAAGATCCATCTGAACGGGGCATGGTTCGGCGGGAATCAGCTCGATCGGTTCAGCCGGTATCAATTCGGATTGTTCGATGACACCCGCATCCACGGAGTGCCCGCCTCTGGCGTGCGTTTCGACGATCTCGCCATGGCGCGCGGATCGTATAGCTTCGATCTGTTTGGTCTCTACCGCGTGGATCTGTTCGTCGAGCGCGCCTGGGGCCGGGACTTGAGCGCGTCACGGGATTGGCGGCCCGTCACGGGCCTGGGCGCCGCCTTGAACCTCCGGGCGCCATTCAATACGATTCTGCGGATGGATGCAGGTCACGCCTGGCTGCCGCAGGAGTACCAGGGCATTGGATCGACCGTCGTGCAGATTCTCCTTCTGAAGCCGCTCGGATCGTGATGCGTCCCGATGCCCCGCTCGCACGCGCGGACCTCCACGTCCACACCTGGCACTCGCGCGTGAACGGGAACGTGCCGTTCCTTCGAAGCCGCGATTGCTATTCGAACCCGCTCGACGTCTACCGCACGGCGAAGCAGCGCGGGATGGATGTCGTCGCGATCACCGACCACGATTCGATCGACGGGTGTCTGGAGCTGCTGTCGCGCCGCGGCGACGCGTCCGACATCCTCATGGGCGAAGAGGTCTCGTGCTGGTATCCCGGCACGAGCCTCGAGGTGCATCTCGGCGTGTACGGTCTGACCGAGTCACATCATCGCGATCTGCAGCCGCTGCGCCGCAACGTGTTCGAGGTCATCGGTTATCTGCAGCGCGCCGCACTCTTCTTCTCGCTCAATCACCCGTTCCATTTCTTCCGACACCAGGTGCCGCTCGAGGCCTATTCCCGATTGTTCTTGATCGTACCCGCCGTCGAAGTGCGGAACGGAACGATGCTGCCGGCGCACAACGCGCTGGTGGAGGAGGTCTGGCGCCGCACCCGCGGCGGCGCCGCGCCGGTCGTTGCCGGGAGCGACGCCCATACCCTGCGGCGTATCGCGAGAACCTGGACGGAGGCGCCCGGGCGCACGGCGTCCGCGTTTCTCGAGAGCGTGCGGGCCGGACAGGGCCGGGCGGGCGGAATGCACGGCGGCACCCAAGCCGTCGCCGCCGATGCGTACGGCGTCGTCGCACGATACGCCGCGAGCATCTTTGGACGCGGCCCGAGGGATCATCGCGGCTGGCATCGTGCGTTCTGCGCCGCCTGCGTCGTCGCCTCACCACCGGCGCAGTTCCTGCCGCTGGCGATTACGTGGAGACGAAAGCGCGCCGAACGTCAGGTCGTCGGCGAGGCGGCCGGGGCGTTCGTGTCGGGCGCGTTTGCGCCTGCGTTCGCGGAACCACGGTCATGAACGACCGCGTCGCCATTACCGGAATCGGCCTGCTGACGGCGATCGGCGCCTCGCGCGAGGAGTGCTGGAACCATCTCGTCGCCGGCCGGTGCGGGATCGGACCGCTGACGCTGTTCGACTCGGAAGGCTACCGCAGCCGCATCGCGGCACAGGTGGATGACAGCGCCATTCGGGAACGGCTCACGCCGCTCCAGAGGCGCCGGTGGTCGCGAAGCGATCAGTTCGCCGTGCTTTCGGCGCGCGAAGCCGTCGCCGATGCCGGCTTGATTGACGCGTATCGCGCCCGGCCCGACCGCGTCGGCGTCATCATCGGCGGGAGCACCGGAGACCTTCTGCGGAACGAACGATACGTGAAGGCGACCGTGCTGCCGGGATCAGGCCCGCGCCGCCTCAGCGACACCTGGAATCATTTCTACAGCACGTCGGCCGACATCATCGCGGCGGAGTATGGATTCGAAGGGCTGCGATCGTGCATCGTCGCGGCCTGCGCGTCGAGCACGATGGCCGTCGGTGCTGCGCTCGACGCGATCCGCTTCGGCCGCGCTGACGCGGTGCTGGCCGGCGGCACCGACAGTCTCGCGCGTCTCACGTTCAGTGGTTTCAATGCGCTTCGGGTGATGGATCCGACGGCATGCCGGCCGTTCGACCGCGAGCGGGCGGGGATGAACATCGGCGAGGGCGCTGCGGTACTCGTGCTCGAGGAAATGACGGCTGCGCGCCGCCGCGGAGCGCGCATTTACGCGGAGGTCGCCGGCCACAGCCTGACGTGCGAGGCCTTCCATCCGACGTCGCCGGAGCCCGACGGTCGAGCGATTGCCGACACACTGTCCAGGGCCCTTCACGATGCGCGGCTGCCGGCGGACCGCGTCCGCCACGTGAACGCCCACGGCACCGCGACGCCGCACAACGATCGCGCCGAATCGCGCGGCATCCGGATCGTGTTTGGCGATGCCGGACGCCTGATGCCGGTCACGTCGGTCAAGTCGATGATCGGACATACGCTCGGCGCATCGGGCGGGATCGAAGCGGCGATCTCGGCCCTCACGGTCTTCCACGGCGTGATTCCGCCGACGATCCATCACACTGAAACCGACCCCGAGTGCGACGTCGAGATCGTTGCGAACGTCGCGCGGGAACAGCGCGTGGACTGCGCGCTCTCGACGTCCCTGGCCTTCGGCGGCAACGATGCGGCGGTCGTGCTGACGGCTGTCTGATACGACGTCCGTGACGTCCAGCCCGCGGAGAACGGGCGGCCGACGACGGATCTCAGGCCTGCGGCGCCCGGCTCTGAGCGGCGACGCGCGCCGCCGCAGCAGCGGCCGCTTCGGGGTCGCCGAGATAGAAATGCCGGAGAGGCCGCAGCTCGTCGTCCAGCTCGTAGACGAGCGGGATGCCCGTCGGGATGTTCAATTCGACGATGTCCTGCTCGCTGATGCCGTCGAGATGTTTCAGGAGCGCGCGCAGGCTGTTGCCGTGAGCCGCGATCAACACGCGGCGGCCCGAGCGTACGGCGGGCACGATCGTGTCATGCCAGTAAGGCAGGAAACGCGCGACCGTTTCCTTCAGCGATTCGGTGAGCGGCAGGTCTGATTCCGCCAGTCGCGCATACCGCGGATCGCGCGATGGATGACGGGGGTCGTCCTTCGCGAGCGCGGGCGGAGGGATGTCGTAGCTGCGCCGCCAGATCTTCACCTGGGCTTCGCCGTGGTTCGCTGCGGTTTCGGCCTTGTTCAGCCCCTGGAGCGCGCCATAGTGGCGTTCGTTCAGCCGCCAGCTCTTGTCGACGGGAATCCACATCAGATCCATCTCGTCGAGCGCGATCCAGAGCGTACGGATGGCGCGTTTGAGGACCGAGGTGAACGCCACGTCGAACGAGTAGCCGCCGTCCTTCAGCAGCCGCCCGGCTTCACGCGCTTCCTCGCGGCCCTTCTCCGACAGATCCACGTCCGTCCATCCTGTGAACCGGTTTTCCTTGTTCCACGTGCTTTCGCCGTGGCGGAGAAGAACGACCGTGACCATCAATTCACCCGTTCACCAACTGTTTGATCGCGCCCCGCCCTGCGTAGCTGGCTCGGCTGCCGAGCTCCTCCTCGATGCGCAGCAGCTGGTTGTACTTCGCCATGCGATCCGTGCGGCTCGCGGATCCCGTCTTGATCTGACCGGCACTCGTACCGACGGCGAAATCCGCAATCGACGTGTCCTCGGTTTCGCCCGATCGGTGCGACATCACGCTTGCGTAGCCCGCGTCGCGCGCCATGGCCACGGCATCGAGCGTCTCGGTCACCGTCCCAATCTGATTGAGCTTCACCAGCAGGGCATTCGCGACGTGCTCGGCGATGCCTCGGCGCAGGATCTCCGGGTTCGTCACGAACACGTCGTCGCCGACCAGCTGAATGCGCTTTCCGAGCGCGGCCGTGATGGTCTTCCAGCCATCCCAGTCGCCTTCCGCAAGGCCGTCCTCGATCGACACGATCGGGTACTGGCGTACCCAGTCCTCGTACAACCGCACCATCTCGTCCGCCGAACGGGGCTTGTCGCCAGACTTCCGGAATTCATAACGTTTCTGCTCGTCGTTCCAGAGCTCGCTCGACGCGACGTCGAGCGCGATGTGAACGCTCTGTCCCGCCGTGTAGCCGGCCTTCGTGATGGCGTCGAGGACGACATCCAGCGCCTCCTGATTCGACGAGAGGCTCGGCGCAAACCCGCCTTCGTCGCCGACGCCTGTGGAATGCCCTTTCTTCTTCAGGATCCCGCGGAGCGCATGAAAGATCTCTGCGCCGCACCGGAGGCCTTCGGAGAAGGACCGCGCGCCGAGCGGCATCACCATGAACTCCTGAAAGTCGACGCTGCTGTCGGCGTGCGCGCCGCCGTTCAGGATGTTCATCATCGGCACCGGCAGCAATGCGGGCGCCGCGTCAGTGCGCTGCTCATACAGGCGTCCCACGTGCACGTACAGAGGCACGCGGGCCGCCAGCGCACCGGCGCGCGCGAGCGCCATCGAGACGCCGAGGATCGCGTTGGCCCCCAGGCGTCCCTTGTTCGGCGTGCCATCGAGCGCGATCATCTGCCCGTCGATCGCGCGCTGGGCGGCTTCGCGGCCGACGATTGCCGCGCGTATCTCGCCATTCACGTGTCCGACCGCCGTGGCGACGCCCTTGCCCCCATACCGCGACATGTCGCCGTCGCGCAGCTCCAGCGCCTCGCGAATGCCCGTCGACGCGCCGGAGGGGACGGCGGCGCGTCCGACGACGCCGTTGTCGAGCGTGACTTCCGCTTCCACCGTCGGATTGCCCCGCGAATCCAGGATTTCGCGGCCGTGCACCTGCTGGATCTTCACCGTTCGTTTCCTCGCTGATCGAATTCGCGCTCGTGCAGCAGCGCCGCCTCGGGAATCGGCGCGATGAACGGCTCCTCGTCTTTCGTCACGACCACGATGCCGCCGTCGCTGATGGTGTGACGGCGCCGGTCTTCGTCCGGATTGAAGCCGATCTGCGCGCCGCGCGGGATGAACACGTCGCGGTCGATAATCGCGCGCTTGATGCGCGCGTGCCGGCCAACCCGGACGTCCGGCATCAGAATCGCCTGATCGATCTCGCAGAAGCTGTGGACGCGAACGTTCGGGCAGAGCACGCTTCCCCGAATCGTGCTGCCGGAGATGATGCAGCCGGCCGAGATGATCGAATCGAGCGCATGCCCGCAGCGCCGTCCCTCGTCTGCGAATACGAATTTCGCCGGCGGGGCCTGCACCTGGTGCGTCCGCAGCGGCCACTCCGGATCGTACAGATTGAATTCCGGATTGACATGGCACAGGTCCATGTTCGCGTCGAAATAGGCATCGAGCGTGCCGATGTCGCGCCAGTACTTCGCCGCTTTCTTGTTTTCGTCGTAGAAGCGGTAGGCGAACACCGGCGCCTTGTCGATCAGCGAGGGAATGATGTCCTTGCCGAAATCGTGGCTCGTCGGCCGACCCGCGTCCTCCTCGAGCGCGGGCGTGAGCACTCCCATGTCGAAAACATAGATGCCCATCGAGGCCAGGACCTGCTGCCCGGGCGGCAGGTCGCGCGGCTTTTCCAGGAATCCCGTCAGCCGGTCCTCGCCGTCGACTTCCATGACGCCGAACCGGTGCGCCTCCTCGGACGGGACTTCGATCACCGCGATCGTTGCGGCTGCGTGATGGTCGCGGTGGAATCGCAGCATCCGGCCGTAATCCATCTTGTAGACGTGGTCGCCGGACAGCACGATGAGCTGCCGCGGTGATTCGCGCTGGATGGAGTACAGGTTCTGATACACCGCATCGGCGGTGCCCTGATACCAATGTTCACCGACCCGCTTCTGCGGGTGCAGCACTTCGATGAACTCCCCGACTTCCTCGGACATCACGCTCCACCCGAACCGGAGGTGCCGCGTGAGTGAGAGCGACTTGTACTGCAGCGCAATGAAGATGCGCCGCAGGCCGGAGTTGAGGCAGTTGCTGAGCGTGAAGTCGATGATGCGGTACGGTCCGCCGAAGTAAACCGCGGGCTTCGCCCGTTCCTTCGTCAGCGGATAGAGCCGTTCGCCGACGCCCCCGGCGAGCACCATGACCACTACGTCGTCCAGCATGGCTGCTAGCGCTTCAGCACGACGCGCGCCGGCGCGCCGTCCGCGCCCTCGATGCGGAGCGGGAGGCAGTACATCTCGTACTGGCCGGGCTCAGCCTCGGACAGGTCGAGGCCTTCGATGATCACCACGCCGTTGCCGAGCAGAGCATGGTGGGCCGGCGCGCCGGGCTTGTGAAACTGCTCGACCGAAAGGTAGTCCACGCCGACGACCTTGACTCCCTGCTCCACCAGATATCTCGCCGCGCCCTCAGAGACGTACGTGTAGTCCTCGCGGAACCCCTGCTGAGAGTTCCATAAGGCCGAGTTGGGGGTGCGCAGCAGGACGCGAAGGTCCTCCCGCAGCCCCGAGGCGGCCAGGTGCGCCTCGGTAATCCCGCCGCGGACCGGGACGTCGATCACCCGGGTGCGCCCGATGAGCAGGTCCAACGGAAGAGCGTCGACTCCCGGCTTGTCGTCCAGGAAGTGCTTCGGGGCGTCGATATGGGTCCCCGAATGGGTCCCCATCACTATCCTGGAAACGTTCGCGGAATCCCCCTTCGAGATGCGTTTGACCGGCTCGAATTCGAAGGGCGCGTTGCCGGGATACGTCGGGATGCCGGGTCTGAGCAGGACGCTCACGTCTATCAGGCGCGTCGCACGCGGCATAGAGCGGCGATGATATCATTCGACAATGGCGTCGGCGCGCGCGTTTCGGCGGCTGTGCACCGCGGGGGCGGTTGCGCTGGCGATGGTATCCGCGCCCTCGGCGGTCCGTGCCGGTCAGCAGCCCCAGGCCGACAAGCCCGCGCAGGACAAGAATCCTGATCCGGCGATGCAGGCGCAGGTCGATCAGATGCAGTCGCTGGTGCGGCTGACCGACTCGGCCATGATGGGACAGTCAGCCCCCTCGGATTTTCCCATTCAATTCCAGAACGATTTCATCCGTGCGCAAGGATCGCGCGTCTGGGTGCCGATGACGCTGACCGTCGACTCGTCGAAGCTCTCGAATCCCGCGGGCGAGCCGATGACGATCTACCTGCGGGTCGCGCCGCGCGGCATGACCGCGCCGCCGCCGCCTCCGCCGCCCGCGAAAGACGCGAAGGACAAGAAGAAAAAAGACGCGAAGGCGGAGCCGCCACCGCCCTCGCCGTACGCGTTCGAGGATTTCGCGCAGATCGAGCCGCACCCTTCGGCTCCCGGCCAGCCAATCCGGATCATGCGCGGCATCGGCATCCCGGCGGGCAACTACGATCTCTACGTCGCCCTCCAGGAACGGGGGCCATCGCCGGCAAAGACGGCCGTTCTCAAGCAGCCGCTCGACGTGCCGAACTTTGCCACCGAGTTCTCGACGAGCTCCGTCATCATCGCGACCGAAACGCGGCAGCTTCCGTCGGCCATTACGGCGGAGCAGCAGGCCGACCACCCGTACTCCTTCGGTGCGAACGAGATCGTGGTCTCGCCGGACCACGTGTTCAAGAAGAGCCAGGAACTTCTGATCCTGCTTCAGGTTTACAATCCGATCATCACGCCGGACAAGAAATTCAACGTCGAGGTGACGTATACGTTCTTCAAGCAGGGAGCCGGCCCCGAAACGCGGTTCAACGCCACCGCGCCGCAGCAGCTCACGCCCGAGACGCTGGGGCCGGGCTTCGATCCGTCCGCGGCGGACCGGAGCATCCAGGCCGGCCAGGGCATCCCGCTCCAGAGTTTTCCTGACGGAAACTACCGGCTCGAGATTACGATTACGGACAAGGACGCGAGCCCGGCGAAAACACTGACGCAGAGCGTCAATTTCACGGTGACCCCGTAGACCTGCCCGCCACGGAGGAACGTGCATGCGGCTTAATGCGGTCGTAACGGCGGTGGCACTCGTAGGATTTCCGGCGATGATGGCGTCGGCGCAGTCGATTTCTGACCGCGCACCGCTGACCGCTCGTCTCGCCACGCTCGGCAGCATCCATGGGACCGTCAGCGACGACCACGGCGGCCCGCTGGCGGGAGCCATGGTGTCGGCGCTGGGCGCCACGACGGCGCTCGCCATCACCGACGCGCATGGCAAGTTCCTGCTCGACTCGCTCCCCGCCGGCGACTATCTCGTGCGCGTGCACCTCCCCGGGTTCATCTCGTCGCGCCGCGACTACGTTCGCGTCGGGACGACTGCCGCGGTGATCGACCGCATCCAGCTCACGCGCGTCGATGGCCCGCAGCCGCTCGACGGGCGGCCGATCATGACGGCCGGCATTGCCGTCCCCGCGGAAACGACAGACGACCCCGATCACCCGCACACGGAAACAGCCTGGCGGCTGCGCCACATCAAGCGCAGCATCCTGAAGCAGAACGGCGACGTCGTCTCCATTGCGGATGCGACCGCTGACGAGCCGCTGGAACCGACGCAGACCTCGCTCTTCGGGCGGGCATTCGACAACGCCGCGAGTTTCTTCACCGACACGCCGTTTTCCGGCGAAGTGAACCTGCTGACCACATCGGCGATTACCGGTGGCGGATCCCTGTTCGGGCCGGACTTCGTGCCGCGTGGCGTCGCGTATCTCACGATTGGTGCGCCGCTCGCGGGCGGCCGCTGGGACGTGCGTGCGGCGCTCAATCAATCCGACCTGTCGTCGTGGATCCTTGCCGGCACATATGCTGCCCATTTGTCAGGCGGACACGACTACACCGCGGGCATCTCGTACAGCACGCAGCAGTACGACGCGCAGGACGGGCAGCCGACGCTGCTGGCCGCCGTGCCCGATCCCAGCCGCAGTGTCGGCGAGTTGTACGGCGCCGATCGCTGGACCATCGTACCCGGCATCGTCGTCGGTTACGGCGCGCGGTACGCCCATTACGATTACCTTCCGCAGCGATCGCTGCTCAGTCCGCACGTCGGCCTCGTGCTGACGCCGTTCGAGAAAACGCACGTCAGCGTTACCGCCGCGCAGCGGATGGTGGCGCCCGGAACGGAGGAGTTCCTGCCGTCGACGACCTTCGGTCCGTGGCTGCCTCCGGAGCGGACGTTTGCGGCGCTTCCCGGTGACGAACTTCGCGTCGAGCGCGGACGGTTTTTCGACGTTGGCGTCGATCGCGATCTGACTGCAGGCCTCAATGTCGGCGTTCGGCACTTCCAGCAGAGCATCGACGACCAGCTTGCGACGCTCTTCGGGGTGCCGGTCGACGGCGGCCCCAATTCGCCCGGGCACTATTACGTGACGAGCGCGGGAGCCGTGGACGCCGACGGCTGGACGGTGCACATGACGGGCACGCCGTCGCCGCACGTCAGAGGCTCGATCGACTACAGCGTGACGCACGCGAACTGGATCTCGCGCGGCGACATGGCAGCGATCGCGGTCCTCGCGCCGGAAGCGATTCGCCCGCGGGAGGAAGACGTCCACGACCTGACGACCTCGGTGGATACGGATATTCCTCAGACCGCGACCCGCGTGTTCGTGCTTTACAAGATCAACGACTCGTTCGCGCGCGGTGGAGAACCGGCCCACACGACCACCGATGCGAGGTTCGATGTGCAGGTCAATCAGGCGCTCCCGTTCGTGCCGCTGCGCAGTACCCGATGGGAAGTGCTGGTCGCGGTCCGCAATCTCTTCCGCGACCAGGCCGACGTCGCATCCGTCTACGACGAGCTGCTCGTGGTCCGGCCGCCGACGCGGGTCATCGGTGGCGTCCTGGTGAAGTTCTAGGAGACCATCCGTCCTTGTCGTCAGCCGTAAGCCGTTTTGCCCTCGGCCATTACGCGATCGGCAGACGGCAGGTCGGCCTGCGGCGCGCGGGCGGCCGCCCATTTCACCCGCCCCTCCTTCAAAGAATTGAATCCGTTCTACAGACTGTTGGAACGTCTTCTCCATCGGATCTGTAACCTGTCCCTAAATTACTGACACCGTGACACTTTTGCCAACTCTAGCGTGTCAGGTCCGGGAATGCCCTTTGCTAGGCTGGGCTGGATACCACTGGGACGCATGACACACGGCACCCGGCACCGCGGCACCTGGTTCAGCGGCACGGCGCAGATTGCGGCGGTTGTCGCGTTGCTGTGCCTTGCCGCGGCCAACATTGCACAGCGTGCCCGCTGGTCCGAGCTCGAGGACGGCGTGCTGTGGCGCACTGTCAACACCGACATCGTCGCCGCGGAAATCGCGCCGGGAACGGTAGCAGAGCGCGTGGGGATCGAGCGCGGCGACGTGCTGCTCGCGATCAACGGTCGGCCGGTGGATCGGGTCGATCAGGTGACCGCGGCGCTGCACGGCGCATCGGCCGGGCATCCCCTGCATTACACGATGCTCCGCATGCGCGAGCAGCGCATGGTCGATCTGACGCTGCAGCCGATTCCGGCCACGCCGCGCGGGTTGTATTACCTGCTGGCGTCTGTGGGTATTTTCTCGCTGCTCGTCGGCACGGCGGTGCGGATTCGACGGCCGGATCACCAGGCCACGCTGCATTTCTTCTGGCTCACCGTCGCATTCTTCGGCACGCTCGCGTTCTCCTTCACCGGCAAGCTCGACACGCTCGACTGGATCTTCTACTGGGGCGACCTCACCGCGCAGCTGCTGCTCCCGGCGCTGTTCCTCCACTTCACCCTCGTGTTTCCGGATCGCCCCGACGCATGGATAAAGAGCGAGCCCGGACGAACGCTCGTCTCCGCGATCTATCTTCCCGCGGTGCTGCTCGGCGGCGCGACGGTCGCGGTGATCGTGAACGGCGGCGCGCACGGCGAAGTCCTGACGCGCGTCGCATCGATCGTCGATCGCGTTCAGCTCGTGTACCTCGCCGTCAGCCTCCTGGCAGGGCTCGCGATCACCGTGAGCGCGCTGCGTCGCGTCCGATCCGTCACGGCGCGCCGCCAGCTGCGGTGGATCGTGTGGGGCACCGCGCTCGGTTCGGTGCCGTTCGTCTTCGGCTACGCGCTGCCGTTTGCGTTCGGGCTGCCCACGATTCGCGGCTTCGAGTTCACGGCGCTGCTGCTCGGATTGATCCCGCTGGCCTTTGCGTCGGCCATCATCCGGTACCGGCTGATGGACGTCGAAGTCATCATCAAGCGCGGGCTCGTCTACGCGGCCGCGGTTGCCGCCATTGCCGCCATCTACGCGGTGCTGCTGAGTATCGCCGGAGCGGTGTTCTTCAAGGACGCCGACAAGCGGAACCCTGTCATCGCGCTTCTCGCCACCCTCGTCGTCGTGCTGCTGTCGCGTCCGGTCAAGAACGCGATTCAGAATGCGCTCGACCGCGTGTACTACCGGGATCGGTACGACTACCGGCGGGCGCTCGTCGGCTTCGCGCGCGATCTCAACAGCGACCTGGACCTCCTGCGCCTGAGCGAGCGCCTCGTCCACCGGATCACTGAAACCCTGCTCGTGGATCGCATGGCGCTGATGCTCGCGCCCGCGTCCATCTCGCCGGAAGACCGCGACTTCATCAGCATCGCGCACGCGGGCTTCCATGATCAGCCTCCGCGGCTCGCAGGGACGACCGAGGTCGGCACGCGCCTGCTCTCGGGACACACGCTTGCGCTCGACGACAACCTCGCGCTGCGCCGCATCGACTCGCGCGAAGTCGAGTACTGGCGCGATTCGGGGATCCACTACTTCGTCCCATGCGTCTCCAAGGAAGGCACCATTGCGGTGATGGCGCTCGGGCGGAAGGCGAGCAGCGAACCGCTCAGCAGCGAGGACATGGCGCTGCTCTCCGCCGTCGCGGCGCAGGCCGCGACCGCGCTCGAAAACGGGCGGCTGTACCGCCAGTTGCGGACGAAGGCGGACGAGGTCGAGCGGATGCGGCAGTTCAGCGAAAACATCCTGGAATCGCTGAACGACGGGCTCGCCGTGTTCAATCAGGACGGGCGCGTCGTCCGCTGGAACCGGCAGTTGGAGGAGATTTACGGGATTCGCCACGAAGATGCGGTCGGCCGCCACATGAACGATCTGTTCGACGGCCCCATCGCGCAGATGCTGCGGACGTCGGGCGCGATATCGGCCGAAGGCGGCGCGTACTACCGCGTGCCGATGGCGACGCGGCACGATCCCAACCGGCGGCTGCTCATCAATCTCGCGGTGACGCCGCTCCGCGATTCGCAGGACGCCGTCGTCGGCACGATCGTGATCGTCGAAGACATCTCGACGCGCGTGCAGCTCGAGGAGCAGCTGCAGATTTCGGAGAAGATGGCCTCGATCGGTCTGCTGGCGGCGGGAGTCGCGCACGAAGTGAATACGCCGCTCACGGGCATCTCGAGCTTCACGCAGATGCTGCTCGAAGGTGCCGAGCCGGACGACCCGAAGACGAAAGTGCTCGAGAAGATCGAGCGGCAGACGTTCCGCGCGGCGAAGATCGTCAACGGACTGCTGAACCTCGCGCGGCCCGCGCAGGTCGAGAGCGGTCCCTGCGACATCAACGCGGTCATCAACGACGTCCTGTCGTTACTCGAGCATCAGTTCAAGACCGGCCGGATTCAGGTGCGCAAGGAACTGGCCGAGACGCCGCCGATCGTTCAGGGCATCGAATACAAGCTCCAGCAGGTGTTTCTGAACCTGTTCATGAACGCGCGCGACGCGATGCCGCGCGGCGGGTGGCTGACCATTTCCACGCACGCCGACGCCGACGCCGGACGTGTCGAGGTGTCGGATACCGGCACCGGGATTCCTGCAGAGCTGCTGTCGCGCATTTACGATCCGTTCTTCACGACGAAGGAGATCGGCAAGGGCACAGGCCTCGGTCTCTCGATCTCCTACGGGATCGTGCAGGAACACGGCGGTACAATTACGTGTGAGAGCCAGGCCGGCCAGGGCACGCGGTTCACACTACGCATCCCGCTGGCGGTCCACACGGTCCGAACGCAGACCCGCTGATGTCCAACAACTCGATCCTCGTCATCGACGACGAGGAGATCATGCGCGAGATCCTCGAGGCGCTGTTGACGCGCGAGGGGTACGCCGTCAGGATGGCGTCGACCGCCGCCGAAGGCCTCGATCTGCTCCGGAGCACGTCGTTCGACGCCGCGATTGTCGACGTCATGCTGCCGGGCATGGACGGGATCGGCGCGCTCGACGAGATCAAGAGGCTGGACGAGGACCTGCCCGTCCTGATGATCACCGCGTTCGCGTCGGTCGAGAACGCGATTGCCGCGATGAAGCGCGGCGCGTACGACTACATCACCAAGCCGTTCAAGAACGACGAGGTGCTGGTCGTGCTGCGGAACGCGCTGGCGCAGCGACGGCTGGTTGCCGAGAACACGGCGCTCCGGCAGAATCTGCAGGCGCATGCGAACCGCTTCGGCGAGATCATCGGCCGCAGCTCGCGGATGCGGCAGGTGTTCGATCTCATCATCCAGGCGGCGCCGAGCCGGACGACGATCCTCATCAACGGCGAGAGTGGCACCGGCAAGGAACTGGTCGCGCGGTCGCTCCACCAGAATTCGTCGCGCTCCGACAAGCCCTTCATCACCGTCAACTCGGGGAATCTCCCGCCGGATCTGCTCGAATCGAACCTCTTCGGGCACGTGAAAGGCGCCTTCACCGGCGCGGTGTATCCGAAAAAGGGGCTGTTCGAGCTGGCCGACAAGGGCACGATCTTCTTCGACGAGATAGGCAACGTGCCGCTCGAGACCCAGGCCAAACTGCTGCGCGTGATCCAGGAGCGCGAGTTCATGCGGCTCGGCGGTGTCGAGACCATCAAGGTCGACGTCCGCATCATCGCCGCGACGAACGTCGATCTGCGCCGGATGGTCGACGAAGGAAAGTTCCGGGAGGATCTCTATTACCGGCTGCACGTGATCACGGTGCAGCTGCCGTCGCTGCGCGAGCGCAAGGACGACATTCCGCTGCTCGTCCAGCACTTCCTGGAGAAGTACGGCGAGGAGAACAACAAGCCCAACCTCGAGTTGGCGCCTGAGGCGCTCGACCTGCTGATGGAATACGACTGGCCGGGGAACGTGCGCGAGCTGGAGAACGTCATCGAGCGTGCGGCGGTGCTCTCGACCGGATCGCGGATCGACGTCGACCTGGTGCCCGATCACGTTCGCAGCAGCCGGCGCTTCCAGATGCCGCAGTTCGTCCTGCCTCCCGAGGGCATTTCCTTCCGCGACGTGATCACGGACTTCGAGAAGCGGCTCATCGAATCGACGCTCGAGGCTGCCGGCGGCGTGCAGAAGAGGGCCGCCGAGCTGCTGCACATCAAGCCGACGACGCTCAACGAGATGATCAAGCGGCACGACATCCGTCCGCGACGCAAGAAAGGCCCGGCCCGCTCCGCCGACGAGATTGAGGACGAGGCGGGCGACGAGCTCGTCGACCACACGGAGCTCTGATGGCCGGGGCCGCTCGCGGTCAATGACGACTCTGCTGGTGTTTGGCGCCAGCGGCGTGGTCGGCGGCGCGGTCGTCGACCAGGCGCTGCAGGATCCGAGGATCGGTGCGATTCGTGCCGTCACGCGGCGCAGGCTGACTCGCAGTGAGCCGCCGCTGCAGTCACTGCTTCACGAGGATTTCCGGAACTTCGACGCGCTCGCGGATGCGCTGCGAGGCGTCGACGCGTGTGTCTACGCGCTGGGCATGGCGTGGCCTCGAGCCACGTCGGAAGCGCAATATCGTGAGGTGACGCACGACTATGCCGTTGCGGCGGCCCGAGTGGTTCACCGCGCGAACCCCCGCGGGCGTTTCTGTTTCGTCAGCGGCCACGGTGCCGGCCGGGACAGCCGTCAGACGTGGGCGCGGATCAAGGCGGAGACCGAAGACGCCGTCACGCAGATCGTCGGCGCGAATGCCCGCATCTTCCGTCCCGGCTACATCTATCCTGTTCGCGGGCGTGAAACGCCGTATTGGGGTGATGCCGTCATGCGGCCGTTCATGCTGTTCCGGAACCGCCTCGCGAAGTACATCACCGACAGCGAGACCGTCGCGCGGGCGCTCGTACACGTGGCGCTCGGGGCGGAAATCCCGTCGCCGGCGTCGAATGCCGACATCCGGAAGGCTGCGACGGATTATCTGGCGCGCGCGTCAGCGGTGTAGGCCGTCTATTGCTGGCGAGACCGCAATCGCGCGAACATCCGTTCGTATTTCGACAGGATCACATCCCAGCGGTAGTTCCGGCGCACGTAGGCGCGCCCGTTCCGGCCCATGGCGGCCCGCAAGCGATGGTCCGCGACGAGGAGTTTGAGGCACTCGACGAACTCGTCGCGATCGGCGTAGTACAGACCCGCGTTGCTGCGCTGGCAATGATCGACGAGCACCTCGCTCCGCGCGTTGGCCAGAATCGGTGTCCCGACCGCGAACGATTCGAGCGCGAGGAGTGACAGGCTCTCGTACGGCGAAGGAACCGTCACCACGGTTGCTGCTTCGAGCGCCTGCAGGCGCTCCTGATCCGACAGGCGTCCTGCGAAGCGGATGAAGGGCTCCTCCGGCAGCGGCATCAGCTTGACGCCCATCAGCACGAGCGACGCGTCCCCGCCGTCCTGCACGTAGCTGCTGAAGTACTCGATCAGCTCCTCGCAGCCTTTTCCCGGATCGATACGTCCGCCATACAGTGCCATCGGCCCGTGCAGGCGGTGACGCCGCTTGAATACGACGCCGCGTCCCGCCAGGTGCGGCCGCCAGCTCGGCGGACGCTCCTCGTCTGGCATCTCGTCGCCTTCATCTTCCTTCTCCGCGGCGGCTTCCGCGTCCCGTGGATACGGCTGCGCCTGCGGCAGGTCGACGCCGCACCCGACGGTCTCTTCTTCGAAGGCGCGGATCGAAAAATGCGTCGTCAGGAACCTGCGCTCGACGTCGGTGTTGTATGCGATCGCGGCCGGGGCGCTGAACAGTTCCTTGTAGATGTCGAGATGGATGGCCGGCTCATCGTGCGCCGTCGGCACGAGGATGCTCTTGTGCGGACCGACGCGCATGCCGAGCACGGTCGGCGCATAGAGATAGGTGAAGAAGATCAGGACGTCGTACTGGGTGTGGTTGCGTTCGAGGTGATCCTGCAGTGCGGGAGACCACGGTCCCTGCTGTTTCAGCCACTCCAGTTCATCGTCGCGTCCGTGAGGAGACGTAAAAATCCATTCCGAGTAGCGGTTGAACGCCTCGATGTCGCGCGAGCGCGCGTTCGCAAATCGACGGACGGTGACGCCGCGAACGCGATCGGTGCCCTCGGGATATTCGTTCGCCCACGTGATGTAGTCGCGCGCGCACGTCGTGAGTACGTCCACCTGGTGGCGCGGCGCCAGGCGCTCGGCGATGAGACGGCAGTGGTACTCGGAACCGCCCAGGATCTCGGTTCCATATCGCTGAACGATGAATGCGATTCTCATTCGGTCACTGATTCGAGTACCCGCCGCAGCGCGGATTCCACGGCGCCGGGACGGAAGGCGTCGACGCGTCGCCGCTGGCCGTCAATCACCTGATCCCGCACGGACCGATCGTACACGACGGTCCCGAGCAGTTCGGCCGCCAGCTCGAGGTCCTTCGGTGAAAAAAGGAGTCCCGCGCCGCCGAGCGTTTCGGGGACGGCGCCGGCCGCGTACGCGACGATCGGCACGTCCGACGCCATCGCCTCGACGAGCGGCACACAGAATCCTTCGTGTTCGCTGAGCGACACGTACGCATCCGCCCAGCGGTAGAACGCCGCCAGGTCGGCATCCGGAACGGGGCCGGTGAACCAGAATCGTTCCGGCAGCATCTGGAAATCGTCGATCAGCGCTCGAATCTGGGCGTAATACGCCGGCACGCCGTCGGTCCGTCCCACGAAGATGAACCGGTAATAGCTGTCAACGTAGCGCTTGTAAATCTCCGCCAGGCGGATGTGATCCTCGATTCGCTTGTTCGGGACGATTCGGCCGACGAACAAAATGTTGATGAGGCCGTCACCGAGGATGCGCTCGAGGGCCGGCCGCGGGGGTGCGGACGTGAGCCGTTCGACGTCGACAGCGATCGGCATCACGGCCGTTCGGTCGAATCCCAGTGCCTGGAGTTCCGCGCAATTGAATGCGGAGTCGCCGAGCGCGGCCTCGACGCGGCCGACGAGCGTGCGCAGCTCGCGACGCCCGAGGGCCGCCAGTCTGAAAAGGCCCGGATCGTACGGCGCAAAGAATCGCGCCGGGGTGATGTTGTGATACTGCAGGATCCGCACACCGTCGAGCCGCGCGAACGCATCGGTCATCGGCGACGGCAGCGCGAAATGAAAGATCGTGACGTCGCCCTGCGTGGCCGCGGGATCGGCGAACGGCCGGACCTCGCCGCGCATGTCGTCGTCGATGGTAAGCGCGAACAGCTCCGACTCGTGGCCCATGTCGCGCAGCATGCCGCGGACGGCGCGGGCGCTGTCGCCGATCGCGTCGCCGCGATGCGCGGCCGGCACCCACTGGTTGATCACCATTCAGATGGCCGGGGCAGTGCGTGATAGGCACCGGGCCGGAACTGCCGGATTTCCTCGAGGCGTTCGGATTCGTCGAACTGCGCCCAGAAATCCCAGGCGACGTCAGGTGCGGGCTTTGGACCGAGGGCGCGGACGCGGTCGACATATCCGAGCAGCATCCCGGTGAAATCCTTCGACAACAGCCGCTCGAGTGCAGCGTCCTGCGCCTGGATCACGCCGGCCTGAATAGAGGGGTCGTCGAGGATCGCGTTCATCAACCGCGCGACGTGAAAGGGATCCTTCGTGTCGTACAGCACGCCGCCGCCATCCATCGTGGACGGCACGGCCGTCGCCGCGAAGGCAAGGACCGGCACCCCCTTGTAGAAGCTTTCGATCAGCGGAACGCAGAAGCCTTCGTGCTCGGATGCACACAGAAAGAGATCGGCGACATCATAAAGCGCCGTCAGCTCTTCGTTCGTGACATGCCCGAGGAAGTGCACGTCCGGCGTTCCGAGCCTGATGACCAGCGCCTGGAGCATCGCGAAATATTTCTCGAACCCGCTATAAGAGCCCACCAGCAGCAGCCGCGACCTGGGATTGTGCCGCGTGCGGTAGACGTGGAACGCGCGGATGACATCCTCGAATTTCTTGTTCGGGATCACGCGCCCGACGAACATCACGTTTCTGCATCCGTCCTCGAACGGCTGCGCGGCCATCGTGTTCGGAGGTCCGTCGAGGTGGCTGAAGTCGGGCACGACCGGCAGAACACCGGTCTGCCGAAACCCCAGCGACTCGAGCTCCGCGCGGTTGTACTCGGAATCGCCGAGCGCCAGGTCGCAGCGCGACGGATACGCCGTCAGTTCGCGCCGGCCGCGGAAGCACCGCTTCACGAGCTCCTTGTGCACTCCGATGAAATACTCCGGCGGCGTGATGTTGTGATAGACGAGGATCATCCGGCCCGGCAAGGCATAAGCTGTGCGGGACGCCCGCGATCCGATCGAGAAGTGGTGGATGAGCACATCGTCGGACCCAATGCCGCCGACCATCTCGTGATAGTCGGTAGTGAGGTGCTCGAGTCGGCGGTCCGCGGTCTCCACGAAGATCTCGGACGCGAATCCCGCCCCGCGCAGTGCCCGCTGTACCCCGAGCACTTCATGACCGATCGCATCTCCGTAGCCAAGCGTGGCGAGGACCTGATGTACGGAGCCGGTCATGCGCTGCGGCCCCACGCGCCGTGTCCGGGCTTTGGCGGCACCGCCGTCGAGCGGCCTGTTCCGAGGTCGTCCGAGAGCGCAGGACCCGAAGGGATGCCGCCGAGGACCTCCGACGCGGGCCGCACCGTTCGTGCCCGGCGGGCCAGCCATCCCGGCATCGGCGGCATCAGCGTTGTCGGTCCGCCCGCTCGGCGCAGATCGTCGAACATGTCGAGGTACTTGCGCTCGATCACCGGCCACACGTAATGCCGCTTGAAGAACTCGCGTCCGTTGCGTCCCAGGCGCGCGTTCAGCGGTCCGTTCGACTCGAGCGAGTACAGCCCCTCGACGAACTCCTCGTAGCTCTCGTAATACAGCCCGGCGTTGCTGCGGATGCACTGTCCCTTCAGCACGTCGCAGCGGCCGTTTGCCAGCACCGGGCGTCCGAGCCCCCAGGCCTCGAGCGCCACCATGGAGAGGCTCTCGAAATACGACGGCATGATCAGGAGGTCCGCCGCGGCGAGCGCGTCGAACTTGTCGCGCTCCTCGAGGAATCCCAGGTGCCGGATGCGCGGATGCCTGGGTACGTCGATGATCGCGCTGCCGACGAGCACGAGATCGAGGCCTCTCGGAAAGGCTGCCGCGTAGCGCTGGAAATGGGAGAAGAGTTCGGGGCAGCCCTTGTTCTCGTCGATCCGGCCGATGTAAATCGCGAACGGCCGCCGGATACCGAACTTCCGCCTGAAGCGCGCGGGGTCCGTCCGCTCCGGCACGTCCGAGCCGACGCCGACGACGACACCGGGAACCGCATCGTTGCCGGAGACGGTGCGGATCATCGCCCGTTCTTCGGGCGAGTTGTACATCAGCGCGCGGACGCCCCTGAAGACGTCACCGAACACGTGCAGTCCAATCGCGGGATCGCGTTCGGCAGTCGGCACGAGCACGGCCTTGGCGGCGACGCGCCTCGCGACGTGAAACGCATGATAGTAGCGATAGCTGAACAGCAGGAAGAAGTCGTACTCGGCGGCGTGCTGCTCCGAGTACCGAACGAGTCGCGTACTGGCCGGTCCTTCGCTGCCGAGCCATTCGAGTTCGTCCTGGATCGAATGGATCTCGTCGAAGACCTGGACCGACCGCCTGCCGAATTCGTGCGGATGGCGTTCGTGGTCGACGCGGAACCGGCGGACGGTGACGCCGTCGACCTGCTCCTCGCCCGGCGGCAGCTCGTTCTTCCAGGTGACGTAGTCGCGTGCGCACGTGGTGAGCACGTCGACGGAGACGCGGCGCGAGAGTCGCTGAGCGATGTACCTGGCGTGCAGTTCGGCGCCGCCGTTGATGTCCGCGCCGTAGCGCTGGACGACGACCGCCAGCTTCATCCGCCTTCGCTGCTCCGCAGCTTCGGCGATGGAGGCGTGTCGCTGTTCGGTCGCTCCGGGCTGCCGCCGTGCGGCTCACCCCCTTGTTCGGCGCCGCTTCCAACGGACCGAGGGGCGCCCGCTTCGCGGCCACCCGGTGCACCCGGGTCCCCGCCGCCAGGACGTCGTCGGCCGCGGCGGCGCCGGCGGCGGTTGCGGCGCTCGTTGCCGTCGTTGTCGAGATCGTTACCCTGGCCGGTCGGCGGCTGCAGCGGCGCGGCGGCGCCCGGACGGTACTGGACGACGCCTTCGAGCGCGCGCGCGCGGCGTTCGTCGAAATCCAGCCGGCTCGAAATCGATTCGAGCCGCATCTTCAGGTTCTTCACTTCCACGCCGAGCCGCGTCGTCTCGAGAACCAGGTTGTGTATCAGCTCGTAGTACAGCGCTTCCGAGCGGTTGTACGACTCGTTCAACCGCGACTGGATGTGCAGCGCCTCGATGATCGGGTTGGGATTGAAGAACAGCTTCAGGATCGGATTCAACAGCCGGCGGATCGTGCGCAGCACCGGCCGGCTCGACGCGTAGAGCGTCGTCTCTTCGAACGCGTAGTTCTGCGGCGAGGCCTCGGCTTCACGCGCGCGGCGGTATTGCTGCAGCAGATCGGATCGGATGCCTTTGGGGTCCAGGAACTTTTCGAGCTTGACGTTCGCCAGCTCGCGAATCTCGTCCTCCGTATAGTCCACGCCGCGCTTGTCGCGGATTCGCGCGCGGATCTGGCGCATGATCTGCTCGACGTCGACGTTCTCGGAGCGAACCTGAAAATCACTCATAAACTCACTTCGCAGACTGCCGGCGGCCTGTGACGAATTCCGGCGCCTGTCTGATGCACGTCCCGAGGATTCCGAGCGAGCGGATCAGCGCCCGCGCACCCGTCAGCTTCACTTCGCCGCTCGCGTCGCCCACCTGCGGGTAACCGTTCGCGTCTGCCGTCAGCTGCTCCCAGTTCCGGAAGAGGCGCCCCCACGGACTGTCGAGCGCCTCCTGCATCATCCGTTTGGCGTTGAAGGGATACCAGAAACTGTCGTGATAAATCACGCTCGCGATGTACGCCCACGGCGCGAGCACCGTCTTGAGCGACCACTCGATCGGCTTCTTCATGGGTCCCCAGTAGATCTTGTGTTGCATCCGCGATGCGAAGGTCATCTTCTTGAAGGGACCGACGAAATGCCAGTTCTGCGCCCCGGCTTCCCGATCACCCACGATCTCGATCTCGCGAGGATCGCCGCAGCCGAGGCCGAGGTCGTGCGCCATGCGGATGAACTTGATCGACAGCGGATCGAAGCCCATGAGCCGAGCCGCGACCGCATCGATGGCGACCTGGTCCGCGCTCGCGAGGATCACGTTCTTCGCGTAAGGCATCATGCAGCGCGGCCCGGGCCCGTCGCCCGCGAACGTGCCGTCCATCACCGCGAAGAGCCCGCGATGGATCTGCTTCTGGATCATCAACAGGTCGACCAGCGTTTCGTGGATGACTGGATGGGTCCAGTGGCGATGCTCGTTGAGCAGTCCGCCGAACGCGTTCTTCATCGCGCCCGTCGTCGTGGTGAACACGTGCGTCTTCACCGTGGGCAGATGGATGATGTTCTCGCCGATGAACCGACGGGGGATCATGAATCCCTTCGGATAGACCTCGTTCAGGCAGGTGAACTTCTTCGTCAGGTCGCCGACCGCGTCGCGGATGTTGATCCACTCTTCCGTCTCGTAGATGTGGATGTTCCGGAGGGCATGCGCCTGCACGACGTTGATCTGCTTGTTCTCCCGCTCGCCGAGGTGCGCGTCGATCACGACCGTGCGGTTGTGGCACGCATGAATGAGGTTCGGATCGTATCCGTCCTGTTTCAGCGCGCGGATCACGCCTTCCAGCTGCCACGGCGTCGTGGAGCTGGCCGGATAGAAGAAGTGCCACGAGATATTGACCTTCAGCGCGGTGTCGGCGTCTCTGGCGATGACGTCCTGGTAGCCGGCGAGGTTCAGCAGCTCGTGATAATCGCGCAGCACCGTAGCTGGCGCCGTGCGAAGAATCGCGACTTTGGATTTAGCCATTCAACAGACTTGTTCCATAGATGATGGCGGCGACGGACAGAGCCCACAGCGCCACGCATGCGAGCAGCGGACGATCATTCTGCAGCATGTCTGAAGGGCTGCCGCCGCCCTCCTTCTGGTGGACGAGGTAGAGATATCGAAAAATCCCGTACAGCGGAAAGATGAGGGTGAGCCCGAGCCAGTCGGTGTGGAACTTTTGAACGGTCTCCGGGCTCACCGAATAAATCACGTACGACACGAGCGTCGACGCCGTGACGACGCCAATCATCTGATCCAGCAGGTATGGGCTGTACTCCCGGAGAATCCGCCGATGGCTGCTCGCGCCGTCGGCGAGCAGCACCAGTTCATGCCGCCGCTTGCTGAGCGCCAGGAACAGCGCGAGCAGCATGATCAGAATCAGCAGCCAGTGGCTGATGGGCACGTCAATCGCGACGGCGCCGGCGGCCGCGCGCAGCACGAACCCGATGGCGATCGTGAGCACGTCGATGATCACCATCCGCTTGAGCGGACCCGAGTAGCACGCCTGCAGCGCGACGTAGGTTGCCGCGACGAGCGCGAACGTGGGACGGAGCGCGTATGCCAGTCCGAGCCCCGCCACACCGAGGACGAAAGCCGTCGTAATGGCAAGGGCCGGAGAAACCGCGCCCGACGCAATCGGTCGCATCCGTTTGAGCGGGTGGAGCCGATCGCTCTCGCGGTCCGCCACATCGTTGACGAGGTACACCACGCCGGAAAGCGCGCAGAAAATACCGAATGCCGCCGACGCCTGGCCGATGGCGCGGGGATCGAGGAAGGCCGGCTGCGTGCCGCGTTGTCCGAAGAGCAGCGCGCCGAAAACGAACAGATTCTTGGTCCACTGCGAAGGCCGCAGGGACAGCAGCAGACTGACGAACAGAGGACGAGTCGCGGCGCGGACCTCTGCCGGCTGCGGCTCGTCCAACCTGGAGACTGTGGTATGCGCCATGCGCGGTAATCGTCGCGTGGCGGGCCGTGCGCCGAAGGCTACTGGAAGCTCTGGATCGCGTCGGCTTCCGAGTCGTAGGTCTCGAAGACCGTCAGCAGCTTCGTGATCGAGAGCAAATCGGTGATTCGCTTCGTCAGGTTGAGCAGCTTCAGCTTGCCCCCTTGACGGCTCACGGTCGTGTAGGTGCGCACGATTTCACCGAGACCCGCACTGTCGATGTAGGGTACGTTCGCGAGATTGAGCACGAGGCGCTTGCGGTCCTGCTGAATCAGGGAGTTGATCTTGTCCTTGAGCAGCTCGTCGCCCTCGCCGAGCGTCATCTTGCCCTTCAGGTCGAGAATCGTCACTCCGTCGACGACCCGTTCCTCGATCTGCATCGCCGCACTCTCCTAAAGCCCTACGTTTCGACGTTGAAAAGACCCGTCAGCGTACAACGGAAGGCGTAATAGTGTCAATTTTTCCAGCTGTTTATCAGGATCTGTCAATCAGGGGCGTCAGGGTTCGGGGTTCAGGGTGGTCGGTTCGCTGTTTACGGTGGCGTTCAGGGCCCCGAATCGTTCGCGCAGGGTTTCAATCACGACGTACAGCACCGGAATAAAGACGATGTTCAGGAAGGTCGACACCACCATGCCGCCCGCCACGGCCGTTCCGACCGAGTGGCGTGCCTCCTGCCCGGCGCCGGTGGCGAATACCAGCGGAAGGACGCCAAGGATGAACGCGAGCGATGTCATCAGGATAGGACGCAGGCGGATGCGTGCGGCTTCGACAGCCGCTTCGAGGATCGTCCGTCCCTGGTTCCGGAGCTGTTCGGCGAACTCGACGATCAGAATCGCGTTCTTCGCCGCAAGTCCGATCAGCATGACGAGGCCGACCTGGCAGTACACGTCGTTCGACAGGCCGCGCAGCCACTGAGCCGACAGGGCGCCGAGGACCGCGAGCGGCACGCCGAGGAGCACGATGAACGGCAGGACCAGACTCTCGTACTGCGCCGCCAGCGTCAGATACACGAGGAGCAGGGCAAGGCTGAAGATGACGAACGACTGCCGTCCGGCCTTCGTCTCTTCGAGCGAAATTCCGGACCACGAGTACCCGAATCCCTGCGGCAGCGTCGACGCCGCCAGCTGCTCCATCTTCTTCAAGGCATCGCCCGAGCTGACACCGGGAGCCGCCGATCCGTTGATCGTCGCCGAGCGGAACAGGTTGAAGTGGCTGATCACCTGTGGCGCGGTCGTCTCCTTCACGGTGACCACCTGCTCGAGCGGGATCATCGTCCCTTTCGCCGTGCGCGCGTAGAGTTCCTTGAGCGCCTGCGGGTTGGCGCGGAATTGCTGGTCGGCCTGCACGTAAACGCGATACGCACGATTGTTGAACTCGAAATCGTTCACGTACTGCGAGCCGAGGAACACCTGCATCGCGTTCGTGATCTCGTCGAGCGGGAGTCCAAGCGCGAGCGCCCGCTGCCGGTCGATCGTCACCACCAGCTGTGGATCGTTCGCCGTGAACGGGCTGAACAGCCCGCGCAGAACGCCCGACTGGTTGCCCGCACCGACGAGCGACTGGGTCGCCCCCGCAAGCGCCGTGATGTCGCTTCCCGTCTGATCGAGCACCTGGAACTCGAATCCTCCGAAGCGGCTCAGCCCGGGGATCGACGGCGGTGTGAACGCGACGACGATCGCGCCGGGGATGCTGAACAGCGGTCCGCTCACCCGGCCGAGAATCGCCTGCAGCGAATGCTGATCGCCCTTCCGCTGATTGAACGGCCTCAGGCGGACGAACATCAGGCCCGTGTTCGACGCCGCGCCGCTGAAGCTGAAGCCCCCGACCGAGAACAGCGCCATCACGTCAGGGTCCTTCATGATGATCTGCTCGGCCTGTTTCGCGATGTCTCCGGTGTACTGGAGCGACGCGCCGGCGGGCGCCTGGATGTTGACGATGAAATAGCCCTCGTCTTCTTCGGGCACGAACGCCTGCGGCACGCGCTGATAGACCACGTAGGTGGCACCCAGCGCGGCGAAGAAGACCAACACGACGACCCACCGCAGGCGGAGCGCGCCGCGCAGCCCCTTGACGTACTGGCGCGTCCCGGCGGCGATGCCCTGCTCGAAGAACGTGAAGAAACGACCCTTCTCGTGGCTCTCCCGCTCGAGCAGCAGCGCTGACAGCGCCGGCGTGAGCGTGACCGCGTTGAACGCCGACAGCGCTACCGCGAACGCGATCGTCATCGAGAACTGTGCGTAAAGGCGCCCCGTCGTGCCCGGAAAGAAGGCAACCGGCACGAATACGGCGATCAGCACCAGCGCGGTCGCGATGACGGCGCTGAGCACTTCGCGCATGGCGTCCGACGCCGCCTTGTGCGCCGGCACATGGAACTGCTGGATGTGCCGCTCGATGTTCTCGATCACGACGATCGCGTCGTCGACGACGATCCCCGTGGCGAGAATGATGCCGAAGAGCGTCAGCGTATTGATCGAGAAGCCCATCAGCTTCACGAACGCGAACGCGCCGATCAGCGACACGGGGATGGTAATCGTCGGGATGATCGTGCTGCGCCACGTCTGCAGGAAGATGAAGATCACGAGCACGACGAGGATGATGGCCTCGACGAGCGTCTTCAGCACTTCGCGGATCGACTCCTGGACGACGTCGGTCGTATTGAACGCGACCTGGTACTTCATCCCCGGCGGAAACTGCTTCGCGAGCCGCTGCAGTTCCGTGGTGACGGCTTCATACACGTCCAGTGCGTTCGCCGTCGGGAGCTGAATGACGCCGAACCCGACGCCCGACACCCCCTGGAACCGCAGGTCGGACGAGTAGGTTTCCGCCCCGAGTTCCGTGCGGCCGATGTCTTTGATCCGGACGAGGGCAGCGTTGGCTCCGGTTTTGACGATGATGTTGTCGAACTGCCCGGGCTCGGTGAGCTGGCCGATCGCCCGCACGCTCAACTGATACATCTGGCCGGAAGGCGCCGGCGGCTGGCCGAGGCTGCCCGCTGCCACCTGGACGTTCTGCGCGCGCAGCGCACTGACGACGTCGCTGGCGGTCACGCCGCGCGCCGCCATCTTCTGCGGATCGAGCCAGACCCGCATCGAGTAGCGCCGCTCGCCGAAGATGATGACGTCGCTGACGCCGGGAACCCGCTTGATGGCGTCGCGCACGAACACGTCCAGATAGTTGCTGAGGAACAGCGAGTCGTACTCGCCGTGCTCGGCGTAGACCCCGACGGCGGCGATGAAGCCCGTCGCCTGCTTCTGGACGGTGATGCCGTTGGTGCGCACGTCGGCGGGCATGCGGCCGAGAGCCGTGTTGACGCGGTTCTGCACGTCGACCGCGGCCACGTCCTGGTCGCGCGTGATGTCGAACGTGACGGTGACCGTCGCAACGCCGCTGTTGGTGCTGGACGAGGTCATGTAGAGCATGCCCTCGACGCCGTTGATGGCCTGCTCGAGCGGCGTGGTTACCGCCGTTTCGACTTCCTGGGCGTTGGCGCCGGTATAGATCGCCGTGACGTTGATCTGCGGCGGCGCGAGGTTCGGGTACTGCGCGATCGGCATGGTCGGGATCGCGAGCAGTCCGGCAAGAATCAGGACGAGCGAGCAGACGGAAGCAAGGATCGGCCGGCGGATGAAGACGTCGACGAACATGGCCGCGCGCTACTCCGGCTTCACCGGCGCGCCGTCACCCAGCTTCTGCACGCCCGACACGATCACCCGATCGCCTGGCTTGAGGCCGCCCGTGACCACGTAGTCGTTGCCCTGAATCTCGCCGAGATTGACGGGATGCTGACGCGCGACGAAGCCCTGCCCTGACGGCTCGGCGAGAAAACAGAAATACTGCGCGCCGATACGCAGCACGGAGACGACCGGGATCGTGAGCCCCGGCTGCGTCCGCCAGATGACCCGCGCACGCACGAACTGCTGCACGCGGATTGCCGGTGGCGCATTCTTCAGCGCAACCTTTGCGAGCACCGTCTGCGTCGCATCGTCCACTCGCGGCGCGACGAACGTAATCGGGTTCGTCACGACGAGGTTGCCTTCAGCGTCGAGAATCTGTGCCTGCAGACCGACACGCAGGTCCGGCGCGCGGTCGAGCGGAACCTGGATATTGGCCTCGAGTCCCGCCTTGTCATCGATGGTCGTGATTGGCGTGTCGGTGGTCACGCGATCGCCGGGGCGGATGGTGATGTCGCCCACGATCCCGGCGGTCGGCGACGTCACGCGGTAGTACTGCAGCTGGACCTCGCCTTCGCGGACCTGTGCATTGAGCGCGTCGAGGTTCGCCCGCGCCGTCTGCAGGTTGTGCTGCGCGTCGTCCAGCTCGTTCTGGCTGATCGCGCCGGCCGTGAGGAGCGAACGCAGCCGGTCCACCTGACCCGTCCAGTACTTCACGTCGCCCTCACGCGCGGCACGCTGCGACTCTGCATTGCGGACCGTTGCCGCCTGCCGCTCGGGATCGATCTGCAGGATGGGCGCGCCTGCGGACACGTGGTCGCCGCTCTTGACGAATACGCGCGTGACGGTGCCCTCGGTCTGCGGCTGGATCGTCGTCGAGTGGAGGGATTTGACCGTCGCGATGAATTCCGACGAGACCTCGATGGGCTTGTCGGAGACCGTGATTGTCTTGACGCCGGCGGCGGGCGGACCGCCGCCTGGACCGCCGGGCTGATCCTTTCCACCGCCGCACGCTGCGAGCGACGCGCAGACGAGCAGGCACAGCAATCGGGTCGAGGGGAGCGGATACGGCATGATTTGGTGAGTGAGACGCCTGCGCGCCAGGAAAAGCCCCATGAAACGACAAAGGCCACGCCGCGGCGTGGCCCAGTTGAGACAGGCCGAAACGGGGTTAAACGCCGCCCGCCCCGGCGAATTTCCGCGACTGGAAGCACTCCCTGCAGAACACGGGCCTTCCCTGCGTCGGACGGAACGGCACGGTGGTTTCCTTGCCGCAGGCCGAACAGTTCGTCGTGGTTTCGACGCGGTCACGACCCATGCCGCCACCGCCGCCAGCCGGCCGCGCCGCGCGTTTGGCTTTACAGCTCTTGCAGCGTTTGGGTTCATTCTTGAAGTTCTTGTCGGCGAAGAACAGCTGCTCGCCGGCAGTCCAGACGAACGGGGCTCCACAATCCACGCAGGTCAGGGTCTTGTCCTGGAACTCCATTGCTCGCTACCCTCTCTCGCTCATCTCTGCCGGGCCGGCCACGCGTAGCCGGTACCGACCCCGCCGAGCGCAAGCGGCGCAGAGATCAAAGACGCTGTCGCAGAGATCAAAAGATCAAAGGATCAAAGGATCTGGAATCCTTCGGATTAAAAGAACTGAATCCTTCGAACTACGAGGATCCGAATCCTTCGTCCCTCGATCTCTGCTGGAGCCGGTACGGAACGTCCTCAGAATCGTTCAGATCCTTTGATCTCTGCTGATCTTCTGCTGATCTTTGCTGCTGCCTGCGGCTAGTCCGATTCCCGACGCTGTTTCTTGCGCGTTCGCTTTCGCGCGAGAGCCTGCTTCGCACGGCGGCGATCGCCGGGCTTCAGGTAGAAGGAGTGCTTCTTGATATCCTTGATGATATCTTCCTGCTGAACCTTCCGTTTGAAGCGACGAAGCGCGCTCTCGATGGACTCGCCATCCTGAACTTTCACCTCAGCCACGCTGAACTACACCCCCTTCGCGGCCGATCGTGCGGGTCGTGCTTGCCCCACCGCAGCAATGCCGCTGATGGAGATCCGGAACGAAGCTGACCTGCCCCGTAGTGGCCCTTGGAATCCGCCGGAATACGCTAGGCTATCACAGGTCAAGCCGCGATTCCGGATGGAAAGGTGGAGAGATGTTTCCTGGCCGTAACTGGCTGCCATTCATGGTTTTAGACTGTCGATGAGGGTGCTGGTGGTCGGCAGCGGCGGCCGCGAGCACGCGCTGGCCGCGAAGCTGGGATCCGAGCGCGCGGTGTCGTACATCTGCTGTGCGCCGGGCAATCCCGGCATGGAAAAAATCGCAGCCGTCGAGCGTATTGACATCTCGGACACCGATGCGCTGTTGGCGCTCGCGCTGCGCGAACGGATCGATCTCACCGTCGTCGGTCCTGAGCTGCCGCTCGAGCGTGGTCTCGTCGATCGGTTCGGCGAGGCGCAGTGCCGCGTCTTCGGTCCGACCCGTGCCGCCTCGCAGCTCGAGTGCAGCAAAGTCTTCGCAAAGGAGTTCATGGCGCGCCACGGAATTCCCACCGCGCGCTACCGCGTCTGCACGACGGCGGAGCAGGCCTTCGCCGTCGTATCGTCCGGCGAACTTGGCGTCCCGGTCGTCGTGAAGGCCGACGGCCTCGCCGCCGGAAAGGGCGTCGTGGTTGCGGCGAATCGCGACGAGGCGATCGACGCCGTCCGCGCCGCGATGGTCGATCATCGGTTCGGTGCTGCCGGATCGCGCGTCGTGCTCGAGGAATGTCTCGTCGGGCCGGAAGCGTCGTTCTTTGCGATCTGCGACGGGCGGCGGGCGGTTCCGCTGACCTCGGCGCAGGATCACAAACGCATCTTCGACGGCGATCGCGGACCGAACACCGGCGGCATGGGTGCGTTCGCGCCAAGCCCTCTCGTGGATGGCGCCATGCAGGCGCGCGTCATGCGCGAGATCGTCGACCCCGTTTTGAACGGGATGCGCGCCGAAGGGGCGCCTTATTCAGGGTTTCTCTATGTTGGCTTGATGTTGACCTGCGACGGCCCCAGGGTCATCGAGTTCAACGTCCGCTTCGGGGATCCCGAAGCGCAAGTGGTCATGCCGCTTATCGCGAGCGACCTCCACCCGGTGCTGGAGGCCGCGGCCCGCGGAGCGCTGGACGAATCGAGCGCGGTGTCGATGAAGCCGCAGGTCTCGGTCGGCGTGGTGCTCGCCTCAGCTGGCTACCCGGGCGAGATCCGCGTGGGGCAGCCCATCACCGGTCTCGACGAGGCAAACGCCGAGCCCGGCGTGATGGTCTTCCATGCGGGCACGGCAATGAAGGACAATCAGCTCGTGACGGCCGGCGGCCGCGTCTTGACCGTAGTCGCGTCCGGCACCGATTATGCGCAGGCCCGCGATCGAGCCTACGCCGCCGCCGCGCGCGTGAGGTTCGAGGGAATGCAGTATCGCCACGACATCGGCCTCAAGGCCTTGTAATCTGAAATCATCAATCTGGAACTGCAATCAGCAATCGGCAATCGGAACTGCAATCATCAATCAGCAATCGTCGAACTCTAATCATCAATCAGCATTGTCGAACTCCAATCATCAATCTACAATCAGCAATCGGAAATTTCGTCCATGCCACACGTTCTCATCCTGATGGGTTCTGATTCCGACGCGCCGGTCATGCAGGGCGCGGTCGATGTGCTGAAGGAATTCGGCATCTCGAACGAGATGACCGTGGCGTCCGCACATCGATCGCCGGAGCGCGTGATGCGGCTGGTGTCAGAGGCGCCCGGTCGCGGCGTCAAGGTTTTCGTCATCGGCGCCGGCGCCGCGGCGCACCTCGCCGGCGTCGTGGCCGCGCATTCGTCGCTGCCGGTGATCGGCGTTCCGATCGATTCGTCGGCGCTGAAGGGCTGGGACGCGCTGCTCTCGACCGTGCAGATGCCCCCCGGGGTGCCGGTCGCGACGGTGTCCATCGGCAAGCCCGGCGCGACCAACGCGGGCGTGCTCGCCGCACAGATACTCGGCGTTGGCGACCCGGAGATCGGCAGGAAGGTCGCCGCGTACAAGAAGAAGCTTGCGGAAAAAGTGGAAGCCGCCGCCGCGCGGCTGAACACCGCGCAATCGTAACGCGCCAACCGGTTTCGAGACGACACGCCTCGATCGGCGCGCTCTGTACGACGCATGCGCTATTCCATCGTCACCTTCGGCTGCCGCGTCAATCAGGCGGACTCGCTCCGCATCGAAGAGGATTTACGCGCCCGCGGCGGCGTGGAGACGCCCGCGTCCGAGGCGGATCTCGTCGTCGTCAACACGTGTTCCGTCACCGCCACCGCGGATCAGGGCACGAGACAAACGATCAGGCGCATCGCCCGTGAAAATCCATCCGCGCGCATCGTCGCGACCGGATGCTATGCGACCCGGTGCGTCGACGAAGTCGCCGCGCTGCCGAACGTCGTCCAGGTCGTTCGAAACGACGAGAAGTTTCAATGGCTGGCGGACGTCACGCAGGGTTTCAAGCCTGCGGATGCCGGCGGCGATGGTCCGTGCGGCAGGCCGATCGAGCCGGGTGTCGGCGGCCGGACTGCATTCACGCTGCGAGTGCAGACCGGGTGCGAAGAGCGCTGCGCCTACTGCATCATTCCCACGACGCGCGGCCGTTCGCGCAGCATTCCGATCGAAGAGGTCGTGAGTGAAGTCCAACGGATCGCCGAGGCTGGCTTCAAAGAGGTCACGCTCACGGGGGTGCATCTCGGGTCGTACGGCCGCGATCTCGGCGAGCGATCGTCGCTCGTGAAAGTGCTGCGCGCGCTCGAACGCATCGGCGGCGACGTCACGTTCCGCATCAGCTCGCTGGAGCCGATGGACTGCACGCCGGACATCGTCGATCTCGTCGCGCGGAGCGGCCGCTTCCTGCCGCACTTCCATCTGCCGCTCCAGCACGCGAGCGACCGGATGCTCCGCGCGATGCAGCGGCCGTACACACTGGAGTACTACGCACGGATGGCGGAAGACATCCGCGCGCGCCTTCCGCACGCGTCAATCGGGAGCGACATCATCGTCGGCTTCCCCGGCGAGACGGACGACCACTTCCGCGAAAATATCGAGTACCTGCCCGTTTCACCGCTCACGCATCTTCACGTGTTTCCGTACTCCGACCGGCCGGGGACCGTCGCGTCGTCGATGCCGGGGAAGGTGCATGGCGGGATAGTCCGCGAGCGGGGACTCGAGTTGCGGCGTATCGGCCTGGAGCTGACGCGCCGATTTCATGAATCGCACGTGGACACCGTCAGGCCCGGCCTCACGTTGGAGGACGGAACACTGGTCGTGACGGACAATTATCTGAAGGTCAGAATCCCGCCAGGTCTGGAACGGAATGAAAGAGTGCGCGTCCGGATCGATCGCGCGGACGGACATCTCATGAGGGGCACCGTCATGCCGGCATCAGGCCGGCCAGCAGCTGTCCTGGAGCCTTTTCGCGCGTCGACTCGGTGATCAGTTGCCCGCACGCTGCGCGGATATCGCGTCCTCGTGACTTGCGCACCGAAACCGTCACGCCGCGCTCCGCGAGCATTCTCGCGAACCGGTTCACACGCGCGTCGTCCGGACGCTCGTATGGAATCCCGGCCGCCTCGTTGAGCGGGAGCAGATTCACTTTCGCCCGGATCCCGTGCATGAGCCGCACGAGCCGCCGCGCGTCTTCGTCCGTATCGTTGACGTCCTTCAACATCACGTACTCGAAAGTGATGCGGTCGCGCCGCTTCAGCGGGAACCGGCGGCACGCGTCGAGCAGCTCGACGATGCCGTACTTGCGGTTGATGGGTACGAGCCGATCGCGCTGATCTTCGGTCGTTGCGTGGAGAGAGATCGCAAGGTTGGGCATGAACGGCTCGGTCGCCAGCCGCTCGAGCGCGGGAAGCACACCGACCGTCGACAGCGTCACGCGCCGCGGATGCACCGCGAGCCCGTGCTCGTCGGCGAGGATCCGCATCGCCTTCATCACCGCGTCGTAGTTGTGCAGCGGCTCTCCCATGCCCATCAGCACGATATTGAAGCGCGCCTGCAGCATTCCGAGCTCGCGTGCGAGGACACGGACCTGGCCGGCGATTTCACCGGCAGTCAGATTGCGGATGATCCCCATCTTCCCCGTCAGGCAGAAGCCGCACTTCATCGCACAGCCCACCTGCGAAGAGATGCAGAAGGTGTTGGACGGTGTGTCGGGGATGAACACCGACTCGATGAGATGGCCGTCTTCGAGACGGAGCAGAAACTTGGTCGTGCCGTCGGACGATCGCTCCTTGCCAACGATGACAGGTATGCCGACGGAGAACTGAGCGGCCAGCATCCCGCGCAGCTCGCGGCCGAGATCGGTCATCTCATCGAAATCGACGACGGCGCGCTTGTGCACCCATTGGAAGAGCTGGCGGGCATGGAATCGCGGCCGGCCGAGCGACTCGAGCACGTGCTCGAGCTCAGCGAGCTCCATTTCCGCGATGTCGTGACGGCACTCGGTCAACATGATCGTATCGGTGGCTGCGGCAGCACTCACCACTGGGGCTAATCCTTTATTGTACTCCCGGCGTCCAGCGCGGCCGGCCCGCTGTGCAGAGTTGCGCACCGGGCGCGCCGCGTGTTAACATCCGATCTTTCGTAGTCTGCTAAATACCTTTCCCTACAATCAGTTACGAATGGTCACACGCGAGGTCCTGGACAACGGCCTTCGTCTCATCACCGAGTCGATGCCGCACGTTCGGTCTGTCAGCATCGGCGTCTGGCTCACGCGCGGATCCCGCCACGAATCCGACGCGCGCAGCGGCATTGCCCACTTCGTCGAGCACATGCTGTTCAAGGGTACCGGCACCCGGTCGGCCGAGGACATTGCCCAGGCGATCGATTCGATCGGCGGGCAGCTCGATGCGTTCACGGCAAAGGAATACGCCAGCTACTACATCAAGGTGCTGGACGAGCATCTGCCGCTCGCCGTCGACCTGCTCTCCGACATCGTCTTGAACCCGGCGTTTCCCGACGAGGAGATCGCCCGGGAGAAGAACGTGATCCTCGAAGAAATCAAAATGGTGGAGGACACGCCCGACGATCTCGTTCACGAGCTCTTCACACAACACTTCTGGGAAGGGCATCCGCTCGGGCGTCCGATCCTGGGCTCGAAGGAGACCGTCGAATCCTTTACGCGTGCGACGCTCGACGACTATTTCCGCGGCGTCTATACGGCACCGAACCTGATCGTGTCCGCGGCCGGCAACGTGAGCCACGAGAGCGTCCGCGATCGGATCGTGTCGGCGTTCGCTTCGGTGCCGCGTGCGGCGGCGGCAAGCGATGATCGGCCGCCCCGCGTCGTACCACAAGTCGTCGTGCGCGCGAAGGAGCTGGAACAGAGCCACGTCTGTCTTGGCACGAACAGCTACCCGCAGAATCACGATGATCGGTACGTCAGCTACATCATGAACACCGTGCTCGGTGGATCGATGAGCTCGCGGCTCTTCCAGAACGTTCGCGAACGCCGCGGTCTGGCCTACGCCGTGTTCAGCGGTTTGAGCGCGTATCGCGACGCCGGGAACATCACGATCTACGCCGGTTGTTCGAACAAGGCAGTGTCCCAGCTCGTCGACGTCTGCGTCGAGGAACTCCGGTCGATGAAATCCGCGCCGGTCGGCGACGCGGAGCTCCGCCGGGCGAAGGACCATCTGAAGGGCAGCCTGATGCTCAGCCTGGAAAACACGGCGAGCCGGATGTCGCACCTCGCGCGCCAGGAAATCTACTTCGATCGCCACTTCGGGCTGGATGAAACGCTGGCCGGCGTCGAGCGCGTGACGACGGACGATGTCCAGCGCGTTGCGCGCGATCTGTTCGCGAACGGTTCCCTGGCGGCAACGGTGCTCGGACCCTCGCCGGCCGACGTCACGCGGGAGCAGCTGGACCTGGGCTGATCGGAATGAATCGAGCGAGATGATTCAGCGCTATACACACGCAGAAATGGGCGCGATCTGGAGCGATCAGCGCCGCTACGAAACCTGGCTGGAGGTGGAGCTGGCCGCCCTCGACGCGATGGCGGACGCCGGGATCGTTCCCGTCGATGCCGCGCGTGAGGTGCGCGCGACGGCCGCCTTCGACATCGCCCGGATCGAGGAAATCGAGCAGACGACGCAGCACGATGTGATTGCGTTCACCACAGCCGTGGCCGAACGCGTCGGGCCGGCGGCGCGGTGGCTGCATTTCGGGCTGACCTCGTCCGACGTCATCGACACGGCACAGGCGATCCAGATGCGCGAGGCCTGCGGCCTCATCGTCAAGGACGTCGCCACGCTCATGGATGCCGTCCGGGAACGCGCTGAAGAGCACCGGCGGACCCCGATGATCGGGCGCACCCACGGCGTTCACGCGGAGCCGATGACGTTCGGCTTGAAGCTGGCGCTGTGGTATGCCGAGCTGCAGCGCGATCTCGACCGACTGTTTCGCGCGAAGGACGTGGTGTCGGTCGGGAAGTTGTCGGGTGCCGTTGGCACGTTCGCACATCTCGACCCGATCATCGAAGCGCGGGTCTGCGAGATGCTGGACCTGCAGCCCGCGCCCGTATCGTCGCAGGTCATCCAGCGCGACCGCCATGCCGAACTGCTCTCGACGCTCGCGATTACGGCCGCATCGCTCGAGAAGTTCGCGCTCGAGATCCGCGGGCTGCAGAAGACCGAGATCGGGGAAGTGGAGGAGCCGTTCGGGAAGGGGCAGAAGGGCTCCTCGGCGATGCCGCACAAGCGGAACCCGATCGGCTGCGAGCAGATCGTCGGCCTCGCGCGTCTCATCCGCGCCAATGCGATGGCCGCGCTGGAAAACGTCGCCCTGTGGCACGAGCGCGACATCTCGCATTCGTCGGTGGAGCGCGTGATCCTGCCGGATAGCTTCATCGCGCTGGACCACATGCTGCGCCGCTTCACCCGCATCGTCCGTGGCATGGTCGTGAACCCGGCGCGCATGATGGAGAACCTGCAGCGATCCCGGGGCGTGGTGTTCTCGGGCACGGTGCTGCTGGAACTGGCAAAGCGCGGCGTGACGCGCGAACAGGCGTACGAATGGGTCCAGCGGAACGCGATGCGGTCGTTCCATGAGCAGAAGGATTTCAAGACGTTGCTGCTGTCCGATCCGGACGTGACCGCCGTGCTCGATGCCGCGGCGATCGAAAAGGCATTCGACCTCGACGATCAGCTTCGCAACGTCGACGTGGTGTTTGCGCGGGTGTTCTCCGGCATCCCGGCGACTGTGTAGGGCGCTTGTGCGGAGTCAAAGCATGAAAGCTCGCGTGTTCGTGACCTTGAAGCCGTCGGTGTTCGACCCGCAGGGGAAGACCATCGAAGATGCGCTGCATTCGCTCGGTTACGCGGGGGTCGGAGACGTGCGGCAGGGCAAGTTCTTCGAGCTCGATGTCGCCGCTGCAACCGCCGAGCAGGCGAAAGCGCTGGCCGCAGAAGTCGCCGACAAGGTCCTCGCCAACCCGGTGATCGAGAGCTACAGAGTGGAAGTGGAGCAGCCGTGATCACATTCGGCATCGTCGTCTTTCCCGGATCGAACTGCGACCACGACGCCTTTCATGCCGCGAGCGATGTGCTCGGCCAGCACGCGGAGTACCTCTGGCACAAGGACAGGGACCTCAAGGGCGCCGACGTCGTCATCCTGCCGGGCGGCTTCGCGCACGGAGACTACCTGCGAACCGGCGCTATCGCGCGCTTTTCGCCGATCATGCCGGCGGTGATGGAATTCGCGCGCCGCGGCGGACCCGTCCTCGGCATCTGCAACGGCTTCCAGGTCCTGCTGGAGGCAGGACTGCTGCCCGGCGCGATGCTGCGCAACCGGGATCTGCGATATCACTGCGAGCACGTGATCGTGCGCGTCGAGCACAATGACACGCCGTTCACCCTGACCGCCGCGCGGGGGCAACGGCTGCGGCTGCCGATCGCGCATGGCGAGGGGAACTACTTCGCCGACGCGGAAACCGTCGCGGAACTCGAGGCGACGCGCCGGGTCATCTTCCGTTACTGCGACGAGCGGGGCGACGTCACGGATGCCGCCAACCCGAACGGGGCGCTCAACAACATCGCCGGTATCTGCAACGAGGCGCGCAACGTCGTCGGGCTGATGCCGCATCCGGAGCGCGCATGTGAAGGAGTGCTGGGCAGTGCGGACGGACGCGTGATGTTCGAATCGGTCGTGCGTGCGCTCGCCCACGAAGGCGTCGTTCGGACTGCGTGATCGAATGATGGGATCACCCGAGACGAACCCTTCTGCGGGCAATCTCCGGATGATCGGCAAGATCCTCGCGGTGAGCGGCTTCGTGCTCACCGGGTTTGCCATGGCGTCGTTCGTCGGGTTCCTGCCGCTCTCGCCGGCGGCCGGCCGCGCCGCCGCCATCGTGTTCGCGGTGACCGCGGCGGTAGAACTCGTGACCGCGTTCTTTTTTCTGCAGCGATACAAAGAATGACCATCGACCAGGCGATTCTCGACCGGCACGGTCTCACGCGCGACGAGTACGACCGGATCGCGCGCGCGCTGGGGCGCGACCCGTCGATGACCGAACTCGGCATCTTCTCGGTGATGTGGTCGGAGCACTGCAGCTACAAGAGTTCGCGGATCCATTTGAAGAAGCTCCCGACGCGCGGTCCCCGTGTGTTGCAGGGGCCGGGTGAGAACGCCGGCGCCGTCGACATCGGCGGTGGTCTGGCTGCCGTGTTCAAGATCGAATCGCACAACCATCCATCGTTCATCGAGCCGTACCAGGGAGCGGCGACGGGCGTCGGGGGCATCATCCGCGACATCTTCACCATGGGCGCCCGGCCGATCGCGCTGATGAACGCGCTGCGTTTCGGTCCCATGGACGGAGCCACCGGCGCACGCACGCGCCGCATCGTCGAGGGCGTCGTTCGCGGGATCGGGGGCTACGGCAACAGCATCGGCATCCCGACCATCGGCGGCGAGATCGCGTTCGAGGACTCGTACGCCGGCAATCCCCTGGTGAATGTTCTCTGCCTGGGCATCGTGGAGGCGGACGCGCTCGTCAAGGGACGCGCCTCTGGTGCGGGCAACCCCGTGTACTACGTCGGCGCGAAAACCGGACGCGACGGCATTCACGGCGCCACGATGGCGTCGGCCGAGTTCGACGACAAGTCGGCAGAGAAGCGTCCCGCCGTGCAGGTCGGCGACCCGTTCATGGAGAAGCTTCTGCTCGAGGCCTGCCTCGAACTGATGCAGACCGACGCCCTCATCGGCGTGCAGGACATGGGCGCGGCCGGACTGACCTGCTCGACGTGCGAGATGGGCTCGCGCGGCGGCGCGGGAGTTGAAATCGACGTCTCACTGGTGCCCCAGCGCGAGAGCGGCATGACTCCCTACGAGATCATGCTGTCCGAGTCGCAGGAGCGCATGCTGCTCGTCGTGAAGAAAGGGCGCGAAGCGGAGGTCGAGCGGATCTTCGAGAAATGGGATCTGCACGCTGCGCATATCGGCGACGTCACGACGGATGGCCGGATGCGTGTGAAGGAAGGCGGCGCGATGGTCGCCGACATCCCGAACGCGGCGCTCGTGGACGAAGCGCCCGTTTACGACCGGCCGACCGCGCGGCCCGCGTATCTCGACGAGGTGCGCGTGCTCGACACCGCGTCGCTGAAGCGCGTCGCGCCGGACGAGGCGCTGCGCCGCATCCTTGCCGCACCGGCGGTCGCGAGCAAGCACTGGGTCTATCGCCAGTACGACACCATGGTGCGCACCAACACGATCGCCGCTGCCGGCATGACGGCGGGAGTCGTACGAGTAAAAGGCACGAACACGGCCCTGGCGATTTCGACGGACGGGAACGGCCGGTACTGCTACCTGAACCCGCGCCGGGGCGCGATGCTGGCTGTCGCGGAGGCGGCACGAAACGTCGCCTGCGCGGGCGCTCAACCGATCGGCGCGACCAACTGTCTGAACTTCGGCAATCCCGAACGGCCTGAGATCATGTGGCAGTTCGTGGAAGCGGTCGAAGGCATCGCCGAGGCGTGCACGGCTCTCGGCGTGCCGATTACCGGCGGCAACGTGAGTCTGTACAACGAAACGGACGGCCGCGCCATTTTCCCGACACCCATCATCGGCGTCGTCGGCTTGATCGAGGACGCATCGAAGGTCGTGACACGGGCGTTCGGGCGCCAGGGAGACACGGTCGTCGTTCTTGGTGAGGATCGCGGTGAGCTGGGCGGCAGCGAGTATCTGAAAACGGTGCACGCCATCGTCGCGGGCGACGCACCCGCGATCGACCTGTCGCGCGAGTCGGCGCTGCAGACGCTGGTCGTCGATGCCATTCGCGCCGGCATCGTGCGCTCGGCGCATGACTGTTCCGACGGCGGCGTCGCGGTGACGATTGCGGAGTGCTGTTTCGACACGGGCGGAATCGGCTGCGACGTGGATCTGCCGGGATCGGATATCGTGACGGCACTCTTCAGCGAGTCGGCGTCGCGGATTGTGGTGTCCGTTGCGCCGGAGAATGAATCAGCGCTGCTCGCGCGGGCCGCCTCCGCGGGAGTTCCTGCGGGCCGAATCGGGACGACGGGCGGGGACCGCGTGCGGATTGCCGTCGGCGGCGTGCGGTGCATCGATCTCAGCGTCTCCGAGGCGGAACGCATCTGGTCGACGTCGATCGAGAAGTACTTCCATCGGGCGGTTGCATAACTACGATGCCTTTCAAAGACGAGTGCGGCGTCTTCGGTCTTTACGGGCATCCGGAGGCGGCCAACATTACCTATCTCGGCCTCTATGCCCTGCAGCATCGGGGGCAGGAGAGCGCCGGGATCGCCACGGGTGACCGCGAGCGAATTCGCGTCACGCGCGGCATGGGGCTCGTTGCCGACGCCTTCACCGAGCCGGTACTCGGCGGGCTGCCCGGCCACATCGCCATCGGCCACACCCGTTACTCGACGACGGGCGAGAGCAGCGTGGCAAACGCGCAGCCGTTCGTCATCGACTGCGCCCATGGCCAGATCGCGATCGCCCATAACGGCAACCTCGTAAATGCGCGCGAGGTGCGGGAACAGCTCGTCCGTGATGGATCGATCTTCCAGACGAGCAGCGATACCGAAGTCGTCCTGCATCTCTATGCGCGTTCGCGTGAGCGCACGGTCGAGGACGCGCTGATCGAGGCAATCGGGCAGGTGACCGGCGCGTTCTCGTTCGTGTTGCTGACGAAGGACCGGTTGATCGCGGCGCGCGACCCGCACGGGTTCCGGCCGCTGGCGCTCGGCCGCCTTGGCGACGCGTACGTCGTCTGCTCCGAAACGTGCGCGCTGGATCTCATCGGCGCCACGTACGTTCGCGACGTCGAGCCGGGCGAGTTGCTGGTCGTCAGCGACGGCGGTATCCGATCGCTGCGTCCCTTCCCGCCGGCGCCGCAGGCGCACTGCATCTTCGAGCACGTATATTTCGCGCGTCCAGACAGCTATGTCTTCGGCAAGAGCGTGAACGAAGTGCGGACCGAGATGGGACGGATTCTCGCGCACGAGTCCCGCGTTGATGCCGACGTCGTGTCGCCGATTCCCGACTCGGGCGTCTGCGCCGCACAGGGCTTCGCCGAAGCGTCGGGGATCCCGATGGAGATGGGGCTGATTCGCAATCACTACATCGGCCGCACGTTCATCCAGCCCCAGCAGGCCATCCGTCACCTGAGCGTCAAGATCAAGCTCAATCCGGTCCGCAGCGTTCTCGAGGGCAAACGCGTCGTCCTGGTCGACGACTCGATCGTCCGAGGTACGACCAGCCGCAAGATCGTCACGATGGTGCGTGCCGCGGGTGCGCGTGAAGTGCACATGCGCATCAGCTGCCCGCCGACCGTCTCGCCGTGTTTCTACGGCGTCGATACGCCCAGCCGCTCGGAACTGATCGCGGCGAACCAGAGCATCGAAGAGATCCGTCAGTTCATCGAGGCGGACAGCCTCGTCTACTTGAGCCTCGAGGGCATGCTGCGCGCCGTCCGGCCCGACGGGGGTTCGTATTGCACGTCGTGTTATACGGCCGTCTATCCCATCGTTCGGCCGCGCGACGAGCAGGCCTATCTACAGCTCGCGTTGAAGGCCATCGAATAGATGCGGTCGATCGCCGCGGCGTGGGTGTTCGCATTCCTGCTCCCGCAGGCGCCGCCGGGCGCCTCGGTCGCTCCCGCGCAGCTCAAAACCGCGATCGACAGTCTGGGCAAGTTCGATGATGCGGTGAGGACGAGTGCGTCGGCGACTGTCCGCCGCGCGCCTGCGGCGCAGGCGGTGCCCGCGCTGCTGGCTGCGGCCAGCGAGCACCCGGACGGCTATGTACGCTTCCGAGCGCTCGTCCTGCTGTCCGGGTTCAACGATCCGCGTGCGCGCGACGTGATGGTGGCGGCGCTCGACGAACCGAACGATCGACTTCGCGCCGTCGGGTATGCGTACTTCGAGCACAATCCCGAACCGGGCATGGCCGAGCGGCTGCTCGCGGCGCTCAACAAGGAAGAATCCGAGTTCGTCCGCCCGGCGTTGACGCGTGCGCTCGCCGCGTACGGCAGCGATCCCCGCGTGCAAACCGCGATGAACGGTCTCGTGATGAAGGGACAGGACCTCTTTCGATCGGCCGTCATCGAAGCGTTGGGCGACTACAAAGCCGTCTACGCACTGCAGCCAATCACCGCCGTCGCGAAGCTCGACGGACCGCTTCAGGAGGACGCGATTCTGGCGCTCGGAAAGATCGGGGACAAGCGATCGCTTCCGACGCTCGCGGGTCTTCAGCAGAGCGCGCCGAAGAACCTTCAGCCCGAAATCGCGGCAGCCATCTGCCTGCTCGGGACCAACTGCGATCTCCACCAGCGATACATCCTGGAATCGGTGACGTTCGGGGTGAAAAATATCGGGTATCAGGAGCTGCTCCGCTCGTCCGCGAAGGCGCTCGGCGCGCTGGCGCAGGAGGGACACGCTGATGCTGCGGGCGCCCTCATCGATTTCGGCGTGCCGGCGCGCGATCCTGCGCGCTCCCCGATCGCGCTCGCATTCGGGACCGTCGCGCTGCGGAATCCGTCGCTCGTCCTGAAAGTGCTGCAGTCGCGCACCGATCTGGAGCAGAGCGCGCTCCTGCTGCGCGATGCCTTCGACATGCTCGAGGAAGACTTCGAGGAGGAGCGGTTCTTCGCGACCGTCCGGCGCACGTACTGGCAGTCGTCGGCGGGTTCGGCCGAGCGCAGGGTCGCCGAAGCGCTCATCAAGACGCTCGAGTTCTGAGAGATGACCGATTACAAGAGCGCCGGCGTCGACATCGAAGCGGGCAATGAAGTCGTCCGCCGGATCCGCGGGCTCGCGCGCGGCACGTTCACCACGGGCGTCCTCTCGGATCTCGGATCCTTCGGCGGATTGTTCCACCTCGGGGCGTCCGGCGTGGCCGATCCGGTCCTCGTCGCGAGTGCTGACGGTGTCGGCACCAAGCTTCGCGTCGCGTTCCTGGCTGGCGTTCACGGGACCGTCGGCGCGGACCTCGTGAACCACTGCGTCAATGACATCCTCGTCCAGGGCGCTCAGCCGCTGTTCTTTCTCGACTATCTCGCGACCGGCCGGCTCGATCCGGACGTCGCCGTCAGCATCGTCGAGGGACTCGCGGGGGCCTGCCGTGAAAACGGGTGCGCGCTGCTGGGCGGCGAGACCGCCGAGATGCCGGGCTTCTATAAGGACGGCGAGTACGACGTGGCGGGGTTCGTGGTGGGCGTGGTGGATCGTGCGAGAGTCATCGACGGGCGCCGCATCGTGCCGGGAGACGTGCTGATCGGCCTGCCGTCGAGCGGACTGCATACGAACGGCTATTCGCTTGCGCGACGGATCGTGTTCGACGAGCTCGGGTTGCGTGTGGGGGATCGCGTCGACGCGCTCGACGTCACCGTCGGCGAGGCGCTGCTGAAGGTCCATCGATCGTATCTGCCCATCGTCCGCCCGTTGCTCACCCAGTCGGTGATCAAGGGGATGGCGCACATCACCGGCGGCGGGATTACCGACAACCTGCCGCGAGTGCTGCCCGAGGGCTGCGCGGCGCGCGTGCGTCTCGGCTCGTGGCCGGTGCCTCCGATTTTCGGGTGGCTGCAGCGGGCCGGCCGTGTGCCCGGGGACGACATGCTTCGCACGTTCAACATGGGCGTCGGTCTCATCCTCGTGGTCGGTGCCGCGGATGCGGACGGGGTTCTGGAGCATTTGCGCGCTGTGCGGGAATCCCCCGCCGTCATCGGCGAGATTGCCCCGGGTATTCCGTCCGTGACGTACTTGGGGGTCTGACCCCGAACAGGCACACCACCGCCCGAAATGGGGTCAGACCCCGCTCGCCGGCGAACGATTACTCGCCGTTGAGGATCGCGAACCAGTTCGCTGGACGCGGGTACGGGCCCGAATCGAGCGTCAGCCGCGATCGCGGGGAGGCGCTGCACCACCGCCAGTCCTGCGCGCGTTTGACGAGTTTCGCGGCAAGAGCATTCCTTTCAACGTAGCGGAGCGCCGTGTAGTAGTGCCTGTCCTCCGAGATTCCCACCGAAACGAACCGGCTCTGATAGACCGCTCCCGTCCCTCTGCTTCGGCGCTGCCGATGCCAGGCACTCGCGTGCACCGACTCCAGCCAGTGCATGAATCGCGAGAGGTCGCCGTCGCCGGCGGGCCATAGCAACAAATGGATATGCGTGCGAAGGAGGCAGTACGCAATAATCTTGATCGGTCGTTCCTCGCGGGCTCGATGCAGCAGTCGGACGAATCCGTCGAAATCCCTGGAATCAGCGAACAACACGCCCTTTCTCGAACCGCGATTGCAGACGTGATACACGAAACCGCCGGGCGCCATTCTTCGCTGTCGAGGCATGCGCCCGTTCGATCCGCAACAGGTCTGCCAGCGATGCTCGAGGCCTGTCCCCAAAATCGCCCGATCCTGTCCCAAACGGGGTCAGACCCCGACCGGGGGCGGAAATGACACCATCGGGGTCAGACCCCGGGATCGCGGTCCTTATCTCGGGGCGCGGGAGCAATCTGCAGGCGCTCATCGACGCCGACCGCCTCCGCCAGCTCGGAGGATCCATCGCACTCGTCGTCTCGAACCGGCCCGACGCGCCAGGGCTCACGAAAGCGCAGGACGCCGGCATTCCCATTCGCGTCGTCAATCACACGGATTACGCCGAGCGCGCCGCGTTCGAGCGCGCACTGGTTGACGTCCTCCGCGCGGCAGACGTCAGCCTTGTCTGCCTCGCGGGATTCATGCGCCTCCTCGGCCCCACGTTCCTCGACGCATTTCCGAACGCCGTACTCAACATTCACCCTTCACTGCTGCCCGCGTTCCCCGGGACGAACGGCGCGCAGCAGGCGTGGACGTACGGCGTGAAGGTCGCCGGCGCCACCGTGCATCTCGTCACCGCCGAACTCGACGGCGGTCCCATCGTCCGCCAGGCGGCGGTGCCCGTCCATGACGATGACACGCCGGAGACACTCGCGGCGCGCATTCTGATCGAGGAACATCGCATCTATGCTGACGCCGTCCGCGACGTGCTGAGCGGTGCGTGGACGATCGACGGCCGGCGATTCGTGCGCCGCCGCTAGGACCCGAGCGTCGGCTCGAGCGTGAGCACGGCGACTTCCGGCGGACAGTTGATGCGGATCGGTACGTAGACCGTTCCCACGCCGCGGCTGACGAAGATCGTCGTCCCTTCCTTGCGCGCGAGTCCCGCGATAACCGGAAACTCCCTCGCGGCAATCGGCCCCAGCACCGGCAGCACAATCTGCCCGCCGTGCGTGTGCCCGCTGATGACGGCGGGAATCGTGAGCTGCTGCGCCTCGGTCAGCCGCTTCGGCGTGTGGGCGAGCAGGATCGCGTGGGGCACCGCGCCGTGCGCGAGGTGGACGATATCCGTGACCTTGTGGGTCCAGTAGCGGATGCCGATGAAGTCCATCGGCTCTCCGCGGATGACGAGCCGCGTGCGCGCGTCGCGCAGCACCGTGAAACCCTTCGCCGCGAGCGCGGCCGGCATTTCGCGATCGTCGTCGTGATTGCCGAGGATCGCGATGACGCCCGACGGCGCCGACAACGGCGCGAGCGCCTCCGCGGCAGGGTGCATATAGTGTCGGTCGGCGAAGCTGACGTAATCGCCGCCGAGCACGATCATGTCGGGGCGTTCCGCCATGATCATCCTGACCGCGGCCTCGACCATCTCGTGCGATACCGTGGCGCTGCGATGAATATCCGTGATGAAGCCGATGCGCAGGCCGCGCAAGGCTTCCGGCAGTCCTGCGACGGCGAAGCTCACGCGCGTCAGCGAGAGGTGGAATCGCTCGTACAGGAAGCCGTGGGCGGCGGCGCCTGTCCCGGCGCCGATGCCGGCTGCCAGGGCCGCTTTCAGAAACGTCCGGCGCGTGGATGCGGCCGCTCCGCGCATGCGCGCCATTGTATCGCGAGGGTATAGTGGAAACCGGTATGGACCTGCTGAACGAACTCGAGTGGCGCGGACTGCTGTACGACCGGACCGACGGCTTGCGGGACGCGCTGGCCTCCGGCATGGTCACCGGCTACATCGGGTTCGATCCGACGGCCGACAGTCTCCACGTCGGGTCGCTCCTCACCGTGATGGGCCTCGCGCGCTTGCAGCGCGCCGGTCATCGGCCCATTGCGATCGTCGGCGGCGGCACCGGAATGATCGGCGATCCGAGCGGGAAGACGCAGGAGCGCGTACTCCTGTCGCGCGACCTCGTCGACGCCAACGTCGCGGGCCTCAGGCGGCAGCTCGAGCGCTTCCTGGACTTCAGCGCCGCCCCCAACGCGGCGCTGATCGTCAACAATGCCGACTGGCTCGCGGCGTTCGATCTGCTCGGATTCCTGCGCGACACGGGCAAGCATTTCACCGTGAATTACATGCTGCAGAAGGAATCCGTTTCGCGCCGTCTGGAGAGCGAAGAGGGCATTTCGTATACGGAATTCAGTTATCTGCTGCTCCAGGCGCGCGATTTCGTCGAGCTGTTCGACCGGCACGGCTGCACGCTGCAGATGGGCGGCAGCGATCAGTGGGGCAACATCACGGCGGGGATCGATCTCGTGCGCAAGCTTCGCCAGGCGCGCGCGCACGGGCTGGTGTGGCCGTTGATGACGACGTCGAGCGGAACGAAGTTCGGAAAGACCGAAGCCGGAACGATCTGGCTCGATCCGAAGCGGACGTCACCATTTCACTTCTACCAGTTCTGGCTGAATGTGGACGATCGTGACGCGATCCCGTATCTGAAGTTCTTCACGTTCCTGACGCGGGAACAGATCGACGCGCTGGCGCAACAGACGACGACCGCGCCCGAGCACCGGGAGGCGCAACGAACGCTCGCGCGCGAAGTGACCACGCTGGTGCACGGTGCGGACCAGGTCGCGCGCGCGGAACGCGCGGCAGCGGTGCTGTTCGGCGAAGGCTTGTCGCACGCCAACGTGGAAGACGTGCTGATGGTGTTTGCGGATGCGCCGTCGACCGAGCTTGCGCTGCCGGCAGACGGAATGGCGCTCGTCGAGATGCTCGCCGCGGTCCGGCTCGCGGCTTCCAGGAGCGAAGCGACCCGTCTGGTGAAGAGCGGTGGTGTGTACGTGAACAACGTCCGCGCCGCTGACGAGCGCGCCCGCATTACGCGTTCCGAGGCGATCGGCGGCGAGCTGATTCTGCTGAGGAAGGGGCGACGGGATCAGCATCTCGTGCGGATTCGGAAGTCCTGATCGGATCGAGGCCTTGACAGCTTCCGATGCGATCCGTATATTGAGTGAGTTCGAAGCGTGACCCGGCGCACGGCGCCGGAAGTGCTCCGGAAAGTTTCGGAGCATTTTTTGTCGTCTCTTCGGTCCACTATCACGCTCTTCCGCACGCTCCCACCGGCCCTTATAAGCTCGGCGGTTCAACGAAAAAAGCGGCGGGCGGGGGTTGACAGGAATCGAAGCCTTCGATAGTATTGGAAGGTTCCCCAAACGACGGTCTGCCGACAGAGAGCGCTGCTCCGAGGCGGTGGCTGGCGCTGGGGGCGGTGATCCGGTTCTTTGAAAACTAGATAGAACGTGCAAGCACAGTTTCTCGCGCCGAGGCCCCGTCAGGGGCGGAGGCGGAGAAAACCCGTCGAGTATCAGCGGGTGGCGCAGCGCACGTCGCCACGGGGCCGTCAGTTCTGGTCCCGGGGCGAGCTGCGAACCACCCATTAACTTGACGAACTGAACAACGTGAGAGAGCCAAGTCAACAGGCGCTTGCGTTAAACGAGTTGTGTCCTGAGAGCGAGTCCGCGCGAGCGGGCGCGCCGAGGGACCGGCCAACTTAACATGAGAGTTTGATCCTGGCTCAGAATCAACGCTGGCGGCGTGCCTAACACATGCAAGTCGAACGCGAAAGCCCCGCAAGGGGTAAGTAGAGTGGCAAACGGGTGAGTAACACGTGGGTGACCTGCCTTCGAGTGGGGGATAACGT
>DATJIW010000093.1:0-56966 GCA_035492775.1 Vicinamibacterales bacterium
CCTCGGTCTTCGAGCCGAGTGGGCGGTGGCGGATTTCGTCGCGCGATACGAGCCCGTCGGGGTCGGCGATGTGAAACGTGGGGCGTGCTCTGGCGCAGATTCGGGCGAGATTGGCGGTATTGCTGCTGTTGTAGCCGCCGATGACGACCATCAGGTCGAGCGGCTCGGCGGCGAGCAGCTGGATGACGGCGTCCTGCCGATCCTGCGTGGCACTGCAGATGGTGTCGAAGGCGCGATAACGAGAGGTGAGCTCGGCTTCGCCGTAGCGATCGCGCATGGCGTCGCGGAACATGTCGCCGATCTCGAGCGACTCCGACATCAGCATGGTCGTCTGGTTGGCGCAGCCGATCCGTTCGAGATCGCGGTCGGGATCGAATCCCGGCGAGACGGCCTGCGCAAACCGCTCGAGGAACCGGCCGCGGTCGCCGCCGTCGCGGATGTAGTCGCAGACGGCTGACGCTTCGTCGCGATCGAGCACGATGAGATAGCGGCCGTTCGGGTATTTCAACGCCTGCGACGCGGTCGCCCGCGTTTCCTCGTGCTTCACCTTTCCGTGAATGACGGACGTAAAGCCGTCCTGCGCGTAGCGGACCACGTTCTTCCACACGTTGAGGACGGATCCGCAGGTCGTGTCCACGAGGGTGCAGCCGCGCTCGGTCAGCCGCAGCATCTCGTCGACGGTGACGCCGAACGCCGGCAGGATCACGACATCGTCTGGTCCGAGTTCGCGAGTCCGCTCCTCGAGGTCGCTCAGGAACCGAATGCCGGACGCTCGCAGCCGGTCGTTGACGTGCGGGTTGTGGATGATCTCGCCCGTGAGGAACACCGCGCGTTCTGGAAACCGCGCGCGCGCCTGGTAGGCGTAGTCGACCGCGCGATCGACGCCGTAGCAGAAGCCGAATTCGCGGGCGAGGTGGACCGTCAGCCGGCCGGCGTCGTACCGGAAGTCGGATGCCCGGACGTCCTCGACACGGCGGCTGTGGTACGCCGCGGCGAGTTCGCCCGCCACGGCCTCTTTCATGTCGAGGCCCTTGCGGAAAATCAGAGGTTGGCTCGACCCCACGTTACTTGCGCGTTTCGAGGTCCCGCATATGAGGCGTCAGATCGTCCAGCGCCCGGAGTTCCTTCACACGAGGGCCGAGCGCTTCGGCGCCGTCGAGAAACTCCTCGTCGCCTTCCTTGAACGAAGCCGGACGGATGGCGTTGGCGCGCTGGCTCGCGTCCGAGACCGAGAAATGCGACAGCTGAGCGGGATCGTGCCGATCGAAGGAGCGGTCGACGACCTGGGCCAGCCCAACGCCGGCAATCAGGCCGGCGGCGGCCGCCACCATCCATCGGCGCATCGGCGACTGATTGCCAATCACGACACGCGGGGACCGTGGAAACGGAATTACACGGGTGGGACGGTCGAGCGCTTCGAGGCGACGGGCGATCTGCGCCTGCTGAGCGGCGAGACGTTCCGTCGTAAAGGCGCGATCCGCCTCGACGCGCAGTTCGTCGCTGATTCCTTCAATCCAGGCATGGTAGGTCTCGAACCGCTTGCGGCAGGCGGCACACGCCGACAGATGCGGATGATCGAGACCATCGGCCCACAAATGGACAAAGGTCCGGTCATCAAGATGTCCGCCGCCGAGGCGTTCAAGAAGTGACACGGCGTTTTCCTTTCTCATGCAGCAGGGCGGCCGGGCCCGAGTCCGACCCCAGCAACGCGCGCAGCTTCCGGATCGCCCGGAACAAGTGCACGCGGACGGTCGACTCGTTCAGGCCCGTGAGCGCGCTCACTTCCCGCGAGCTGCAGCCTTCGACCTGGCTGAGTACGAATACCGCACGCTGCCGCTCTGGCAGCCTGGCCAGCGCTTCGGCAATCTGGCGGCGGCGCTCCCGGGTGAGCAGGGCGTCTTCGGGCGACGGCCCTCCCGACGTGATCCGCTCGCTGATGTCCCGTTCCGCCGTGCCGTCCGCGTTCGTTCCCGTCGCGCTGCCGGCCAGCGACACCTGCCACCGCTGCCGCCGTTTTCGCGCCTTGATGCGATCCAGGCACCCATTGATGAGAATGCGCGTGAACCAGACGTCGAACGGCAGTTCTTCCCGGAACGTCGCCAGGTGCGAGTACGCCTTGACGAACGCATCCTGGACGGCCTCGTCCGCGTCGGCCGCATCGCGCAGATAGTGAAACGCGATCCGCGCAGCGCGCCGCTGATGCCGCGAGACCAGTTCCGCGAACCGATCGCGCGCCTCGGCGTGCCGTCCATCGGCCTGGAGCGTTTTGACGGCCGACGCCGTCCTGGCGTCCGCTTCCCGTGTGGCGGCGACGGCCGCTGACGTTCCTGACATGAGATACGCCGCTCACACGCCTGCGTTTACCTCACGCGGTCGTGCGAGACTCTTGTGTTCATTATAACGGTGTGGGTTTGGAATTCCGGGTCGCGGCTGACGGCTTGGGAACGGTGACCCAACCCTGAACCCTGAACCTTGCGGTTACACTTACCGCCGTGTCGCGCATCCTGGTAATCGACGATGACGAGGGCGTTCGCCAAAGCATGGGGCGGATGCTGCGTGGAGCGGGCTATGCGGTCGAGATGGCGGAAACGGGCGAGCAGGGGTTGGCGCTCGCGCGGGGCAATGCCTTCGACGTGATTCTCTCGGACATGCGCATGCCCGGGATTTCGGGCATCGACGTCCTGCAGCGGCTGCGCGAGCAGCGGGTCGATTCCGCATTCATCGTCATGACGGGTTTTGGCACCGTCGACACCGCGGTCGAGGCGATGAAGCTCGGCGCGGTCGACTTCGTGCAGAAACCGTTCTTCCGTGAAGAGCTGCTCATGCGCGTCCGCTCCGCCGCGGACCGTCGCCAGCTCGCACGGCAGGTCGACCTCCTGCAACGTGAGATCCGCGGAAGCGGGGCGGGCGCCGACGCGCTCGTGGGCGAAAGCGAGCCGATACGGCGCGTCAGGGAACTCGTCTCGCGTGCGGCGGCGGCTGAGGGCACCGTGCTCATCACCGGTGAAACGGGCACCGGCAAGGAGCTGGTCGCGCGTGCGATTCATGCGCAGAGCTCGCGCGCGGCACGTGCCTTCGTCGCGATCAATTGCGCGGCGCTGTCCGACTCGCTGCTCGAGAACGAGCTGTTCGGACACGCGCGCGGCGCGTTCACCGGCGCTGCCTCGGCGCGCGCCGGACTCATCGAACACGCTAACGGCGGGACGCTGCTGCTCGACGAAGTCGGCACCATGCCGGCGCCGCTCCAGGCGAAACTCCTTCGAGCGCTCGAGTCCGGCGAGGTACGGCGCATCGGCGAAAACGATCCGCGCCGCGTCGACGTCCGATTCGTCGCGGCGACGAACACGGATCTGCCGGCCGCAATCAACGCGGGGACGTTTCGCGCGGATCTGTTTTACCGTCTCAACGTACACCGCATCCACCTCCCGCCGCTGCGCGAGCGTCCGGGGGACGCCGCGCTGCTGCTCGCGCACTTCGTCGGACGCTATGGCGTGCGATCGGGCACTGCCGCCGTCAGCGACGAGGCGCGCGACGTGTTCCTGCGGTACTCGTATCCAGGCAACGTCCGTCAGCTCGAGCACATCGTGCAGCGCGCGCTCGCGGTGTCGCGCGGTCCCTCCATCGAAGTCGCCGATCTTCCCGAGGAACTCTTCGACGTGCCCCCGGCCGACGCGCAGGAGCGTGCATCGGAGGGTTCGGTCGCCGCAGCTCGCGAACGCGCCGAACGCGAAATGATCGTCGCCACAATCGCGCGGCATCGCGGAGAGCTCGCCGCGGCCGCGCGGGAGCTGCAGGTGAGCCGCACCACCCTGTGGCGGCTGATGCGGAAGCACCAGATTCAAGCCTGAAACACCGCGCGTTTCAGACCTGAAACACGCGACCCGCCGGCGCGCGCGAACCGGGCATTTTCCCGCAGAAATTCGCGTGTGCGCCCGTCCAGCCCGCGGCCCGCGTCTTGCTCCGGTACCCGCACACGATACCTGCATGACTTCCGCACGGTTGCTCGTTCTCGCAGACGACCCCGCCCTCGTCCGGCTGTTTTCATCGCCGGCCGCCGGCCACCGCTACGAGGTGACCGCGGCCACGGGGCTCGCCGCGCTCGCCGACTCGCAGTCCTGTCCGCACGACGTCGTCATCGTCGATCTGACGTCCTGCGCGGATGCGGGTCCCGAAGCCATCCGGCTGGTTCGCCGCCGGTGCTCCGATACCGAAATTGTGATCCTCGTTTCGTCTACGACATCGGTCACGTCGGCGATTGCGTCGTACGACCTTGCGGCGTTTGCGGTCGTGGCGAAGCCGTTCGACGGCGACCAGCTGCTCTCGACGATCGCGCAGGCGGCCGAACGGACGCGCATCACCCAGGCGAACCGACGTCTCGTCTGGGAGCTGAAAGTCATCAATGACATCGGCGAGGACCTGCGCCGGTCGCTCGATCCCACCGTACTTCTCGAGACTGGATTGCGGCGGCTGCTCGAAGCGTTTCAGGGCCACAGCGGCTCAGTGCATCTCATCGGACTGCCGATGGCCGTCCGCGGGTCCGCATCGATCGAGGTCGGTCCGGCCACGGCGATCGACGCCCTCTGGAAGCCGGCGCACGGACAGCGTCCGATCGACCGCGTGCTTGCCACGGGGCAGGCCGTCGAGGTGCGCGACTACGCCGGGTTGATCGACGTCGATCCCGCGACCCTCCCGATCCGCTGCTCGCTGCACGTGCCGATGTGTGCCGGCGACGAGATGATCGGCGTCCTCAGCCTCGGCAGCGGCACGCCCGCGCGATTCGGCGAAGACGACCGGCAGTTGATCCAGACCGTGGCGAACCATCTTGCCATCGCCGTCCAGAACGCGCGGCTGCACGCCGTTGCGCGCGCCGGCAAGCAGCAGTGGGAGGCCACGTTCGACGCCATCGGCGATCCGATCGCGGTTTTCGATCGCCACGGGCGCCTGCTGCGCGGCAACACGGCGCTCGCGTCCTGCCTCGGGCGCCCGGTCACGTCATTGCGCGGCCTCACGTGCGACGAGATCGGTCTGTGCGGCGCTCCATATCCGGACTGCGGTGTGGGCCGGCCGTTCGAGCTGGCGGCACAGCGCCGGGAAGTCACGCGTGCCGACGAACAGATTTTCAGCGTCACGACGTGTCCTGTTGTGGCCGACGGCGACGGCGCCGCGGTCGTGCAGGTCGCAAAGAACGTGACGCAGGAGATTCGCAGCGCGCGGCGCCTCCTGCAGATGAGCGAAGAGCTGTCCGCCACGAATGCGCGATTGCTCGCGACGGTCGACCGTCTGAAGGCGACGCAGGCGCAGCTGCTGCAGGCCGAGAAACTCTCGGCCATCGGCCAGCTCGTCGCCGGTGTCGCGCACGAGTTGAACAATCCGCTCACGAGCGTCATCGGTTACGCGCAGCTCGTCGAAGAAGAGCTGCGCGACGCGGGTGATGCGCCGGTGCGGGCGTCCTCGGAGCTGGCGCACGACGTGCGGCGGATTGCGGAGGAGTCCGAACGCGCGGCCAAGATCGTGCGCAACCTGCTTGCGTTCGCGCGTCGGCAGACCGCGGCGCGCGCGCCGCAGGACATCGCCGACCTGACGTTGCGCGTGCTGTCGCTGCGAAGCTACGAGTTCCGCCTCAACACGATCGAGGTCGAGACCGAGTTCGAGCAGGGGCTCCCGCGGGTCCTTGCCGATGCGGGTCAGCTGCAGCAGGCGCTGCTGAACCTCGTGCTGAACGCGGAGCAGGCCATGCGGTCCCGGACGACGAAGCGCCTGCGCGTGGGCGCGCGATACGACGACGCCGCCGGTGCGGTGGAGTTGTTCGTCGGCGACACCGGCCACGGAATCAGTGACGACAACCTGCCGCGCATCTTCGATCCGTTCTTCACGACGCGCGACGTCGGCGAGGGCACGGGACTCGGCCTGAGCATCTGCTACGGCATCGTTCGCGACCACGGGGGCCAGATCGCCGTGAAGAGCCGGGTGGGCGAGGGGACGACGTTCTCGCTGCTCCTGCCGGCCATCGATCGCGACCCGTTGACCACCGGTCCGATTGTGGTGGCCCATGGGGATCCTGTCGATCGCGAATACATCTCGGCGGCGCTGGCCGGCTGGGGCCTCGGAGTCGAGGCGTTCGACCAGCCCGCCGCCGCACTTGCCAGGCTGCGGCGCGGCAATGCCGGTGTCGTCTTTGCCGAGCGGGCGTTCGTGGACGGCGACGGCGGCGCATGGAGCGCCGCTCTCGCGGCCTCGCCGCAGCGCCCCTCACTCGTCCTGCTCGTCCGGCCGCAGAGCGACGAGCAGAACACCAATGCGGAGTGGAAGCCGGACGCGGTGCTGGCGCCGCCGTTCGAGCTGCGGGCCGTGCGCGACGTGCTGCGCGCCGTTTCCAGGGAGTGCGTATGAGCGGACAGCAGCCCCTGCTGGTCGTCGTCGACGACGAGCAGGGCATTCTCGACGTCGTGGGACGCTTCGCCCGGCGCGCGGGATTCGACGTGGTGACCTGCGCCGGGGGACGGGACGCGATCGCGCAGCTGCAGGTGCGACGCGCCGATCTCGTCATGGTCGATCTGCGCATGCCCGACGTCGGCGGCCTCGACGTGCTGCGCGCAATCCGCGAAATCGATCCGCAGTGCCAGGCCGTGCTCATGACCGGCTATTCGTCGGTCGAGACGGCGGTCGAAGCCATCAAGCTCGGGGCGATGGATTATCTGAGCAAGCCGCTCGACTTTGCGCGCGTGCAGCAGCTCCTCGCCACGGTCCGCGATGACATCGAACGACGGCGGAGCGTGTTCTCGCTCGAAACCGACGTCGCGCGCCGCCTCGAGTTCTGCGGAATGATCGGCCGCGGCCCCGTCATGCAGGAACTCTTCGGCATGATTCGCCGGCTCGCGCCGCACGTGCGAACGGCGCTCATCACCGGAGAGACCGGCACCGGCAAGGAGCTCGTCTCGCGCGCGCTCCACAGCACCGGCCCCCGCCGCGATCGCCGCTTCGTGGCCGTGAACTGCTCCGCGGTCGTCGAGGCCCTGTTCGAGAGCGAGCTGTTCGGCCACGTGCGCGGCGCATTCACCGGCGCGACGGAGAACAAACCGGGGCTGTTCGAGGTGGCCGATCAAGGAATGCTGTTCCTCGACGAAATCGGTGAGCTGCCGATGACGGTGCAGGCAAAACTGCTGCGCGTGCTCGAGCTCGGCGAAGTCCATCGCGTCGGGTCGCTCGAAGCACGGAAGGTCAACGTGCACGTTGTCGCCGCGACGAATCGAGACCTGCGAGCCGAGGTTGCGGCCGGGCGCTTCCGCAGCGATCTGTATTACCGGCTCAACATCGTCGAGGTGAAGCTGCCGCCGCTGCGCGAGCGCCGCGAGGACATCCCGTACCTGACCGCGGCCTTCGTTCGCGAAACGGCGGATCGTCTCAAGAAGCCGCTGATCGGCCTCACCCCCGGAGCGGAGCGGATCCTGGCGAGCGCGCCCTGGGACGGAAACGTCCGCGAACTTCGCAACGTGCTCGAACGCGCGTGCATCCTCGCCGACGGAGAATTCGTCACCGAGCGCGAGCTGGCGGTCAGCATGCCCGGCGTGCCGCTGGCCGTCGCTGCGCCGTCGTCCGGAAACGGATCGCCAGGGGGCCCCCTCCGTGCGACCAGCGATTCCGATCTGCTTGTCACGGTCGAGCGGGAGCACATCCAGCGCGCGCTGGTCCGGGCCAACGGCAACAAGAAGGCCGCCGCGCGCATGCTCGGGCTGAGCCGGCGCGCCCTATACCGCCGCCTCGAGCGCCTGGATCTCGGGGAAACGATCTCCCGCCGTCGCGACAACTCGCCAGACGGTCTCGGCGCGTAACCACGCCCTCACCCCGGGTGGCGCGGCTAAGTTACAATTCCGTCACCCGTGCCCCCATTCGAACCGGTGATCGGGCTGGAGATCCACGCCCAGCTCCTGACCGCCACCAAGATCTTTTGCGGCTGCAGCACGCGTTTTGGCGCCGAGCCGAACACGGCGTTGTGCCCCGTGTGTCTCGGTCTTCCCGGCGCGCTGCCCGTATTGAACGCCAACGCGGTCGAACTGGCCGTCAGGGCATCGCTGGCACTCGGCTGCGACATTCACGAGACGTCGGTGTTCGCCCGCAAGAATTACTTCTATCCCGACCTTCCCAAGGGGTATCAGATCACGCAGTACGACCGTCCTCTTGCCACGGGCGGGCGTGTGATGGTTCCTACGGAAGGCGGGGCGGTGACGCTCCGCATTACGCGCGTTCACCTCGAGGAAGATGCGGGCAAGTCGCTCCACGACGGCTTCCCCGAATCGGACGTCGTCACGCGGCTTGATTTCAACAGGAGCGGCGTTCCGCTCATTGAAATCGTGTCGGAGCCGGATCTGCGCTCGCCGGCCGATGCCGCGGCAGCGTTCGCGGCCATTCGCGAAATTCTCGTCGCCGTCGGTGCGAACGACGGCAACATGGAGGAAGGCAGCCTCCGGTGCGATGCGAACGTCTCGGTGCGGCCGGATCCTTCCGCGCCGATGGGTGCGAAAACCGAGCTGAAGAATCTGAACTCCTTCAGGCACGTGGAACGCGCGCTGTCGTTCGAAATCGATCGGCAGAGCGCCGCGATCGCGCGAGGCGATCAGCTCGAACGCGAAACGCGATTGTGGGATCCCGCCGCGGGCGTCAGCCGTTCGATGCGCTCGAAGGAGGATGCCGAGGACTACCGGTACTTTCCGGATCCCGATCTTCCGCCGCTGCGCGTCACGCGGGAATGGGCCGACCGTGTTCGCGAGGCAATGCCCGAACTGCCGCGGGCGCGTCGCGAGCGATTCGTACGCCAATTCGGTCTGCCGGAGTACGACGCCGAGGTCCTCAACCAGTCGGGCGCCGTTGCCGACTACTTCGAGCGCGTGGCGAACGCGTCAGGAAACGCCAAGGCCGCGAGCAACTGGGTCATGGGTGACGTGCTGCGCGTGTTGAAGGAGCGGCGCCTCGCTGATGACCAGATTCCTCTCAGCGCCGACGCGCTCGCCGAATTGATCCGGCTGCTCGATACGGGAACGATCACCGGGCCCATCGCGAAGGACGTCTTCGAGAAGATGTTCGCAACGGGCCGCACCGCAGCGGAGATCATCGCCGCGGAAGGACTCGGGCGCATCGGGGATCGGGACGCCATCGAGGCACAGGTCCGCGCCGTCGTTGCGGCGAATGCGTCCGCGGTTGCGGAATATCGCGCCGGGAAGACGCGTACCTTCGGATTCCTGGTCGGGCAGGTCATGAAAGCCACCGGCGGGCGCGCGGATCCCGCGCTGGTGAACGAAGCGCTTCGGCGCGCGCTCTCGGACGATGGCGGAGCAGGCAGGTGATTGACGTTCAGCAGGTGTCGAAAATGTTCGGCCGCGGCGTCTATGCGCTGCGCGGACTGTCGATGCGCATCGACAAGGGAGAGTTCGTCTTCCTGACAGGTCCGAGCGGCGCGGGGAAATCGACGCTGCTGCGTCTCCTCCTGCGGCAGGACATCCCGTCGGACGGGCGCGTGACGGTCGGCGGCCGCGATCTCGCGAAGCTGTCGGTCCGGCAGGTCCAGGCGTACCGCCGCTCGCTGGGGTTCGTCTTCCAGGATTTCAAGCTGCTCCCGAAGAAGACGGTCGTGGAGAACGTGGCATTCGTGCCGCGTGTGCTCGGCGTTTCGTCGGCCCACCAGCAGCGGCGCACGTTTCAGGTGCTGAAGTGGGTTGGCCTGCAGCACCGGATGCACGCGTATCCGCTCGAGCTGTCCGGCGGTGAACAGCAGCGCGTCGCGATCGCGCGCGCGCTCGTCAACGATCCCGTCGTGATCCTGGCCGACGAGCCGACCGGCAACCTCGATCCGGATCTCTCGCTCGAAATCATGAACCTGCTGCGCGAAATCAACGCCAGGGGTACGACCGTGCTCGTGGCCACGCACGACCGTGAACTGATCCGTCGCGTCGGCCGCCGCACGCTGACGCTCGATCACGGTCGAATCGTGGAGGTCGGCTGATGCGCGCCGTCACTTACTTCTTTCAGGAGGGCTTCGCCAGCCTCGTGCGCAGCTGGCGCCCCGCGATCGTGTCGATCGCCACGATCGCCGCAGGGCTCTTCGTGCTCGGATTCTTTCTGATGGTGAACACGAATCTGCAGCGCATCGTGTCCGGGTGGACCGACGCCGCGGAACTCGCCGTTTACCTCCGCGACGATGCGACGTCCGACCAGACCGCCACCGTGAAAACCATGATCGACCAGAGCGGCCTCGCGAGCAGAGTTCGATACGCATCGAAGGACGATGCGCGGCGCCAGTTCGGCGAGGACTTCCCGGACCTCGCCCCCGCTGCCGGCGCACTGGATCGCAATCCCTTTCCGGCCTCGTTCGAGGTCCGCCTGAACGGCGATGCGCAGGATGCGACCCCCGCCGTCGACCGCATGGCGACGGCGCTCGCCGCAATGCCCGGCGTCGCAGATGTCCGCTACGACCGCCGGTGGCTGGAACGTCTCGAGGCCGTCGTCAAGGGCATTCGGGGCGTGGGCCTTGTGCTCGTGCTGCTGCTGGCGTGTGCGAGTGCGCTCACGGTCGCGAGCGTCGTCCGGCTGGCGGCGTCCGCGCGGCACGACGAGATTGAAATCATGCAGCTGGTGGGGGCGCCGATTTCCTATATCCGCGGGCCGCTCGTCGTGGAGGGTCTTCTTCAGGGAGGACTCGGCGCGATCCTCGCCGCCGCATGCCTGCTGGCGGTGTTTGCCGCTGTGCGGGCCAGGTATGCCGGGTTGCTGCATGACGCCGTCGGATTGACGGGCGTCACGTTCGTCCCAGTTCAGCTGCTGACGGTTTTGATCGCGGGCGGCATGGTGCTCGGATGCATCGGCGGTTTCATCGTCGCGCGGACGGTCCGCTGAGCTTTGGATTTCGTTGACACCGGAATGACCTCACGGCTAGACTCGATCATCACCCCTCATATGTCCCTCGCGAGGAGTCGCATGGCACGCGTCGTCAGCCCCGTCCGGGTTTCGAGCGGTCCTGTCAGCCTGTTGTCCGACTTCTACCGGGAAGAATTCCTGAAACATCGTGAGTGCCTGGCGCGCCAGCGGGAGTACTACTCGGAGCGCGCCATCACAGATGCGGACGGCGCGATTGCGCTGGTCCTGAGACAGCTCGACACCATTTGCGCGAAGGACGACGCGCAGCAGGTGATGAGCCGACTGCTTCGCACCTTCGATATCGTCACCGGCCTTTCCGCTCTCGAACCCCGCCAGTTGCACTGACCCCTTTCCCCGTTCACCTTCGTCTCCGCCGCGATGCCGCTGCTGTCGTTCGCGCAGCGATCCGCGGGAGCCACCCTGGTCTTCTGCTCGACTCGGCGTTCGCAACGACTCCGCTTCCGCCGGGACCCATGAACGTCGTCGCGGCGGGCAAGGCTGCGGAGCCGATGCTCGACGCGCTGCATCGATCTGCCGGAGATCGCATCCGCGCAACCGCGATCGCAATCGGCGGGCATCCGGTCCCTGACGATGCGAGCGTCGCTGCGGGACAGCGGGCCCTCGGCGTCGCCAGGCGCGCTGCCGCGAAAGGAGACTGGCTCGTTGTCCTCCTGTCGGGGGGCGCGTCCGCGATGATGGAAGTGCCGGTGCCAGGCATCACGCTCGAGGACCTGGCTGCCACGACGCGATTGCTGCTGGCCAGCGGGTTGCCCATCGCTTCGATGAACGCGGTTCGAAAGCACCTGTCTGCGATCAAAGGCGGCTGGCTGGGAGCCGTGGCGGGGCAGACCCTGACGTATGCACTGTCGGACGTTCACTTTCCAATCGAGGACGATCCATCGGTGATTGGATCCGGTCCGACGGTCGCCGACGAATCGAGATACGACGACGCGCTCGCAGCACTCGCGCGGGCGGATCTCACGGAGCGTGTGCCGGATGCCGTGCTCGCCTGGCTCCGGGCTGGTGCGGCCGGCCAACAGCCCGAGACCCCGAAACCCGGAGACGCGCGGCTGGCGCACGTGCATTTCGTTGTTGCCGGTAATCGTCACACCGTACTGACGGCGGCCGCGCACGAGGCCCGGTCCCGTGGATACCACGTGACGACGATCGAGGCGCCGATCGTTGGTGAGGCACGTGCTGCTGCTGCCGCGTTCGCGCAACTGGCGGCTCAGGCCCGACGGCCGGCGGCGTTCATCGGCGGAGGCGAGACGACGGTTACCCTGCCGGGCGGCGTTCCGGTGCGTCCGGGCGGCCGCAACCAGGAGTTTGCCCTGGCGATGGCGGGACGGCTGGCTGCGCTGGGTCCGGCGGTGTTCGTCAGCGCCGGTACCGATGGCGTAGACGGTCGAACCGATGCGGCCGGGGCCTTTTCGGACGACACGACCGTCCGCCGCGCCGAGAGCGCCGGCCTCGACATCGCTGCCGCTCTCATCGCGCATACGTCGCACGACTTCTTCGCACGCCTCGACGATCTGCTGATCACTGGTCCCACGCGGACCAATCTGGGGGACATCCAGGTGATGCTCCTGGTCGACGGGTGAGTTGATGAATTCGTGAATGGGGGAGTCATTTGGTTCGCGCCGTGCCATCATTGGGCGCATGAGTCGAGCGAAGCTGGCCTTGATCGCCCTCGTCGTCCTGCTGGTGGTTTTCGGCGTCGGCTATGGCCTCGGCTCGTCCGGCCGCAGCGCCGCCGAGCACGCCCTCGAAGGCACCGAGCAGCAGATTGACATCGCGAACGCGCGCGCGCTGCTGCTGCAGGCCCGCGTCAGCCTTTACAACGTGAACTTCGGCGATGCCCAGCGCCAGCTGCAGGACGCGATGGCGCCGCTCACGCGTGTGCGCGAGCGGCTGCAGAAGGATGGGAACGGTTCTGCCGTGGCGACACTGACGGCCGCGCTGCAGCATTGCCAGCAGGCCCAGACGCTCGCCGGCAAGCTCGATCAGGCGGCCAACACCGAGACCGCGCAGGCGCTGCAAGCCCTGGACGGCGCAAAGTAACCGTCTTTCGTTCGCTCACCGCAATATCGTCAGCTTCGCTTCCACTTTCACCTTGCGATCGGTGATCGGATCGGCTGACTGAGAAATCAGCATCGACTTGCCGTCTTCGAGCACCACCGTCAGTCCCTCGTTCACGTTTGGCGGCAAGCCGTTCGCATCGGGCCTCGCTCCGGCCGCTGCGGGAGGCGCGACGAACGCCTCGATGGCCGGCCGATATTCGATCGTGAGTTCCACACGCGCGCGATTGTCTTTGATCAGCGTCGGGCGGGCGTCCACGTTCAGGATGACCGGCAGCCGCCGGTTGTCGGGCGTCGTGACTTCCCCCTGGGTGCGAATGCGGCCCCACGACCGATCGGCGGTCATCACCGACACGGTCTTTGAAATAGGTTGACCGCTCCCGTGGTCGTCCGTGATGGTCAAGTCGAGACGCGTGTTGATCGGCAGGCCGATCGGGGGCTCCGGCGCGGCGCGTTCCGCGGCCGGCGTGGTCTGTCTGGTCGGCGCCTCTTTCGCCGCCGGCTTCTGCTGAGCGGCGTAAGCGGATGGCATGGCCAGGATCACGGCCGCCAAGACAATCAATGTTTTCATCGGTCTGCTCCTCGTGCCGCGTCTGGCGGCATTTCGAGCGCCGGCAGTTCGAGTGCACTCACTCGCAGCGGCGCGGGTTGTATCGACGGCAGCGTCGACGTGACGGGCGGCGCTATGGTCGTGACCGACAGCGCAGCGGGCCGCTCGAGCGCTGTGACTCCCGATTCGGCGGGAACATCGTTGGCCGCCAGGACCGCCGCGTGCACTGCTCCTCGCTGCGACGAAGGACGTGACGCCGCCGGGATGGCAGCGAAGACGCGCGGCAGGGCCGGCGTGACAGACGCCGGCAGCGGCACGTCATGAACCTGCGCCGACGAGACGATCGGCGGCGCCGCCGTGTGCCACGGGGCCGCGATCAGCGCGCCGAGTGCCACGGCCGCCGCGGCCGCGACCGCTGCCCACCGCGCGAAGGAGACCGTCCGTCTCCCGGGTTGCTCGAGCGACGCGAGCACCCGCGCGCGCAGCGCCCGTGGAGGGTCGACGTCGAGCATCGACCGGATCGCGCGATCGAGCTGACGGTCGAAATCAGTCGGCATTCGTGAAACCCTTTGCTTCGAGCTTGACCTTCAACACGCGGCGCGCCTCCGACACGCGCCATTTGACGGTCCCGATCGGAATCCCCAGCATCGATGCAATCTCGTTGTAGGAGTACATGTCCGAGCCTGCCAGGAGCAGCGCATCGCGCAGCTTGCGGGGAAGTGACGCGATGAGTCCTTTCAATTCGCGCTGCATCTCCGCGGCGATCAGCGTTTCCTCCTGCGTCGGATTCGGTCCCGGAAGTTCGTCCATCGCATTCCGCTCGTCGTCGATTCGGTGCGGTGCGGCGAGCCGCTGCAGCCATCGGCCGACGCTCTTGCGTCGATCGATGGCCTTTCGCCACGTGATCGCCAGCAGCCATGTCTTGAAGCTCGCGTCACCCCGAAAGGTCCCAAGCTTCTGAAACGCCGTCACGAACGCGTCCTGCGCCACGTCTTCCGCTTCTGCGGGCGAGCCGACCGCGGCGAGCGCCGCCCGGAACACCGACCGCCGATGGAGATCGACGAGTTCGCCGAACGCAGCGGCGTCGCCTGCCTGCGCCCGCCGCACCAGGGTCAGGTCGCCCGGTTCGACGGCGTCCAGTGCGTTCACCCGGTCTTTAGAGGGCCTGACGTCCACGTCGGTTGGGATTCTGTGCCAGCTGCGGCTGGAAAACCCGGCGCGCTTGTGTTCTCCTGAACTTGTGCTGAACGCCGACCAACTGTTGACGTTGATCCGCGACAAGGTGGATCACCCAGCGACCGTCCGCGAACTGCTCCAGCGCCTGAAGATTCCGCGCGACGAGCGGCCACTGATCGCACGCCTGCTGAAACAGCTGGTCGCGGACGGCCACCTCATTGAGACGCGCGGGAACCGTTACGGGCTGCCCGACCGCATGAACCTGGTGGTCGGCCGCGTGGAGACGAATCCGCGCGGCTTCGGGTTCGTGGTGCCCGATCGCCCGGTCGAAGGGCTGCCGGGAGACCTCTTCATTGCCGGCAGCAACCTGAATCAGGCGGTCCACGGCGACCGGGTGGTCGCCCGGATCGAGCGGTCGGGAGCCGATCGCGCGGAGGGCCGCATTGTCCGGATCCTGCAGCGCGGGTCGTCGACCATCGTCGGCCGATACGATGTGGATGATTCCGGGATGGGCGTGCTCGTGCCCTTCGATCGCCGCGTCATCGTCGACGTGCTCGTGCCGGACGCCGGCCGCGGGAATGCGCGCCGGGGGGACATGGTCGTGGTCGAGATTACCCGCTGGCCGACGGCGACGCGGTCTCCGCTGGGACGCGTCGTCGACGTGCTCGGCCACATCGACGAGCCCGGAGTCGACACGGAAATCATCATTCGCAAATACGGCATCAACGACCGCCACAGCGATGAGGCAATCGCGGAAGCGGAACGGCTTGGCGCGAGGGTCGCAGAAAAAGACATCCACGGACGCACCGACTTCCGTGCGGTGACCACCGTGACGATCGACGGCGACACGGCGCGCGATTTTGACGATGCGATCACCATCGAGCAGCTGCCGAACGGCAACTACTGGCTCGGCGTCCACATCGCTGACGTCGCGCACTACGTTGCCGAAGGGACCGCGCTGGACGAGGAAGCCTACGAACGCGGCACGTCCGTGTACTTTCCCGAACGCGCCGTTCACATGTTCCCGGCGGAGCTTGCCACCGGCCTCTGCAGCCTCAATCCCGACGTCGATCGGCTCGTGCAATCGTGCCTGATGGAGATTGACCACCGCGGCAATGTGATCCGCTACGAGATGCACGACGGCGTGATCCACAGCGACGCCCGGATGACCTACACGGACGTCAACGCGATCCTGACCGACCGCAACCCGGCAACGACAAACAAATACGCCCCTCTCGTCGGGATGTTCGAGACGATGCGGGAGCTGTTCGACATTCTCCACGCGCGCCGGCGGCGCCGCGGTTCCATCGACTTCGACCTGAAAGAGCCCTATATCGTCCTGGACGACGAAGGCATGGTCGAGGACATCGTTGCCGCCGAACGGAACGTCGCGCACCGCATCATCGAAGAGTTCATGCTGATCGCGAACGAAACCGTCGCGTCGTACCTCGACGAGCACGGCGTGCCGACGCTCTATCGCATCCACGAAGATCCCGACCCGTTGAAAGTGGAGGAGTTCGAGGAGTTCGTGTCGACGCTCGGATACAGCCTGGCGCTGCCCGCGGCCCACGTCCGCCCACGGCATTTTCAGAAACTGATCGAACGCATCGAAGGCAAGCCCGAAGAGAAGCCGATAGCCTTTCTCATGCTGCGGACGATGCAGAAGGCGCGCTACGAGCCGACCAACGAGGGGCACTTCGGGCTGGCGGCGGAGAGCTATACGCACTTCACGTCGCCCATCCGCCGATATCCGGACCTTGTCGTCCATCGTTCGCTGCGGGAGTCGCGCCGCGGGATGTCCGAGGAGCGGCTGGAGGAGCTGTCGGAGGATCTGCCGGAGATCGCGCGCCACACGTCGGAGCGCGAGCGGCGGGCCAACGACGCCGAGCGCGAGCTGGTCCAGTGGAAGAAGGTGCGCTTCATGGCCCACAAGGTCGGCGACGAGTTCGACGGGTACATCACGGGGGTGGCTGCCTTCGGCCTCTACGTCGAGCTCGTCGAGCACTTCGTCGAAGGCATGGTGCACGTGTCGACCATGGCCGACGATTACTACCGTTTCGTGGAGCGGGCCCATATCCTGCGCGGCGAGAACACAGGGCACGTATATCGCCTTGGCGACCGCGTGCGGGTGCAGGTGATCAAAGTCGACATGGAGCGCCGTCAGGTGGATCTCGGACTCGTGGATATTCTCGATCGCGTGCGCGCGTCCGAGCGTCACCGCGGCCCGCGGCAGACCAAGGCCCAGCCCAAATCGGAGCGCCACCTGAGATCGGCCGGCGGGAAACGCCAGCAGCGTCCGGGACGCCGCGAACGGTCGGAGAAGCGGCGGCGGTGAATCGATCGATCGTCATCGGAACGGCGGGCCATATCGATCACGGGAAGAGCGCGCTCGTGCGCGCCCTGACGGGGACCGATCCGGACCGGCTCAAGGAGGAGAAGGAACGCGGCATCACGATCGATCTCGGCTTCGCGCATACGACGATCGGCGGGGACGAGATCGCCTTTGTTGACGTGCCCGGCCACGAGCGGTTCGTGAAGAACATGCTCGCCGGCGTCGGCGGCATCGATGCGGTACTGCTCGTGGTCGCGGCCGACGAATCGGTGATGCCGCAGACCCGGGAGCATTTCGCGATCTGCCGGCTGCTGGGCGTTGCCGCGGGAGTCATCGCGCTGACGAAGACCGATCTCGCCGACCCCGAGACCATCGAGCTGTCCACCTCGGAAGTGCGCGACCTGGTTGCGGGCTCGCGTCTGAGCGCCTCGCCGATCGTGCCGGTGTCGGCGCGGACAGGTGCAGGGCTCGACGATCTGCGGCGTGCCCTGGCCAGTCTGTCAGAGCGCCTGCCAGATCGCAGGACCACCGCGCTCCCGCCGAGGCTGCCGATCGATCGAGTGTTCTCGATGCGCGGTTTCGGCACGGTCGCGACGGGCACCCTGACGTCGGGCGGGCTGCGCGTGGACGACGAACTCGTGCTGCTGCCCTCCGGCCGTGCTGTGAACATTCGCGGCCTGCAGGTCCATGGCGCGCCGAGACGCGACGCGTCGGCCGGGCAACGCGTGGCGGTGAATCTGGGAGGCGTCGATCGGGCGGAGGTGCAGCGCGGCGACACCCTGACCGCGCCGGGAGCGTTCGAGGTCACACGCCGTTTCGATGCGCGGCTCGAACTGCTGCCTGACGCACCGCCGCTGAAGCACAGCGGCCGGATTCGATTTCACCACGGGACGACGGAAGTGCTGGGACGGGTCGCGCTCGGGCCCGATCGGTACGCGCGCCTGCGGCTCGAATCTCCCGCGGTCCTGACGCGTGGCGATCAGTTCGTGCTGCGGTCGTACTCGCCCGCAGTCACGATCGGCGGCGGTGTCGTTCTCGATCCCGTGCCGGCCCGGGCGCCGGTGCGAACCGCTGCGGCGACGGCACGCTTTGCTGCGCTCGATTCCACAACGCACGACGCCGTCGCGGTATTCGCGCGCGAGCGCGCCGCGTCGGGCATTACATTCGACGAGGTGGCAAGGCGAGCGGGGATCGACGGAGCGGAGACGGAAACCGTTGTCGGGGAACTGCAGTCCCGCGGCGACATTTGCCTTGTCGGCGATCGTGTCTTTCAGGCGGGCGTCGTCAGCGCGCTGGAGACGCGGCTCCTGGGCATCGTCTCGTCGCATCACGCAGCGCAGCCGCTTTCGGAAGGCATTCCGCGGCAGGAAGCGCGCGAGCGCCTCTTCTCGCACGGGGCCCCGGACCTTTTCGATTACGTTGTCGAGTCGCTGGTGCGTGCAAAGCGGCTCGTGGCGCGCGACTCGTTGTCGCTGCCCGGCGCCGGAGTCTCGCTGTCGGCGGAGGAAGTGCGCGCGCAGGAGGCGCTGGAACGGACGTATCGGGACGCGCAGCTCGCACCGCCCGACCTCGCGGCGGCCGCGTCAACCGCTCGAATCGCGCCCGCGGTGGCGGACCGGATGGCGAAGCTGCTGGTCCGGCAGAAGACACTGGTGAAGATCGACGCGCTGTTTTTTCACGCCGACGCGCTCGCGCGGCTGCGACGGGAGATTGAAGCAATGAAGCAGACGTCTGCGGCGCCGCAGGTCGACGTCGCGGCGTTCAAGGAGCGGTTCGGCTTGTCCAGAAAATTCGCGATCCCGCTGCTCGAATGGCTCGATCGGGAGCGCGTCACGCGGCGGGTGGGAGATGCGCGGGTCGTGCTATGAGCGGCCGTCCTGGCTGCCTTCTTTCGTCGCATCCTTGAAATTGCGGATGCCCTTGCCGATGCCGCGTCCGATTTCCGGCAGCCGGTTGGCGCCGAAGATCAGGATCACGATGACCAGAATGATGAGGAGTTCGGGGAGACCAACCCTGCCAAGCATGGCGTTTCCTTTCGGATGTCGGAGACCCTCGGATTCTACCACCTTCGGCCTGATCGTCGCGCTGGCGCTGCCCCTCGCCCTCCACGCCGAGCGCCGCGGCGCTTCGCCCGTAAATCAGGCGCAGTACACCTCGGGCGTGAACGTGGTCGAGGTCTATGCCGCGGTTCTCGACCGCGATGGCAAACCCGTGACGGGACTGCCTCGCGACGCGTTTACCGTGCTCGAGGACGGCCAGCCGCAGGCCATCGGCACGTTCGCCGAAGCGGACTTCCCGCTGTCGGTCGCTATTGCCATCGACCGCAGCTTCAGCATGAAGGGCGCTCAACTGACCAACGCCATCGACGGCGCGCGCGCCTTCCTGACCGAACTCCGTCCGGCCGACCAGGCGATGGTGATCGGAATCGGCTCGGAAGTGGAGACGCTGGCGCCGCTTTCGCCGGACCGCAGCGCGCAGGAGCAGGCCATCGACGCGCTGAAGCCGTGGGGCACGACCGAGCTCCACGACGCAGTGATCCAGAGCATCGACGCGATTCAGAGCGCCCGAGGACGCCGCGCGCTGCTCCTGCTGTCCGACGGAAACGACCGTTACAGCACCGCGAGCGCTGCCGATGCGATCGAGCGGGCACGACGGAGCGATGTCATGGTGTATCCATTTGCGCTCGGCTCGACGCGGCCGCCGCTCTTCGCGGAACTGGCCGTGCTCACGGGCGGACGGTCGTTCTACGCGCGAACGCCGCAGCAGGTGACGGACGGCACGCGCGCGGTCGCGAACGAACTGAGGCACCAGTACCTCGTTGGATACACGCCCGCCCGGCCGCCACAGCGAGGAGAGAACCGCTGGCGATCGATCGTCGTCCGCGTGAACCGGCCGGACGTTACCGTTCGAGCGCGCGACGGCTATTTCGTGAATTGAAGACGCGCGCCCGTCATGACGCCCCTCGCCGGCAGACGATGCGAGCCATCAAACCGAACTCCAGAGTGCCCAGCAATCGCCGCTTGAGAGTGTCGTATGGCTGCCGGCCGGCGATGAGGTCGACCATCACGCCGCGGATCGCCGCGCTCGACTCCAGCGCGTCGATGAGAAGGCGCGTGAACCGCGGACGGAAGAAGGCGTCCTTCAGCCGCGCGGCTCGACGAAGTTCGGGGTGCACCTGGTCGCGGATCCGGCGGTCGTATGCTCGTTCGGGATCGACCCCGGCGAGCGCCGCCGCCGCCGCGGCTCCGGATGCAAGCGCGAAATAGATCCCCTCGCGCGTGATCGGGTCGACGAGACCGGCCGCATCGCCCAGGAGCAGCCATCGATCGCCGCTCGTCGGCTGCCGACCGATACGCTCGGCGGCCGGAGACGGAATCGGCCACGAATAGCGGCGCCGCGCCCATCCGGCGGCCGGCGCGTACCCCTCGAGCCATCTGTCCGTCACCGCATGCAGCGCGGCAGGCGTCGTCGTGTCGGCCTGAGAACAGGCGCCGACCGCCAGGCGATCAGGCCGTGGAAACGACCAGAGGTAGCCGCGCGGGTCGTCGGTGAAACCGACGACGACTTCGTCCGCCGTAGTGCCGTCGACGAAAGACCCGGTCGCGATCGACAGATCGCTTCGCTCGAACGGCTGCGCGACGACCCTGCGCGTGATTCCGCAGACGCCGTCCGCGCCGATCAGCCAGGAGGCTCGAAGTCTCTCGTACGCCGTCGCAACCTCCCAGCCATCGCCGGTCCTCTTCAATTGCGATGCGCGCGCAGGACGGTGCACTGCGCCCGCCGCCGTCGCTTCATGCAACAGCGCGGCGTCGAATGCTTCGCGATTGAATATTCGCAGCGTCTGGACCGCGTCGATCCCGATGGTCACCGCGCGTCGTCCGGCTTCGAAGACAACGCGGCGGACCGTATAACCGCGGACGTTGGCAGCGGATGCGCCGGCAAACTCCAGTGCCCGGCCGGTCACCCCGCCGCCGCACGGTTTCTCGCGCGGATGACTGCCATCGACGATGGCGACGCGCGCGCCGGCGCGGGCGATGTCGCGTGCCGCGACGCACCCCGCAGGTCCCGCTCCGATAACGATGACGTCCAGCATGCATCAGCCGGGGCGTGCCCCGTCGGCTGCAGTTAGAATAGCGGGGACGATGCCCGACGCACACCCCATCGTGATCGCGGTGTTCGATCGCGCCGCCGCTGCGGCGACGGCCGCGCGCGCGCTGCATGCCATGGGAATTCCGCGCGACGGCCTTTCCGTCGTGGCGCGCAATCACGACGAAGAGGGGGCGCTTGCGGACCGGATGGACGCCTCGCCGGGAGCGGACCTCGAGGACTCCCGTCCCGCTGCGCGGCTGGGCGAGCTCGGGGGACTTGCCATTGCCGCGGTAGCCGTCGTGCTGCCGGGGATCGGGAATATCGTCGCCGGCGGGCCGCTGGCTGCGGGCCTGGGGGAAGCCGCCGGACACGTGGCAGGAGGCGTCGCCTCAGTGCTGACGGCGGCCGGCGTGCCCCGCGGTCGCGCGGACGAGTACCAGCGGGAAGTCGAGCGCGGCGCGATCCTTCTCGCCGTGCACGTGCCTCACGGCCGCGCCGGCGAAGACACGTCCGTTCGCGACATCTTGACCGTTGCGGGCGGGCGCGACCTCGAAGTCGTCAACTGGCCTGCCTGAAACGCGAACCATCCCACCGGAGGCGGCGTCCTAAATCAGAGACGTCGCTGGCGCAAACACCCCGTAAACGCGCGAGTTCCGGCCTAGCACCGGTATTGCAGACTTGCCCGGGCGATGTAGCTCGGTCACAATGACTAGTACGACCACACGCATGTCCGAGGGCACCAGCCAGGCCGCCAGCCCCAACGCGCACTTCCTCGTCGGCGAGACGCCTGCTCCGACACTGCTGAAGTCTACGTGGCGGGAGGGTGCCGGTGCGTCCATGATGGCCCACGGCCTCGTGGCACTCTTCCTGATTTTCATCGTCGCTCGCGCGCCGGGCGTCCGCGATGCGATGGCTCCGCCGGATCGCCAGAATTACGACCTCATCTTCCTGCAGTTGAAGGGACCCGGAGGCGGCGGGGGAGGCGGCGGCAACAACACCCCGACGCCGCCAAAAAAGGCAGAGTTACCTGGCAAGGAAAAGACGACGGTTCCCGTAACCAAACCACCTGAGCTGAAGCCCGTCGAGAAGCCGAAGGAAACGCCACCGCCGGCGCAGGAAGTCAACATCCCGGTGCAGCAGATCACGTCCGGGATAGACAAGATCGCGGGTGTTCTCCCGTCGATGCCGTCGGTTGCCGACACGAACTCCATGGGCATGGGCACCGGCCCGGGAGCGGGCGGCGGCAACGGCTCCGGGATCGGTCCCGGCAGCGGGTCCGGTCTGGGCCCCGGCTCCGGCGGCGGCACCGGCGGCGGCGTGTACGACGTCGGGAACGGCGTCACCGAACCAAAGCTGATTCGCGAAGTGAAGCCGCAGTACACGGCTGATGCGATGCGCGCGAAGGTGCAAGGCGAGGTCGAGCTCGAAGCGGTCGTCAACCCCGACGGCAGCGTCGATCGCATCCGCGTGACCCGGTCGCTCGATCGCACGTTCGGCCTCGACGACCAGGCCATCAAGGCCGTGCGCCAGTGGCGGTTCATGCCCGGCACGCTCAAGGGCCAACCCGTGCCGGTCCGCGTGAGTGTCGTTCTCGATTTCACTCTGCGCTGACACGCGGCCGCAACCACAGCTGCGCGGCAGCCAATCCAACTCCGATTGCGACACACGCGGCGGCCGCTGCGCCGGCGTATTTGTCCGCCCAGCGCTCTTCCGTCGCGCTCTCTTTACGATTCGCTGATCTGGCCTGCGCCTCTCTCAACACTTCCGCGATGTGCTGCGGCCGGCGGCCGGCGAGCTGGATCACCTGCTCGCGGCAGCTGAACCCGTCCGCCACGATGACGGCGCCGTTCGCTTTGCGCGCGGCGGGCAGGAGAACGCGTTCGCCCACCGCCTTCGATATGTCGAAGTGCGCGGCCTCGAACCCAAACGATCCGGCCATTCCGCAGCAGCCGGTGTCGGGTGCCTCGACCCGGGCGCCGAGCGAGCGCAGCAATTCGAGGTCGTCGCGCGTCCCGAAGATTGCCTTTTGATGGCAGTGCCCGTGATAGAGCATCTCCGCGTCGATGCGGCCCAGGTTGAATCGCTCGCGGCGTCTGCTCACGAATGGCGCGAGCAGCGTCACCTGTGCCGAGAGACGCTTCGCGTCCTCGTCGTGCGGAAGCATGTTCGGCAGCTCGTCGCGGAAAACCGCCGCGCAGCTCGGCTCGAGCACGATGACGGGAACGCCGGCGCGGATTTCGGGGCGGATGGCGTCGATGACGTCCAACAGGAATCGGCGCGCGAGGCCGAGGAACCCGTAATCGTAAAGCGGACGGCCGCAGCAGACGTGGCGCCTCGGCAGCATGACGTCGAAGCCGGCGTCGTCGAGAAGGTCCGCGGCCGCCAGTGCGGTCCCCGGATGGAAATGATTGTTGAAGGTATCCGGCCAGAGAAGCACTTTGTCGCGCGGGGCGCGGTCGGAATCTCCGCGCGCGCGTCGATCGAATAGCTGTCTGAAGGTGTGCGGCGCGAACCTCGGGACGTCGCGCTCCATCGCCATGCCTGCTGCGAACTTCGCGATCGGCGCCAGCCCGAGCGTGTGAGTCACGAGATTGACGAGCCTCGGCGCTCGAGACGCCAGACGAGCCCACCACGTGATGAGACCGAACGCAAACGCATGCCGCGGGCGCAGGTGTCGCTCGTAGTAGTGCGAGAGGAACTCGGCTTTGTAGGTGGCCATATCGACGTGCACGGGGCAATCACCCTTGCATCCCTTGCACGCGAGGCAGAGGTCCAGCGCGTCCCTGACGTCCTCGTTCTGCCACATCCCGCTGACCGGGTCGCCTTCGAGCATCTCCCACAACAGATGCGCCCGGCCGCGGGTCGAATGTTTTTCCTCGCGTGTGACCTGGAAGCTCGGGCACATCGTGCCCTTGTCGACGCGCCGGCACTCGCCTACGCCCACGCATCGCTGCATCGCGTGCGCGAAGTTTCCCCCGGCGTCCGGGAAGCCGAAGCGGGTCTGCGGCGACGGGTGGTTGTAGTCGCTGCCGTACCGAAGATTTTCGTCCACACGAAATGGGTCGACAATCTTCCCGGGGTTCATCCGGTTGTCCGGATCCCAGATTTGCTTGAACTCGCCGAAGGCTTCCATGACATCCGGACCGAACATCTTTGGAAGGAATTCCGCACGCGATTGTCCGTCGCCATGTTCGCCCGAGAGCGATCCTCCAAACGACACGACGAGTTCCGCTGCCTCACCGATGAAGCGCCGGAATTTCTGGATGCCTGGGGCGGTGAACAGATCGAAGTTGATGCGCGTATGCAGGCAGCCCTGGCCGAAGTGACCGTAGAAATCGCCGATGTATTCGTAGCGATCGAGCAGCCTCCGCAAATCCCGAAGGTAGTCCCCGAGCCGATCAGGCGGAACGGCGGAATCCTCCCATCCCTCCCACGTCGGGTGTTCGCTGGTGACGTGCGCGGTTGCGCCGAGGCCCGCTTCGCGCGTCCGCCAGATCTCCTCTTCGTGCTCGCGATTGTCGAAGATTCTTGACGCGGGCGCACGTCCCTTCCGTCCGAGTTCGTCGACCATCTGACGGGCCCGCGAGTCGGCCTCCTCCCGCGAATCGCCGCCGAATTCCACCAGCAGCCAGCCGGCGCCCTCCGGCAGCTCCCGCAGCGAGTCTTCGCGGATGCCGATGTGTTTGATGTCATTGACGAGTCGATCGTCCATCCCTTCGAGGCCGATCGGCCCGTAGCCGAGAATCCTGGGCACGTCGTCGGCGGCCGTGTAGACGTCCGCGTAGCCGAGCACGACGAGCGTGCGGCATCGCGGGCTGTCGACGAGTCGGACGTTCGCCTCCAGCACCATGACGCAGGTGCCTTCGCTGCCGACCAGTGCACGCGCCACGTTGAAGCCGTTTTCAGGGAGCAGCCACGGCAGGTTGTAGCCGGAGACGCGACGTGGAATGTGCGGGAACTCCCGCCGGATTGCGTCGCCGTACTTGTCGCGGATGCGCCTGAGCCCGGCATAGATTTCACCGCGGCGGCCGCCTTCCGCAATGATGCGCCCGGCCTCGTCATCCGTCGTAGCGCCGACCCGCATCCGCGTTCCGTCGTACAGCAGGACATCGAGCTCGTTGACGTTCTCGTCGGTCTTGCCGGCCATCACCGAGTGCACGCCGCACGAGTTGTTGCCGATCATCCCGCCGAGCGTGCAGTGGTCGTGTGTCGACGGATCGGGCCCGAACGTCAAGTGGTCGCGCTCCGCGGTGTGCCGCAGGTGATCCAGGATCAACCCGGGCTGCACGCGGGCTGCCTTCCTCGCCGGATCCAGATCGAGGATCGCATTCAGGTATTTCGAACAGTCGATCGCGACCGCGACGTTGCAGCACTGTCCGGCGAGGCTCGTGCCGCCGCCGCGTCCGAAGATTGGCGCGCCGTGTTCCCGACACGCCGCGACGGTCGCGACGATGTCGTCGACGGTGCGCGGAACGACGACGCCCAGCGGGACCTGCCGATAGTTGGATCCGGCAGTCGAGTACAGCGCACGCGACGCACCGTCGAAGCGCACTTCGCCCTCGATCCGTTGGCGGAGGTTCGCTGCCAGCGCCTCGCGCTCGGCATCCGGCCATGCATGCGAGCCGAAACGCATGCGGCGGCTGCCCGATGTGGGCGCAACCAGGGGGAGCGGGTGATGCATGTCCTCATCCTCAGGCGACGCGGTACCGCGCGGCGTCGCTCGCTTTGAATTCGAGCCCGAGTCCCGGACGTCCGCGATCGGCGCGCAGCACGCCGTTCTCCGCCCGCGCGGCGCCGTCGAAGAACATCTGCTCGATGCGGCTGTGATCGTGGAAGTATTCAATGTGCGCCACGTCGGCAATTGCCGAGCAGACGTGGACGTGGACGGAAGGTGCCGTGTGAGCCGAGAGGGGTGTATTCCACGCCTCGGCGAGCGACGCGGCTTTCAGAAAACCGGTAATGCCTCCGCACCGGGTCGCGTCGGCCTGCAGCACGTGAACGGCACGTCGTTCGAGGAGACGGCGGAAGTCGTAGGTCACGTACCCGTATTCGCCGGCGGCGATCGCCATCCCGGCGGGGGCGCGCTCGACCATCCACGAGAGGCCTTCGATATCGTCAGACGATACGGGCTCCTCGAACCACGTGACGTGCTGGGACTCGAACCGCGCGGCTTGTTCGAGCGCCACCGCGCGCGAATAGGCGCCGTTGGCGTCGACGAAGAGTTCGGCGTCGGGGCCGATGGCTCCGCGCGCGGCCGCGACGCGCCATACGTCATCGCGTGGCTCGCGGCCGATCTTCATCTTCACACGTGTCATGCCCTCGGACACCCACCCGGCGAGTTGTTCCTGCAGCCGATCGATCGAGTACGAGGTGAACCCGCCGCTGCCGTAGGCAGGGACGGTATCGCGCGCTGCACCCAGAAGCCCAACGACAGGTACGCCGAGGAGGCGGCCCTTCAAATCCCAGAGCGCCGTGTCGACAGCCGAGACCGCGGCGGAGACGACGCCGCTGCCGCCGTTGTTCCGGCCCTTGACGCGCATCGCGACATACGCGCGATTCGTGTCGAGCGCGTCGAGCCCGCGAACGGCCTCGGCCAACGCGTCCTCGATGAACACGGCGGCCGCTCGCGCCGCGTAGGTATAGCCGAGCCCCGTCACTCCTGCGGCTGTCACGCGGCACAGCACCATCGTCGTGGAATCCCACTCGAACGTGCCGTCGGATTCCGGCGCGTCCGTGGGGACGACGAACGCTTCGGCGGAAACCCGTTCGATCGGCGCTGCCGTCATTTCTTGTGCGGCAGGTAGCGGTGGGCCACCTCCTTGGCCGTCTGCTTGAGAAAGCCGAGTCGATCCGCATCGCCCTTGAGGACCGATGACGTGAACGCCTTCGCCTGTTCGAACGTGATGTGCGGCGGCATCGGCGGCACGTTTGGATCGGTCACCGCCTCGAACAGGAAAGGACGTGTCGAAGCAAGCGCGCGGTCCCACACGCTGCCGATGTCTTCGGGACGATCGACACGAATGCCGTCGAGACCCAGCGACCGCGCGTACTCCGCGTAGGGGAAGTCTGGCAGGCTCTGAGACCCCTCGAACTTCGGATCGCCCGCGAGCACGCGCTCTTCCCACGTGACCATGTTGAGATCCCGGTTGTTGAGCACCAGCACGATGAGCCGCGGGTCGGCCCATTCCTTCCAGTACTTGCCGATCGTGATGAGTTCGTTGAGGCCGTTCATCTGCATCGCACCGTCCCCCGCGATGGCGATGACGACGCGTTCCGGATGGCAGAACTTGGCCGCCACTGCATATGGAACCGCCGGTCCCATGGTCGCGAGCGTGCCCGAGAGCGACGCGAGCATTCCGCGGCGCATCTTCAGATCACGCGCGTACCAGCTTGCCGCCGATCCGGAATCGCACGACAGGATGCACTCGTCCGGCAGCCTCGAGGACAGCTCCCAGAAGACCCGCTGCGGATTGATCGGGTTGGCGTCGATCATGGCGCGGCCTTCGAGCGTCTGCCACCAGTCCGCCACACCCTGTTCGATCTGCTCGCGCCAGCCCCGGTTGGTTTTCCGGCGCAGCAGCGGCAGCAGCGCCCGGAGCGTTTCGCGGCTGTCGCCGACGAGATTCACATCCATCGGATACCGGATGCTCAACATGCGGCCGTCGATGTCGATCTGGATGCCGCGCGCCTGCCCGGGCTCGGGGAGGAACTCGCTGTACGGAAAGCTGCTGCCGACCATCAGCAGCGTGTCGCAGCCGATCATCATGTCCCAGCTCGGCTTCGAACCCAGGAGCCCGATCGGTCCGGTGACGAACGGATAGTCGTCGGGCACAGCCGCCTTCCCGAGCAGCGCCTTCGCCACGCCCGCGCCGAGCGTGTCGGCGACTTCGATGACCTCGTCGGTCGCGTGCAGCGCGCCGGCGCCGACAAGCATCGCGACGCGTTCGCCGGCATTCAGAATGTCTGCGGCGCGCTGCAGGTCGGCGTCGTACGGCACGATGTACGGAGCCGTGAATCCGAGGCCGGAATGCACGGTGCTGTGCTTTCGCGGCGGCTCTTCTACTGCATCGAGTTCCTGCACATCGTTTGGCAGAATGATGCAAGTGACCGTTCTCTCCGACTTCGCAATCCGCATCGACCGATCGACGAGGTGGCGGACCTGTTCGGGAGACGCCGCCATGTGGACATACTCATGGGCGACATCCTTGAAAAGGGAGAGGAGGTCGACTTCCTGCTGGAAGCTGCCGCCGAGGGCGGCGCGGGCCGACTGGCCCACGATCGCGACGACGGGCTGGTGGTCCAGCTTCGCGTCGTACAATCCGTTGAGCAGGTGAATCGCGCCCGGTCCCGACGTTGCGAGACAGACGCCGACCTCCCCTGTGAATTTGGCGTGCGCACAAGCCATGAACGCCGCCATCTCTTCGTGGCGGACCTGGATGAAGCGCATGCGATCCTGAGCGCGCTCGAGCGCGCCGATGATCCCGTTGATGCCGTCGCCCGGGTATCCGTAAATACGGCTGACCCCCCAGCTCGACAGGCGCTGAATCAGATAGTCTCCGACTGTCATGCGGAGTGCTGAAGCAAGCCGTGATCCGCAGCGAGGGAATGTCAGAGTCACATCGGCGCGCCAGAATGCGAGCCAGTTCGTGCGCACTTCATCGCGAACGGCTCAGTCGTGAACGCCGACAGCCGGCGCGGCAACGCCAGATGCGGGATCCCGAGATCGTCGGCGGCTACTGCCGCCGGGACGTGCGCGGGATCAGGGTCGTCGCCGATCGGCGGCGTACGCGTTCAGCAGCCAGCTCACCACGCTGATGAACAGCGCTCCGAAGAACGCGGCGGTGAAGCCGCTCAACGAGAAACCGGGCACCATCCACGCGACGATCGCGAGACAGATGCCGTTGACGACGAGAAGAAACAGGCCGAGCGTGAGGAACGTGAACGGCAGCGTCAGGAACACGAGGAGCGGCCGAACGATCGCGTTCACCAACCCGAGGACCGCGCCGGCGATGAAAGCGGAGCGAGCGTCCGCGAGATAGATGCCGGGAAGCAGGTAGGCCGCCAGCCATACGGCAATCCCGTTGAGCACGAGGCGTATCAGGAAGCGCACAGAGGTAGTGAGGATACCAGAGGGAGCCTGCGCTCGGTTCCGGCCGTCGACGTCTCGTCGCGCGAGATTCGAAATGGTGCTCGCGGCGACCGGACGGATGACGATCACCGCGAACTCCCGACGCGCGCCTCCCGGCCCCACTTGACTACAAAGTAGTCTAAGTCTATAAAGTAGACTCATGCGCGACCTCACACCGATCGGCGAGTTCGAACAGCTCGTGCTCCTGGCCGTCCTTCGGCTCGCCGAGGATGCCGACGGCGTCCGCATCGCTGCGGAACTGGAAGCCCGCGCCGGCCGCCGCGTCTCGCGTGGCGCGCTCTATACCACGCTCGATCGCCTCGAAACGAAAGGCCTGGTCCGCTGGAAACTCGCCGCCGGGTCGCCCGAGCGCAGGAATCTCCCCCGCCGGGCGTACAGCCTGACTGCGCGCGGCGTCGCGGCCATTCGTCAGTCGAGGCTCGTGCTGCAGCGGATGTGGAGCGGCCTCGACGAGTTGCTCAAAGATCGCCCGTGACCGAAACACTCGTCCGCGTGATCGATCGCCTGCTCGAATGGAGCCTCCCGCCGGGCGCGCGGGGCGCCACGATTCGCGGGGATTTGTTCGAGGAGTGTCTGTCGCGGCGGCCGGGCGGTGTCCGTCGGGCAGAGTGGTGGTACATCCGGGCGGCCGTCCCGATCGTGCTGCGGTACGCGCTCGTGCGGAATGAAGACGGAAGCCGCCGGACAGGAAGGCAGGGCAGTGTGGAAGCACTGATGCAGGATTTCCGCTACGCGTCCCGCAACCTTCGGCGCGCGCCGGCATTCACCGCAGCCGTCGTGACGACGATGGCGCTGGGATTGGGGGCCGCGGTCGGAATCTTTTCCGTCTTCGACGCGGTGGTGCTCAAGCCGCTGGCCCTGCCTCGAGCCGACCGGCTCGTGTTCATCGGTGAAACACGCGTGAACGGCGATCGCATGTCGGTGGCGTGGCCCGACTTCGTCGACTGGCAGCAGCGCACGCATACGCTCGAGGACCTGGCCGCCTCGCGCTTCGCGACGTTCACACTGACCGGTGTGGAAGAACCCGAGCACGTACCCGGACGACAGATCACGTGGAACTTCCTTCGCGTCCTGGGCGTTCATCCGGCGCTCGGGCGGGATTTCACGGAGAACGACGATCGTCCAGGCGGCGAGCACACGGTGCTCCTGAGCGACGCGTTCTGGAGGCGCCGGTTCGGCTGAAGTGCAGCCGTCCTCGGCCACCGGATCACACTCGACGGCGAGCCGCATCTGATCCTCGGCGTCTTGCCGCGCGGGTTTCGGTACATCACGGCCGCGGATGTGTACGAACCGTACCGGCTCGGGCTCACGCCCAAGTCGTCTGCGCTCGACCGGGGCAATCACCAGGGACTGTACGCCGTCGGGCGATTGCGCCGGGGTGTAACAGTCGAAGCGGCGCGAACGGAGTTCCGTGGCATCGCCGACTCCCTGGCGAGGCAGTACCCGGCGTCGAGCGCGGGCGACTCTGCGCGCCTCAACACCTTGACGGACGAGATCGTCGGCGACGTGCGTCCGGCGATCTTCGCGTTGTTCGGCGCCGTCACGCTCCTGCTCCTCATCGCGTGCGTCAACGTCGCGAATCTTCTGCTGGCGCGGGCCGTGTCGCGCCAGCACGAACTGTCGGTGCGTGCCGCGCTCGGCGGCGGCCGCGTTCGGCTGATCCGGCTGCTGCTGGTCGAGAGCCTCATCCTCGCGGTCGCGGGTGGCGTGCTTGGCACACTCGCCGGCACGTGGCTCGTGCACGTCCTCATTGGCCTGGCGCCCGCGGGCACGCCGCGGATCGACGAAGTCCGCGTGAACGGGGCCGTCCTCACGTTCGCGGGCTGCGCCGCCCTTGGCTGCGGTCTGCTGTTCGGACTGCTGCCGGCGCTGCATGCGTCCGGCAGCCGCGGCACGCGACTACTGGCGCGGTCCGTGCGCGGCGGCGTGTCCGCTCCGCATCGGCTACGGCGTACGCTGCTGGTGGCCGAGCTGTCGCTCGCGCTCACGCTGCTGGCCGGCGCCGGCCTCATGGTGCGCACGCTGCAGCACGTCCACGGGATCGATCCGGGGTTCGATCCGACCGGCGTGCTCACGCTGCACTTCTCGCTGGAAGGCCCGCAATGGACCGCGGACCGTCTCCGTGCGTTCTATGGCGCATTCGAGGAGCAGGCCGCCGCGCTGCCCGAGGTGCGCTCCGCGGCGCTCGCCGATTCGCTCCCCGTCGAAGGATCGAATTGGAACTCCGTGTTCGTCGTCGCGGGGCAGCCGGTGCCGCGGCGAGAGGATCTGCCCAGCGCTGCGTTCGTTCCCGTCTCCCCGTCGTACTTCAGCGCCGTCGGCACGCACCTCATTGCGGGACGTGCGTTCACCGGCCGGGACGACGATCGATCGCAGCACGCGGCCATCGTCAGCGAATCCTTTGCACGGCATTTCTGGCCGGGCGGCGACGCGATCGGCCATCGCCTCAGACAGGGCTGGCCGGAGTGGGATACGCCGTGGCACGAGATCGTGGGCATTGCCGAGGACACGAAATTCGAGGGAGTCATCTCCGACTATCCGATGACCGTGTACTTGCCCCTCGCGCAGAACCCGGACACCGACCTCGCCGTGGTGGTCCGGACTAGCGGTCCGCCGGAGCGGGTCTCGAAATCACTGATCGCACTGCTTCGGACATTCGATCGCGACGTTGCGCCGTACGACGTGCGGACGCTCGAGTCCCGGATGCAGGACGAAGTCGCCCGCCAGCGCATGTCGATGTTCCTCCTGTCGCTGTTCGCAGCGATCGCGCTGATCCTGGCCGCCGTCGGGGTATACGGCGTGATTTCGCAGGGCGTGTCCGAGCGCGCGCGAGAGATTGGTGTGCGCCTTGCGCTGGGCGCGCGTCCGTCGGCGGTGCTGAGGATGTTCGTGCGACAGGGCGTGGCCGTCGCCCTGGCAGGCGCCGCACTGGGCGCGGTCGCTGCGGCACTGCTGTCGCGATTCCTCAAAACGCTCCTGTTCCAGGTGCAACCAACCGACGCGGCCACCTTCTCAGTGGTGACCGCGCTTCTCGTGCTCGTCGCCGCTGCCGCCTGCTACGTTCCGGCACGCCGCGCGACACGAATCGATCCGGCGGCTGTCCTCCGCGGGGACTGAGGACGCCGCGATCCGTCGATGTGACGAATCGAGTGCGCGGACGCCGCGCTGGGCACGCGCGTGGCGGCGCGACGACCATCTCCGCCGCGCACTGCTGCCGCAGGGCATGCGCTGGAATCGTCGTCGCGCGTGAAGCCTGCAGACGTCGTCGGTTTCGGAACTCAATACGAAGATGCCGTCGGATCTGGCCCGCATCGTGCGACGGTGTCTGGCCAAGGACCTTGCGCGCCGGTACCAGACGGCGAAGGATTCGTGCCGTGTCGGGGCAAGTTGTAGAATGAGCTCGCCGTGATTCAGGCGCTGCGCGCCCGCCACGCCCGCGGTTATCTCGTCAGCATGGCGTTGACGCTCGGGATCGGCATGGGCGTCACCTCGGTTGTGTTCGAGGCAGCACGCACTGCACTGATTGCCCCTCTTCCGTACGCAGACGCGGGCCGCCTCGTTCACGTGTCGCTGCGTACTCCCGCGTGGGGACGGCTTCTTCTGTCGTACCCGGCGTACCGCGAGTGGACAGCGGTGGCGCGCACGTGCTCGGCTGCCGCCGCGTATTCGCGAACCAACCGGACGCTGACCGGAGCGGGGCTGCCCGTGCGCCTTGCGATCACCCAGGTCAGCGCGAATTTCTTTGCCACGCTGGGCGTTCCTGTAAGCGGCGGCGAGTTCACGCCAGCCAATGAGCGCGCAGGTTCCGATCACGTCGCGATTGTCACGAGCCGTTTCGCGAGACGCTATCTTGCCGCACCCGCCAATCCCATCGGCGCCACAATCCAGCTTGGCGGCGTCGCCTACGAGGTGATCGGCCTGCTCCCGCCGGACTTCCGGTTCGATATCGACACGCCGGACCTGTTCATCCCGCTCGGACTGACTCCGCTGGACGAGACCAGCCGTAACTCTCACTGGCTCGGGGTCATCGGCCGGGTGCGCGACGGTCGGGACGCGAGTGCGGTCGCGGCGGAAGTCGGGGCGTCGCTGGCGGCAGCAGGAGAACCCGGGGCAGCGGTCGAAGTCGTGCCGCTCCGCACCTACATCGTCGGAAACCTGCGCCCGGTCCTGCTGGCGCTCGCCGTCGGCGCGCTTTTCGTGCTGGTCGCGGCCGCCGCGAGCGCGGCGAACCTTGCGAGCGCCCGGCTGGCGTCGAGGCGACGGGAGTTCGCGATCCGGGCCGCGCTGGGGGCGTCATCCGGGAGGCTCTGGCGGCTGACACTCCACGAATTGTCGCTCGTGGCGTGCGCGGCAATGGCGGCGTCGCTCGCGTGTGCCGTCGTGACGATGACGATTCTCGTGCGCGTGATCCCGTCGTCGCTCCTCGCGAGAGCGCCGTTCCTCGCCCCGTTGCGCCCCGCCACTCCGCTGGTCGCGGCGGCGCTCGCGCTTCCGGTCATCGCGCTCGCCTTCGCGCTGCTCGCCGTGACTCCGGACGTGCGTCGCGGCGCGCGCGCTTCTGTCCGCGATGTGGGAGGCTCCGGCAGAGGCGCCTCAAAACTGACGGCGAGGCGCTGGCTCGTGGCGGCGCAGGTAACGGCCAGCGCGGTGCTCCTCGTAAGCGCGGCGCTGCTCTCGCGGAGCGTCTCACGGCTGGTCGGTGAGCCGATCGGATTCAGCACGCGCAATCTGGCCGCCGTGAAGCTGTCAGTGACGGGCGCTCGGTACGAAACGGACGACGCCGTCGCCGGGTTTTACGATCGGGCAGCTGCAGCCGCCTTATCCATCCGTGGCGTCGAGCGTGCTGGTGTGATTGACGAGCTCCCGCTCACGAAGGACACCGGGATGGTGAGCGCGGCGCCGCTCCCCGGACGAGGAACGACGGGTGCGCCCACAATGGCGGTGATTCGTTCCGCCGGACCTGGATATTTCGAAACCACGGGGATCGCGGTGCGCGGCGGGCGCAGCTTCGCGCCGACGGATTCGGCAGACCGCCCGCCAGTCGTCGTCGTCAGCCGCGGGCTCGCGACGAGCCTTTTTCCGGACGGGGATGTGGTGGGCCGTCGCATCTCGTTCGGCCATCGAATCACGTATGAGGTCATCGGCATCGTCGATGACGTCAGGGTCGGAGAGCTCGATCGGCCGTTCGCGCCGGTCGTGTACACCAGTGCGCTGCAGGACCCGTCGAGGTCCGCGTATCTCGTCTGGCGCTCGCAGCTGCCGCTGACATCGGTCCTTCCGGCGTTACGGGCGCGCGTCGCCTCGATCGACCGGGATGTGCCGGTCTACGGTGCTGTCACGCTCAGCGAGGCGAGGAACGCCACCGCCGGCATGGTAGTGAGGACATCGGCGTTGTTCCCAATCGCCGTCTTCGGCGGCCTGACGCTGCTGGTCGCCGCGACGGGCGTTTACGGCATGCTGAGCTATGACCTCGCCCAGCGCACGCGCGAGCTGGGCATTCGTGTCGCGCTGGGCGCATCGGCGCGCGACATCGCCGGCTACGCGCTGCACCAGGGGCTGACGCCGGTCGTCGCCGGCCTCATCGCCGGCGCAGCGCTGGCGGCGATCTGCAGCCGTGCCGCTGCGGCGCTTCTGTATGCCGTCGGCCCGTTCGATCTGCCGGCGTTCGCGATCGCCGCCGGCGTGATGCTTGCCGTCGCACTCGCTGCGTGCGCCGCGCCGACCATCCGCGCGCTGCGTATCGATCCCGTTCGCGCCCTCGCGAGCGAGTAGGTCACGCACAACGAAAAAGGCCGCCTCCCAGGCGGCCTTAATGGGAATTCCCAATTCCCAACTCCCAATCCAACTCCCAACTTCCAATCCTGAGTCCCAACTCTTTGAGTTGGGAATTGGGAGTTGGGAGTTGGGAGTTATCGTAAGCGAAGCGATCAGTACATGCCGCCCATGCCGCCGCCGCCTGGCATGCCGCCGCCGGCCGATTCCTTCTTCTCTTCCGGAATCTCCGACACGAGCGCCTCGGTGGTGAGGAGCAGCGATGCGATCGACGAGGCGTTCTGGAGCGCCGTGCGCACGACCTTCACGGGGTCGATGACGCCCGCCGACACCAGGTTCTCGTACTTGTCGCTGCCGGCGTTGTAGCCCTCGTCGCCCTTCGCGTCCTTCACCTTGGAGACGACGATGGAACCCTCCTGGCCCGCGTTGGTCGCGATCCAGCGGAGCGGCTCTTCGATCGCCTTCTTGATGATGTCGACGCCGACCTTCTGATCGCCCTCGAGCTTCAGCGAATCGAGCGCCTTGCTCGCGCGGATGAGCGCCACGCCGCCGCCGGGAACGATTCCCTCTTCGACAGCCGCCTTGGTCGCGTGCATCGCGTCCTCGACGCGCGCCTTCTTCTCCTTCATCTCGGTCTCGGTGGCTGCACCGACCTTGATGACCGCGACTCCGCCGACCAGCTTCGCGAGCCGCTCCTGCAGCTTCTCGCGGTCGTAATCCGACGTGGTCTCTTCGACCTGGGTGCGGATCTGCTTCACGCGGCCTTCGATCGCGCTCTGCGTGCCCGAGCCCTCGACGATCGTCGTGTTGTCCTTGTCGATCGTGACCTTCTTCGCCTTGCCCAGATCGTCCAGCTTGATGTTCTCGAGCTTGATGCCCAGGTCCTCCGTCAGCGCACGGCCGCCCGTGAGGGTCGCGATGTCCTCGAGCATCGCCTTGCGGCGATCGCCGAAGCCGGGCGCCTTGACCGCTGCGGCCTGCAGCGTGCCGCGCAGCTTGTTCACGACGAGCGTCGCGAGCGCCTCACCGTCCACGTCCTCCGCGATGATGACGAGCGGCCGGCTGGCGCGCGCCACCTGCTCGAGGAGCGGCAGGAGGTCCTTCATCGAGCTGATCTTCTTCTCGTGGATCAGGATGACCGGATTCTCGAGCACGACTTCCATGCGCTCCGGATCCGTCACGAAATACGGCGACAGGTAGCCGCGGTCGAACTGCATGCCTTCGACGACTTCGAGCGAGGTCTCCATCGAGCGGGCCTCTTCGACGGTGATGACGCCGTCCTTGCCCACCTTCTCCATCGCTTCGGCGATGATCTTGCCGATCGTCTCGTCGCTGTTCGCCGAGATCGTGCCGACCTGCGCGATGGCCTGGCCGCTGATCGGCTTGGCCGCCTTCTTCAGCTCGTTCACGACGGCTTCGACGGCTTTCTCGATGCCGCGCTTGATTTCCATCGGGTTGGCGCCGGCGACGACGTTCTTCGCGCCCTCGCGGAAGATCGCCTGGGCGAGCACCGTGGCCGTGGTCGTGCCGTCACCGGCGATGTCCGACGTCTTGCTGGCGACTTCGCGCACCATCTGGGCGCCCATGTTCTCGAGCGTGTCCTTCAACTCGATCTCCTTGGCCACCGTGACCCCGTCCTTGGTGATGGTGGGGGAGCCGAACTTCTTGTCGAGGACGACGTTGCGGCCCTTCGGACCGAGCGTGACCTTCACCGCGTTGGCGAGGCTGTTGACGCCGCGCAGAATGGCCTGCCGCGACTCCTCACCGTAAACAATCTGTTTTGCCATGGCTTCGTGAATCTCCTCGGTTGGTTACTTCTCGATGACGCCGAGGATTTCTTCCTCGCGCATGATCAGGTATTCCTCGCCTTCGAGCTTGATCTCCTGGCCGGAGTACTTGCCGAAGAGCACGGTGTCGCCTTCCTTCACGTCGAGCGGAGTGACCTTGCCGTCCTTCTCCACCTTGCCCTTGCCGGCTGCGATCACACGGCCCTGCTGCGGCTTCTCCTTGGCGCTGTCCGGGATGATGATCCCGCCGATCTTCTGCTCGCCTTCCTCGATCCGCTGCACGATGACGCGGTCGTGCAGAGGGCGAATGCCAACCTTCGTTGCGGTTGCTGCCATAGGTGTTCTTCTCCGTCGTTGACTGAGTGATGAGTCCAGGGCCGCAGTCGCGCCGAAGCACCGCGGGTGCGTAAGCGGAACCTGCCTCGCCAAAGCGCCAGCGGCGCGTAGGCGGGTTAGCAATCAGGGCGGCCGACTGCTAAATGTATAGGAGTCTGAGACGGCTGTCAAGCACTCGAATGGGCCGAGTGCTAACGGCTCAGGCGGAGCGTTTGATGCGGTATTCCGCCATTTTTCTCGCGATCGTGTTGCGGTGGAGGCCCAGCAGGTCGGCGGCGTCGCCGAGGTTGCCCTTCGCGCGCTGCAGCGCGCGCGCAATGAACATCTTCTCGAATTCCCGGCGGGCGTCGTCGTAGAGCACGCCCTTGTCGAGCATCTCCGCGACGAGCTTGTCCATCTGATCGCGCACGACGCGTCTCAGGCGAGTTCGCGATCGCTCAGCCGACGGAACGCCTCGACGTACTTGTCGCGAGTGCGCTCGACCACCGCGTCGGGCAACGACGGAACCGGCGGCTGCTTGTTCCAGCGGATCTCTTCCAGGTAGTCCCGCACGTACTGCTTGTCGAAACTCGGTACGCCGTGTCCCGGCCGGTACTGATCCTGCGGCCAGAAACGGGACGAATCCGGCGTCAGGACTTCGTCGATGAGGACGACGTCCGTCGCGGGATTGCCGGCGCCGACCAGTCCGAACTCGAACTTCGTGTCGGCGATGATGATGCCCTTGGACTCCGCATGCGCGCAGCCGCGGCGATAGATCTCGAGCGTGAGGTGCTTCAGCCGCGTGATGAGATCGCGTCCGACGATCTCCGCCGCGCGGTCCTCGCTGATGTTCTCGTCGTGGCCGCTCTCGGCCTTCGTCGCGGGCGTGAAGATCGGTTCGGGCAGCTTGTCGGACTCCCGCAGTCCGGAGGGCAGACGCACGCCGCACACGCTGCCGGTCTGCTGATATTCCTTCCATCCCGAACCGGAGAGGTATCCGCGCGCGACGCACTCGATCGGGACCGGCCGCGTACGGCGGCAGAGCATCGAACGTCCCTGCAGCTGGTCTGCGTAACGGCGCGCCTCGGCCGGATATTGATCGACGTTCATCGTCTTCATGTGATGCGGAACGAGCGCGCCCATGCGTTCGAACCAGAACGCCGACAGCTGGGTGAGTACTTTCCCCTTGTCGGGAATGCCGGAGCCCAGCACGTAATCGAATGCGGAAATACGATCGGTCGCGACGAGGAGTAAGTCGTCGCCGACAGCGTAAATGTCGCGGACCTTACCGCGGCCGTGCAGTTTCAGATCGGGGATGGAGGTCTCGAGGAGCGGTGCAGTAATCATCGTGGAAGGCGAAAGCTTACAACCGCACACGGCCGACTGCAAACCGATCGGTTATGTCATTTGACCTTGTGGCTATTTCCCCTCGTGCTTCCGGATTGAGATGTCACCGTTGGTGTTGCGCAGCGAGATAGTCGGACCACCACCGCGCACGGCGCCCGATGCGCGTTGTTCGCGTTCGTCGGCGGCCTTGGCGACCGCGACCCCGCCGCCCGGTCCGTCATCAATCGAGAGCACGCCGTCGGTCGCGACCGCGTCCAGTGTGTAGCCGTCGGGTGGAGCGGTAATCACCACATCTTCCGCGGTGTTGTAAATCGTCAGCGGCGCCGCGCGCGCGAGCGCGACGCGCATTTCAGTGTTGCGTCCTTCGATCCGCGTCTCCGTCTGCAAGCCGTCGATGACGAGTTCGCCCGATTGCATGTCGAGACGCAGCGTCGGCTGGAGCTGTCCGATGTCGCGCAGACGCACGTCGGTCCCGCGCGACTTCACGTCGAGAGGCCCTCGAATGCCGGCGAGCTCCAGGTTCGATCCTGAAATGTCTATCGACCCGGCTCCCCGCACCTCCGAGACGTGCGCGTCGCCGCCGGAGACCGTCAGTCGGACGGACCCCGCCTGAGTGACGTTGAGCGATCCGGAACGGTGAGTGATGCCGACTTCGTCTGCGATGTCGCTGATGCGCGAATCGCCGCGGTTCCCCCTCACGTCGACCGACGACACGTGCTGGATATCGAGCTTGCCTGTCTTGCTCTCGACGCGCACGACGAAGCGCTTCGGTACGTGCACGGTAAGCGACGCCCGTTGACGGCCGTCGACGGGGAAGTCGATTCCGACCGCGAGGCCGTTGCCCACCTGGGTCCACTGGAGGTTTGTTGCGTTCGCCAGCTTCTGAGCGTCCGCCTGATCGACACCGTCCGAATCCACGGACAGCTCTGTCGCGACGTCGGCCCGGTCCTCGCCGACAACCGTCAGATCGACGATGGGAACCTTGACCCGCAGTTCGTTCGTCGAGGGGTCGATGGCTTCCGAGCGCGTCTTCTGCACCGTCGCATGGGCTGGCCGGCCCCTGGTCGCCCGGCGGACGTTCTGAAACAGCCGGCTGAAGGAGAACCCCTGCTGACCTGCCGGTGGTGGCGTCGCCGTGAGCTGATACACGACGACTCCAATCACGACGAACGTCAGCACGAGGACTAACTCGCGTTTGCCCATAGACTTGGAGGCAAATTTCGTAGTACAACGTCAACTCCCAACTCCCGATTCCCAATTCCCAATTTTTGGGAGTCGGGAGTTGGGGGTTGGGAGTTGACCCGTTCCACCCGAATTCTAATCCCGACACTACGAGACATGTCCCGATTTCGCCCGGCCCTCGTTCTCCTGCTGACGGCCGGACTGCTGGCCTTTTTTCTGCGCAGCGCGGATTGGACCGGCGTGTGGGCCGAGACCTCGAGTGCGCGTGCCGGCCTGCTGATGCTCGCGGTCGGCACCACACTGACGACGTATGTGGTGCGGGCCTTCCGATGGCAGTACTTGCTCGCGCCCATTGGGCCGACGACGTTTTCGGCGGCGTTCGAGACGACGGTCATTGGCTTTTCGGCGAACTTCCTGCTGCCGGCGCGGCCCGGTGAAGTCCTGCGCCCGTATCTGCTCGCACGTCGGGAGCGTCTCGCGGGCAGCGCCGCGTTCGCTACGATCATTCTCGAGCGCCTGCTCGATCTCGTGACGGTGTTGCTGCTGTTCGGTCTGTTCGTCATTCTGGTCGATCCGGCGTCGGTGGCCGGCGATCCCGCTCTCTATACACGCGTGAAAGTCGGCGGCCTCGTGTCGGGCGGCCTTGCGCTCGCCGGGCTGATCGTGCTCTTCGCGCTTGCGGGTCACCCCGAGCGTCTCGGCCGCGCGACGCTCCGCATCGAGCGCGTGCTGCCGATCCGCGTCGCGATGCTGGTCTCCCGACTCGTGGAGGCGTTCGCTCAGGGACTCGCCGTCATGCGCCAGCCGCGGCGCCTCGCCGTGTCGCTGCTGCTGTCGGTTCCGCTCTGGCTGTCGATCGCCGCCGGGATCTGGCTGACGTCGCACGCGTTTCATATGACGTTCGGGTATCTCGGTTCGTTCCTCGTGATGACGCTGCTCGTCGTTGGTGTCGCGATGCCGACGCCGGGCGCGATCGGCGGGTTCCACGCGATGTATCAGATCGCCGTCACGACGTTCTTCGCCGTTCCGAACGATCGCGCCATCGGGGCTGCCATCGTGCTGCACGCGATTTCGTTCCTGCCGGTGACGCTGCTTGGCCTGTTCTTCATGCTCCGCGAAGGCCTCAGCTTCGGCCGGATGCGCGACATGGCCGTCGCGGCGGAACGATAGCGAGCGAACGGAATGAAGCGAGCGCCACAGCCATGAAGTGTCCGTTTTGCGGGCATCTCGGCGATAAAGTCGTCGACTCGCGCGAAAGCAAGGAAGGCGAGGTCATCCGGCGGCGCCGCGAGTGCCTCGAATGCGGCCGCCGCTTCACCAGCTACGAGCGGATCGACGAGATCCCGTACATGGTGATCAAGAAGGACGGCAGCCGCGAACGCTTCGAGCGGCAGAAGCTGATCTCCGGCCTTCTCAAGGCCTGTGAGAAGCGGCCCGTCAGCATGTCGTCGATCGAAAAGGTCGCCGATCGGGTGGAAGGCGCGCTTCAGGACAAACCCGAGAAGGAAATCAGTACCGAGGAAATCGGGGCGTTCGTGATGAACGAGCTGCGCCGCCTCGACAAGGTCGCGTACGTCCGGTTCGCATCCGTGTACCGTCACTTCCGCGACATCAACGAGTTCATGTCGGAGCTGAAGGACCTGCTGGGAACGAAGGAGTGACAATGGTCCTGCCCGATCCGCACGCGCACGCGTCCCCGGCGCGGCCGCCGCTGCGGGTCGGTGCGTCCGAGCGGCGTCCGTTCCGCGACAATCCCCGCCTCATCCTCGCGGGCATCGTGCTGCTGCTCGTCAGCCTGGTGGCGATGATTACGCTCGCCGACCGCTCGACGCAGCTCAATCCGGACTTCCTCTCCGAGGTCGTGCTCTACGCGCTCACGCTCGCGGACGCGACCATGCTGCTCGTCCTCGTGTTCGTGCTGGCGCGGAACGTCATCAAACTGGTCGTCGAGCGGCGGAGGGGACTGCCGTTCTCGAGGTTCCGCCTCAAGCTCGTCGCCGCGTTTTTGGGCCTCACCATTCTTCCCTCCGTGCTCGTGCTGCTGGTCGGCGGCGAATTGATCCGCAAGACGACGGAGCGCTGGTTCAGTCAGCCGGTCTCGGACGTGCTGACGTCGGCGAACGAAATCGCGGGAGCGTTCTATCGTGAGCGTGAAACCGACGTCGCGAGCCAGGCGGCGCGGATTGCCGGGCTGCTTCCACCATCCGCGCTGTCCGTTGCCGACCTCGGCCTCCTGAAGGCCGCGGTCACGCGGCCCGTCAACGACGGCAGCGTGGGGATGGTGGAAATCTATCGCGTGCAGCACGCGGACGGCGATCGCCCCGAGGTCGTCCAGATTCTCGCCGTGCAGTCGCCGTCGCTGCCGCGCGGCCGCATGCGCGCGTCGGCCGACCGGCTCGCGGTACGGGTGGCGACGGGCAGCAGCGACACGCGAGCGCATGAGCCGCTCGATTCGGGTGGAGAGCTGGTGCGCGCCGGCGCGCTGGTCCGCAATCCCGCCGGAGCGCCGGCGGGCGTCGTGATCGTGAGCGATTACCTGCCCGAGGATTTATCGCACAACGCGCGTCGCATCGCGCAGGCGTACGAGGAATACACCCAGCTTCGCGTGCTCAAACGTCCGCTGGAAGGCGTCTACCTGTCGCTGTTCCTCATGATGACGCTCCTCATCCTCGTCAGCGCGACGTGGTTCGGCCTGTACCTGGCCAAGCGGATTACCCGTCCCGTCAACATGCTGGCGGCAGGCGCGAGGGAGATCGGCGCCGGCCATCTCGATCACCGCATCGAGCCGGAAACGCGTGACGAATTCGGCTCGCTCGTCGAGGCGTTCAACGCCATGGCCGGAGAGCTGGCGTCGAGCCAGCGGCGGCTCGAGCGATCGCGCTTCGATCTCGAGCGCAAGAACGCCGAGCTCGACGAACGCCGGCGATACATCGAGACCGTACTCGAGCGGATTGCGACGGGCGTCGTATCGTTCGGTCCGGACGGCCGCGTCAGCACCATCAACGCGGCGGCCGTGCGTCTGCTCGACGTCGACGCGAAAGTCGTCGGGGCCGACGTCGATCAGGTGTTCCGCCGTGATGACCTGCAGCCGCTGGCCGCACTGGTGCGCTCGACCAACACGGCGGCGCGTCCGTCCGGGCAGGAGGTGGCGCTCGCACGCGAGGGTCGCGAGATCCACGTGGCCGCCGCGGCGACCGCCCTCGTTGGCGAAAACGGCGAGCGCGAGGGAACGGTGCTCGTGTTCGACGACGTGACGCCGCTCGTGCGGACGCAACGGGTCGCGGCGTGGCGGGACGTCGCACGACGGCTCGCGCACGAAATCAAGAACCCGCTGACGCCCATCCAGCTCTGCGCCGAACGCATCCGGCGCCATCTCGGGCAGGCGCCGTCGCCCACGAAGGAGCTGGTCGAGGAGTGCACGTCCACCATCGTCGGCGAGGTGGAGTCGCTCAAGGCGCTGGTCGACGAATTCGCGCAGTTCGCGCGCATGCCCGCCCCGCGCGCGGTGCCGTCGAACATCAACACCGTCATCGTCGATACGCTCGCCCTCTACAACGGCCTGTTCTCGGCGATCACCCTCGAACGGCGGTTCGCGCCGGCGATACCGCCGGTGCGGCTCGACGTCGAGCAGATCCGCCGCGTCGTGATCAATCTGATCGACAATGCGATCGAGGCGCTCGGAGGGACGCAGTCGCCTGCCAGCCAGGGAGAACCGCCGCGAATCACGATCGAGACGCAGCACGATCCGGTCAACGCGGTCGCGCGCGTCGTGATCGCCGACAATGGCCCCGGCGTGCCCCTCGCCGATCGCGAGAAGCTGTTCATGCCGTATTACTCGACCAAGCACCGTGGAAGCGGCCTCGGACTGGCGATCGTCCGCCGGATCGTGGCGGAGCACGGAGGTTCGATCGAGGTGGGCGACAACACGCCCGCGGGCAGCCGGTTCGTGGTGGAGCTGCCGTGCTGAACTGGTGAATTGGGTGAATTGGTGAACTGGTGACCCCGCGGATCCTGGTCGTGGACGATGAAGCAGGCGTGCGGAGCGCGCTCAGCGGCGTGCTGCGCGACGAGAACTACTTCGTCGACGCCGTCGAATCGGGCGAAGCCTGTCTTGAAAAGGTCAGCCGCGCGCCGTACGACGCGATCGTGCTCGACATCTGGCTTCCTGGAATGGACGGCATCGCGACGCTGCAGCGGCTGCGCGAGCGTCACGTCGATGCGCCGGTCATCATGATTTCCGGTCACGGCAACATCGAGTCGGCGGTGCGGGCGATCAAGATGGGCGCCTTCGACTTCGTCGAGAAGCCGTTGTCGCTCGAGAAGACCGTGCTGGCGGTCACCAACGCCGTGCGGCAGCACAGGCTCGAAGACGAGAACCGCACGCTTCGCGCGACGGTCGGGCGGCGGGAAACCATCGTGGGTCAGAGCTACGCGGTCGCCCAGCTCCAGGAGCAGATCGCGATGGCCGCGCCGACCAACGGGCGCGTGCTCATCTACGGCGAAAACGGGACGGGGAAGGAACTCGTCGCGAAGTCGATCCACGCCTTGAGCCGGCGCCGTGCCGGGCCGTTCGTCGAAGTCAACTGCGCCGCAATTCCCGAGGAACTGATCGAGAGCGAGCTGTTCGGGCACATGAGGGGGGCGTTCACGGGCGCCATGGCGGACCGCCGGGGCAAGTTCGAGACCGCCGATGACGGGACGCTGTTCCTCGACGAGATCGGCGACATGACGTTGAAGACGCAGGCCAAGGTGCTGCGGGCGCTGCAGGAGCAGGTCGTCGAGCCGGTGGGCGGATCGGCGAGCGTCAAGGTCGACGTGCGCGTCATCGCCGCCACGAACAAGGATCTGCCGTCGGAGATCCGTGCGGGCCGATTCCGCGAAGATCTCTACTTCCGCCTGAATGTCATTCCGATTTTCGTCCCGCCGCTGCGCGAGAGGGAGAGCGACGTCACGATCCTGGCCGATCACTTCATGACCGAATTCGCCCGCGAGTACGGCCGTCGGCCCAAGCGGCTGGATCCGGCGGCGGCCGCCGGCCTGCGGACGTATCGCTGGCCGGGCAACGTCCGCGAGCTGCGGAACGTCATCGAGCGACTGATGATCATGGTTCCGGGCGACACGATCGTACTGGCCGACCTGGCGTTTCTCGACAGCGGTGCGATCAGCGCGGCGGATCCCTCCGCGCCCCCGCCCCTGCCGCTCCACGACGCGCGCGAGCGCTTCGAACGCGACTACATCGTCCGCGCACTGGCGTCGCAGCACGGCAACATCTCGCGAACCGCGGAGATCCTCGGGGTGGAACGCAGCAACCTGTACCGCAAGATGAAGGCGTTTGGAATCGTGCCGCGCAGGGAGGAGGAGGCTGTTTGAGGAGTCGACTGCCCGACGTGCTCAGACCTATCGAACACAGCGCCTTGGAGGCCTGGTCATTGCGAAGCTGCGTCGTTGATCTAATCGCTGATCTTGAGCTTGTTCTCCAGGATCTGCTCGCCCTTGAATCCGGCGATTTGCAGGTAGTACTCGGCGGCGGCGTGCAGGGCCGCGGAGGGAATGAGCCCGACGATTTCGCTCTCGAGGATGGTCACGCCGTACCGCTCGGCCTCCCGCTTCACGGTTTCGAAAACCCTGAAGACCGGCGTCTTCTCGTAATTCGTCAGATTCATCGATACCTGCGCGAGATTGCGATCCTCCAGCTTGAATCCGGCGGCTTTCACGTACCGGAATCCGCCGCTGCTGTGGCGGATCGCGGCGGCGATTTTCTTCGCGACGTCCACGCGGTCGGTGTTCAGGTTGATGTTGTAGGCGATGAGCGGCATGCGCGCCCCGATCACGGACGCGCCGCCCGAGGCGTGGGGCGCAGACGGGCCGAAGTCCGGCGCCCAGCCCTCGCTGGCCATTTTCTGCGCGAGTCCTTCGAACTCGCCCCGCCTGATGTCCTCGAGGTTCTTTCGAGCGGGATTGTTCGACGCCTCCTCGTACAGGTAAACGGGCACCCCGAACCGCGTGGCGACTTCCGTGCCGACGTCCTTCGCCAGCCGGACGCAATCGTCCATCGTGGCTCCTTCGATCGGTACGAAGGGGACGACATCGACCGCGCCGAGACGGGGGTGCTCTCCTTCGTGTACGCGAAGATCGACGGCAGCGAGGGTTCGTTCGAAGAGCACCAGGATCGCCGCCTTGAGCGGCGCCGCATCACCCGCGAGCGTGAAGACGGAGCGGTTGTGCGAGGCGTCGGACGAGTAGTCGAGCAGCCGCACGCCGGGGACGGCGCGCAACGCGTCGGCGATCGCGTTCACGACCTCGGGACGCCGGCCCTCGCTGATGTTCGGAATACTCTCGATGATGGCCATATAAACCTGTATACTTCCGCAGTCGCCGATGGCTGATCCTCTGCGCCACGACGAGCCCTCGTCTGCTGCCGAAGGGCGCGATGCCCGGATCGAGGAACTGCTCCTCGCGGGCCTCGACCATTATTTCACCGGTCAACACGAACTCGCGATCAGTGTCTGGACTCGCGTCCTCTTCCTGGATCGCAGCCACGCACGGGCGCGCGCGTACATCGAACGGGCTCGCAGCGCCGTCGCCGAGCGGCAGCGGGAGGGGGAAGAACTGCTGCAGACGGGCGTCGCGGCATTCCAGCGCGGTGATGCGGAGGACGCCCGCCGCCTGCTGCGCTCGGCTGTCGACCGCGGCGTCTCGCAGGACGAAGCGATGGCGTTGCTCGACCGGCTCGACCGGATTGCGCTGCCCTCTGAAGCCTCGACGGCAGTCCGGCCGCGTCGCGGGTGGCAGCCGGCGACCGTCTCCGGCAGACGCGCACGCGGCGGCATCTCGGTGATGACCCTCGTCCTGGTCCTTGCGATCGGGCTCGCCGCCGGCGCCAGCGTGGTGATCTACATCGATGCTCACAGATCGGGCCAGATCGGCTCGGGCGCGGCCGTGCCGGCCGTCGACCGGCAGGATCCGCTGCCCGTCGCGGCATCGGCGGAAGTTGCGCTCACGCGCGCGTCCGCACTCCAGGCAAGTGGACACCTTTTTCAAGCGCTCGATGCTCTGGATGCGATTCGTCCGGGCGATCCATTTCGCGCACAAGCGGATCGACTTCGTGGCGCGATTCAGGACGAGCTGCTGCGCAGAGCCCGAGCCGCACGTCCCGGATCCGTGAAGCCCGCGGGGGCACCGCAATGAGATGTCCCAAGTGCCAGTATCTCAGCTTCGATAACGGCGAGCGGTGCCGCAACTGCGGCTACGAATTCTCGCTGGTCGTGGCCGCGGCGCCGCTGGACCTCGCGATTCAGGACGGCACCGAGCCGCTCGGGCCGCTCGTCGATCTCACGCTGCACGGCGAAGGGGAGACTTCGCCGTCGCGCGCGGCTGTTGACGTGCCGCCGGCCGAGACGGATACCGGCGGCCTCGAATTGCCCTTGTTCACGGCGCGCGGCCGCGAGCAGCCTCTCGTGACGCCGGCTTCCCCCCGAGCGCCGCTGAGCGTCCGGCGCGGTGCTCCGGTCCCGTCGAAACCGAAAGCGCCTCACGCGCCGAGAACGCCTCGGCCTGCAGTCGACGAACCGCTGCTGGAGCTGGAAGCCGAACCGCCGCAGCCGCGGCCGGCGGCGATGGAACATGCGGCGGAACAGCCGGCGTTCGTGCGGACAGAGCAGCGGAGCAGCCCGCGTGAATCCGCTCCGCCGCCGGACGTCACCGCCGGACCCGCGTCGACACCGGCGCGCGTGTTTGCCGCAATCATCGATCTTGCGATCGTCGGCGGCATCGACGCCGCCGTGCTGTATCTCACCCTCCGCGTTCTCGAGATGCATATGGCCGAAGCGCGTGCGCTTCCGCTCGTACCGTTCATCGCCTTTATCGCGCTGCTCAACGGCAGCTACTTCGCAGCGTTCATCGCCGCGAGCGGCCAGACGATTGGAAAGATGGCCGCAGGCATTCGCGTCGTTCCCGGTGACGGCGCCGACTCCGCCCAGCGCGTTTCAATCGGAACGGCGATCGTCCGCGCCGCCGCATACGTCGTCTCGGCTCTGCCGGCCGGCCTGGGATTCCTGCCAGGCGTGATCGGAAAGGATCACCGCGCGCTGCACGATCGCCTCGCCGACACCCGCGTCGTGAAGGCGTGATCCGTCTCGCTGTCTTCATCGCCACCGTCGCGTACTGCGGCTACTTTCCCGTCGCTCCAGGCACTGTCGGTTCAGCCGCCGGTCTCGTCGTGTATTTGCTCGTGTGGTGGACTCACTCCCGGGTCCTCGAAGTCGCGCTGATGGCTGTGGTCTTTGCCGTCGGCACGTGGGCGGCCACGCACGCCGAACGCTATTTCGGCGCGATCGATCCGGGACCCGTGGTGATAGACGAGGTGCTCGGCCAGCTCGTCACGCTGGCGTTCATTCCGGTGGGCTGGCGCGCGGCCGTCGTCGGATTCGTTCTCTTCCGGATCTACGATGTGATCAAGCCGTATCCGGCGAACCGCCTGGAGAAATTCCACGGCGGTTTCGGCATCATGTCAGACGACGCGGCGGCAGGCGTGTATGCGAACATCACGCTGCGTTTGCTGATGTGGCTGTTGCCGGGCTCGATCTACTGAATGCCTCCGCTCCCACCGCTTCGCTCGGCCGAGGTCATCGCCGTCGGGTCCGAGATGCTCGGCTCGACGCGGGTCGACACCAACTCGCTCTACGCCGCCGAACGCCTGTCGGACCTCGGCATCGAACTGCGGGCGAAGGCGGTCGTCGGCGACGACCGTGGCGATCTCGCTTCGATCTTTCACGCCTCGCTGCGGCGCGCCGATCTCGTCATCCTGACGGGCGGCCTGGGCCCGACTGACGACGATCTGACGCGTGAAGTCGTTGCCGAAGCGCTCGGCCTGACGATGCACCAGGACGAGACGATCGTGCGCGCGCTCGAACAGCGGTTTGCGCGACGCGGTCTCCAGATGCCGGCATCGAATCTCCGTCAGGCGCAGGTGCCGGCGGGCGCGCGCGTGCTCGCGAATCCGCGCGGCACCGCCCCCGGACTGTTCATCGAGCACGACGGCAAACTGATCGCGCTGCTTCCCGGTCCGCCGCGCGAGATGCGGCCCCTTCTCGACGAGCTGTGCGACGGTCCCATCGGGGCGCGCGCCGGCACCGAGCGTATCTACCGTGCATCACTGTTCGTCGCTGGACGCGGCGAGTCCCACGTCGAAGAAGTCGTCCAGCCGATCTATTCACGCTGGCGCGATCAGCCGGATCCGATCGTGACGACGATCCTCGCGGCGCCCGGTCAGATCGAACTCCATCTGTCGACCAGGGACGCGAATCCTGAAGCGGGCCGGCGGCGCATCGAGGCCGCGCGCGACGCGCTGGCGTCTGCACTCGGTGAAGATCTCTTCAGCACCGACGGTCGATCGATGGAGCAGGTCGTTGGCGCGATGCTCGCCGATCGCGGCTACTGGATCGCCGCCGCGGAATCCTGCACCGGCGGCCTTTTTACGTCCCGCCTCACCGACGTGCCGGGCAGCTCGGCGTACGTGTATGGAGCGCTCGTGGCCTATGACAATCGCGTCAAAGCGCGCGACCTGCAAGTGCCGCAGGAGCTGCTCGATCGACACGGCGCCGTGAGCGAGCCGGTGGCCCTCGCGATGCTCGAAGGAGTCTTCAGGGCGACGCGTGTGCAGGTCGCCGTGGCGATTACCGGGATTGCGGGACCCGGCGGCGGATCCGCAGAGAAGCCGGTGGGCACCGTCGTGATCGCCGTCGGGGTGCCATCCGCGCCGCCCGACGTACGCACCCATCGCTTCATGGGGGATCGCTCGATGATCAAATTCTGGTCGAGCCAGGCGGCGATGGATCGCGTCCGGCGCATGTTGCAGTAACGATGCGGCTGTTCGTCGCCGTCGATCTCGCGTCAGAGGCCGTCGACGAGGCCGGGCGAGTTGCCCAGGAGATTCGCCATCGGACGCAGGCGCCGCTGCGCTGGGTGCCTTCCGCCAACATGCACCTGACGGTGCGATTCATCGGCCACGTCGCCGACGACGTGGACGCGCTGCTCGCAGCGTTGACCGAGCCGGTCGCCATCGGTCCATTTGATCTCACGCTCGGCGGATGCGGTGCGTTCCCGCCGACTGGATCCGTTCGAGTCGTGTGGATCGGGATGGCCGCCGGCGCGGTGTCGTTGACGCGTTTGAGCGCCGTGCTCGACGAGCGTCTGAGGCCATTCGGACTCGAACCGGAGACACGCCCGTTCAGTCCGCATCTGACCCTCGCGCGGGCGGCGCGGAACGAACGGATTCCGCGGCAGCTCCGCGAAACGCTCGACCATGTGGCAGTGAGAAGGGTGACCACGCACGTAACCCGCGCCGTCGTTTATCGAAGCCACCTCTCGCCGCGCGGCCCGCGTTACGAAGCGCTCGCGGTCGTTCCGTTCTCCGGCGAAAGCCAGCTAGACTGAAGACTGATGATTGCGTGGGCGCTGTTCGGGTATCTGCTCGGGTCCGTGCCGTTTGCGTTTCTGCTGGCGCGCCGGGCCGGTATCGACGTGCGCTTCGCAGGCAGCGGAAACGTGGGTGCCGCCAACGTCCTGCGGACCAGCGGCACGCCGCTCGGCGTGGCGGTGATGGCGCTCGACATTTCGAAAGGCACCGCCGCCGTGCTGACGGCATATGCGGCAGGCGCAGGCCTGACCGCGATGGCCCTTGCGGGCGCCGCCGCGATCGTCGGACACATTTACCCGGTGTGGCTGCGCTTCAAGGGTGGCAAGGGCGTGGCCGTCGCCGCCGGGGTATTCGTCGTGCTCGCGCCGCTCGCGACGAGCATCGCGGCGCTCGTGTTCGTCGCGTGCGTCTGGATCAGCCGGATCGTGTCGATCGGCTCGATCGCGGCAACGATCACGCTGCCATCGATCGCCTGGTGGACCGGGGCGCCCGGCGTCGTCGTCAACACGTCCGCGGGCTGCGCCTCGCTCATCGTGTTTCGCCATCGCGCCAACATCCGGCGCATTCTCATGGGTACGGAGCGGCGCCTGCGCGGCCGTGTGGCATGAGCGAGACGATTGCCGTTCTCGGTGCGGGAAGCTGGGGGACAGCGCTCGCCGTTCACTGCGCCCGCCTCGGGCACGACGTGCGGCTGTGGGCTCGCGATCCGCTCCTCGTCGACGAAGTTGCGGCCGTCGGCGAGAACACGCGGTACCTGCACGGCGTCTCCGTGGTGTCCTCGATCCGCGCGACCGCGCGTCTCGAGCGCGCGCTCGAACAGGCGGGCGTCGTCATTGCCGCCGTGCCGTCACATGGCATGCGCGCCGTGCTGCGCGATGCCGCGCCGTTCGTCTCGGCCGACGCAATCCTCGTCAGCGCGGCAAAGGGCATCGAACGCGACACGCTCGAGCGGATGTCGCAGGTCATCGCGCAGGAAATCAGCGGCCGCCGCATCGTCGTGCTCTCCGGGCCGAGCTTCGCGATCGAAGTGGCCCGGGGACTACCGACCGCGCTCGTCGCCGCGTCGCCGGATCGGGACGCGGCATCGCACATTCAGGAGACGCTCAAGGGGCCTGCATTGCGGTTATATGCGAGCGACGACGTGGCGGGTGTCGAGATCGGCGGTGCGCTCAAGAACGTCATCGCGATTGCCGCGGGAGTCGTCGAGGGTCTGCAGCTGGGACACAACGCGATGGCGGCGCTCATCACGCGCGGCCTGGTGGAGATTTCCCGGCTCGCGTGCGCAGAGGGCGCCCGCCGCGACACGCTCTCGGGCCTGAGCGGACTTGGGGATCTCGTGTTGACGTGCACGGGCGATTTGAGCCGGAACCGTCAGGTCGGGATACAACTTGGCCGCGGCCGCGCCATCAACGAGATCCTTGCGCACATGCGGATGGTGGCGGAAGGAGTACGGACCACGAGCGCGGCGCTCGCACTCGGCGAGCGCCGCGGAGTCGAGTTGCCAATCGCGGCGCAGATGGCGGCCGTGCTCGAGGGGCGCTCGAGCCCGCTCGATGCCCTCGAGACGCTGATGCTCCGGCGCCAGCGGGCCGAAATCGATCAGTGAGGCAGGGCGGAAGGCCCGCTATTCGTCATGGGTTTCTTCGACAAAATCAAAGAGTCACTCACACGCACGAAGGAGCAGTTCGTCCAGCGGTTCGACGAGATCGTCAACCGCGCGGACACGCCGGAAGCGCGTACGCGGCCGGTCGACCTCGACACGCTCGAGGCGCTCGAGGAAGCGCTCATTTCGGCCGACGTCGGCGTTGCCGCGAGCGACGAGATCGTGCAGGCCGTCCGTACGCGACGCAGCAACGGAGAGTCGCTGCGCGACCTGGTGAAGGCCGAGATTCTGCAGATCCTCAGCGGTGCGGACACGCCGCCGCCGAACGGGACGCGGCCGCACGTCGTGCTCATCGTTGGCGTCAACGGGACGGGAAAAACGACGACCGTCGGAAAGCTGGCGCGGCTGATCAAGGACTCGGGCAGGACGCCGCTCGTGTGTGCGGCAGACACGTTCCGCGCGGCCGCGGTCGAGCAGTTGCAGGTCTGGGCAACGCGGGCAGGGGTGGACTTCGTCCGCGCGAAGATGGGCTCCGATCCGGCGGCGGTCGTGTTCGATGCGCTGGCTGCCGGCAAGGCGCGCGGCCGCGACATCGTGCTCGTCGATACCGCTGGCCGACTGCACACGCGTACGAACCTCATGGCGGAACTCGACAAGATCCGCCGCATCGCGGCGCGCGAAGTGGAAGGGGCGCCCCACGAAGTGCTCCTCGTCCTCGATGCCACCGTCGGCCAGAACGGCCTCAACCAGGCGCGCGAGTTCATGGGGGCGGCGGGCGTAAACGGAATCGTCCTGACGAAACTCGATGGGACTGCCAAAGGCGGCATCGCCGTCGCGATTGCGCATGATCTGAAGCTGCCAATCCGGTACGTCGGGGTCGGGGAATCGATCGACGACCTGATTCCGTTCTCGCCCGAGGATTACGTCAACGCGCTGTTCGAGGAAAAGTGGTAGGGGGGGCTTTGGTGCTCGGTGCTCGGTGCTTGGTGCTCGGTGCGGGTGCTCGGTGCGGGTGCTCGGTGCGGGTGCTCGGTGCGGGTGCCCGGCGCGCGGTGAGGAGTGAATGGCCGAACGCCGGGCAATGGCGTCAGGCATGACCGACGACTACTTCATGCGCAAGGCGCTGGCGCTCGCGGAGCGCGGACGCGGACAGACGAATCCCAACCCGATGGTTGGCGCGCTCGTCGTCGACGCCGATGGCGTCATCGTGGGCCGCGGCGCGCATCGTGTCGCCGGCGGTCCGCACGCTGAAGTGATCGCGCTGCTGGAGGCGGGTGCACGGGCACGCGGCTCGACGTTGTACTGCACGCTCGAGCCGTGCTCGCACACAGGCCGCACAGGCCCTTGCGCACCGCTGGTGGCGGAAGCCGGCATCCGTCGCGCCGTTATCGCCATGGAGGATCCGAATCCGATCGTGCACGGCCGCGGCCTTGCGCACTTGCGGCAACGCGGCGTTTCGGTGGAAACCGGCATCCTCGCCGAGGATGCCGCGCGTCAGAACGAAGTGTTCATCACGAATGTGACGCGGCACAGACCGCATGTCGTCGCGAAGATTGCACTCAGCATCGACGGACGCATCGCGGCCTCCGGCGGCGCGCGTGTGGATCTGACCGGCGAGGCGGCGAACCGGATCATCCAGCGTCAGCGCGCCGAAGTCGATGCGATCGCCGTCGGATCGTCGACCATTCTGGCCGACGATCCTCTGTTGACCGCGCGGGGCGCATATCGTCAGCGCCCCTTGACGCGAGTCGTGTTCGATCGGCGCCTGCGGACGCCTGCGGACGCGCGGCTGCTGACGACGAGACCGTCGGGTCCCATAATAGTCATGAGCAGCCGGTCGAACGTGGACGCACGGCGCTCCGCCGCCGGCGCACTCGAGCGCGCGGGCGCGCGGGTCGTCGCGATGGAGTCAGCGGCGCTCGACTCATGGTTCGCCTGGCTCCTTCGAGACGCCGGCATCACGTCGCTCGTCGTTGAAGGCGGCGCGGCACTGCACCGGACGCTGTTGGACGCCGGACTGGTGGACGCGGTGCACGCCTACATCACCCCCATGCGTCTAGGCTCCGCCGGCGTTCCGTGGATGCCGGTGGAACGATTCACGTTATCGGAACTGGACGATCGGGGGGCGCACTGGTTTGGCAGCGACGTCAGGGTCGAAGGCTATGTTCACCGGCATCATTGAGGCCGTCGGCGAAATCGCCGGATTGCAGCCGAGTGCCGCGGGGCTGCGCGCGACCATCGCAACGGACGTGGCGCCGGAGCTGGCACTGGGCGACAGCCTGGCCGTCAACGGCACCTGCCTGACTGTCGTGGCTTTGCACCCGAATTCGGTGGAAATGGACATCTCGCCGGAGACCATGCGCGTCACGTCGCTCGGACAGCTTGCGGTGGGCCGCCTCGTGAATCTCGAGCGCCCGATGCGGGCCGACTCACGGTTCGGCGGCCACTTCGTCCAGGGCCACGTCGATGGAACGGGCACGCTGAGGGCTGTCACCTCGGAGAGAGAGGCGCGGCGCCTCACGTTCGCGTTCCCTGCAGCGCTTGCCCCCAACATCGTGCCGAAGGGCTCGATTGCGGTGGACGGCATCAGCCTGACCGTCGCGGGTATCGGCGACGGCCGGTTTGACGTTCAAATCATCCCCTTTACATGGGAGCACACGAACCTCCGGATCCTGGCCGTCGGCGAGAGCGTCAACTTAGAGTGCGATATTCTCGGGAAATACGTGTTGCGCGCCGTCGAAGCCTTCGCCTCGCCGCCGCAGAAAACGTCCTGACCATGGCCGACTCGAAGAAGCGCCGCAAGTCTCCGTTCGCCCCGATCGCCGAGGCCGTCGAGGCGATCCGCGACGGACGCATGATCATCGTGGTCGACGACGAGGATCGCGAGAACGAAGGCGATCTCACCGTTGCTGCCGAGAAGGTCACGCCGGACATCATCAACTTCATGGCACGCCACGGCCGCGGGCTCGTGTGCATGCCCATGACGGAGGACCGGCTGGCCGAGCTCGATCTTCCGCAGATGGTCCCGGACAACACGGCGCGCTTCAACACGGCTTTCTGCGTGTCGATCGAAGCGAAGCACGCGACGAGTACGGGGATCTCGGCCGCTGATCGCGCGGCAACCGTGCTGGCCGCGATCGATCCGCGCACCAGGCCTGCGGATCTCGCGCGCCCGGGACACATGTTCCCGCTGAAAGCGCGGGACGGCGGCGTGCTCGTGCGCGCCGGCCAGACCGAAGCCGCCGTCGACCTTGCACGCATCGCGGGTCTGTATCCCGCCGGCGTCATCTGCGAAATCATGAACGACGACGGCACCATGGCGCGGGTGCCGGACCTCATCAAGTTTGCGCGCAGGCACAGGCTGCTGATGATCACGATTGCCGATCTCATCCAGTACCGGATGAAGACCGAGACGCTCGTGAAGCGCGCCGCGGCTGCCTCGCTTCCCACCGAGCACGGCGACTTCCGCGTCATCGCGTACGAGAGCGGCATCGACGGCGAGACGCACGTCGCGCTCGTCAAGGGTGAGATCGGCGACGGAGAGAACGTGCTCGTGCGCGTGCACTCGAAGTGCCTGACGGGCGACGTGTTTCATTCGGCACGCTGCGACTGCGGCCCGCAGCTCGATGCCGCAATGCAGCGCATCGCGGACGAGGGCCGGGGTGTCCTGCTGTACCTCAATCAGGAGGGCCGCGGCATCGGCCTCGCGAACAAGATCCGCGCGTACGAGCTGCAGGACCAGGGGCTCGACACCGTCGAAGCCAACGAGCGGCTGGGCTTCAAGGCCGACCAGCGCGATTACGGCATCGGCGTGCAGATCCTGAAGGATTTGGGCGTCAAGTCGATGCGGCTGCTGTCCAACAACCCGAGAAAGCTGGTTGGACTCGAAGGGTATGGCCTGTCAGTCGCCGAGTGGCTGCCGCTCGAAATCCCCGCGTCGGATTTCACGAGACGGTATCTGCGAACGAAGAAAGAGAAGCTGGGGCACAAGCTTCGCAGCGTCTGATTTACAGCATCACCGGCAGTGGATTGCGCCGTTATGGTGTGCGGTCTTGCACAGACGAACCGGGGCCGATTCCGTTAGCCTGACGGGGCAAATGCAATAGCAGCTTCTCCTGGTCGGATTCCAATACGGAACCCGTCGCCGGAGATTAGCGACAACCCGGCGCCTCGCCGGGACAGATGGAGTTGTAATGAAGAAATCCCTCACCGCGTTCTCTCTCCTGCTGACGATGGTCGGCTTCACCCCGGTGGTCGCATTGGCCCAGAGTTCCACAGCGTCGGATTCCGACGTGATCGCCACCATTACCAAGATGGAGCATGACGCGGTCACAGCCGATCTCTCAGGCGACCACGCGTTCTATCAGAACTATCTGGCGAACGACTGGTCGGGCGGTAGCAGTCGTGGGACCCGGGACTCGAAGCCGTCGATCATCGCGGCCATGAAAGATACCCAGAACAACAAGACGACGAGCGAGAGCATCGGCGACGTAAAGGTGCGAGTTTATGGTGATGTAGCGATCGCCGAATACCAGAGTACATACGACGCGATGATCCGAGGGAAACGGTACGCGAGAACGATCATCACCACGGACACTTTCCTGCAACAGGATGGCGCGTGGAAGCAGATCGCGAGTCACAGCTCGCAAGTCGCCAAGTAGGGACCCATCACGGACGCGAGGCCCCTCGGGGGCTCGCGTCCCGATTCGGGAGTTCGGCAGCGCACGAAGCGTCCGCGGTCCGCGGGCTACGAAGGATGGTCAGCCAATGGCCGATGCGCCCACCGCCGCGGGCGGTACCCCTCTTCTCTCCAACGATCCCACCGGCACTCATGCATCAGCCTCAATCGCGTTCTCGTCGATAGACGACACTCCCGCCGCCCCATTGCCGGCGACGATTGGGCCGTATCGGGTGCTTCGATTGCTCGGGGAAGGAGGGATGGGAGCGGTCTACGAGGCGGAACAGGAGTTTCCGCATCGCGTCGTCGCGCTGAAAGTCATCCGCCCTGGCTACGCCACCGCCGAAATGCTTCGCCGCTTCGAGAACGAAGCGCACGCGCTCGGCCGGCTGCAGCACCCGGGTATCGCGCAAATCTATGCGGCAGGGACCGCGGATACCGCTGTCGGCCGCCAGCCCTACTTCGCCATGGAGCTGGTGCAGGGACAGTCGCTGCTCGACTACTGCGACGAGCACAGACTCGAGGTGCCGCAGCGGCTGGAGCTCATGGCGAAAGTGTGCGATGCCGTCCAGCACGCGCACCAGCG
>DATJIW010000094.1:0-83661 GCA_035492775.1 Vicinamibacterales bacterium
TGCCGTAAATCACCATCGCGTTGCGGATGACCAGGCGGCGTGACTGACGGCCGTGGATCGAAGGAGTCGACGGCGGCTGCTGGGCGCCGGCCGCCAACGTGAGCAATCCGAAGCATGCCAGCGCAGTCGCGAGGAGTCGCACACGCGTCATACGCAGCGGATTCTAACGCACCTGATGATAAATTGGCCGTATGTCGCAGCAGCCGTTGGCGTATCTGGCTCCGGATTTTCTCGAGAGCGATGAAGCGCGTCCGATCCGCATCCTGTCCGAGTACCTCGAACCGCTGCGGCGCTTCAAGGAGCAGAAGATTCAAGACACCGTCGTCTTCTTCGGATCGGCTCGCGTCGACAGCCGCGAGCGCGCCGAGCGCGCGCTGCGCACGCTGCGGGCGCGCGGCGTCCGCGACGCCGACGAGCACTTTCAGGAGGAGCTGACCAAGACCCGCAAAGCGCTCGAGTGGGCGCGTTACTACGAGGAAGCCCGCGAGCTCGCGCGCCAGCTGACGGCGTGGAGCCAGACGCTCCAATCCGAGCACCACCGCTTCGTCGTCACCTCGGGCGGCGGCCCCGGGATCATGGAAGCGGCCAACCGCGGCGCGCGCGAAGCCGGCGGCAAGACGATCGGCCTGAACATCCGCCTGCCGTTCGAGCAGGGCGCCAACAAGTACATCACTCAGGGGCTGCACCTCGAGTTCCACTATTTCTTCATGCGCAAGTTCTGGTTCGCGTATCTCGCGAAGGCGCTCGTGATTTTTCCCGGTGGTTTCGGCACGCTCGACGAAATGTTCGAGATCCTCACGCTGGCGCAGACACAAAAGCTCTCGAAGCAGCTGTGCGTCGTCATGTACGGCCGCAAGTACTGGGACGAAATCCTCAATCTGCAGCCAATGGCCGATTGGGGTGCGATCAGTCCCAAGGATCTTGATTTACTGGAGTGGGTGGACACGCCGACAGATGCCTTCGAGTGCCTGCGCAACCACCTGATGACGTATCACCTCGTACCCGAGACGTCGCAGGAAACGCAGGCGCCGGGTATCGCCAAGACGAGAGGATGAGCATGGAGCGACAGGAACGCGAACAGCTGATGGCTCAGTACGCCGACGGATACCGTGTGGTCGCGGAAGCGCTCGTGAAGATCACGCCCGAGGAACTCGACACCAGGCCGGCGCCGGGCAAGTGGACGGCGCGGGAGATTGTGCACCACCTTGGGGACAGCGAAGCGACCGCGGCCATCCGGTTCCGGCGGCTGCTCGCCGAAGATCGCCCGACGATCCACGGCTACGATCAGGACGCCTTCTCGGCGCGGCTGCACTACGACCGCCCGCACGAAGCGTCTCTGGAACTCTTTCGAGCCTCCCGCGCGAGCACGGCCGAGCTGATGGGATGCCTCTCGGAATCGGACTGGCTGCGTGAGGGCACCCACACCGAGGTGGGCCGCTACGGACTCGATACCTGGTTGCGCATCTACGCCCAGCACGCCCATCGCCACGCCGACCAGATTCGCGCCGCTCGCGGCGCGGCTGACAAGTCGTAGGCACCGCGAGTAGAGCGTACTGATCCGTCAGCGATACAACAGGAAGGGCTGGCGAACGCGCCCGAACGCCTCCTCGTCGGCATCCCAGGGCGCGCAAATCTCGTCCGCGGTTTTCCCCGCGTCGACGCCTGTTCTCAGCGCGTCCGAACCATACAGGATGTCGATCGGCGGCTTCACATGCTCGTACTCGTACGGCGGGTCGCGCCAGGCGAATCGCTCGGGTGCCTGCCGCCGCATTTCGATGAGCAGCTCCACCGAGGCGCGCACGGGTTCGAAGGTCCGGCGGTCGGTCACGTGGATCTGGCATCCGCCGCAGCCGGTCTTCGCGTGCTTGTGAAACGTGGGCTCGAAGAACGCCGGCCGGAAGAATACGCCTGGCAGACGCCGGGCATTCAGCGCACCGGCGAGCCGTTCATCGTCGATCCATGGCGCTCCGATCAATTCGAACGGCCGCGTCGTCCCGCGGCCCTCTGACACCATCGTGCCTTCGAACAGCACGGCGCCGGGGTACACGATCGCCGTGTCGAGCGTCGGGATGTTCGGCGAGGTGAGGACCCAGGGCAATCCCGTTTCGTCGAAATACATCGATCGGTGCCACCCTTCCATCCGCACCACGTCCACGGCTGCGCCGATCCCGAACGCGTCGTTGAACAGCCGCGCCAGCTCTCCAATCGTCATGCCGTGGCGCATCGGAATCGGAAACTGTCCGACGAACGACTCGTATCCGGGCACGAGCGCTGGCCCCTCGACTTGTTCGCCTCCGACGGGATTGGGGCGGTCGCACACGACCACGCGGATGCCGTGGCGGCGCGCCGCGCGCATGCAATTCGCCATCGTGTAGATGTATGTGTAAATCCGCGTCCCGACGTCCTGCAGATCGATGACGAGCACGTCGATGTCTTTCAGCATCTCGGTCGTCGGCTCGCGCGTCTCGCTGTAGAGCGAAAACACGGGAAGGCGGCGCCGCTCGTCGCGCCCGTGCGCCGACTCGATCATGTTTTCCTGCACGTCGGAGTGAAAGCCGTGCTGCGGCCCGAACACGGCCGAAACGCGGCAATCCGCGTCGAGCAGTCGATCGACGACGTGGCGGAAGGCCCGATCGATCGAGGCCGGATTGCAGACGATACCGACGCGCTGGCCGGCGATGAGGCCCGAGTCCGGGCCGTCGACGAGACGATCGATGCCGAGTTGCACGAACCGATTATAGAGGCCGGCGCGTGCGGAGGTGAGAAGCGAGCGCGGCTGCCTCCATCGCGTCGCCGTACGTGTTGAAGCGGAGCCGCATCCCGTCGTCCGCCGACCGAACGAGCAGCAGATCGCGCTGCACCTGCGCGACGTCGCGTACGCCGTGCCACGGCACTGCGGCGAACTTCGCGCCTCCGACGAACACGGCCCGGGTCGACGTCAGCAGCACGCGTCCGCTGGCCTGAGCGTGGTCGTCGGGGAGCGTTGCCGGAGCGCTGAAATGACAAGCCTCGCGGCCCACGACTTTGTGCGTCGTGTCGATGCGCGGAACGCGGCCCGCCTCGAGCTCGGCGGCGAGTGCGATCAGCCGTTCCAGCCCCTCGAGCATCTCATGCTCGATCTCCAGATCGGTTCCGAGCGCCGGATCCGATGTGAGCGACGACCGAAGTTCTGCCACTGCAGCCGCGTCTCGCGCGCGGGTGGCTTCTTCCCATCGATGACGCCAACGGGCCAGGGGCGATCGCTCGGCGCGTTTGAACCAGTCCTTGAATCCCATGTGTCGATATGAACGGGATGAGTGGGCCCCGCCTCTTGTCTCCCGAACAAGTATCCGATTCTGAAAGCGATCCGCCAAACGCCGCTTCCGCAGCTCGATCTGGCGACCTGATTAGGGACGGAAAAATCTATGGAACACAGCGCTAATGAAACTGTCCTGCTTGAACTAACTGCCGTTTTTCGTGTTGAATACGGCCGACTCAGCCCACACGGGCAGGAACGGTATTTAAGGGCGGAATCAATCGCAATCAAGCCGCCTGGGAGACTTCATGGCGCGTGTCCGTATTCGAAAGTCGGCGAGGCCGATGCAGGACATCTTTGCGCCGACCAAAGGCGGCGGTCGGCCGCCGGGCCGGCGTCCGGGACGGCCGCCGATTCACGACGAGGCATGGACGAAGGTCACGGTCGTCCTTTTCAACCGTCAGATCGTGTTTCTCGACAGGCTGGCTGCGAACATCCGCGCACAGAGCGGGGCGGCGATCAGTCGGGCTCAGTTGATCCGCGCTCTCCTGGACGCGGTCACCGACAGCGATGTCGACCTGACGACCGCAAGTTCGGAAGCGGATCTGAAGGCCGCCCTCCTCGCTCGTCTGGGCCGTTATCGCTTGACCGCAGTCGAGTAGTACCACCGCTTCGGCCTCGACGCCCGCCTCCGGACTGTTCATCCGCGTCTCTGTCATCGTCCGTCGTGCGTTCCGCGTCCCGCTATGATTTTGGGATGCGGGCGTTTCTCGTGCTGCTCCTCCTCCTCGGGTTTCCGCCGACACAGACGGACTACGTCTTCGTCAAACCGGGTGCAAAGGTCTATCACCAGGCGAATTGTCCTCAATTGACCGGCGCGAAAGGTGTCGTTGCGATGACGCGGACGCAGGCGGAGGCGCGCGGACTGACTCCGGACCCCGCATGTGACGCCGCTACGCATCCGCGCGAGGAAAAGCCTAAGCCGCCACCCGTGTTCGTGTACGTGCAGCGGGGCGGGAAGTACTATCACCGCGAGCATTGCGCGAACGCCGGCGCATCGCCGAAGCGGATCTCGCTGGACGAAGCTGCGAAGAAATACTGGCCATGCCCGGTGTGCAAGCCGCCGATCAGGAAGCGATCGGACTCGGGATCGGGGGGATGAAAGGTATTTCCTCAAACGTGCGATCGACCGCGACGCGGTACGCGTGCAGCTCGTGGAAGCCTTCGGACAGCTGCGGCGGCTCGAGGCGCTTCGCTTTCGTGAAAATCGCGACCTTGGGCACCTTCCCACGTCCTTCGCGCCGTTCGTTCCGGGCGATCGCCTCGCGGGTCGACGCGACGATGTAGATGCCAATCACTCGCGCACCGCAGGCCTTTGCAATCTCGATGATGGATGCCCGATCGGCAGCCGACACATTCGTGTTGTCGACGGCGACGGCGCGTCCGTCTGCGAGCGCCGCGCGAATGGCCGCATCCTGGCGCGCCTGCTTGTCGCGCGCCGACGCCGGCAGCCGATCCTTGCTGATGTGGAGGTGCGTGCCCGACAGTCGCTGCTCGTAGAACGTCGTCTTGCCGGCACCCGGGAGCCCGATCAAGACGACGCAGTCGGACATAGCCGCGGGCTACTTGTCGCCGCTGACGCGGCGCTTCACGCGCGTTGCCGCAGTGGGAAACGCGACGACCTTTGCCTGGCGCTTCGGGCGTGCCACAAGCCAGGTACGCTCGCAATCCTGACACTCGTACTCGTAGAGGCCGTGCGCCGGAAGCCGCGCGCGGATTCTCGAGGACGTGCAGAAGGGGCACAGGGTGGGGCCGGGCATGCCACCAGTGTTCGTCCGGAACGGTCCGTTGCGCAAGCGTTACGTGCAAGTCATTGTCCCGTATGAACTTACTCGGTTGATTGACAGGCAGGAACTGGCCGGTTAGCGTGGAATCACATGACACAACGTGCATCGTCCTTGTTGCTGGCCTTCTTTGCGGCGCTCGGGTTGGCTGCCTCCGCGACCGCCACCTGGGTGCACTACAACCTGATTCGAAACCCGGAAGCCACGTCGTTCTGCGACGTCAGCGCGCGTGTGTCGTGCAAGCAGGCCTATCTCAGTCAGTACGGAACTTTTGCCGGCGCCCCGGTTGCCTTGTGGGGGGCGTGCTTCTTTGCGTTCGTGCTGCTCCTGCTCTGGGGCGCCCGTAGATCTCCCAGGCTGAGCGAAAACGCTCCCGGTTACATCTTCGGCCTCTCCACGATCGGGCTGGCGTTCGTGCTCTATCTCGCGTACGCATCCTTCTTCGTCCTCAAGGAGATCTGTCCGCTCTGCGTGACGACGTATCTGGCGGTGATCGGGTTGTTCGTCGCATCCGGCTCGGGGAACACTGCCTCGATGCCGACGGTCGCGGGACGAGCGCTGCGCGATCTCGGCGCGCTCGTCGCGAGTCCGATCGCGCTTATTGTGGCGATCCTGTTCGCGGGCGGCGTTGCGTCCGCGGTCGCGTGGTTCCCCCGGCCGGAAGAGCGACCGGTCGTCGCTCCCCAGCCGCTCACCGACGATCAGAAGGAGGATCTCGAACACTGGTGGAACGTGCAGCCTCGAGTGACGCTCCCGATCTCGAACGATGGCGCCAAGGTACTGCTGGTGAAATTCAGCGACTATCAGTGTCCCGGCTGCCGGGCGACGTATTTTGCCTATGAGCCGCTGCTGGCGAAATACAAGGATCGCCCGCAGGACTTCAAGTACGTGCTGCAGCACTTTCCGCTCAGCGCCGAGTGCAACCCGGCGGTGAAAGCCGTGGTGCATCCCGCGTCATGCACCGCGGCGGCCGCCGTCGTGATGGCGGAGTCGAAAGGCACCGCGGCGAAACTGAACGACTGGCTGTTCCTGCACCAGGATCAACTCAGTCCCGCGCGCGTGCGCGATGCGGCGAAGGATGTCGGCGGAATTCCGGACTTCAACGCCGGCTTGACGAATGCAATGGCCGAGGTCCGCCGTGAGGGAACGCTCGGCGGCGATCTCCACGTCGATCAGACGCCGACCTTCTTCCTCAACGGCCGGCGGATCGCGCCAGCCGTCACGCCTGAGGCGATGGATTTCCTGATCGGACTCGAACTGAAAAATTCGAAATAGTCGCTGTGGCGGCTATCTGGTCGACGTCGCTCGAAGCGCCCATCGGCCCTGCAGGCCGGCGCTGTGCCACGCGCCGGTCACCTGCGTTTCGAGCGTGGAGCGGAGAAGATCCGCGAACGTCGCCGGCGCGTGTTCGACGTCCGCTCGCCAGGTTCCCGACCGCAGCGTGTCACTGCCTGCGCCGCGAGCCGACCATGTCCCGCTCCACGTGCCGGCCGTTCGCGTGGCGGACCACGTTCCTTGAGCGGCGGCTTTTCCGTTTGCGCCGAACAGCGTCCACGTGCCAGCCGCGGCCTCAGGACTCTCGGCCCGGAGCTGAGCCGACCAGCTGCCCTGCAGGGCGGGTTTCGTTCCGATCGTCGCCGCCCACGTTCCGCGCAGCGATGACGCGGGCTGCTGTCGTGCAGCGGCAGCCGGAATGGTGATCAGCACGAGCGATGCGCACACGAGGTTTCTCGCGAGTCCCGGCATGGGTCGACATTGTCGCCGAAGTGCCGCGGTCAGCGCACCACGAGCTGCAAGTCCGCGTAGCCGTCGCATGGATCCTCGGGCCATGCCGACACGTACACGGTGCCGTCGTACGAATAGCTGTGGTAGGCGCGAAGGGGAAGACGACCCGACAACACCACGTTCTCACCGTCGCCGAAATCAATCGTGACGCGACAGGCGCCCGTGCCTGACACCACGACCAGCGTGCGGACGCCCAGCCGCGTCGGGGCGGGAGAGACGTCCACGCGAGTGACGCTTCCGGGCGTTCGAGAGGAATCTGCTACCTGGAGCCGACGGGAAGCGCCACCCGAACACGGTGCGATGGGCGACACGACCACGGGGTACTCGTCGGCGACCGCATATGTGTGCTCGACAGACTGTGGCAGCGCGCCGGAGACGCGCTGCTGATTGCCATCGCCGAAGCTGATGTCGAAGGCGCAGCTCCGTGTCCCGTTGACCGTGATCTTCACGGCTCGTCGGACGAGAGCCGTCGCGGGGTCGAAGTTGACCGCCGTGATGGCTCCGGCCGGCTCTGCCGCGGGCGGTCGGGGCGGGCCGCTGATAGTGATCCTGCCGATGGCTTCGCCGGCGCAGTTCCCCATCCCGACAGCCTTGATCGTGTAGGTGCCGCCGTACTCGTAGGTGTGGCCTTTTGTGATTGGCAGGCGCTCCGTCGCGTACGTGATCGCGGTGCCGTCGCCGTAATCGATGTTGACGGCGCCGCACGGACTCGTACCGGTGACGTCCACCGCAATCTGCTGTCCGGCCCGTCCAGACCGGGTGACCGACACACCTTTCACGGTTCCGCGCTGAGGTGGTCCCATCAACGTCAGACCGATGAGACACGCGATTGACGTGAGCGTCGTGTTCATACTCTGCCGTGCCGCGCGACCACGATGTCGCGCGGCTCTCAATTGCAACGAAAGTGCCTACCCGTCAGAATCCGCCCGACATATTGAACGCATCGTCAGACCGAAGCACGTCAATTCGAATGACCAGGTTCGGCAGCGCTCCCCCATGTTCGGGGTCTGGACTCCTTCAGGCAGTGGCAATCGCTGCCGTGACGATCTGCTCCTGCGGGTCGATCGCTCCTAGGCTCTCGACAACCTGGAAGCGGCCGTTGTGCGCCTGCGCGATGTACATGTTCAGCCGAAGGTGATGCTGACCCGGCACCATGGCTGCCGGGCCGCCAGGTCCTTCGGAAATGCGTGCATGATCGAGCGCCGCGACGACGTCCGCCTGCGCGAGGGAGCGCGCTTCCGTGACAGCGGCCGCCCAGAGGCGCAGACCGCGGTACAAACCTGAGCAGGCGCCGCCGCCCGTGAATTTCGCGGTGCCGGGATACAGCGCGTCGTACTGGGCGAGGAGCTTCCTGCTGAAGGGGTCGCTGACGTCCTGGTAGTAGTCAAGACAGCCGTAGAGTCCCTCGACGTGCGCGGGCGGCACCATGTTCAGGAAGTTCTCATCGAAGTATGTGCAGACCAGCTGTCCGCCGCGCGCACTGAAGCCGGAAGCGTGCAGCTGCTCGAAGAACGGTGTGACGCCGGGAGGGACGATGGTGTTGAATACGACGTCGGCTCCGCTCGACGCGATCTGTGCGACCGTCGCGCGATAGTCGGTGTGATCGACGGGAAAGTACTCTTCGCCGACGATCGCTCCGCCGTGGGCCGTGACCACCTCCCGCACCCGCCTGTTCATCACGTGAGGCCAGATGTAATCCGCGGAGGGGAGGTAGAACTTCTTCGCGCCCGTCTGGAGCATCAACCACGGAATGAACGGGTCGACCTGCTGTGCCGGCACCGGACCGGTGCAAAAGACCAGCGGATCGGCCTCCTGCCCCTCGTATTGCTCGGGATAGATGTAAAGCGTGCGGCCTCGCACGACCGCGGCCGCCTTGATGGCCTGCCGCGTCGAGCTGTAGATCCCGCCGAACAGAACGTCGACGTGATCGCGCTCGACGAGCTTCGTCGCCTTCGCCGCGGCCACGGCATCGTCGGTGGCGCTGTCCTCGAGCAGCAGCTCGAGCTGGCGGCCGATGAGGCCGCCCTTGGCATTGATGTCGCCGATGACCATCCTGGCGACGTTGGCGTTGGCCAGTCCGACGAACGAGAGCGGACCTGTCTGATCCGCGATGACCCCTACCTTGATGGGGCGATTTGCGCTTGCTGATGCGGACATCATGTTCTCCTTCGGGAAGCGCCGCGGCGCAGGCCCGGCGGCGCGCGTGTAGTATGAATAGTCCCTCGTCAGACGGCTCGAGACATCGGGAGAACTCCCCATTTTGAGCGCTCCGCTTCGCATCGGTGAGTTGGTCGCGACGCTGGCCCTGGCGCAGGACAACGCGTTCGGTCAGCCGCTCGAGTCGCAGCTGCGGTCGTGCCTGCTCGCCACGTGGATGTGCGAGGCCGGGGGATTCCCCGGCGGTGTGGGCGAAACAGCCTATTGGGTCGCGCTTCTTCGATACATCGGGTGCACCGGTCACGCGCACGAAGTCGCCACGGTGTTCGGCGATGAGATCGCGATTCGCGCCCGGACGCTGGTCCACGACGCCGCCAACCCTGCCGAGGTGATGCGCGACGTAGTGGCCTTTGCCACGGCCGGGCGGCCCGAGGATCAGCGCGACGAAATCATCCGGATGATCCAGCAGACGGCCCGTGAGTGGGCAGTGTACAACTTCTCATCGGGGTGCGAGGTGGCCGATCGGCTCGTGGAGCGGCTGGACTTCGGCGTCGGCGTTCGCGAAGCGCTGGCCTTCACCTTCGAGCGCTGGAATGGCAACGGCTATCCTGCTCACGCACGCGGAGAGGAGATTCCGCTCGCGATGCGCATTGTGCACGTGAGCCACGACATGGAGGCGATTGGCCGCCTCTTCTCGGCCGACCGTGCTCTCGATGCCGCCCGGGACCGCCGCGACCGCACGTACGATCCAGCCCTCGCCGATCTGTTCGTGGAGCACGGACGCGGCTGGCTGGAGCGGCTCCGCACGATCGAGCCCTGGGATGCCGTCCTGGATCTCGAGCCCGAGCCGCGCCGCATGTTGGAGGGCGATGCTCTCGACGCTGCCCTGACGGTTGCGGCCGACTTCATCGACTTGAAGTCACCCTATATGGGCGGGCACAGCCGACGGTGTGCGCAAATCGCCGCCGACGCCGCGCGGGTGCTCGGGTTCCCCGAGGAAGCTGTCACGAAGCTCCGGCGTGCCGCGCTCGTGCACGACTTTGGCATCACCGCCGTGCCGAACTCGATCTGGGACAAACCAGGCGCACTCACGAGGACCGAATTCGATCGCGTCGAACTTCATTCGATGCTGACCGAACAGATGCTGCGCCGCTCACCGGCACTGGACACGCTGAACCCCGTCGCGTCGGCGCACCACGAAAAATGCGACGGCTCGGGTTATCACAGACGTGTGCGTGCGGATGCGGGCGATCTTGGCGCGTGCGTACTGCAGGCGACCGAAATCTATGTGGGATTGACGAGCGAACGGGCGGACCGGCCGGCGTTTTCGACATCGGACGCGGCCGGCGAGCTTCGTCGGCTCGAATCGCAGGGGGTGCTCGAGCCCCGGGCGACGCGGGCGGTACTCGTCGCTGCGGGCCATGGTGAAGGGGAAGCGCCAGCCGGCCCACGCCCGAAGAACCCGGGGGGACTGTCCCGTCGCGAGGTGGACGTTCTCGGTCTTGCGGCGAAGGGTCTCACCACGAAACAGATCGCCGATCGGCTCTTCATCTCGACGAAAACCGCCGACCATCACATCCAGCACGTGTACACCAAGATCGGCGTCTCGACTCGCGCCGCCGCGGCACTGTGGGCGATGCAGCACTCGTTGGTTCGGTGAGCCGCGGGCTGGGCGCGGCCGTTCACGTGCGTTCGCGGCGTCCGCGGATGAATGAAGGTTGGTGCGGAAGATAGGATTCGAACCTACACGGTATTGCTACCGCCAGCCCCTCAAGCTGGTGCGTCTGCCAGTTTCGCCACTTCCGCGAAGAACGGTTATTTGCCGGGCGTCTGCGACGCCGGCTGCACGGGCGCCGAACGGGCGCCGCTCATGATCGAGCCCGGACCGCGCTGACCGAAGACGCCGAGGATGATGGCGCCGATCATGAACAGCGCGCCGAGAACCGTCGTCGCGCGCGTCAACACCGTGGCGCCCGCCCGCGCGCCAAACGCGGTCTGGCTGCTGCCGCCACCGCCGAATGCAGCCGCCATGTCGCCGCCCTTGCCCTGCTGCAGCAGAACCACGGTCAGGAGCAAGAGACAGATAATCAGGTACAGGGTGACGAGCAGGTAATAGAGCATAAAAGAAAGAGTATACCACCATGCGAGAACAGCTGGCCGACGCCCTGGACTGGGGAGAGGCACACGCCGATTTCGACCGCGCCGTCGATCGTTTTCCCGTTGCGCTGCGCGGCCGCCGGGTCAAGGGTTTGCCCTACTCCGCCTGGCAGATCCTCGAGCACCTGCGCCTCGCGCAGCACGATATGCTCGATTTCGCGACCAACGCGCGCTACGCGCCGATGAAATGGCCGGACGACTACTGGCCGAAAGCCCCCGCTCCGCCGACTGCGCGCGCGTGGAACGCAAGCGTCGCGGCCTTCCGGAAGGACCGCCGCGCCCTGAAACGTCTGGCTGCGAATCCGCGGCTCGACCTCAGCGCGCGAATCCCGCACGGCGACGGGCAGACGTACATCCGCGAGATTCTGCTCGCACTCGATCACAATGCGTACCACGTGGGTGAGCTGATCGTGCTGAGGCGCCTGCTCGGCGCGTGGAAGTAGCCGTCCGCAGCTCGGGCAAACTTCCAACGCGTGATGGAGAAGGCCCGCGCGGATGGGCGTATGCGGTTCGCTACGGACGCGATCCAAGCACGATCTGGTGAAACGACCGGATGTCGAGGCTCGCGCCGCCGACGAGCGCGCCGTCGACATCCGCGATCGATGTCAGCTCCCGGATGTTGTCCGGTTTGACGCTGCCGCCGTAGATGATGTGACACTGCTCGGCCGCTGTTCCACCGAACCATTGTCGCAGCCGGCTGCGGATGTGCGCGTGCGCCTCGGCGGCTTCCACCGGTGTCGCATTTCGGCCGGTACCGATTGCCCAGACCGGCTCGTACGCGATGACGAGCGCGCCTATTTGATCGGCTGAGAGCCCGTCCAGGCCGACCTTGATCTGCCGGTCCAGCACGGCGAGGGTGTCGCTTCGCTCGCGCTCTTCGAGCGTCTCACCGATGCAGACGATTGCGGTGAGCGGCGCTGCGACAGCGGCCAGCAGCCGGCGATTGACCGTCTCGTCCGTGTCGCCGAACAGCCGCCGCCGCTCCGAGTGCCCGACAATCACGTACTCGGCGCCAGCCTCTTTCAGCATGCCGGCGCTGACTTCGCCGGTGAACGCGCCTTCGCGGTCCCAGTGCAGGTTCTGACCGGCGACGCCCACGTTGGAGGCGTGCGCGGCGTCCGCAACGGCCCGGACGGCCGTGAACGGCGGCGCGATGACGATCTCCGCGTCGTGCACGTCCTTCACGAGGCTGCGGAACTCCTTCACGAAGGCGACCGCGTCGTGCACGGTCTTGTGCATTTTCCAGTTCGCGGCGACGAATGGCGTGCGCATGACAGGCGGGTCCTGAATGCGAATGATAGCCGCTTATCGACCTGGAAGCGCCGCGACTCCTGGCAGCTCGCGGCCGCCGAGGAATTCGAGCGACGCACCGCCGCCGGTGGAGATGTGCGTGATCCGGTCCGTCACGCCCGCTTTCGCGACCGCGGCGATGGAGTCCCCTCCGCCGATGACGGTGGTGCCCTTGACGTCGGCCACCGCCCTCGCAATGGCCATCGTCCCTGCGGCAAAGATCTCGACCTCGAACACGCCCATCGGCCCGTTCCAGACCACAGTTTTCGCGCCCGCGATCGCGTTCCGATATGCCTCGATCGTGCGGGGACCGATATCGAGGCCCATGCGATCGCCGATGGCGGTGTCGCCGACGGCGAGCACCTCGGTCCGGGCGCCGGGCTCGATTGCCGCGGCAACGACGTGGTCGGCGGGAAGTTCGATCCGGAGACCGCGGGATTGCGCCTGGCGCTCGATATCGCGGGCGGCGTCCAGCAGGTCGTCTTCCACCAGGGATCTGCCGACCGGAACGCCGCGTGCCTTGAAGAAGGTGTACGCCATGGCGCCCCCGACGAGGAGCGCATCGACGCGCGGGACGAGGTTCTGGATGACTTCGAGCTTGTCGGATACTTTGGCGCCGCCGAGCACGGCCACGAACGGACGTTGCGGGTCGTGCAGCACGCGTCCGAGGTGTTCCAGTTCGGCCGCCATCAGCAGGCCTGCCGCCGAGTCCTTCATGAACCGCACGACCCCCTCGGTCGACGCGTGCGCCCGGTGTGCAGACCCGAATGCATCATCGACATAGACGTCGGCGAGCGACGCGAGCTGCCTGGCGAAGGCGGGGTCGTTTTTCTCCTCCTCGGGATGAAAGCGGAGATTCTCCAGCAGGACGACGGCGTTGCGGCCGGCTGTGTTGATCGCGGCCTCGGCAGCCGCGCCGACGCAGTCGTCTGCGAACTCGACGGTCCGGCCGAGCAGCTCCGACAGCCGCGCCGCGACCGGCCGCAGGGAATACTCCGGATTCGGTTTGCCTTTCGGCCGTCCCAGATGTGAGCAGAGGATCACAGTCGCGCCATGATCGAGCGCGTAGCGGATGGTGGGGAGCGACGCACGGATTCGCGTGTCGTCCGTGATCACGCCCTTCCTGATCGGCACGTTGAAGTCGACGCGCATGAGAACGCGCCGGCCCTCGAGCGGGACGTCCGCGATGCTGCGCTTCGCGGTCACAGACCCTTCTTGATCATCAGGCGCAGCAGGTCGACGCATCGGTTCGAATAACCCCACTCGTTGTCGTACCAGGCGAGCACCTTGACGAAGTCGCCGTCGATGATCTTCGTGTACGGCGCGTCGATCATCGACGAATGCGGATTGCCGCGAAAGTCGATGGACACGAGCGGGGCGGTGACGTACTCCATGATCCCTTTCAGCGGACCGTCTGCCGCGGCCTTGAACGCGGCGTTGACTTCCTCGCTCGACGTCTTCCGATTCGTCAGCGCGACGAGATCGACGGCGGAGACGTTGGGCGTCGGGACCCGTACCGAGATGCCGTCCAGCCGTCCCTTGAGTTCGGGCAGCACTTCGCCGACGGCGACTGCCGCTCCCGTCGTCGTCGGAATGATCGACAGGGCCGCGGCGCGCGCGCGCCGCAGATCCTTGTGCGGGAGATCGAGGAGCTGCTGGTCGTTCGTGTAGGAATGAATGGTGGTCATCCATCCCTTGTTGATGCCGACCGCCTCGTGCAGCACCTTGGCCATGGGCGCCAGGCAGTTCGTCGTACACGACGCGTTGGAGATGATGTGATGGGCACGCGGATCGTACCTGTCGTCGTTGACGCCAAGGACGAGCGTCACGTCCGGCTTTTTCGCGGGCGCGGTCACGATGACTTTTTTCGCCCCCGCGGCGAGATGCTTGGCGGCGGCGTCGCGATCGGTGAAGAGGCCGGTCGATTCGAAGACGATGTCGACGCCGAGGTCCTTCCAGGGCAGTTGCGCGGGATCCTTGACCGACAGCACCTGGAACTCGTCGCCGTCGACCGAGATCTTGTCGCCGCTCGACGTGATGTGCGCGTGCAGGTTGCCGAGGATCGAGTCGTATTTCAGCAGGTGCGCGAGCGTCGCCGCGTTCGTCAGATCGTTGACGGCGACGAAATCCAGGTCCGTCGACCCGAGCGCCGCCCGCATGATGTTGCGGCCGATCCGGCCGAATCCATTGATGCCAACCTTTGTGGCCATTGACGTCCTCCACCGACCACCTTGCCCCGTCTCCATGCGCGGAAAAAGGGCCAAGTCTCCAAACGACTGATTTTACCTTACGCGCCGGGGCCGCCAATTCCGTGCGGTAAACTAGGCGGCGCACCCAGAACAGCCGGCCGCTCACACGTGTACGTCATCTACAGCGTTCTGATCGTGACGTTCTTCCTGGTCATGTCGCCGTATCTGGCGTGGCAGGCGGTCCGGTATCGCAAATATATCGGCAGTCTCCGCCAGCGTCTCGGCTACCTGCCGGTTTCCTTCAATCTCGACGGCGACGATTCCATCTGGATCCACGCCGTATCGGTCGGCGAAGTCCTGACCGCCCGGGCCATCCTCCCACAGCTGCGCGAGCGCTATCCTCGATTGAAACTGTTTCTGTCCACGACGACCCTGACGGGGCAGCAGATTGCGCGCAACAAGTTTCAATACGTGGACGAAGTCTTCTACTTCCCCTTCGATCTCGGATTCGTCGTGAACCGGACGCTGCGGCTCGTCCGGCCGAAGCTGTTCATCATGATGGAAACCGAGATCTGGCCCAACCTGCTTCGAGCGTGCCGCCGGAGCGGGATCCGGACCGTCCTGGTGAACGGCCGGATCTCGTCGCGATCCTATCCGCGGTACCGCCTGGCGCGGCCGTTGTTCCGTCGCGTGCTCGTGAACGTCGACCGCTTCTGCATGCAGAGCGAGGAGTCCGCGCGTCGGATCATCGATCTCGGCGCCGATTCTGAGCGGGTTGTCGTGACCGGCAGCCTGAAGTTCGATTCGCTGGAATTTCCAGGCGCCGCGCCCGACCGCGGCCGCAACCGCGTGCTCCGCTACTTCCGTATTCCACCGGCACGGCCGGTGATCATTGCCGCCAGCACGGTGAAGGGAGAAGAGGAGCCGGTCCTGGAGGCGTTCCAGCGGATTCGCGCGCGGGTTCCGGATACGCTGCTGATCATCGCCCCGAGAAAACCGGAGCGATTCGGCGACGTGGAGCAGCTGGCCCGCAGCGCCGGATGGGACGTGGCGCGCCGCAGCGAACTGCGCGTCGACTCCGAACCGCGCCACGACGTCGTCGTGCTCGACACAATCGGAGAGCTGGCACAGCTCTATCAGGTCGGCACGGCGGTGTTCGTCGGCGGGAGCCTCGTCGACCAGGGTGGTCATAACATTCTCGAGCCGGCCGTGTTCGGCAAGGCCGTCGTCTTCGGGCCGCACATGCAGAACTTTGCCGAGATCGCGCGCACGTTTCTCGAAAACGACGCGGCGATCGAAGTGGAGTCCGCCCGCGAACTCGAGGACGCGCTGCTGGCCCTTCTCAGCGACCCGGTGCGCCGCGCGAGCCTCGGCGCGGCGGCGCGCGCTCTGGTGGAAGCGAATCGCGGGGCGCGAACGAAAACGATGAACGCGATTGCGCGCGTGCTGCCTCCTGCCGAGCCGGGCAACGTGCGCCCGTTCAGGGTGGTCCACTGATTTCCTCGGTGTTCGCGGCGGCCGTGCGTGCCCGCCGGCGCTATTACACACGGCATCCCGGGCGTCAGCGGCGGCTGCAGCGGCCTGTGATCAGCATCGGCAATCTCGCCGTCGGCGGCCGCGCCAAGACCCCGCTCGTCGCGCACGTCGTTTCCATGCTCCTCGAAGCCGGCGAACGCCCATCCGTGTTGAGCCGCGGGTACGGAAGACAGGATGCATCGGAGATCGTGGTCGTGCGGGACGCGGCAGATATCCGGGCGGACCTTCGTCGCGCCGGAGACGAACCACTCATGCTCGCGCGACGACTGACGGGCGCGATTGTCGTCGCAGGCGCCGACCGCTTCGCCGCCGGCAGGCTGGCGGAAACGGAACTCGGATGCACTGTCCACGTCCTGGACGACGGCTTTCAACACCTGAGATTGCACCGGAACATCGACCTCGTTGCCGTTGCGGGAAGCGATCTCTCGCAACCGTGCACGCTGCCCCGTGGACGGCTGCGTGAATCGCTCGACGCGTTGAGAAACGCCACATCGGTAATCGTGCTCGACGGTGCTGATCCCGCCGCGGTTCCCGTCACGAGCCGGGTGTGGCGGGCCAGGCGAACGCTGGAAACCGCCCGTCTCCTGCACCCCGCAGGTCAATCCATCACCCCGTCGACGGGATCCGTTGTGGCAATCGCCGGCATCGCGAGCCCCGATCGGTTTTTCGACGACCTCCGCGCGCTCGGCTGGCCCCTGGCGCGGACGCTCGCATTCCCCGATCACCATCCGTATACGCGCGATGATGTCGATCGCGTGCTGGCGATTGTGCGGCAGGAAGGAGCGGCCATGGTCGTGACGACGGAGAAAGACGTCGTCAGGCTGTTGCCATTCCGCCCATTTCCGCTGCCTGTGGCGTTCGTGCCGCTCTCGATCATCCTCGAGAAGGAAGATGAATTCCGGCGCTGGCTGCTCTCGATGCTCGTTGAGGCGCGGAGGGCGGCCTAGTGCCCGCGTTACGGCTGCGTCAGCGCCTGGAGTATGCAGTTGTCGCCGGCATTCGCGGCGTGCTGCGCCCGCTGTCGATGAAAGCCGTGCTCGCCGGCGGCACGACGCTCGGCTATCTGTTCTACGTTCTCGATCGTGCCCACCGGCGTCTGGCGCTTGCCAATCTCGACGCGGCGTTTCCGCAGCGGCCGCCTCCCGAGCGGCGTGCAATCGCGCGGGAGATGTTCGCGCATTTCGGCCGGTTGCTCATGGTGTTGCTGAAATTCAGCACGATGACGCCGGAGCAGATGCTTGCGCATGTGGAGTTCGAAGGGGACGATCGCGTCCGTGCCGCGCACGCGCATGGCCGCGGTGTGCTCCTGTTCACCGGCCACTTCGGATACTGGGAGATCAATGCGCTCGTCCATGCACTGGTACTCGCGCCGATCGCGGTCGTGGCCCGTCCGCTCGACAATCCGATGCTCCACGAGCTGCTGGAGCACGTCCGCTCGATGACGGGTAACAGCGTGATCTACCGCAAGGGGGGCCTCCGCCGCATCCTGCGCGCGCTGTCGGCGAACGAGGCGGTCGCGCTGCTCATCGATCAGCACATTCACACCAACGCCGTCTACGTGGAGTTCTTCAACCGCCCGGCAGCGACGACGACCGCGCTCGCGGCGCTGGCGGCGCGCACCGGAGCGCCGGTCATCCCCGTCTTCGCGCTTCCTCTATCAGACGGCCGGTTCCGCATGGTGTACGAGCACGCCGTCGATCCGCCGCGGGGCGCAGACGAGAGCTCGTTGCGCGAGTTCACCCAGCGGTGCACGGACGTGCTCGAAATGTATGTTCGCCGCTATCCGGATCTGTGGCTGTGGATGCACCGGCGGTGGCGCGATGTCGACTCGGCGGACCGGGAAGTCCCGGGAATGTTTCCCACCGCGCGCCCCGAGGAGGACTCGGAGTGAAGCGGATCGTCGTGCGCGCGCCGAACTGGCTGGGCGACGCGGTGATGGCGCTTCCAGCGATCGCCGCGGTCCGACGGCATTTTCGCGATGTCGATCTCGTCATTGCCGCGCCGCCATCGGTCTCGCCGCTTTTTCTCGAGCGGACCTCCGCGGAGCCAGACCGGGTGGTTGCCGTCGACGTGACACGAGAGGCCCCGCAGCTGGGTGCGCTCTCGGCGGACGCTGTCCTGCTGCTGCCCAATTCGTTCGGCAGCGCCTGGACGGCCAGGCGATCCAGGATTGGGGAGCGATGGGGGTATCGTGCCGGCGGCCGGCGGTGGCTGCTGACGCGATCCGTCGGGCGCTTGCGCGGCGTGGTGCATCAGGTTGCCTACTACCTCCATCTGGTGCGCGAGCTGGGCATGACCGACGGCGACGAGGTGCCCCGCCTCGCGCCGCGCGAGTCGACTCTTGCGCGCGCCGACGCGGCGCTCGTGGCGGCGGGCGGGCGCGACGGCGATCGTCTCATCGGATTCGCGCCGGGCGCGGCCTACGGACATGCGAAGCGGTGGCCGCCCGATCGCGTGGCGGGCGTCATGAAAGCTGTATCGGATCGGGGAGCCGTGCCGGTCCTGCTGGGCGCCGCCGCGGATCGCGACACCCGCCGTGCGATAGAATCGTCGTTGCCGCCTGGGACTCGAATCATCGATCTCATCGGACGGACGGATCTGGCGACGTTCATCGGCGTGACAGCGCGGTGCTCCGCCTTCCTGTCGAACGACTCGGGAGCGATGCACGTGGCTGCGGCGCTGGGCGTGCCGCTGACCGCCGTATTCGGCCCGACCAACGAGAAAGTCACGGCGCCCGCGGGGCCGGGCCCCCGCGACCTGATACGACGCGATGTCTTCTGCCGCCCCTGCATGCTGCGCGAGTGTCCGATCGATCACCGGTGCATGACGCGCATCCGGATCGACGACGTTCTGGCTTCTCTCGATGCGACCAGCAGTCTTCCTCGATCGTGACGGCACCCTCATCGAGGAGGCCGGGTACCTCGATCGTCTCGAGCGGCTCGTTTTCTTTCCATTCAGCGTCGACGCCGTCCGCCTCCTCAATCAGGGTGGCTTCGCCGTCGTGATCGTCACCAATCAGGCGGGTGTCGCGCGCGGCATCTTTCCCGAGTCATTCGTCGCCGAAGCGCACGCGCACCTGCGCCGCCGCCTCGACGCGGGGGGCGCGCACGTGGACGGCTTCTATTACTGTCCCCACCATCCGGACGGCACGGTCGAACCGTATCGGCGCGCCTGCGAGTGCCGGAAGCCGGGGGACGCGATGCTCCGGCAGGCTGCCGCGGAGCTGAATCTCGACCTCGCGCGCTCCACGGTCGTTGGCGACCGGTGGCACGACATCGAGGCCGGCCGTCGCGCCGGCTCCCGCACCCTCCTCGTGCGAACCGGTTATGGACGCACCGAAGAGCAGCGTCCCAGGCCCCCCCTCGAGGCCGACGCCATCGTCGACAACCTGATCGAGGCGGTGTCGTGGATTCTTCGGGAGGCGAAATGATCGCGGCCGATCGGCTGCTCGCGGTCGTGCGTGCGTTCGCCGGCCGCCGGATTGCCGTCATCGGCGACGTCATCGCCGATGAATTCATCTACGGGCAGATCGCACGCGTGTCGCGCGAGGCGCCGGTCCTCATCCTCGATTACGATTCGACGGAGGTCGTCGCCGGCGGGGCCGGGAACGCCGCGAGCAACGTCGCCGCGCTCGGTGGCGTCGCGAGCGCCCTCGGCGTGCTCGGCCGGGACGAGTCGGGGCGCCGATTGCTGGCGGCGATGCGCCGCCGCGGCATCGATGTGCGCCGGATGGTGGCGCCTTCGGGCTATCGCACACCGACGAAGACGCGCATCCTGGCAGGCGGGATTCATTCGGCGAAGCAGCAGGTCGTGCGCATCGATCGCGCGGCATCCGCTTCGCCGGACGATCGAACGCTGGAGGTGTTCGAAGACCGGGTGCTGACCGCAGCGGCGGCCTCTGACGCACTGCTCGTCTCCGATTACGGCGGCGGACTCGTCACTCCAGCGCTCGTGGCCGCCGCACGCGACCGGATGCGCGTGCCAATCGTGCTGGTGGATTCGCGCTACGGCCTCCTGCGCTACAAAGGTCTGACCGCCTGCACGCCGAACGAATCCGAAGTCGAGCAGGCCCTTGGAGTCCGGATCGGCGATGATCCGCGCGCGCTCGAACGCGCCGGACGGGCCGTGTTGACGAGGACGCGCTCGCGCGCGGTGCTCGTCACCCGTGGCAGTCGCGGCATGGCGCTGTTCCAGCCGGGCGTCCGGACGATCCACATTCCAATCGTCGGCTCGGATCAGATCGCCGACGTCACCGGCGCCGGCGACACCGTCATCGCGACCATGACACTCGCACTGGCAGCCGGCGCGACATTCGAGGAAGCGGCGCACCTTTCAAATCACGCCGGCGGCATCGTGGTGATGAAGCGCGGGACCGCGACCGTGACGGCGGCGGAGCTTCGCGCATCGCTGGCGGAGGCGCGGTAGCGGTGGGCCGCGTGCTGTCGCGGGCGGCTCTCGCAGGCGCGGTTGCGGCCGACCGCGCGGCGGGGCGGACCGTCGCGTTCGCGAACGGCTGCTTCGACCTGCTGCACGTCGGCCACGTCCGCTATCTGCAGGCGGCCGCCCGGGAAGCCGACCGCCTGGTGGTGGCCATCAACGACGATGCGTCGGTCGAGGACTTGAAAGGAAAAGGACGGCCGGTTCTGCGCGCACCCGATCGCGCCGAGCTCGTCGCCGCACTTCGTGGCGTGGACTACGTCACGATCTTTTCCGAGCCTGACGTGACGGCCCTTTTGCTCGCCTTGCGGCCCGACGTGCACTGCAAGGGCACCGATTACACGGTCGAAACCGTGCCGGAGCGGGAGACGGTCGCGTCATATGGCGGCCGCATTGCGATCGTCGGCGATCCAAAGGACCACTCGACGCGCGATCTGCTGTCTCGCATCCGCCGATGAACATCCTCGTCGTCCGCCTCGGAGCGCTTGGCGACGTCGTTCACGCCGTGCCGGCCGTCGCTGCGCTCCGCCGCGCGTTTCCTGACGCCACGATCGACTGGATTGTCGAGTCCGCGCATCGCGCCATTCCGGATCTCGTTACGATGCTCGACAACGTCATCGTGCTCGAGGGTCGGAGTCTGGCGGCATGGCGGGCGGCCGTCAGCGACGTGCGTCGGACGCGCTACGACGTCGCGATCGATTTCCAGGGTCTGCTCAAGTCCGCCGTCCTGGCACGCGCCTCAGGCGCGGCGCGGGTGATCGGATTCTCGATCTGGCATCTGCGTGAGAAGACTGCACGCCCGTTCTACTCGGCCACTGCCGAGGCTGAAGGCGGCCACGTCGTGCGGAAGAACCTGCGGCTGCTGCGTGCGCTGGGTATCGAGACGCAGGCGATCGAGTTTCCGTTGCGCGGGATCTACTCGCCGAGTTTCGAGATCCTCCGTCAGATGATTCCCGGACCCTACGCGCTCCTCAACCCCGGCGGCGGCTGGCCGAACAAGCGATGGCCTCCTGAACGTTTCGGCGAGGTGGCGGCATTCCTGGCCGAAGAGCGCGGGCTGACACCCGTCGTGCTGTGGGGGCCCGGTGAAGATGTGCTCGCGCAGACGGTCATCGACGCTTCGGCCGGCCGAGCCGTGCTGGCGCCGCCGACACGGGTGGCGGACCTCGTCGTGCTCGCGCGTGAAGCGGCGCTCGTCGTCTCGGGGGACACCGGTCCGCTGCACATTGCGACGGCGGTCGGCACTCCGACCGTCAGTATCTTCGGGCCGACGAATCCCGAGCGGAACGGGCCCTGGAGTGTGGACGACGTCGTCGTATCCCGTTTCGAACAGTGCGCCTGTCACTACGATCGGCGGTGCCATCGCCGCGAGTGGTGCCTGCTCGATACGGCGGCGGGAGAGGTCTGCGCTGCGATCCAGCGCCGGCTGGCAGTAGCGGAAGGCCGCGGTGCCTGAGGCCGGCTCTCACCATCCTCGTGTGCCCGTCATCGTGCGGATTGCGCGATGGCGGGTGCCGCTGGGATTTCTGTTCGGCGTCGCGGCGGTGATGCTGTCGCGTCCGTCGCCACGATCGCTCGCGCTCGGCGCGCTCGTCGGCGTCTGCGGCGAGGCGGTTCGCATCTGGGCGGCAGGGCACCTCGAGAAGGGCCGCGAGGTCACGCGCAGCGGCCCCTACCGCTGGACGCGTCACCCGCTTTATGCGGGATCGTCGATCATGGGCGTCGGCCTGGCAATCGCGTCGCGGAGTCTTATCGTTGCCCTTCTCGTCATCGCCTATCTGGCCGTCACCACTGCCGCGGCGATCCGGACAGAGGAAGCGCACCTGATCGAGAAGTTCGGATCCGAGTATGGAGCGTATCGGGAGGGCACTGCCGCCCCGGTCGTGCGGCACTTCAGCCTGGCGCGCGCGATCAGGAATCGCGAGTACCGGGCGGCGCTCGGCTTCGCTCTGGTGTTTACTATTCTTGCGCTTCGCTCACGCGGCGTTCTATAATCGTTCCCTTTGGGGCGCGGGGCGGGACCGTGCAGGGGCGGTTAGCTCAGTTGGTAGAGCACCGGCTTTACACGCCGGCTGCCACAGGTTCGAGTCCTGTACCGCCCACCAAAAAAGAGCGAAGCCGGAAATCTTCTGTCTTCACACCGGGGTCGTAGTTCAGTTGGTTAGAACGCCGGCCTGTCACGCCGGAGGTCGCGGGTTCGAGCCCCGTCGACCCCGCCACTCGTAAGGTTCGGAGGAATTGGGAGTTCCGGTTCCTCCGACCGCTCACCTCATCGTCCCGTTTCGCCCCGACGTCCTTCCGTCGTGCAAAAATTCCGTGATACCTCGTCCTCCCGCATTGACCAGGAGCGCCCGTCTCTGTGTCGGGTTGACGCAGATCCGGGTCTTGACGTTCGCCCGTCGTGGTACTGTCAGACGCATTCGTAAGGAGGTGCGGCTGATGAAACCGTGCCTGCGCGCGAGCGGCCTGCCCCTGGAATTCTCATGACCACATCCCCAGACGGAAACACCCGCGCGGGCCTGGGCGCTCGTGCGACAGCGTCACTGTACCGGGTGGATGCCCGCCTGATGGCGCTGCCGAAGCCCGTCCAATATGCTCTGATCGCATTCACGCTCGTGGTGATGATGTGGCAATCGCTGCCGTGGGTTCCGCGGCCGTTGGTTGATTATTCACGCATCGCGTTCCTGCGGGATGCTCCGCAACCCGCCACCTACGGGCCCGATACGCTGGCGGACGAGTACGAAGCCCGCGTAGTCCTCCACGATCCGTGGGATATGTATTCGAAACGCGAAACGGGCCAGACGCCCCTCGAGGCGAGCGCGTGGTCGAAAGCAGCGTCGGCGCCGTACCCTCCAGGCACCTTATTGATCGAAGCGGCCCTCTTCAGGCTTGGTGGCCGGACGCTCGAAGGCTTCTACCTCGCCATCATTGCCCTTGCCGTGCTGTTCCTCGCACTGTCTCTGCACTATTTTCTGCGAACACGCTGGTACCTCTTCCCCGTCCTGTATCTGAACTTCGCGTACCTCGCGTGGCGTTTCGTTGGCGTTCAGGACGGTACGTATCTCATCGAACTGGTTGTCGTTGTCCTCGCGCTGCTTGCTGCCGAGCGGCGGCGGGCGGTCGCACACGCTCTCATGGCTCTCGGGATCGTCCTGAAACTCTCGCCGCTCTTCTACGCGATCGAGATGTTGCACATGCGGCGAGCCACGGTGATCGTATTCATAGCGATCCTGCTGATCGGCCTCGCGCTTCCCGTCCTCCTGCTGCCCAACTATCTCTATATCTATACTTTCGAAAGTTCCTTGAAGGGCACCCGATCGATGCACGCGGCCGCACTCGCCGCCGCTGTACCGTTCGCCATCGTGCTGTGGTACGTCGAGACGCGGCTCTCGTGGGATCTCGAGGACCGGATAGGGTGGAGCGTGGTTCCCTTCGCGCTGTATTTCGCTCTTCGCACCAACTCCGCCCGTCATCTGATCCTGATGCTGCTCGTGCCGGACAAGCGCACCGCGCGAAATCTCGCTGTAGCCGCCGGTCTGGGCCTCCAGGCAGCGCTGCCATCGGTTATCAGGCTCGGCTCCGTGCTGTCGATCGTGGCAGGGTTGCTCGTCGTCATTCTCGCAGGACACCTGTGTCGCATCGGCTACGGTACGATTCGGAACGACGTGCTGCACCCGATCCAGACGGCCCGGCTGCTGGCCGGAGCGCCCGTCCCGCGGGGAACTTGATGTAGACAGTCTACGTCCAATGGTGTAGGCTGTCTACGACATGCCGAAACAGACGGAAAAGGAACGCCTCGACCTCCTGCAGGGCACGCTCGACATGCTGATCCTGCGGACCCTCCAGTGGGGACCGCAGCACGGGCACGGCATCGGGCAGGCAATCCGCACGCAGTCCGACGACCTCCTGAAGATCGAGACCGGATCCCTCTACCCGGCGCTGCACCGCCTCGTGAAGCGGGGCTGGCTGAAGCCCGAGTGGGGAGTCAGCGAGGCCAATCAGAAGGCGAAGTACTACCAGCTCACGGCCGCGGGCAAAGCGCAGCTCGTACGGGAACAGAATCGCTGGGCGCAAATGGTCCACGCAATCGGCCGAATCATGAACCCGGTGGAAAACAAGGAGTGAAGATCCATGCGCCCAGATGAACGCGAACTGGACGACGAGATCCGCGGGCATCTGGCGCTGTCGGTCCAGGATCGCATCGAGCGCGGACAGGATCCCGCCGCTGCCAGACGCGATGCCCTGGCGGAACTCGGCTACGTTGGCGATCTGCGCGAATCGATCCGGCGGGTCTGGTACAGCCGTGCGTTCGACGCGGTAACCGCGCTCGGCCGCGATCTGCGTTTCGCACTCCGGTCGTTGTCGCGTTCACGCGGCTTTTCGCTGACCGTCGTCCTGACGCTCGCCCTCGGCATCGGCGCGAACGCGGCGATCTTCAGCGTCGTCCGAGCCGTCCTGCTGCGGCCCCTCGTCAATCGCGACGAGGACCGGCTGATCTACATCCGTCAAAGCGCGCCGGGTATCGGTCAGGCCGACATGACGTTCTCGGTTCCCGAAGTCCAGGATTTGACATCGCAGGCGTCGACGATCGCGGCGTTCGGCGACTTTTCGACGGTTGACTTCGCGCTCACGGGTTTGCACGAAGAGCCGCGTATCGTCCATGCGGGTGTCGTCAGCGGGTCGTTCTTCGATGTCATGGGCCTGCGCCCTGTTCTCGGACGACTGATCACCGCGCAGGACGACGGCCCGAATGCGGCCGGTGTGGCGGTCCTCACGTACCGCTTCTGGACGACGACGCTCAACAGCGACCCACACGTCGTCGGCAAGGCGATACGTCTCGGACAGAGGACGGCGACGATCGTCGGCGTGCTCGAGCCGTCGATACCGTATCCAGCCGACACCGAACTCATCGCGAACATCGTCACCAGCCCGCATCACATGGGCGCGCTGATGAGGACCAATCGCAGCCACCGGATGACGGAACTCTTCGGGCGGCTGAAGCCGGGCGTAACCCTGGAGCAGGCGCGCGCAGACCTGACGGCGGCCCACGCCGCGATGCTGAAAGCGCACGCCGAGTCCTACTCGGCCCGCGCGCACGTGCAGTTGTCCGTGACCAGACTTCGCGACCAGATCGTGTCGCCCGCGCGCACGGTGCTCCTGGTGCTGCTCGCCGCGGCCGCGGTGGTCTTCCTGATTGCGGTGTCGAACGTCGCGAACCTGATCCTGGCGCGGTCGGTTCGGCGTGAAGGAGAGCTGGCGATTCGAGCCGCTCTTGGCGCGGGCACCGCCGCACTGAGGCGGACGCTGCTCGCGGAAAGCCTCGTCCTCTGCTGTCTCGGTGCATTGTTCGGCGTGCTGCTGGCGCAGCCGTTCGTCACGCTGGTGGCAAGGTATGCGGCGCGGTTCTCGGTGCGGGCCGTCGGCATCACGGTGGATTCCAGCGTGGTGTGGGTCGGCGCTGCGCTTGCCCTCGCCGCGGCGCTGCTTCTGGCCTTCGTTCCCCGTCTGCCTTCGGCGAAGTCGCCCGCCGGCCTCGGCGTTCCGACGGGCAGCATCAGCATGACGCCCGCCACGCGGCGGCGCCTGCGGGTGTTTGCCACATCGCAAATCGCTTTCTCGTTCGTCCTGCTCGCGGGTGCGGGCATGCTCGTGACGACGCTCGTCCGGATGCAGGAGACACGCACCGGATACGACCTCCGCCGCGTTGTCGTGTTCGATGTTCCGCTGTCTGCACCCGCCGCGACCGATCCGAAGACGCTCGAGTTCTTCAAAGAGGCGATGCGCCGGGTCGCTCAACTTCCAGGCGTCCGCGGCGTCTCGATCGCGATGACCGCACCCTGGCGCGATGCCGGGGCGATCCCCCTGATGCAGGTCACCGCCGAAGGCTACAGCCCCGAGAACGGCGAGGAGAATCCGCACGCGAAATTCCGGATCGTCGCGCCGGGCCTGTTCGATGTCCTCGGTGTTCCGCTGATTGCCGGGCGCGACTTCAGTGATCGGGACGTGGACGGCAGCGAGCCCGTCGTGATCATCAGCGAGAGTGTGGCGCGGCGGTTCTTCGGCACCGGAGAAGCCGTGAACCGCCGGATCGTCTGGACCGATCCACTGGCCCGCATGATGGGGCCGGCGCGTCCGCAGCGAATCGTCGGCGTCGTGGCCGACGTAGACGACGAGAACGTCGTGCCGTCGCAGACGATGGCGGTCTACCGGCCGGTGGCCCAGATGGGGATCGCCGAGCGGCTGTTCGTGCGCGTCGATGGCGATCCGCACTCGGTCATCGCTCCGGTCACGCGCATCATCAGGGATCTCTCCCCCGAGCAGCCGGTCGAACGCGCCGCGACGCTGGAAGAAATCCGCTCCCAACTCCTGGCGCCGGAGCGTGTGAACGCCTTCGTCATCTCGGGTTTTGCCGGCATTGCGCTCCTCATCGCCGTTGTCGGCGTTGCCGGCGTGCTCGCGTTTTCGGTGAGCGCCCGTACGCGCGAGTTCGGTGTCCGGCTCGCGATCGGGTCGGATCCTCGCGACCTGCTCCGGCGTGTCCTGTCCGAAGGCGCGCGGATCGCGATCGTGGGCATTCTCGCGGGCGCGGCTGGCGGATACCTGATCGGACGGGTGGCCGCACGTTTCTTCGTAGACGCTCAGGTACCCGGCGCCTTGCCGGCGGCGGCCGCCGCTGCAGTGCTGGTTGCGGCGGCGCTGACTGTCTCACTCGTGCCGGCAGCCCGTGCGTCGCACGTCGACGTGCTCCAGGCGCTCAGAACGGAGTAGCAGGTCCTGACGCTGAACACGAACGCGCGCGTCAGCGCGGAGTGACCTGTCGCTGCCGCGTCTACTGACCGCGCAGAGCCGCGCTCGGATCGATGCGGCTGGCGCGGCGGGCGGGCCACCACGCCGCCTGTACTGCGATCACGGCGAGCAGCGCCGCAGTGCCGCCGAACGTCAGCGGGTCGACCGGCGATACGCCGAACAAGATCGTCGTAAGAGCGCGGCCCACGAGTACCGCTCCGATCGAACCGGCGACGATGCCAATTGCCGCCAATCGCACGCCTTCGCGCAGCACGCCGGTGACGAGTTGCGTTGGCGTCGATCCCAGCGCCATGCGCACGGCGAACTCACGCGTCCGGGTCGCGACTGCGTACGCCGCCACACTGTATACGCCGAGCGCCGCAAGCACGCCGGCGATGGCCGCGAAGAAACCCACGAGCAGCATATTGAATTTCGGGCTGACCAGGCGCCGAGCGAACCGCTCGTCCAGCGTCATGATGGCGTTCAGCTGAATATCGGGATTCACAGCGGCGACTCGCGAGCGCAACAGCTGCTGAGCCGGGGCGCTGGTACCACCAGTGCGCAGAATGAGGTACGCGGCGCCGCGGGGGTACTGCTGGATCGGCCAGTAGATCTCCGGCGGGGTGGCAGCGTTCGGCTCCAACGGACTGGTATCAGCGACGATGCCGACGATCGTTGCTGGGTGCTGCTCGACGACAACCTGCTGCCCGATCGCATCCTTCCCCGGAAACGCCCTGTCCGCGAGGGCCTGGTTGACGACCGCGACTGGCGGAGCGCTCGCCGTGTCCGCTGGAGAGAACGCGCGGCCTTTGCGGATGGGAACTCCAAGCGTGGAAAAGTAGTGGGCATCGATATCGAACCAATTCACGTTGGCGAGGCCTGTCCCCGGCACTCCCGATCGTCCCACCACCTTCAGCTCGCCGGATTCTTCGCCTCCGAACAGAGGCCCAGCCGACCCGAGTGCCGCGGATTGGATTCCGGGCAGGGTGGCTACGGCTTCGCGAACCCGTTCCATCATTGTTATCGTGGCCTGGGGATCATGTGCGTTCGGAGGCAGCATCCATGTCGTCGAAAGATTCGACCTCTCAAAACCGGGGTTCCAGCTGGCGAAACGCACGAAGGTGCGCGCGAGCAGTCCGGCACCAAAGAGCAGCATCAGCGCAAACGCCAGCTGCGCCGCCGTCAATGCGGAGCGAGTTCGCACGTCGGCCGCGGTGCTGCCGCGAAGCCCCTTCAGCGTCGCCGTGACGTCGGCATTCCAGGCCCGCCTCGCCGGGGCGATACCGAACACGATCGAAATCGCCGCGACAAGAACGAAAGTGAAGAGAACGACTGGCCAGTCGAGAGTGACTTCCGATAGACGCGGCGTGTCAGCCGGCGCGATCAACACGAACAGCCTCGTCGCCCAGGCGCCGATGAGCAACCCGGCGGCCCCGCCGGCCAGCGACATCAGCGCGCTTTCTGTGAGCAACTGTGTGACGAGACGGCGGCGTCCTGCACCGACTGCCGTGCGCACCGCCAGTTCCGCCGCCCGCGCGGTCGTGCGGACGAGGAGGAGTCCGGCCACATTGACGCAAGCAATGAGGAGGACCAGCGCTGCCATTCCGAGGAACAGCCATAACGTCGCCGAGTAGTCGCCGACGAGGTGTTCACGGAAGTCGATCGACTGAAATCCCCAGTCCTTGTTCGATTCGGGGTAGGCGGCCGCCAGTTGCGCGCGGATCACGGCCATCTCCGACATGAACTGTGTGCGGGTCACGCCGGGTGCCAGCCGCCCGATCGCCACGAATCCGCGCCAGCTGCGTTTCGTGACGTCGTCGATGCTCGCCGTGAGCGGTTTCCACACGTCGACGTCGGCGAACGTATCCGGCAGCCAGACGCGGGCTGGAAGCACGCCAATTACGGTGAAGGGTGTGCGGTCGAGGACGATGGACCGCCCGACCGCAGCCGGATCGCTGCCGAGATGTTCCACCCAGAATGTGTGGCTGATGATCGCGACGTGGTTCGCGCCCGTTTCAAGATCCCTCTCTTCCAATCTTCGACCGAGCGACGGCTTCACCTGGAGCACGTCGAAGAATCCTGGCGATGCGATGCCGCCCCTGACGCCGTAACTCACGGCCCCATCGCGCGCGACGAACGATTCGTTCCGTGCGACACCCGCGTTCTCGAGCGTCCGAGCCTGGCGACGCCAGTCTTCAACGTTCGCCGGCGAGGAACCGCACCAACCGGCGGGGAGGGAAGGGTTCGTTTCGCACAGTGAGACCACGCGAGACGAACCGCCGAAGGGCAGCGGTTGAAGGACGATGCTGTGCAGCGTCGCGAACACTGCCGTGATCGCACCGATTGCGAGCGCGATCGTCGCCATGACCGGCAAGGTGAAGCCGGGTGCCTTGACGAGCATCCGGGTGGTGTAGCGGATATCGGTCCTGATGTCTTCGAGCATGGCCGCCTGTCTTTCCCCTGATGCGCACGAACCGTTCGATTGCTGTTGGCGCGAGTGCCCGCCGCTTGACTCGACTGCCCCGCCTTCCTTAGGCTATCCGTGCATGTCAGGACAGGTCCGCGCCGTACTAGTCTTATCCGGGTCGCGACGGCCCGCGTCTGGGCGTGTGCTGTTTTGCGCCGCTTTCTCCTTTACCTCCTCGAACGAGGCGGGCTGAGCGGCATCCGACGATCGTCGCCATTCATGAGCCCGCCTCCGAAGGGAGCGCGGGCTTTTTCGTTTCCATGGGGAAAAATTCATGTCCACTGCTGACGAACGAGGCACACCGTACGATGCCTGTTACCAGGGACGCCCCGGCGCCTACAGTGAGTCGGCGGCGCGCAGCCTCCTCGGCGCCGCTGCCGCCCTTCTGCCGTGCGACACGCTTGAGGACACCTTCGACGCGCTCGCGAGCCGCCGCGCGACGCACGCCGTGGTGCCCGTCGAAAACACGCTCGCCGGAACGGTCACCAAGACCTACGATCTGCTTCTCGAACACGACCTGCGCGTCGTCGGCGAACACGTCCAGCATATCGACCACGTGCTCATCGGCCGTCGCGGAGCCACGATCGAGGGGCTGCGACGAACGCTGTCCCATCCGGTGGCGCTGGCGCAATGCGAACTGTTCTTCCGCCGTCATCCACAGATCGTGCCGGTGCCCGTTTTCGACACGGCTGGCGCTGTACCGCTGGCACTCGAAGACGTCGACGGTGCTACGGCGGCTGTCGCGAGCCGCGACGCCGCCCGCCTGTACGACGGCGCCATCCTGAGCGAGCACCTGCAGGATCATCCGGAGAATTTCACGCGATTCCTGCTCTTGCGCGCGGATCGAGCCGCGGCCGAGGCCGTCCATCCTTCGAAAACCATCATTGCGCTGCGCCTCAGCAACGCGCCCGGAGCCCTGTGGGCGGCACTCGAGCCGTTTGCAAGGGAAGGGATTAACCTCACGAAAATCGAGAGCCGCCCGGTTGCCGGCCGGCCGTTTGAATACGCGTTCATCCTGGAATTCCAGAACGACCGCGCAAGCGCGGCGGTCGCGGTCGTACTTCAGGAGCTCGAACAGCGGACGAGGTGGATGCGCGTGGTGGGCACGTTCCCTGCGCCGCACGCCTGATGGAACCGGGGGCAGGTATTGTGCACGTACGACAATGACGCGAACTCGCCGGTCATTCCATCGAAAGCCAGCCGCGTCACCCGCCCGCGTGATCCCCACGGATGAAGAAATTCATGATCGCGCGGCGGCCTTTCCGCTGGCGCATTCGAACAAATGCTCATGCCGATTGATCAGGAACGTCTTTCTCGCATCGACGCGTATTGGCGGGCGGCGAACTACCTGTCCGTCGGCCAGATTTACCTGCTCGACAATCCGCTGCTGCGCGAGCCGCTGCTGCCCGGGCACATCAAGCCCCGCCTCCTCGGACATTGGGGAACCACGCCGGGGCAGAATTTCGTGTATGCGCATCTGAACCGCGCGATCGTCGACTACGACCTCGACATGATCTTCATTTCCGGGCCGGGCCATGGCGGCCCGGCGGTCGTGGCGAACACGTACCTCGAAGGCAGTTACAGCGAGATCTATCCGTCAATCAGCGAAGACGAAGCAGGGCTGAAGGCGCTGTTTCGCCAGTTCTCCTTCCCCGGCGGCATCCCCAGTCACGCGGCGCCGGAGACGCCGGGCAGCATCCACGAAGGAGGAGAACTCGGGTATTCCCTGAGCCACGCGTTCGGGGCTGTGTTCGACAACCCCAATCTGATTGCAGCGTGCGTCGTCGGCGATGGCGAGGCGGAAACCGGTCCGCTGGCCACCGCCTGGCATTCGAACAAGTTCCTCAGTCCGGTCACCGACGGCGTCGTCCTGCCGATTCTTCACCTGAACGGCTACAAGATTGCGAATCCGACCGTACTCGCGCGGATCCCCCGCGCGACGCTCGCGCAGCTTCTCCGCGGATATGGATGGGCGCCCCAGTTCGTGGAAGGTGATGATCCGGCCGCGATGCACCGGCTGATGGCGGAGACGCTCGACCTCGCGATCGCAGAGATCCGAGGCATCCAGAGCGCCGCGCGCGGAACGCGTACGGCACACGTCGCCGAGTGGCCGATGATCGTCCTCGCCAGTCCGAAGGGGTGGACGGGTCCCAAGGTGGTCGACGGGCAGCAGATCGAAGGTACATTCCGGTCGCACCAGGTGCCGCTCGCCGACCCCAAGCACAACCCGGAGCACCTCCGCATTCTCGACCAGTGGCTGCGCAGCTATCGTCCCGAGCAACTTTTCGATGGCGAGGGGCGATTCAGGCGGGAGCTGGCGGCAGAAGCCCCGCGCGGGGAGCGCCGCATGGGCGCCAACCCGCACGCAAACGGCGGCATTCTCCTGCGCGATCTCGTGCTGCCGGATTTCCGCGGTTACGCCGTTGCCGTTGTCGAACCTGGCCGCGTGGACGGCGAGGACACCCGCGTTCTCGGACATTTTCTGCGCGACGTCATCTCGATGAACGCGGAACACCGCAACTTCAGGATCTTCGGACCCGACGAAACCGTATCGAACCGGCTCGATGCGGTGTTCGAGGCGACCGCCCGCCAGTGGCAGGCCGAGCTCGAGCCCGTCGACGAATGGCTCGCCCGCGACGGGCGCGTCATGGAGATGCTCAGCGAGCACCAATGTCAGGGCTGGCTCGAGGGCTATCTGCTGACCGGCCGCCACGGCCTGTTCAACACCTACGAAGCCTTCACGCACATCGTCGATTCGATGTTCAACCAGCATGCGAAATGGCTGAAGGTGACGCGCCGGCTGCCCTGGCGCCGACCTATCGCGTCATTCAACTATCTTCTGGCCAGCCACGTCTGGCGGCAGGACCACAACGGGTTCACGCATCAGGATCCAGGCTTCATCGATCACGCCGTCAACAAGAAGGCCGAGATCGTCCGCGTGTATCTACCGCCCGACGCGAACTGTCTGTTGAGCGTGATGGATCACTGTCTGCGCAGCCGGAACTACGTGAACATCGTCGTCGCCGGCAAACACGCGGCGCCGCAGTGGCTGTCCATGGACGCCGCCGTCAGGCATTGCACGGAAGGGATTGGGATCTGGCCCTGGGCCAGCAACGATCGCGGTGGGGAGCCCGACATCGTGATGGCCGCCGCCGGGGATGTGCCGACGCTCGAGATGCTTGCGGCCATTGCGCTGCTGCGGGAGCAGTTGCCGGCGGTGAAGATCAGATTCGTGAACGTCGTTGATTTGATGAAGCTGCAGCCGGCGAGCGAGCATCCTCACGGACTGAGCGACACTGATTTCGATCAGCTGTTCACGAAAGAGAAACCAATCATTTTCGCCTATCACGGCTATCCATGGCTGATTCACCGGCTCACGTATCGCCGCACCAACCACGACAACCTGCACGTGCGCGGATACAAGGAAGAGGGCACGATTACGACGCCCTTCGACATGGCGGTCCTGAACGACATGGACCGTTTCCATCTCGCCGCCGACGCGATCGATCGTCTGCCACAGCTCGGCGCGAGCGCGGCATACGCGAAGCAGATGCTTGCCGACCAGTTGACGGAGCATCGGCGATACATCCGTGAGCACGGACAGGATATGCCCTCGATTCGCAACTGGCGGTGGAACAGCCTCCGGTGAACGTGCGGTGACGCGCGCGGGATCGATTCCGGTACACTTCGGCCGTGTCCGACCGCCGGTCCGTCGCCGCACGTCTCGATGACCTTCCGATCACTTCCACGCACCGGCTGATCATCGCGGTTGCCGGGGTCGGAACCTTCTTCGACCTTTTTGACATCTTCCTGGCGGGCGTTCTCGGGACGGTGCTCACCGAGCAGTTTCATCTCAGTCGGGTCGCACTGCCGGCAGTGCTCGGCTCGGGCTTTCTTGGAATGTTCGTCGGCGCCGTCTCGTTCGGCCATCTTGCCGATCGCGTCGGTCGCCGACGGGCGTTCCTCGTGACGCTGGGCGTGTACTCGGTATTCACTTTTGCCGGCGCGTTTGCGACGAACGTCACGATGGTGATCGCCATGCGGTTCGCGGCCGGGATCGGCATCGGCGCCGAGCCGCCGCTGGTCGACTCGTATCTCGGGGAGATGCTTCCACCCCGCGATCGCGGACGGTACACGGCAGTCGCATACACGTTCGGCTTTTGCGCCGTACCGATCGTCGGCCTGCTCGCGCGTATCCTGGTCCCTATCTCGCCGTTCGGTATTGCCGGTTGGCGCTGGCTTTTCGTGGCGGGAAGTCTCGGGGCCCTCATCGTGTGGGTGCTTCGCCGTCGATTGCCCGAGTCGCCGCGCTGGCTCGAATCCGCCGGCCGCCATCGTGAAGCAGATGCCATCACGACCGCGCTCGAAGCGGAGGCATCGCGGCCCGATGGTCCTGCGACAGGCGACAGTCCACTGTTTTCGTCAGCAGCGAATCCGGGATGGCTGGCGCTCTTCGGACCCGAGTACCGCGGCAGGACGATTGTCCTTTGCGTGTTTCACTTGTTCCAGACGGTGGGGTATTACGGATTCGGCACGCTCGTGCCGCTCGTCCTCGCAGCAAAGGGGTTCACGGTCATCCATTCGCTGACGTACACGACGATCGTCCTTCTGGGGTATCCGGTCGGCTCCGCTGCATCAATTGTGGTCGTGGAGCGCGTCGATCGGCGCTGGTTGATCGTCTCCGGAGCCGTCTTGATGGCGTTGTTCGGTCTCGCGCTCGGGGTCGCCGCGTCGCCCGGTTGGATCGTGCTCTGGGGCTTCAGCTACACCGTCGTCAGCAATCTCTTCTCGAATGCCTTTCACGTGTTTCAGGCGGAGATCTTTCCGACGTTCATCCGGACGACGGCGGCTGGAACGGCATACGCGCTCAGCCGGCTGTCGAGCGCGGCCATGCCGTTCCTGCTGCTTCCAATTCTGAACCAGCGCGGCGCCCCGACGATGTTCGCCGTCGTCGCGCTCGCGATGGTCATCGTGATTGCTGACATCGGTCTGTTCGCGCCGTCGACGACGGGACTGGCGCTGGAGCACGTGGCGACCGCGCATCAGCGCGGTTCCTAGTCGAATCGATTGCCCGTGGCCGTCGCGCAACCGATCAAGAGCAGATTGCCAGCTTCGTCGAAGCGGCACTCAGTCGAACTCGACCCGCGGAGCCGGTTGATCCGCACCCGCGCGGCCGGCCGTGATCTCGGCCTTGTAGTAGTTCTCGCCTTTCACGGGCGCGCCCGCGAGCCGCCGCAGGATTGCCAGCTGGCCCACGTGCGTGAGCGCGTCCGCGACCGGCCCTTGGAAGAGACGTTCGGAAGACGTCCCGAGAGGATCCGGCGCGGCGAGGCGCGCCTCGAAACGCTGCAGTGCGGCGAAGAAGCGGTCGACGTCCGCCTGCCACTCGCCCGGCGGCGTGACGTGCCAGGTGTGCTCGCCGTTGGCCAGCGAGAGCGCCCAATCGAACAGATCTCCTATGTGCGCGAGGATCTGCCCCGCCGTTCGCGTCCCCCCGCCTGCGCAGTAAGCACTGAAGCCCTCAGGGGCGTCGCGCAGCACCTTCGAGGCGCGGTACGCCAGCGTCGCAACGCAATGCCGCAGTAGATCGGAAGATGCGATTGATGAAGATCCCATTGATGAAGATCCCATTGATGAAGATCCCATTTGATGCTGTCCGAGATCCTGTCACTGCATGTGTGTCATGAGGCTGGCGAGCGCTTCATCGATCGTTCCGTGCCCTTGCAGGTACGGCAGCCAGTACTCGTCGAGAATCGGCTTCATGCCGCGGAACGACCCGCGGTTCCAGTTGTCGAACTTCTCGGCGTAAGGGATGTGCTCGGGGATGAACTCTTTCACGACGGCACCTGCCGTGTAGAAGACGATCGCATGGGAAAGCGCGTCGGGCACGCGGATTCCGCGCGACCGCGCGACCGACGACAGGCGCTGCATCATCTGCTCGTCCCACTGATGCGACGACTCGTGAAACAGGATCTCGAGACCGTAGTTGCCGCCAATCGCCGGATCCATCGATGAGAACTCGATGAGACCTCGATCGGTCGAATAGGCACCGGCCCAGTTCGTATAGCCCGACAGGTTGACGACGCGCGGCTGATCGGGCCAGGCGGCATGATAAATCTCCGTGAGGCGTGCGACGAACGCCGTCCCGTATCGGCTGACGAGCCGCTGGAGCTCGTCGCGTCGTGCTTCGTCTGCACGCTGGTGCTCGGGCCACCACGCGGCGCGATACACGGGCGCGGCGCGCCTCAGTGCCGAGACGAGATCCGCAGGGAGTCCTGATTCCGAAAGGTCCGAGTCGTCGCGTGAGGCCGCGATGACCTGAGTTTCCTTGACCAGTGTGTCCTTGTCGAAGACGGCATCCTCCTTCGACGGACCCGCCGCATAGAAGTCGACCGCCGCCTGCCATTCCCTCCGCTCCGCATCGGTGCGGCCGGCCAGTGCTTCCAGTTCGGCCGGCGCATTGACGACGGCGCTGCGCTGCGCGTCGGGCGCATGGTTCTGCGCGCGCCCGAGCACATAGAGGAAGTGGTGCAAGTTGTTCCAGAAGCCGATTCGGAACACCAGCGGCGGCTGCGGCCGCGTCTCCGCGGGAGCGGGTGGCCACGCCAGCAGAAGCAGCGTCCCCACCAGACCAGCCGTTATCCTTCGCATCGCCTGTTAGACCGTCGGCACCCCACTCCGGTTGGACGCGGCCAGTTGGAGATTGAAAGAGTGGTCACTTGATCGTCTCGACGGTAATAAATGGAACACTCTTCATCGCGTCGTTGATCTTCGTCACCTGATCCGACTGGATTTGATTCAGCTTTGCGATGGCGCCATCGAGCTCCTGCGTCAGCTCGCGAATCCGCAGCGCCTGTCCTTCGGTCGGCGCCGCGGGTGCGCGCGAGATCGCGCCGTAGAGCGAACCAATCTCCTCCCGGATCCGCGGATACTGCCGATATCCCATGTTCGGATACGGGCGCGTCAGGTCGTCGTCTCTCAGCGACTGAACGACCTTCAGCGCCGCGTCTACCATGCCTGCCACATCTCCGCCCGGCTGGACCGCCGGACCCGCGTTGTCGCGCTCGGACGTCTCGGCCGCATTCGCATGTCGTGGGCTCGAGGCCTGGAGTCGCTGCTGGAGCGAGGTGAGCTGCGCCACGAGGCTGTTTGCGCGGTCGACCGCGGCGTTGGCCCGGGACGTCAGATCACGAAGGGTCATCGCGGCGTCGAGCTGCGCCTGCAGGTCGGCTGCCGACGCCGGGACGCGCGGATCCATGGCTACCGTCACGGTCGTACTGTGTTGCTGTCCTCCGGCTCGAAGCGTGATGGTGTATTCGCCCGGCAGCACGTAGGGTCCGCCTGCGCCGCCGAATCGCCCGCCGCCGCCCCGTGCCGCGGGCGCTTCTTCGCCTTCAGCACGCGCGCCGCGCCCGGCGCGGCCGCCGCCGGTCGGGCCGTCGTAACGCAAATCCCACGTCATGCGCGCCACGCCACTCTCGCGAGGCAGATTGCGGAACGTGCGCACGGCCTTGCCGCTCTTGTCGGTGATCGTCAGCGAGGCGTCGCGCGCGTCTCCCTTGACGTAGTAGTCGACGATCGCGCCGTCAGGCGGATTCGGTGCGGCCCAGACACCCTGGCCCAGGTTGCCGTCCTTGTTCCACACCGTCCACCGTGTCGCCGGCCGGACATCGAAGAGCGCCGCTCCTGTCGAGAGCGCCTCCGCCACGTGTTGCACGGCGCTGATGTCGTCCATGATCCAGAGACCTCGCCCGTGCGTCGCCACGATCAGATCGTTGTCGCGAGGATGGATCTGGATGTCCCGCACGGGCACCGCAGGCATGTTCTGTCGGAACGACGCCCAGTGCGCGCCCGCGTCGAACGAAATCCATAATCCGAGCTCCGTGCCCGCGTAAAGAATGTTCCTGTTCTTCGGATCTTCCCGGATGACATGCGGCCACCCGGTGGTCGTTGGCGGCATGTTCAGGTTCAGGCGCGTCCACGTCTTGCCGAAGTCGGTCGTCTTGAAGAAGTACGCTGTGTAGTCGTTGTCCTGATGATGATCGGCTGAAACGTAGGCAGTGCCGACGTCGGTCGGCGACGCTTCGACGGTTGGAATCCACGCGTTCGGCGCAAGCCCGGCGATGTTCTTCACTACATTCGTCCACGTCTTGCCGCCATCACGCGTCACCTGCACGTTGCCGTCATCGGTGCCAACCCAGATGACGTTCGGGTCGAGCTTCGACGGCGCGATCGTCAGAATCGTGCAGTGGAACTCCGCAGCGGTGTTGTCGACAACGATCGGTTCCCCCGAGGACTGCTGCTTACTCTTGTCGTTCGTCGTCAGGTCGGGGCTGATGATGTCCCACGACTGACCGTGGTTCGTCGATCGGAACAGGACTTCACCGCCGAAGTACACCGTGGTGCCGTCCGGGCCGAGCACGATCGGCGAGTTCCAGTTGAACCGATGCTTGTGGTTCGCCATCGCGTCTCCGACCGAGCCGATGCGGTTCGGGTACGGGATGATGCTTCGCGACGTCCCGCTCCGCGTATCGGTGACGCTGATCGAGCCTCCCTGGAGGTCGTTGTAAACGCGCCAGGGTTCCTTCAGATCCGGCACTGCGAAGAAGCCGTCGCCGCCGCCGACCGTGTACCAATCGTTTTTCCGGATCCCTTCGGATGCCAGCGAGTTGCTCGGACCGCACCACGTGCCATTGTCCTGGAGGCCGCCGCACACCATGTAGGGCGCCTGCATGTCGTAGTTGACGTGATAGAACTGGGTGAACGGAACGTTGTTCAGCACGTTGAAATTGCGGCCGCCGTCATACGACACTTGGAAGCCGCCGTCGCTGCCGCTCAGAATCCGCTGAGGGTTCTTCGGATCGATCCACAGGGCCTGATGGTCTCCATGGACGTCGCGGGGGAGGCTCACGAAGTTGCGGCCGCCGTCTTCTGACATCCAGAGATTGCCGCCGAGCGCGAAAATCCGGTTCGGGTCGCGTGGGTCCACACGGATGTCGGCGTAGTAGAACGGACGGAACGAGAGCTGCGGATCCTTGTTCATGAGGCGCCAGCTGCCGCCGGCATCGTCGCTCCGCCAGAGCTCTCCGGCGTAGTTCAGCGTTTCGCTGATCATGTAGACGATGTCGGGGTTGCTGCGCGAGATCGCAACGCCGATCCGATCGAGCATCTCCGGGATCCCGTTCGTGAGCTTCTTCCACGTCGCACCGCCGTCCATGGACTTGTAGAGGGCCGTTTCGCCGCCGCCGCTCCGCAGGTGCCAGGCCTTGCGCAGGTATGTGTACATGCCCGCATAGACTTCATTGGAGTTCGTCGGATTGATGTCGATGTCCGAGCAGCCGGTCTGCGTGTCTTTGAAGAGCACGCGCTGCCAGTTCTTTCCCCCGTCGATCGTCTTGAAGACGCCGCGCTGCTCGTTGGGTCCCCATTCATGACCCATCGCACAGACGTAGACGATGTCGGGGTTGAGGTTATCGATCCGGATGCGGGCGATGCGGTCGGAATCGTCGAGTCCGATGTGCGTCCACGTCGTCCCGCCGTCGTTGCTGCGGTAGACGCCGTTGCCGAATGACGCATTGTTGCGCGGATTGCCTTCGCCCGTGCCGACATAGACGATGTCGGGATTCGACGGTGCGAGCGCGATGTCGCCGATCGAGAGGAACCGCTGGTCGTCGAACACCGGCGTCCAGGTCGTCGCCGCATTGGTCGTCTTGAACACGCCGCCATTCGCGCCGGAGACATAGAACGTAGACGGATCACCCGGAACGCCTGTGATTGCCGAGACGCGTCCGGCCTGGTTCGTCGGGCCGATGTTCCTGAAGGTGAGCGCCCGCAGCGCGTCGATTTCAGGTGGTGGCGTCACGGTCTGGGCGCGAAGGGACAGATGCGAGCCCGCCGCCAGCACGGCGGCGGCAGCGGCAAACGTCAGAATCTGTTTCATGGCGCCGAAAGCATAACGTAACGCGCGCCAATCCGGCCTCACACGGTATCGGGAGCTGTGGGCATCGCAGGTGTTCTAAAATCGATGGGTTCGGCATTCCCCGCCGTCGCGGGTGGAGCGCTGAACGCGGGCGCGCATTTTGCGACCGCTCTCGACAACGATGGCCTGGCTTCCCACGCTCCTTGATTCGGCTCGACGCGTCACGATGGGTCGGTCGCGCTCCCTGGCGGCTGGCATCATCGCGCTGGCGCTGATTCTCGTCGTCGGCTCCACCGCCTTCGTCTGGGGCGCCTACGAAATAACTGCCGACCTGCCTCAGAAAACGGACATCCGCGGCCTGGGCGACATGGCGCAGGCGACCACCATCTTCGATGCGAGCGATCAGCCGGTCTTTACGATCTTCAAGGAGCAGCGGATTGAGGTGCCGCTGAACCACATCTCCCCGAACCTCATCAAAGCGGTCCTCTCGGTCGAGGATCAGCGATTTTACGAACACAGCGGTATCGATTTCATTCGCATCGCCGCGGCCGCCGTCAAGAACGTCCAGCTCGGGCGTCGCGCGGAGGGCGGTAGCACGATCACGCAACAGCTCGCACGGCAGAGCTTGTTGACGCGCGACAAGACATTCCGGCGCAAGCTGAAGGAAGCGATACTCGCCGCACACATCGAGCACGAGTACTCCAAGAACGAGATCCTCGAGATGTACCTGAATAAGGTGTATCTCGGCAGCGGATTGTATGGCGCTGAGGCCGCCTCTCGCGGCTACTTCGGGAAGCCCGCAAGCGAGCTGACGGTTCCCGAAGCCGCGCTCCTGGCCGGTCTCATTCAGAGTCCGTCGAGTTACGCGCCCACCGGCAACATGGACCGCGCGATTGCGCGCCGCAATATCGTGCTCCAGACCATGGTCTCCTCGGGTGCAATCACCGCCCAGGAGTACGAACGCGCGAAAGCCACTGCCGTGCACCTGACCAACGGGCTCGAGGTGAACGAAACGTTCGGCCTTTACTTCAAGGAGCAGGTTCAGAAGGAACTCGTCGATCGATTCGGCTGGACGCGGGTCGCTGAAGGCGGGCTCCGCGTGTACACGACGATAGATCCGAAGCTTCAGGTGGCGGCGGAGAAGATCGTCGAAGACGGCCTGGAATCGATCGAGCACCGGCGCGGCTACTCGCACACGACGCGAGCTGCGATCGAAGGCGGCGTTCGGAAGGTGGCGGACAAGGACGACAAGAGCGCCAGGGACGCGCCGGCGTATCTGCAGGGCGCGCTCGTCGCGATGGATCCATCGGACGGATCGGTCCGCGCGTTGGTGGGCGGACGCGACTTCGACGAAAGTCGCTTCAACCGCGCGACGCAGGCGAAACGCCAGTCCGGATCGGCGTTCAAGCCGTTCGTCTATGCGGCCGCACTCGAGGCCGGCTATTCCCCCGCCTCGCTCATTACCAATCTGAACAATCCAATCCTGACCGAGCAGGGTGACTGGGTCCCGGAAGACGAGCACTCATCGGCGACCGAGATGACGATGCGGACGGCGCTGCGGATGTCGAGCAATCGCGCCGCCGTCCAGATGCTGAACACGATCGGAATCCCGAAGGCGGTCAGCTACGCGCAGAAGCTGAACGTCGGCACGCCGCCCAGTGTCCCGTCGCTGGCGCTTGGGGCAAGTGACGTCACGCTGCTGTCGCTGACCGCGGCGTACGGCGCCTTCGCCGACAAAGGCGTCGTCCACACGCCGGTGCTGGTTCGCCGCGTCGAAGACAACGACGGCAAGCTGTTGTACGAGAATCCCGCGAAGTCACAGCAGGCGGTGAGCGAGAGCACTGCGTTCCTGATGTCGAGCATGCTGGCCGACGTCGTCAACGCCGGTACCGCCTACAAGGCGCGGCAGGCGGGCTTTACGCTGCCGGCTGCAGGGAAGACCGGAACGACGAACGACTACGTTGATGCGTGGTTCGTCGGCTTCACGCCGCATCTCGTGACTGGCGTGTGGGTCGGGTTCGATCAGCCGCAGACGATCATCGCAAACGGATATGGCGGCGATCTGTCGGTGCCGATCTGGGCGTCGTTCATGAAGGCGGCGACGAAGGGCGATCCGCCCGACTGGATCGAAAAGCCGGCGAACGTCGTCGGCGTCAACGTCTGCCGACTGTCGGGGAAGCTGCCTAACGAAGGGTGCACGAACGTCGAGGTCGTGAACGACGATGGGAGCGTCGAGACGAAGTCGATGGTGTACACCGATTACTTCGTGCGCGGCACCCAACCGACGACCCTCTGTCCATTGCATCCGGGCCGCTCGATCTTTGCGACGATGGCGGGAGCGCTGGGTGTGCAGGTGGGAAAGCCCGCGCCCGTGCCAGCGGACACCGCGGCCCTGCCGCCTACCTCCGGCACATCCGGAGTTTCTCCCGCGCAGGACACGCCGGCTACCTCCAAGGCTGAGGAGCCGCAGAAAAAGAAGAAGAAGGGCTTCTGGTCGCGGCTCTTTGGCGGCGACGACGACAAGAAACAGGATGAGAAGGACAAGAAGGCCCCGAAGAAGCCAGGTGGAGGAGGGGGAGGAGAGGTCAACTAAGAGGCCACGGAGGCCACGGAGGACGGCAAGTTAACGGCCCACGGAGGGCGGCAAGTTAAGGGCCACGGAGGGCAGCAAGTTAGGGCCACGGAGGGCGGCAAGTTAACGGCCACGAAGGCGGCAAGTTAACGGCCACGGAGGGCTGCAGGTTAACGGCACACCCCACCGCCCCTCACGGAGACGGCGAAAAGCGCAGAGAGCGAGAAGGGGAGCTGTCCTGCGTAGTCCGGAAAGCCGACAATTCCAACGCGCGTTCCGAGCGGCCCGGCCAGGATTAGCCCTCCGCGCCTCTCATGCCTCTCTCTCTGGCTCTCTCTCTGGCTCTCTCTGGCTCTCTCGCTGGCTCACCCGCTGGCTCGCTCTGGCTCTCTCGCAACATATATGACCTCTGTGGCCTCCGTGGCCTCTTAGTTAAACCCCTCTGTGGCCTCTTGGCTCTCTGGCTCTCTCTCTCTGGCTCATTCGCTGGCTCGCTCTGGCTCTCTCGCAACATATATGACCTCTGTGGCCTCCGTGGCCTCTTAGTTAAGACCCCTCCGTGGCCTCTTGGCTAACGCCCTTCATCGCAAGTCGATTACGATTCCCCTATGTCCCTCCGCAGGATCGCGGGTCATCGGCACCTGCTCGAGCGGCTCGCTCATGCGGTGGCGCGCCGCGAGCTGCCGCCGAGCCTGATCTTCTCCGGGATCGACGGCATCGGGAAGCGATCGGCCGCGCTCGCGCTCGCGCAGGCACTGAATTGCGAGCGTCCCGTCGCCTGGCCCGATGCAAACGGGCAGGACGGCTGCGGCGACTGCGGCGCATGCCGCCGCATTGCGCGCGGCGTTTACGCGGATCTGGTCGTCATCGAGCCGGGAGACTCGGGCACAATCAAGGTCGATCAGATCCGCGAGGCGATCGAGCGTTCCGCATACCGGCCGTTCGAGGGCCGGCGCCGTGTCGTGATCGTGGACGAAGCAGATGCGCTGATCGGGGAGGCCCAGAATGCGCTCCTGAAGACGCTCGAAGAGCCGCCACCCGCCTCGGTGTTCGTGCTCGTGACGTCGCGGCCGGATGTGCTTCTGCCGACCGTGCGCTCCCGCTGTCAGCACCTTCGGTTCGGTGCGCTGTCTGCATCGGAAGTCGCGACGGTTCTCACGCGCGACCACGGATTGTCCGCCGCCGACGCACACGCGGCGGCCGCTGCGGCGGACGGCAGCATCGGCCGCGCTCTCGGTCGCGACGTGGAGGGCGCGGCCGCCGCGCGCACTGCGGCGGCACGCCTGCTGTCGAGCGCTGCGTCCGGCGGCGACCCGCGGCGGCGCCTCGACGCGGCGAAAGCGATGACGGCGGGCGCTGCGGAGCGAGAGGTGCTCGCGGAGCAGCTGCGCGCTCTGTCGTCCCTGCTGCGTGACATCGGTGCGCTGCACGCCAATGCCCCTGACGACGTGCTGGCGAATGCCGATTTGAAAGATACGTTGCGGTCGGCTGGCCGCGCGTTCGATCCCGAGCGCGTGGTTGCTGGATTTGTCGCCGTGGACCGTGCGATAGCGGCCCTCGACAGGAATGCGAGTCCGAAGATCGTTGCGGACTGGATCGCGCTGAATATCTAATGCCGCAGCATCCGTTCGTCAGCGTGGCGTTCGAGCCGGCGGGCCGCCGCCACTCGTTTCTGCTGCCCGAATTCGCATTCGACGAAAACGGCAGTCCCATCCCGTTCGTCCCGCCGTCGCCGGGCGATCAGGTCGTCGTCGAGACCGCGAATGGGCCCGCACTCGGAACAGTCGCTGCCCTGCCGGCGGCAGTCGCAGAGCGCCGTCCGCACGCAGAGCCGACGGAAGTCGTCGTGCGGCGCGCCTCGCCTGATGACGTCGTCCAGAAGCTGAAGCAGCAGCAGCGTGAAGCCGAGGGGAAGCATGTCGCTCAGATGAAAATCCGCGAGCGTGCCCTGGCGATGAAGCTGACCAGAGTCGAAGCGGCGCTGGACGGATCGCGCATCACGTTCTACTACACGTCGGACGATCGAGTAGATTTCCGCGAGCTCGTGCGCGATTTGGCGTCGCATTTCCACACGCGCATCGAAATGCGTCAGATCGGCGTGCGCGACGAAGCGCGGATGCTGGGCGGCTACGGCTCCTGCGGCCGCCCGCTGTGCTGCACGACGTGGCTGAAGTCGTTCGAACCCGTGTCGATCAAAATGGCCAAGCAGCAGCATCTCAGCCTCAATCCTTCGAGGCTCTCAGGTCAGTGCGGCCGGCTCAAATGCTGCCTTCGGTATGAGCTGCCCAACGGCGAAGGGGTGAAACACGCCGGGTGCGCGGATCACGGCGCCTGCACCAATCCGACGGGCTGCGCCGCGGGGAACTGCGACTCGTGCCGCCGATGAAGCCTCGGGTGGGGATCACGGCAGGCGATCCGGCGGGGATCGGTCCCGAAATCGCGGAGAAGGCCGCGGCTGATCCGCGCGTGCAGGCCGCCTGCGACACCCGGATCTACGACTCGCCGGGGTCGTTCGCCGTCGGGGCGGTGTCACCGGAGGCCGGACGGGCGGCCTATGACGCGATCGTTCGTGCCACGCGCGATGCGCTCGATGGGACGATCGATGCCATCGCGACGGCGCCCGTGAACAAGGAGGCGTTTGCGCTCGCCGGTCTGCCGTGGAAGGGTCATACCGACCTCCTGGCGCACCTGACGAACGCCAGCCGCGTGGCCATGCTGTTTTATTCCGAGCAGCTGCGCGTCGTCCTGGCAACGATCCATGTGCCGATCGTCGACGTGCCCCGACTGCTGACCAGGGACGTCATGGATTTCACGATCGGCATCACCGCCCGCGAGCTCCCCCGGTTCGGGCACGCGCGACCGCGCCTGGCGGTTGCCGGACTCAACCCGCATGCGGGGGAGCATGGCGTCATCGGCGTCGAAGACGACGAGGTGATTGCGCCGGCCGTGCAGGATGCGAGAGCGCGCGGGATCGACGTGACCGGGCCGTGGCCGGCGGACACGCTCTTCGGCCGCGCGGCCCGCGGTGAATTCGACGCCGTCATCGCCTGTTACCATGACCAGGGCCTCATCCCGGTGAAGCTGCTCGGATTCGGGCGCGCGGTCAACGTCACCCTTGGCCTGCCAATCGTCAGGACGTCGGTCGATCACGGCACCGCGTTCGATATCGCCGGCCGCGGTGTCGCGGATCCGTCGAGTCTCGTGGAGGCCATTCTGCTCGCGGCGCGTCTCGCCGCGCGACCCGCATGAGCAAGACCGAGCGCGAGGCAGCGCAGCAGATCATCGCGGACAATCGGAAGGCGGCGCACGACTACCATTTCATCGAGACGTTCGAGGCGGGAATCGCGCTCGTGGGCACCGAAGTCAAGTCCATTCGCCACGGCGGCGCGAACCTGCGCGACAGCTTCGCGCGGGTGGAAGGCGGGGAGGTCTGGGCCTACAACATCCACGTTTCCGCCTACCGCAACCGCGGCTCGAGCGATCACGAGCCGACGCGGCGCCGCAAGCTGCTCCTGCACCGTCAGGAGATCCGGAAGCTGATTGGCAAGACGACCGAGCGAGGCATGACGATCGTCCCGACGCGGATGTATTTCAAGAACGGCCGTGTGAAGGTCGCGATCGCGCTGGCAAAAGGCAAGAAGGCGCACGACAAGCGTGAGACGATCAAGCGCCGCGAGGCGGACCGCGAAACGCGCGCCGCCGTGAAGGAACGCCGCTCCCGGTGAGTATGTTAGTACTAAGAGAAATGGAAGAATCGAGAGTCTGATGAAAGGGAATCGCGCGGTTCTCACCGTTGTCGTCATCCTCGTCGTGCTGGTCGGCGGATGGTGGCTGTTTCACCGCGGCACCGCTCAGACGATCGACCTCATGACCCTCTACGGCCAGGCGCAGAAGGACGGCCAGCCGTGGAGCGCGGGCAGCGTCACGCTGGACGGCGACACGAAGTCCGCCGTGAGCGCACCGCCGAACGGCCGGCTGCACATCAAGGTCCGCGTGCCGGACGACGGGTGGCTGAAGGTGTCGCTGGGACTCAAACCGGAGGCGTGGGACAAGGACGGCGACGGCGTCTACTTCTTCGTAGGCGTCTCGGACGGCCGCGCGTTCGAGGAGTTGTTCACGCAGACGCTCGACCCGTTTCACAATCCGTCGGAGCGCCGCTGGGTTCCGGTGAGCGCAGACCTTTCGTCCTATGCCGGCGAAGAGGTGGAGCTCGTGTTCAACACGCGCGCATCAGCCCCCGGCAAGGGAGAGGCGGATTCGCGCAACGACCTGCCGGTGTGGGGCGCGCCGATCATTTCGACTCGCTGACATTCTCGATGTCCGTTCCGTTGCTCGATTTGCAGGAGCAGTATCGACCGCTCCGGGAAGACATTCTCGCCGCCATCGCCCGCGTCTGCGACAGCCAGCAGTTCATCGGCGGTCCCGAAATCGACGGTCTCGAACGCGAGCTGGCGGCTTTCGTCGGCGCTCCGCACGCCGTCGGCGTCTCGTCAGGGACCGACGCGCTCCTGGTTGCGTTCATGGCGCTCGGCATCGGTGCCGGCGACGAGGTGATCGCGCCGACGTTTTCGTTTTTTGCGACCGCCGGATGCATCGTCCGCGTCGGCGCCACGCCGAAGCTCGTGGACATCGACCCGATGACGTTCAACGTCGACCCCGAGGGCGTCGCCAGGGCGCTGTCGCCGCGGACCCGGGCGATCGTTCCCGTCCATCTCTACGGCCTGTGCGCAAATATGGATCGAATTGGCGCGATCGCCGCGAGCGCAGCCGTGCCGATCGTGGAAGACGCGGCGCAGGCGATCGGCGCGTGTCATCACGGCCGACAGGCGGGAACGATGGGAGCGGTGGGCTGCTTCTCGTTTTTCCCGAGCAAGAATCTTGGCGCCTTCGGAGACGGAGGATTCGTGACGACGGCCGACGAGCGGCTGGCGCGCGAGATGCGCCTGTTGCGGAACCACGGCGCGGATCCGAAGTACTTCCACCAGCGGGTCGGCGGCAACTTCAGGCTGGACGCCCTTCAGGCGGCCGTGCTGCGCGTGAAGCTGCCGCATCTGCAGCGGTGGACCGACATGCGCCGCGCGAACGCCGATCGGTACGACCGGCTGCTCGCGGAGGCCGGTTTGTCGCAGTCGGCCGGTGGCCCCGTGGTCGTGCCGAGCCGTCCCGCGGGAAGCACGCACATCTTCAATCAATACGTGATTCGCGTTCCCGGGCGTGACGTGGTCCGCGAGCGGCTGACGGCAAACGGTATCGGGACCGAGATTTACTACCCCGTGCCGTTTCACCTGCAGGAGTGTTTCTCGACGCTTGGTTACCGGAAGGGAGATTTTCCGGAAGCCGAAAGAGCGGCGGCCGAGGTGCTCGCGCTGCCGATTTATGGCGAACTGAGACCGGAGCAGCAGGCGGAAGTCGTAGAGGCACTGGCACGGGCGATCGACTGACCGACATGCGCGTGCTCATCACCGGGGCTCACGGACTGCTTGGCGCGGCTATCGCATCGGCATTCCGCGACTGTGAAGCCGTGCAGCCGCTCGATCGCTCTGCCCTGGACATCACCGATCCGGCTGCCGTCGATGCGGCGATCACCGCAGCGCGGCCGGATCTCATCGTGAACTGCGCCGCATACAACGACGTGGATGGCGCGGAAACCCACGCGCAGCATGCGCTCGAGGTCAATGCGTTCGCGGTTCTCGACCTTGCCCGCGCAGCGAGAGCGCACGACGCGGCGCTGGTGCACTACAGCAGCGACTTCATCTTCGACGGGACGGCCGAGCGGCCGTACGCCGAGACCGATCCACCCAACCCGCGCAGCGTCTACGCGTCGTCCAAGCTGTTGGGCGACTGGTTCGCCGCCGACGCCGGCCGCGCATATGTGCTCCGCGTGGAGAGCCTGTTCGGAGGGCCAGGGATCCGGGCAGGTGCGCGCCGCGGCAGTCTCGGCGGCATCGTCGATCGGATTATGGCGGACGGCGAGGTGCCCGTGTTCGTCGACCGCACGGTGTCACCGAGCTACACGCCCGACGTCGCGGCCGCGACCCGCCGGCTCATCGAGCAGCAGGCGCCGCCGGGGACGTATCACTGCGTGAACGGTGGTGCGGCGACGTGGGCCGAGATCGCCGCCGAATCGGCACGCCTGCTTGGCCGCCCGCTGCGGATGAAACCGCTGACGCTCGACTCGGTCCCGCTGCGTGCGCCGCGGCCCCGCTACTGTGCGCTGTCGAACGCGCGGCTGCGGTCGCTCGGCATTGCCATGCCGCCATGGCAGGACGCGCTGCGACGGTACATCGAGGATCTGACGACGCAATGAGTCCGGCCGATGATCGCAGGCGGCTACAGGCGTCGTGCTCACGGCCGGACGCCGAGCATGTCGTCCACCATGCCCCGGATCCGCGCCCCGATCGCGAGGCACGAGGTGAGCCCAGGCGAATCGATTCCCGCCGCGTGAATGAGATTTGCCACGACGCGATCCGCGCGGATCAGGAAATCCGCAAAGCGCTCTTCCGGCGGATGCAGCTTCGCGCGGATGCCGGTACCACCGAGCCGCATGTCTGAAATCTCGATGGACGGCAGAAGCCGCCGGGTCGCCGGCAGGAACGACTCCACCGGATCGCGGTTCGTTTCGTAGTCGTCTTTCCGCTCCTGATAACGGATTGTCGGACCGACCATGACCGTGCCGTCCGCGCCGCGCGTGAGGTGCACGCCGAGTCCGTGACCCGACGCGTGCGGCAGCGGGTAGACCAGTCCGTTCACGTATCCCCGTTTCGAAGGTACGAGCTGTGCGTATTCGCCGCGGCAGGGATAGATCCGGAACGATTCGCCCCCGAGCGTCCGGGACACGTGGTCGGCGAAGAGCCCCGCGGCATTCACGACGATCTGCGCTGAAATCCTCTCGCGCTCCGTTATCAGGGTGAGGTTGCCGCCAGCCCCCGCCTCGCCGGCGAGGACTTCGCTCTGGGTCACGATCATCGCTCCTGAGGCTTCGGCGCGCCGCCGGAGCGCTGCAACGAGCATGCTTGCATCGAGCCGTCCCGTGTTGGGTGACCACAGCGCTGAAGTCGCGCGAACGTGCGGCTCCCGCGCCCGCACGAACGCCGAGTCGACCACGGCCAGCCCGTCCACGCCATTTGCGGTCCCGTTGCGGGCGAGCGCCTCCAGCGGGTGAAGGTCGTCCGGCTCGCTCGGAAGAATCAACTTGCCACAACGCTCGTGCGCGACGCCTTCGCGCGCGCAGAAATGGAACAGCCGCGCTGCGCCATCGACGCAGAGTTGGGCTTTCAGAGAGCCGGGCGGATAGTAGATCCCCGCGTGGATGACACCGCTGTTGTGCGTACTCGTATCCATCCCCGCGCGCGGATGACGTTCGAGCACCGCAACGCTACGGCCTGCTGCAGCCAGTTCGGCGGCCGCTGCGAGTCCGACGACACCAGCGCCGATCACGGCTATGTCAACGCCCGTCTGCATCAGTACTCCACGATCTGTCCGAGCAGCACGTTAGCCGGGTCACCGGACTTCGGCAGCAGGACGACTGGTTCATAGCTCGACTCGGGGGTACGACCGCCGGCTATGAGGCGATAGCGACCCCAGGACGTGCCGCTGACGACGAGATCGTCCGCCGCGTGGTCGCGATACACCACCGAGAAGGTCACTGTCGGACCGGGGCGATCGAGACGGTAAGGAATTTCCACGAGCTTCGCCCGCGTCGGAATGAACAGCGTTGTTTTCCCGAGTACGACGCGCGCGAGGACGCCGTCGGTGGCGATGTGCCATCGACTCGTGCCCCACGCGACCTGCTCGAGATTTGCCGACGCCCTGTCGCCATGCACCCGCCACGGAACGGACGCAAGAAGTGCGACAGCGGCGGCGACACTCGCGATCCGCATCCAGCCGGACACGGCAGCCGTGTCGCGGCGCATGCCCGCACCCGTCGCGGTGCCGGCCGCGAGCGCGAAGGTGTAACAGACCTCTCGCGTCAGCAGCGGATGTCCGAACAGCATCGTCGCTGCAAATGCCAGAAGACCACCCGCGAGGGCGAGGCGAGCAGTGCTGCCCGTGCGAACGTGGTCGAGCATGTGGCGGCACGACAGGAGCAGCAGCCACAGCACGGCGGCAGCGCCAACGATGCCCAGCTCCGCCAGCATCTGCAGATAATTGTTGTGCGCGTTCTCGTGCGGATAGATTGTCCCGAGCTTCGTCGAGAGCAGATACTGCGCCGACGCGTTGTAGAAACGGCCCACCCCCACGCCGAACCACAGGTGATCTCGTGTCATCCGCAGGCTGACTTTTGCCATTTCGGAACGCGTCAGCCAGCCGAGGGAGGTGCCGGCTCCGGCGATGCGATTCGGGAAGAGGACTACGAACACCGCCGCAACGATCACGCATGCCGCGAGCCCCGCGCCGACCACCGCCCGCCGCCGCTTCGATGGCGGCGCGACGAGAAGCATTCCGACGCATGCCACCAGAAAGGCGGCGACGGCCGCGCGAGACTGGGTCAGCCAGAGGGCCGCCAGAATGATCGCGGTTGCCGCCGCCCCGATCACGGCTGCGGCGCGCGCGCGCGTGACCGCCAGACGCGCGGCCACGACGGCGCCGAGCGCGAAGAATGATCCGGCCGCGTTGACGTCGCCGTAGCTGACGTTGATGCGCACGTTCCGCAGCGTGAACCGCATTGCGGCGAACGGCGATTCCGAGCGAAGGGCGATCTGCGCGAACCGCTGCAGGTTCAGCAGGCCGGCGGCGCCGGCGCCGGCGACCAGCATGCGGGCGAAGCTCTCGACGAAGGCTGGAGTCGCCACGGCCATCCCGGCGCACGCCACGAAGAGCGCGAGCGCCTGGACCTGCATGAACCCCATCTCCGCAGGGCCGAGCACGCCGGTGTCGACGAAGTAGTCATGCCTGATCGTCAGTCCGACGGCGTCGTGCAACGCTGCCGGACTCGCATTCGTGCTCGATGCGGTCACGACCAGCACCGAACACAGAAGCACGACACCCGTCAGCACGGCGGCTGTCAGGAACGCGCGCGGCAGCCTCGCGGCTCCGCCTCGGACGCAAGCCCGCGTCGACCATCCGGCGATCGCGGCGACGACGAGCGCCTCGGTGAGGCGGAACGGGGAGCCGGAGACGGGAGGTCCCAGGAAGGCGAGCGGGATACCGGCGACGAGCACGAGCGCGGCAGGCCGGGGCGTGAGGGCTGCGGCGGCGACGAGAGCGGTGACGAACACCCGTTCCCAGACCGGGACGCCTCCGTCGATGACTGCCGGAAGGAGCCCGATGACGGATGTTGCCGCGATGAGACCGGCCAGCGTCCGGCTCCAGACAGAGCGAGGGTGAGTATTGTTTTCTGCGCTCAAGTCGTTGATCGTGGGGAAATATGTCTCACACGCGCCTGGGGATTCACAACAATCGATTGCTGTGCCGCAACGTGCTACTTCAGCGTAAAAGTCCCTTACTGATTGCCTGACCAGCAGTTATCGCTTACAATTTTTTGTCGTCTGCGACGCGACTCAGCGATAGCAAACAGTGCCAAAGCGCGCATTGATCACCGGCATTACGGGTCAGGATGGCTCGTATCTCACTGAACTTCTGCTCGACAAAGGCTACGAGGTCGTCGGCATCGTCCGTCGATCCAGTGCGCCGAACCTCTGGCGTATTCAGCACCTCCTGGATCGGATCACCCTTCGCCCCGCGGATCTGCTGGACCAGTTGTCGCTCATCCGGGCGCTGAGCGACGTCGACCCGGACGAGGTGTACAACCTCGCCGCCATGTCCTTCGTCCCGGCGTCGTGGGATCAGCCGATGCTGACCGGCGAGTTCAACGCGCAGGGTGTTACGCGGGTGCTCGAGGCGGTGCGCCAGGTGAATCCGCGGATTCGTCTGTATCAGGCATCGTCGAGCGAGATGTTCGGCAAGGTGCGCGAAGTTCCGCAAACGGAGCTGACGCCGTTCTATCCGCGCAGCCCGTACGGCGTGTCGAAGGTGTACGGGCACTACATCACCGTCAACTATCGAGAGAGCTACGGACTGTTCGCGTGCTCGGGGATCCTGTTCAATCACGAATCACCGCGCCGCGGTCTCGAGTTCGTGACACGTAAGGTGACCGACGGTGTCGCGCGGATCAAGCTTGGGCTTGCGGATTCGCTGAGCCTTGGGAATCTCGACGCGCAGCGGGACTGGGGTTATGCGGGCGACTACGTCCGCGCGATGTGGCTGATGCTGCAGCAGGCGGAGGCGGACGATTTCGTCATCGCGACGGGAATCAGCCATTCCGTCCGGGAGCTGGTGCAGACGGCGTTTGGATGTGCAGGGCTCGAGTGGCAGCGGTACGTCAAGCTCGATCCGAGTCTCGTGCGGCCTGCGGAAGTCGATCATCTGATCGGAGATGCGACCAAGGCCCGCCGCATCCTTGGCTGGGTTCCCGACGTCGATTTCGCCGGCCTCATCCGAATGATGGTCGATGCGGACGTCGACCGTCTCGAACGCGAGCCGTCCCGGAGTCTCGCCTGATACACACGACGGGGGCGGGCTCCGGCACGCGGAGGCGGTTCGTCCGATTCGCGCCGGCTGGCCTGATCTGTGCGGCAGTCCTCGTCGCGAGCGTGGCAACTGCGGCCTGGCATCGGGTCGATGATTCGCTGACCACCGAGGATGTGCAGTACATTCCGCGGTTCCTCGCCGGCATCCCCGCCATCGGTGCGGCATCCGCCAGGCAATACGGGGACGAGGTCCAGTTCATCGGCCGCGTGCAGGAGGCGGTGCTGCGAATCGCGCCGCTCAACGAAGGGATTCCGAAGGACTCGCCGAGAGAGCCGCGCGACGTTTTCGAGGCGCATCGAGGTCTGTGTTACGACCGCAGCCGCGCGATCGAGAAGATCCTGCGGTACTCGGGGTTCGAGACGCGTCATATCGCGCTGTATGCGATCGCGCCGAACGGCTCGGCGCTTCACGCGCTGCTGGCGAGCGGAACACCATCGCACGCGATCACCGAAGTGCGGACGCAACGCGGATGGCTGGTGGTGGATTCGAACAACCCATGGCTGTCGCTGGACAGTTCAAATCTTCCGGTTTCGATGACACGGATAAGGGATGCCGCCCGCGGAGCTGCGCATCTCGCGTGGCGCACGCCGCCGCCGAACGAGATCTATCAACACCCGTTCACCTTCGTGTATGGACTGTATTCTCGCAACGGCCATTTCTATCCGCCGTACGATTTCATACCCGACGTCGCGTACGGCGAGCTGATCGACAACTTGTCCTGACGCCGTGCGCGTCAAACCGGGGGTACAATGACGTCGGCCTGCGAAGCAACCGGCGGTTTGTCTTTGACTCTGAAGTGCTTGCAATGCGGGGCCATGCCGCTGCACCGCCTCGATACGGGCTGGTCCTGCTCCAGATGCGCCGCGACATATCCCGTCACCCACGGCGTGGCGCGTTTCGTTTCCTCCGAGCAGTACGTCGGATCGTTCGGCTATCAGTGGAACACCTTTGCGAAGGCCCAGCTCGATTCGGCCAACGGCACCACCCGCAGCCGCGACACGTTCGAGGAGAAGACAGGATGGCGCGTTGACTCGCTTCGCACCCTGCGCGTGCTCGATGCGGGCTGCGGCATGGGACGATTCGCGGAAGTGTGCGCGGACGCCGGCGCCGAGGTCCATGGGATCGACTTGAGCAGCGCGGTCGAAGCGGCCGCACGCAACCTGAGCCATCGGTCGAACCTTTCGTTCTATCAGGCGGACATCATGAACCTGCCGTTCGCCGACGAATCGTTCGACGCGATCTACAGCATCGGCGTGCTGCACCACACCACGGACACGCGGAAAGCGTTCCTGAGCCTGACGCGACTGCTGAAGCCTGGCGGACGCATGTCCATCTGGGTCTATTCGACCGAAAACCGGGTGCGGTTCGGCGGCGAAGTGCTGCGCCTGATCACCCCGCGACTCCCCAAATCGATGCTGCTCAAGGCATGCCGTCTCGCGATTCCGCTGTACCACGCCCAGCGGGTGCCGGTACTTCGCACGATCACCGCGATCGCGCTTCCGACCAGTCTGAACCCCGATCCGGAATGGCGATGGCTCGACACGTTCGACTGGTATTCGCCGCGCTATCAGTGGAAGCACACGTTCGAAGAAGTGGAACGCTGGTTTACCGAGGCCGGCCTGGACGATGTGCGGCGCGGGCCCGTCGCCGTATCGGTGCGGGGTACTCGTGCAGCGTGATCACCACGAGACGGCGGGGCCGCCACGGCGGATCCGGCTGCTGTTCGTAATCGGTACCCTCGAGATCGGCGGCGCTGAAACGCAGCTCGTGGAACTGATCCGCCGGCTGGATCGTACGCGCTTCGATCCGGCGCTCTGCTGCCTTGGGGATGACGGTCCGCTCGCGCCGCTGGTCGTAGCATCAGGAGCGCGTTTGTACGCGCTCGGCTTCAGGGGATTCAAGCAGCGCAGCTACATCGCGTCGTTTCCGCACGTCGTGCGAACGCTGTGGCGCTTCTGGCGGACGATTCGGAAGGAGAGTCCCGAGATTCTGCACGCGATGCTGTTCTGGGCCTACGTGCTCTCGGCGTTCATCGGGCGCGCGGCCCGCGTGCCGGTGATCGTCGCCAGCCGGCGAAGCCTCGGCTTGTTCAAGGCACAGAAGCGTCACTTCCTCTTCGTTGAACGCATCGCCAATCGCTTGACGGATCTCGTCATCGCGAACTCAGCGGCCGTTCGCGCGGACACGATCGAGTACGAACACATCGATCCCAAGCGCGTGCTCGTCGTCCACAACGGCGTCGACTTCGAGCGGTTTCCGGCGGCGCGGCCGATGTCGTTCGTGCTCCCGGAAGAGCCCCGGATCCTCGTAGTCGCGAACTTGATTGCGTATAAAGGGCATCGCTATTTCCTCGACGCATGGCCGGGCGTCGTCCGGCGCTTTCCGCACGCGCGAGCGCAATTTGCCGGACACGGTCCCATGCTGCAAGAGCTGCGGGACCAGGCGAACCGGCTTGGCGTCGCGTCCTCCGTCGAATTCCTCGGACGCCGCTCCGACGTTCCCGCGCTGCTCGCGCAGTGCGACCTCTACGTCCATCCATCGCTCGAAGAGGGCTATTCGAACGCGATCCTCGAAGCGATGGCAGCGGGCGCGCCAATAGTGGCGACATCGGTCGGCGGTACCGTCGAAGCCATCGTCGACGGTGAGACGGGCGTGCTGGTGCCTGCGGCCGATGCGGGTGCGCTCGAGCGCGCAATGGTGCGGATGCTCGAGGATCGCGACGCTGCCGGGCGGATGGCGCGCAGCGCTGCCAGTGTCGCGCGCAGCCGCTATGACACGGACCGGGTCGTCCGCCGCTATGAGGACATTTACGCACAGCTTGCGACGGGGACCGTTCCCGAGTTCGAGCCTGCGGCGGAGGGCATGAGCCGATGTGCGGTATAGCCGGACGGGTGAACTACCTGTCGCGGCGGCCTGTTGATGCCGCTGTCGTTCGCCGCATGTGCGATCTCATCGCCCACCGCGGCCCCGACGGCTGGGACGTCCGCGTGGACGGATGGGTCGGACTCGGCCATCGGCGCCTGTCGATCATCGATCTGAGCGCCGCGGGCACGCAGCCGATGAGTACGGCCGACGGCCGGGTCTGGATTACGTTCAACGGCGAGATCTACAACTTCCTTGAGCTGCGGCGCCAGCTGGAGCAGGAAGGACACCGCTTCCGCTCGGCAACGGATACGGAGGTGATACTGGCTGCGTATCGCCAATACGGCCTCGAATGCCTGTCGCGGCTGCGGGGCATGTTCGCGTTCGCAATCTGGGATCAGACACGCGAGCGGCTCTTCCTGGCACGCGACCGTGTCGGCAAGAAACCGTTGCAATACCTGCTCGATCGCGACGGGATCGCCTTCGCATCCGAACCGAAGGCCTTTCTCGCAGACCCTGCGTGGGTTCCGGAACCTGATCCGCAGGGCATTGCCGATTACATCGCGCTGCAATACGTGCCCGCGCCGGAGTCCGCGTTCAAAGGCGTGAGGAAGCTTCCGCCCGGGCATTTCCTGCTCGTCGAGAACGGACAGATCAGGATCGAACGGTACTGGCGATTGAAGTACTCGGACAAGGTGCGCATGACGGAGGCGGACGCCGCCGCGGAGCTCCGCCGCCGCCTCAGTGACGCAGTCCGCATGCGGCTGATCTCCGACGTGCCTTTGGGCGCCTTTCTCAGCGGTGGCATCGACTCGGGCGCCGTCGTGGCGCTGATGGCTGAGCACGCCAGCGGACCGGTGAAGACTTTTTCGATTGGTTTCGAGCAGAAGGAGTACGACGAGCTGCCAGCGGCGCGCCTCGTCGCGCGCAAGTACTCGACCGATCACCATGAATTCGTCGTCCGGCCCGACGCCTTGTCGCTGCTGCCATCGCTTGTCTGGCACTACAACGAGCCGTACGCCGATTCGTCGGCCATACCCACGTTCGTTCTGAGTGAGCTGACCCGGCGTTATGTGACCGTCGCCTTGAACGGAGACGGCGGCGACGAGAACTTCGCCGGGTACGACCGGTACTACGCCAACGTACTGGGACAGCATTTCGATCGCATCCCGAGACCTGTTCGACGACTGATGGCGAATGCCGCCGCCATGGCGCCGTCAAACGGCAACCGTCGCGGGCTCGTCTCCCGGGGACGCCGCTTCCTCCAGGCCGGCGCAGAGGGACGCGAGGAGCGCTACATCCGCTGGGTCTCGCATTTCCCGCACGGTCTGCGCGAGGAGATCTGCACGCCGGACTTCCTTGCGCAGGTTCCCCGGGATCCCGATCGCGTGCTGCTCGACGCGTATCGCAGCAGCGATGCCGCGGACATCGTGGATGCCACACTCGACGTCGACGTGACGACGTATCTAGCCGGCGACCTCCTCGTCAAGGTCGACATTGCGACGATGGCCCACGGACTGGAAGGGCGGTCACCACTGCTCGACCACGAGGTCATGGAATTCGCGGCGCGCCTGCCGTCGGATTTGAAGCTGCGACGGAATGTCAAGAAATACATTCTCCGAACTGCAGTGGCTTCGCTCTTGCCGGCTGAGATTCTCGATCGGCCCAAGATGGGGTTCGGCGTCCCGATCGACGCGTGGTTCCGCTGCGAGCTGAAGGAGTTCGTCCAGGACATCGTCTCGAGCGCGAAATTCCGTCAGCGCGGCATCATGCGCCCGGCCGTGGTCGAACAGCTCTTCAAGGACCACGTGTCCGGTGAAGCGTCGTGGCACTACCAGCTATGGAACGTCGTCATGCTCGAGATGTGGTTCCGCGCCTTCATCGATACGCGGCCGACATCCAAAGCCGACGTCGCCTCGAGCCTTGGCGGGCTGGTCGCCGCGTGAACGTGTCCACGGTCCGCGATGACGCCTGAACACGAGCGCCTGCTGTCGCTGCGCCGGCGGGCGCGGCTGTCGATCCTGAAGCGGCGGTCGGTCGCGGGAGTCTGCGTCGGCGTGATCGTGGCGGCCTCGCTCGCCGGCCAGTGGACCGGCGATATCCCCTCTTCGTACTGGCTGCTGCTGACGCTGATCGCGGCCGCGGGTGCGGCGATCGCCCGCGCAGAGCCGGCGCGAACGAGATCGATCTCTCTCAATCTGTTCGCGATCGCGCTCACGGTCCGCGTGCTGTGGTTGATGGCAGCAACAGCGGTCGCCCGCCACGCGGGCGGACCATTCCTCGGACCGGATTCTGCATCGTATTGGGAAGGCGCGCTGGATCTCGCGTCGCAGCACCTCAGACTCGGCGTTCCGCCGACGGCGTACTACGGCAGCTACAACGTGGGGCAGTACTACCTGTTCGCTGCAGTCGTGGCGCTGTTTGGCCCGTACCTCGTGTGCCTGCAGATGCTGAATGCCGGCCTGACCGCGCTGGCAGCGCCCGTCGCGTATGCCGTTGCGCGCCTGACGGTCCCGCGCGGCGCTCGCGCCATCGGGCTGTTCATTGCGCTGTCCCCGTCTCTCACTGCACTCGCGGCGGTGGACCTTCTCAAGGATCCCTCTATCATCTTTGCGACGCTTCTCGCCCTGTTTGCGATATTGCGCCTCATGCGCGAGCGGTCGGCTCGACGGCTGGTCGTTCCGGCGCTCGTCGCCCTCGCAGCGTTCCTTTACCTGCGAACCGCTCGTTTTTACGCGCTTGCCTATATCGAAGCGGCAACGTGCGTCGCGGTCGCGCTCTGCGTGCTGCTGTCCGGCCGAATCGGCGCGAGGCGACGCGCCGGCCTCGCGGTTCTCGCGCTCGTTTTCGTCGCGGCGGAACTCATCCCGATTCCGGCGGGGTGGCCCACCACTCCGGTGGTGTTCGCTTCTCAGGTGGGATACGTGATGGATTCACCGGGCATGCGGTTTTACTCCGCCGGCTTCCTGCGGCGCTTCCGTCACTGGAAATATACGGAACTCGATGAGGTCGTCGAAGGTCCCGCCGGTGCGGCGGCGGACGTCGCGCGGCGGTTGCTCGGACCTTTCCCCTGGATTCTGCCGCAGCGCTGGAACCTGCGGACGCTGCAGGCGGGCGACTACTTCCTCTATCCCGGCATGCTGCTGTGGTACGCAATCCTGCCCTTCGTCGCCATCGGTTTTGCAATCGGAGGACGCGCCACGTTTCAGCGAACCGGGCGCCGTTCGATCGGCCTGTCCGTCCTGTGGCTCTTCACGGCGGCTTATGTGCTGCAGTACTTCGTGATCAATCTCTCGTACCGGCAGCGCGAGTCGATCGTTCCGCTGCTGCTGGTGTTCGGGTGGTGGGGTATCGTGTACGCCTGGCAGCGCCCCGGACTGACTCGATGGTATGGCGCGTATTGGGCCTTCCTGACGTGTCTGGCAATCGCGCACCTCAGCCTCCGCGCGATGATCCGCGCGTAGCATGAGCGTCGCACGTACGCAGCACTCCCCTTCCGTCGCGACCGGAACGGCGCACGTGCTGGCGTTGTCGATCGCACGGTATCTGCTCGGCTTTGTTTCCAGCGCGATTGTGACGCGCGCCCTCGGACCGGCCGGACGAGGCGCCTACTACCTGCCCATCCTCGCTGCGGCAACGGCGACCACCATCGGCAAGCTCGGCATCGACCAGGCGAACGTGTTCCTCTATGGCACGTCGGGCATCTCGGAACAGCGCCTGGCGGCGCAAAATGGCCTGATCGCGTTCGGGTGCGGCGTGTTCCTGGGAGCGCTGATGCCGCTCTTGCCGGTGATTGCCCCGGGCACATTCGGCGAAACCTCGCTCCTGTGGCTGCTCATCGCGGCAGCAACGATCCCGATCGGGCTGCACTCGCTGCTTGCCGGCTCCCTGTTCGCCCTGGTGGGACGGGTCAGGCGGCAGTATGTCGCCGCGGTCGCCGGGGGTGTGGTGCAGGTGGTCATGGCCGTCGTGCTGTTTGTCAGCGGGCGCATGACGGTCACGGCAGCACTGGTCCTGGCGCTGACCGGTTCGTTCGTCACCTGGGCGGTCATAGCGGCACCACTGCTCGCGGATCCCGCTGCCTGGATCAGATGGGACTGGCCCCTCCTGAAGACGACGCTCCGGTCGGCGCTGGTGCTGCATCTCGGCATGACGCTGTTCTTTCTTCACCTGCGCGTCGACATGTTCATGGTGGATGCATGGCTGGGCGCCGCACCCTTGGGGCAGTACTCCATCGCGGTCACGCTCGCGGAGACTTTGATGCTCGCCGCCGATGCCGTGGCCGTAGCCGTGCTGCCCGGACAAATGACGAACACGGTTGCGGACGCGGCAGCACGTGCGCTCCGCGCGGCGCGCGTGAACGCGCTCCTCGGTGTCGCGCTCGCGGTCACCGCGGCGGTCGTGAGCGGCCCGGCGATTCGGCTGGTGTACGGCGCTGCCTACGATCCCGCCGTATGGCCGATGATCATTCTTCTTCCCGGCGTCGTCTTCATGGGCATGCAGCGCGTGTGCGGCGCGCCGGCGTTGCGGGCCGGAAGACCCGAACGATTCGCCGCAATTTACGGCTCGACGCTCGCGTTGAACATCGTGCTGAACGTGTTCTGGATTCCGCGGTACGGCATTACCGGCGCGTCCTTCGCCTCAACAGTGTCGTACGCCGTCGGCTCGATGATGTTCCTGCTGTGGACGACGCGAATCGCCAGGATGCCGCTGTCGCAGGCGGTGCGCTTCGATGCAGCCGACCGCGCAGCCGCGTTCGACGCGGCCCGCTCGATGGTCGCGCTGGCGCGCGGACTGATTTCGCCGGCGCGGGAGCCGCTCTGACATGAGCGATCGATGGACTGACTACATCCGCGGTGGTATCGACCAGGCCGGGGGACCGGTGCCGTTCGCGCTGAGCCAGTGGTCATTTCTCGCGCCGATCACCGCGGCCATCGCGCGGCACTGCCCGGTCCGCGGGCGGCTTCTCGATGTCGGCTGTGGCGCCGGCATCTACCCGTCGCTGCTCGCGCACTTCGGGTATCAGGTTGCCGGTATCGACGAAGAGCCGCGGATCGTCGCCCTCGCGCGCGAGATGGCGGACTACTTTCGGGCGCCCGCTGCGTTCGAGCAGGGAAGCGCCTTCGATCTCGGGCCGTCGCACGGAAAGTTCGATCTGGTGTACTCGCTCGGCGTTGTCGAGCACTTCGATGCGGACGTCACCGTCACCCTGATCCAGGAGCAGGCACGCTGCGCGCCTGTCGTGTTGATTGTGATCCCGACGCGGCACACGCGTTTCGCGGCGCCGCCAACCGATGAGCGCTTCTACTCGCGGCGGCAGTTCGAAGGGCTGGTCGCGAAAACGGGCCTGCGAATCAGAGAGTCGTTCGTTTTCGGCGATCTGCCGACGCCAGCCGCCGTAGCGGCGGCCCGTCTGCTCCCGAAAGTGATCAACCGGCCGGTCCGGTACCTTCTCACGTACGGTATGGGTCTCTGCTGTGTCGCCGCCCGTGACTGACGCGCGCGCGCGCCGCGGTCGTCCTCGCGTGCTGCGGATCATCTCTCGACTCAACGTCGGGGGCCCCGCACGACACGTCGTCATCCTGAACTCCGGCCTCGAGAAACGCGGCTTCGACACCCTGCTCGTGCACGGAACCGTCGGAGCCGACGAAGGCAGCTTCGATCACCTCGCCAGTGAATGCGGGATCGCGTCACGGCGCGTTTCCTCACTCGGCCGCCGCCTGCACCTTCTGGACGACATGCGCGCGTTCGGCGGCGTCTGGAGTGCCATCCGTGAATTCCAGCCCGACATCGTGCACACGCATACGGCGAAGGCGGGCGCGCTAGGACGCGCGGCCGCCTGGATCCGCAATACGTTGCGACGATCGAATCCGCGCATCGTGGTCGTTCACACCTTCCACGGCCACGTGCTGGAGGGCTATTTCAGCGGCATCGGTGATCGCTTCGCCCGGTCGGCGGAACGTGCCTTGTCCAGGGCCACCGATTGCACGATCGCCATCTCGGAAGGCCAGCGGCAGGCGCTCGTCGAGCGGTTTCGCGTCGCGGACGCGGCCAGGACCGTCGTCGTGCCCCTCGGACTGCAGCTCGACGATCTGCTGTCCCTGACGCCCGAGCAGCGCGCGCGCGCGCGCGCCGCAGAATCGTACGGCGATGAATTCGTCGTCGGATATGTCGGACGGCTCGTCCCCGTCAAACAGGTCGAAGTCCTGATTGACGCGATGGCGATCGTCAGGAAAGAGCTTCCCCGCGCGAGGCTGGTGATCGCCGGAGATGGTCCCGAGCGTTCAGCTCTCGCAGAACGTGCCGCTACGGCGATCGCGGCCGGCCTCACCTCGTTTCTGGGCTGGCGTGAGGATCTCACCGCGGTATACGCGCCGCTGGATGTCCTGGCGCTGACCTCGAGGAACGAGGGCACGCCGGTGGCGCTGATCGAAGCGATGGCCGCTGGTATTCCTGTCGCCGCGACTGCTGTGGGAGGCGTTCCTGACGTGGTTGCCCATGGCCGGACCGGCCTGCTGACGGGGAAAACCGCCGCCGACGTCGCAAGCGCCCTGCTGAGCATCGCGCGCGATCGCGCTGCTGCCGCAGTGAGAGCCGTCAACGCTCGCGAGAGCGTCCGCTCGACGTACTCGGATACCGCGCTCGTCGATCGAATCGCCCGACTGTACGAGCACCTCCTCCGGAATCGCTCCGCCTCCACTACGGTTCGCGCTAGACTGCACGAGCCGGCATGATCGAACGAAGCATCGTCACGGCAGCCATCGCGGGGCTGTCGGCCGCGGCCGCGACGCCTGTCGTGAAACGCATCGCCGTCCGCACCCGGACGGTGGCGCTACCGAAACAGGATCGCTGGCACACACGGCCGATTCCCCTGCTCGGCGGTGTCGCGCTTGCGGTCGGCATCACTGCGGGCCTCGCGGTCAGCGGCGCGTCTCCACGATCCATCGTTCCAGGGCTCGTCGTGATCGCGGGCATGCTCCTGCTCGGCCTCCTGGACGATGTGGTGCGGCTCAAGCCCGTGTCCAAGCTCGTCACGCAGATCGTCGTCGCGTCCGCGTTCCCGCTGCTCGGCGGGAGCCCCGGGTGGACAGGGTCGGGGATCCTGAACGGCGTACTCGAGATCGCCTGGATCGTGACGATCACCAACGCGCTCAATCTGCTCGACAACATGGATGGGCTCTGCGCCGGCATCGCGGCAATAGCGAGCATCGGCTGCTGGCTCGAGTTCGCCGGTGCGTCGCCAGCGCTCGCCAGCCTGTCTGCCGCGCTCTTTGGCGCGACCGTGGGGTTTCTGTTCTTCAACTTCCGGCCGGCGTCGGTCTTCATGGGTGACGCGGGCAGCCTCTTGCTTGGCAGTGCGCTGGCGGTGCTCGCTCTCTCCGGCAGCCGTCAGCTCGGTACCGGACTCGTCAGTGCGCTTGCCGTCCCCGTCTGCCTGCTTCTCATTCCGCTGTTCGACACGGCGTTCGTGACCCTTTCGCGCATCCTGTCGACGCGATCCGCTTCACAGGGCGGCCGCGATCACACGTCGCATCGGCTCGTCGCGATGGGGTTCTCGGAAACGCAGGCGGTCCTCTTCCTCTGGGCGCTGGCCGCTGCCGGGAGCGGCATCGCGGTCCTGAGCCATTCGATTGGCGCCTTCGGGACCGTCATCGTCGCGCCGCTGCTCATCGTCGCGCTGACCCTGCTCGGCATCTGGCTCGCGCGCGTTTCGGTCTACGATGGCGACGATTTTTCGCTGCTCATCAACCGCGCGTACACGCCATTGCTTGTGGACGTCACCTATCGCCGCCGTCTGTTCGAGATCCTCCTGGACCTCGTTCTTGTGACGTTCGCGTATTGCGCTGCCTACGTGATCCGGTTCGACCGCGATACGCCGAAGTACTACGCGCTCATGCAGCAGTCGCTGCCGATCGTGATCAGTTGCCAGCTGCTGGCGTTCCTGACGATGGGGATTTACCGCGGCACGTGGCGGTACATCGGCCTCGGGGACATCACGACGTTTGCGAAGGGCATCGTGCTCGGGGTCCTCGGGAGCGTGATGGCGCTGGTGTATCTGTACCGCTTCGCCGGCTACTCGCGGGGCGTGTTCATGATCGATTTGATGCTGCTTGGCCTGCTCGTTCCGGGCTCGCGGCTGTCGTTCAGGATTCTGGGTGACGCGGCAGGGCGGCGCCGGCGGGGGGGCAGCAGCGCCCTCGTCTACGGTGCAGGGGACGCGGGCGCCATCCTCGTGACGGAGCTGAGGAACAACACGCGGCACGGCCTCACGCCGGTCGGATTCGTGGACGACGACCGCTCGAAGTACGGAAAACGCGTTCTGCGTCTCCCGATCTTCGGCGGCATCGACGAACTCGGCGCTATCATCGGGAAGGAAGGGGTCGAGGCCATCGTCATCAGTACGACCCGGCTTCCGCCGGAGCGCCTGACGGCGCTCGAGCGGATCTGTCATGCCAGCGGGACGCGGCTGCTCCGGTTGCGTTTCGGACTCGACGACGTGTCAGCAGAAGCGCAACGCGCAGAATAGCGCGTCCTCGCGACGCTACTGAACCATGAAGTAGTCGCTGCCCAGCCACGCCTCGTAATTCGCGATCCCTCCAGCGCTCCTGACCCAGACCTGCACCGCGTACTTGCCGGGCGATGCCGGCGTCCAGCTGAATGAGTTCGACGACGAGTAGCTCTGAGCGATCTGCCACGACGAACCGTCGAAGACCCAGAACTCGTACTGCAGCGGTCCAGCGGTACCGCCGGTCGCGACGGCCGTCCACGTCACCGCGGTGCCGGAGGTCGGTGTGACGGATGGTTTGAGCGAGAGCACTTTCGGCGTGCTGGATGCGATCGTCAGGATGTCAGTTCCTCTCCACGCGTCATACGTCGCAGTCGACCCGGCGCGTCTGACCCAGACCTGGATTGCATAGCGGCCGGCAGCGGGAGTCCAGCTGAACGTCGAAGTCGAGCTGTACCCCTGCGGATTCGTCCATGTGCCCGTGCCCTGGTTGTAGACCCAGAATGTATAGTCGACCGGCGACGATGTATCGGCGACGCTTGCCGTCCAGGTGACGGCCGTGCCAGGCGCCGCAGGGAACGACACGTTCGACGTGAGCTGCACCGCGGACCGCGTGATCTCGAACGTGCCGGTTCCGAGCCACGCTTCGTATTTCGCGGTCGATCCTGCGCTTCTTACCCACACCTGAAGGGCGTACTTGCCTTCGTCGCCCCAGGTCGGCGTCCACGTATAGCTGTTCGACATCGAGTAGGGCTGCACTTCGGTCCATCCGATGCCTTCGTGCAGCCGCCAGAACGAATACTGCAGCGGACCGGCCGAGCCACCGCGGGCGCGCGCCGTCCACGTGATCGTGGTGCCGGTCGCCGTCGGGAGGTTGGTGTCCGGTGTGATCGACTTGACCACGATGGGCGAACGGCTGACGCTAAAAAAGCCCGAGCCCGCGTACACGTCGTACTTCGCTGCCGAGCCCACCTGGCGCGCCCAGACCTGGATCGCGTAGGTGCCTGTGGCAGACGGCGTCCACGTGAAGTCGGTTTGAGGACCGTAAGGCTGGACGATCGTCCATGCGCCCGTCGACTGCTGATAGAGCCAATACTCGTATTCCAGCTGCACGCCGGACGGGACGCTGGCCATGGACGCGCTCCACGTGATCGATTGCCCGGGAGGCACCGGGAATTCCGTCGACGTGGTCAGCTGCAGCGGCTGCGCCGCTACGGTGAACAGGTCGGTGCCGACCCAGGCTTCATACTTTGCGGTGGATCCGACCACACGCGCCCAGACCTGCACCGCGTGCACACCGAGGTCGCCCCACGCGGGTGCCCACGTGAAGGAGTTGCTGGAGCTGTAATCCTGGGCTTTCACCCAGCCAGCTGCCGAGTACAGCCAGAACGCATATTCGACCGGGCCGTTCTTGCTCGTCGCTGAAGCCGTCCACGTGACCGGTTTTCCGGCAAGCACCGGATATGTCGTCGACGCGCGCAACGATGTAATGACCGTCGTTCCAGGCGGCGCCGTCGCCGGGAGCAGAATCTCACGCGAGTACGAGCTATAGAGCCCCTGGGAGTTGTACGCGCGGACGGCGAAATAGTAGTTGAGTGTGGGATCAAGATTGCTGATCGGATACGAAGTCTGCGTGCCGACGTTCACGTTGCTCGTATAGACGCCCGACTGCGTGCCGACCGACACGACGTAACCGGCGATATCAGGCTCCGTGTTCGGATCCCACGTCAGCGTCTGCGCGTCGACGACGGCGGCGAAGGCAAAAATGAACGCAATAATCCCGAGGACTCGTCTCCGCATGATGACGGAGACAGGGGCAACGGATGTGCCCTGTCACCCCGGAGTCGGTCGATTCGCGCTAAGTATCACCAACCCAGCCGGTTATACGACGACCCTTCGGGGCGCGCACACCGGGCACACTGCGCAGGACGGCACGGTTCTGTAATTCCGCCTGCAGGTTTAGCGCGGCGGCCAGGCGCCCCTTCATCGCGATGAAGCGAACATGGAGCGCCCGGCTGAATCGCTACCGTATCGTAAAGGTCCCCGTGCCGGTCCACGCTTCGTAGTTTGCCGTCGATCCGGCACTCCGCACCCAGACCTGCAACGCGTAATTCCCACGGTCGGCACTCGACGGCGTCCACGTGAAGGTATTGCTCGTGCCGTAACCTTGCACGAGTGACCACGTGCCAGTCTGTTGATTGAGGCGCCAGAATTCGAACTGCAGCGGTCCCGCCGTGCCGCCGCTCGCGACTGCGGTCCACGTGATCGTCGTCCCGGCGGCCGCGGGAAGCGTCGTGTTCACGGCCAGCTTTGTGATCGCGGCGGGTCCCGACGCGCCCACCGTGAACGTGCCGCTGCTCGTCCACACGTCGTAGTTGACCGACGAACCAGTCGAGCGCGCCCAGACCTGCAGCGAGTACTGACCATCCTGCGCCGGAGTCCATGCCACGCTCGGCGACGTGCTCCAATCGCGCAGCACGGACCAGCCGGCGCCGTCACGATAAATCCAGAACTTGTACTGAGGCGTGAGTCCCCCTTGGGCCATGGCAGTCCAATTCACGATCGCTGCCGACGGTATCGGGAACACCACGTCGGACGACACGGAGACTTTCGCCACCGGATTGTGCGCTACGGCGAAGTTGCCGGTGCTTTGCCATACTTCGTAGTTCGCCGACGATGCAGCGCTGCGCACCCATACCTGGATGGCGTGCGTACCGACATCCGCCGGATCCGCCGGAGTCCAGGTGTAGGTCGAAGCGGCACTGTAGTCCTGCACCATCGCCCAGGCGTTCGTGCTCTGATCGAACCTCCAGAAGCGGTACTGCAGTGGGCCGGACGACCCGCCGCTCGCCGAAGCGCTCCAGGTGATGGGAACGCCCGCAAGATACGTCGGCCCGCCGGGCTGTGAGGCGAAACTGACGATTTTCAGCGGCGCGGTGTTGGTGATGCTGAACGTGCCGCTGGTGCGCCAGTCGTCATAGGCGACAGCGGTTCCGGCGATGCGAGCCCACACCTGCACTGCGTATGTTCCCGTCGTGGATGGCGTCCAAGTGGCCTGAGCGGACGTGCCGTAATCCTGGAGTACTGACCAGCCCTGCCCGTCCTTGTAAAGCCAGAACTTGTATTCGGTGGATCCCGGCGGCGTTGCTGACGCCGACCAATGAATGACGCTGCCGGATGGTTGCGGGAACACGGCGTCCGCACGGAACGAAACGATCGATGCCGTCGGCCGTACGATCGTGAACGCGTTCGAGGCGTAGTACGCGTCGTAGCGGTTCGGGGAGCCGACCGCGCGCGCCCACACCTGGAGGAAATGATCGCCCGCATCGGCGAGGCCCGGCGTCCAGGTAAATGTGTTTCCCGAGCCATAGTCCTGCACCATGTGCCAGCCGACACCCGGGTCGTTCCGCCAGAACTGATATTGAAGCGCCGCTGCACCGGCGATTGACGAGGCCGTCCATGTGATCGGGGATCCTGCGGCGGCCGGAAACGCCGTGCTGACGGTGACGCTCGGGCGTGACACGGCCGTGACGGTGACGGGCACCGACAGCGTCATCTCGAGGTGCGCGCTCGTGGACGACACGTTGACGGAACCCGAATAGACGCCGGGCGCAAGCGCGGCCGCGGTGATGGCCGTTTGACCTGGCGTGGTGTCGATCGCCGTTCCAGTGGCAGGGCCGGGAGTCAGCCAGTTGACCGACGACACCGCTTTCCACGTGATACCAAGCGAGCTCGCGTTGCCGATCGTGAGCGCGGCGGGAGCGCTGGCCGCGCCACTCGTCGTGAAGATCGCGAGCGGCGATGGCGTCAGCGTCATCTTGGGAGAGGTCACGGCGTAAACGCGCCCGGCGAGCGATCCGGCGGTCGTGGTCGCGTCTGGAGTGCTCGCGACGATGTCGCGTGCGCCTTCGCCCGTGAGTTCATAGATGATCAGTTTCGAAACCGGGCCGGCACTCTCGTCTCCGAGTATTTCGCGGCTGATGCTTGCGGGATTGGAGAGATCGACGGTGCGCCTGCCGCTGGCATTCACGAATCCGATGCTGCTCCGCGGCCGCCCGTAGTAGACGACGATCTCGTCCGGGTTGCCGCTGCTGCCTCTGGCCAACATGGCGAGGTCGTCTGGAAAGTCACGGTTGATGTCGCCGCCCGTAAGGACGGCGCCGATGTGGCCATTCGCCGTCGGACCGAGGAACGTGAGATCCGCGCTCGAGAGGCCCATCGAGATCCAGGCGGTGCGGCCCCAGAGCACGTACACCGCTCCGGCTCCGCTGTCGGCGTTCGGCGCGCCGATCGCAATGTCGGCCGCGCCGTCGCCGTCGAAATCGCCGACGCGGATGCTGCTGCCAGCGCTGTCGTTCCCCACGCCGACGAAGTAGGCGTCTTCGTCCTGCGAGAGCGTCATGTTCGCCGGGAAGGTGCGGCTCGTCCGTCCCTTGACCAAGTAGGTGAGGTTCAGTGAGGGTGCGCCGATCAGAAGATCGTAGTGATTGTCCCTGGTGACATCAGCTGCGGTGATGACCGATCCGAGGCCGCTTCCGGAAATGCGGATGTCTGCTGCCGCCGCTGACAGATCACGCGAGCCGCTCAGCGAGGGCGATCCGTAGATCACATAGATACGCCCGTTGCCGGACGCCCCCATGATGATGTCGCGGTAGCCGTCGCCGTCGATGTCCGCGGTAGCGAGCGCAGAGCCGAGGTGGTCTCCCGCGGCGCCCGTTACCGTGTAGACGGCCGACGCCGTCGTCAGCGATTCGCCGCCGTTGAATCCGGTCTGGAAGACGTAAACCGCCCCGCGCCCAGACAGCGCATTCGGGGCGGAGACGACCAGCGTCTTGTTGTTGCTGCCTTCGACGTTGAGCACGCTGCCGTTGGCGGTGACCGTACCGAAGCCGTCCCCGGCTGCCGCACCGGACACGACGACGTTCGCATGCGTGAGCGACACGGTTCCCCCCGGCACCGGACCGCCGAAGATGATAAAGACCTTGCCGATGTCGGTGCTGCTCGGCGCGCCGATTATCAGGTCACGCCGCAAATCCGAGGCGCTGATCGATCCTTGATCCAAAAACACGCCGGCGTGCTGGCCGGCAGCGGTGCCCGTCCAGACGACTTCGGCCCCTCCATTGGCCAGGTCGGTGGTTTGCGCGCCAGCGAATGTGGCTATCGAACAGAGCGTGACGATGGAACAGACGACGAGCGTGATCGCAGGGTGCGTCTTCGGGTTCATCAGGGCCCTCCAGACCTCGACCGTTCGCCCGAGCAACGCGTATGCCCAGCCGTATTGCCAGTTTTGTGGTTGATTTGAGGAGTCTCATTCCGTGAGCGTGCGTTGCGGTGGGCAGGAGATGCCTCAAGTTCGGTGGTAAATTGCCCACGTGGAGCCGACGTATGGAGATCCGTCGTGGCTGCGATCGCAACTCGGGATCGCGCTGGACGTTGCCGCTCTGGGCGCCGCGGCGGCACGTGCGGCGGGCCTGGGCGTCCGCTCCGAACAAGGGCGTGACATCAAGATCGATGCGGATTTCGCGACAGATCGTCGCGTGCACGAGGAACTCGCACGACGCTCACCGATTCCGATCCTTTCTGAGGAGCGCACTTCCTCTGCGGCCGCCACCGGACCGCGATGGATCGTCGACCCCGTCGACGGCAGCATGAATTTCACGCGGCAGATTCCGTTCTGCGGCGTCTCCATTGCGTTGTGGCATGGGATGACGCCGCTCCTCGGCGTCATCCACGATCTGTCCCGTGAGGAAGTGTTCAGCGGGATCGTTCAGCACGGTGCGTGGCTGAACGGCCGGCCGATCAGAGTGAGCGAGGTCGCCGATCGGGGGCGGGCGATCCTCTGCAGCGGCCTGCCAACGGCGTCTGTGCACGGGACGGCGAAGCTGAATGCGTTTCTCGCCCGCGCCGAGGCCTATAAGAAACTGCGCGCGCTGGGCTCTGCGGCGCTGATGCTCGCGTATGTCGCGTGCGGCCGCTGCGAAGCGTATGCGGAGGACGGCATCGCGATCTGGGACGTCGCCGCCGGCCTCGCGATCGTCAGCGCCGCGGGCGGCCGGTTCTCGATGGTCGATACGGGCGTACCGGATCGGTATGATGTCGAGGCGACGAACGCCGCGCTGAAATGTGTATGACGTGAATTGGTGAAGCGTTGAATTTCACCAGCGCACCAACCCACCAATTGTCGAGTGGCGGCTCAGGCCCGTCTCGCGACGATCGCGTAATCGAGAAACGTGAAGAGACGACCGTTGAGCTTGTCGATGTTCGCGTTCAGCACGTCGACCATGTCGTTCAGCGGAGCCGACGCGGATGCTGCGATTGTCTGCAGCTTGTCGGCTGGCGGGACGGGCGAACGATACTCGATGCGGGCTTCGGCGAAACCGCTTGCGAGCACCAGATACCGCAAGGTTTCCGGGTGGAGCGGCCACACGTGCGTGATGTCGCGGATGAAGCTTTCGAAGAAGGCGACCCAGCAGGCAGGATTCAAGGTTTCGAGTACGAGCGGCGCTCCCGGCCGGAGCTTGTGGTGCGCGGCCTCCAGGAACCGAAGCAGATATCCGGGTTCGAGGTGCTCCACCACCTGCGCGGCAAACAGACCGCCGACCGCTCCGTCGGGAAGCGCGTCGAGGTATGACACGACATCGCGTTCCGCGACGTCGAGTCCCCGCAGCCGGCAGACCTCGACCATCTCGTGATTCAGATCCAGTCCGCGTGCGCTGATCCCGCGGCTGCGCAGCAGGTCCAGAAACTCCCCGCGGCCGCAGCCGACATCGAGCACGTCCGATGCGCCTTCGAAGTACGGTAGATACGATTCGAGGCGCCCGCGGATCTCTTCCTGCGACCCGCGGAACTGGTCTTCGAAGCCGACATACTTATACGCGTCGAGCTGATCGGCGAGTTCCTGAGGTGGCCGCGAGGCCGGGTCGCCGCTGGCAGCTGCGGCAGTGACGCCGCGTTCGAGTTCGCGTTTGGCCGCCAGCGCCGCCTGTTGAGCAGCCGACGCCACGGTCCGCAGTTCCGAGTCCGCGTTTTCACGCGCCTGCTGCTCGTCCGCAAGGCGCGCCTGCACTCGCGCGCTGGCGACCGACAGCGACTCCCACCGCTTCGCAGAGTCCGACGCGAGGCCGTTCACCGCCGCATTGACGACGAATGCCTGCGAGCCGACCTGCCGGTCCTTCGTATCCACATACGGCGTGATCTGCTGCGCGAACTGGATCAAATGGGTCTGCAGCGCTGCGAGTGCCGCGAACTGATCCTGCAGCACGTCAACGAGCCGATGCAGCGCCGCCTGCGCATCGCGGTGGGCGGCGGCGTTTCTATTGAGGTGGTCGACGAGCCGGGAGTTGAACGCCCGCTGCCGTTCGAGGGCGGGCATGACGGCGCGCCACACGAGCCCGGCCAGCCGGCCCTTGAATCCGCCTGCAGATGGTGCGGACGGCAGGTTCCACGCGTCGTTCAGGGATGGAAGCTGAGATTCGTCGTAGGGCGCCGGCGGCGGCGGCAGCGCCGGAAATCGCGCAAGCGAACGATCGAGCGCCGTCAGCGCGTCGTTGTATCGGCGATCGGCATCGATCCGCTCCTGCTCGAGACGGCGCAGCGTCGTTTCGAGCGGCTCGTGGTTCAAGCGCGCCCCGCTCCGGCCGGCGCGATGACGCCTTCGAGCGGACTGCTGGCCGATGCGTACGATTTGCGCGGAATTCGTCCGGCCGCGAACGCCAGACGTCCAGCCTCGACGCCGAGCCTCATGGCGTGAGCCATGGCAACCGGATCCTGCGCGAGCGCAATCGCGGTGTTCATCAGAACGGCGTCGGCGCCGAGCTCCATCGCAATCGTCGCGTCCGATGCCGTGCCGACGCCCGCGTCCACGATCACCGGCACGCCCGCGTGTTCCTTGATGATCCGGATGTTATTCGGATTCTGAATCCCGAGGCCGGAGCCGATGGGAGCGCCGAGCGGCATCACGGCCGCCGCGCCCGCGTCCTCCAGCTTGCGGCACATGACGGGATCATCGTTGGTGTAGGGCAGGACGATGAAGCCTTCTTTCACCAGGACGCGCGTCGCCTCCAGCAGCGCCTCGTTGTCGGGGAAGAGCGTCCGCTCGTCGCCGATGACTTCCAGCTTCACCCACTCCGACAGACCCGCCTCTCGAGCCAGGCGCGCCGTGCGGATCGCGTCGACGGCCGTATAGCAGGCGGCGGTGTTCGGCAGCAGGAAGTAGCGTTTGGGATCGATGTAGTCGAGCAGCGACTCCTTGGTCCGGTCGCTGACGTTGACCCGTCGGACGGCGACCGTCACGACCTCGGCCCCGGAGGCGTCATGGGCCGCCGCCATCACCTGAGGCGTCGGGTATTTGCCGGTACCAATGAAGAGCCGCGAGTGGAACGTGCGGCCGGCGATGACGAGCGAATCAGCTTTCATTGCGAGGCTAGCCGCCGCCGACGAAATTGACCACTTCGATGGCGTCCCCGTCGGCAAGCGGGGTCGTCGCGTACGCACTGCGCTTCACTACGACCAGGTTCCGTTCGACGGCGACGCGCCGCGCGTCGATGTCGAGCTGCGCGAGCAGCGCCGCGATGTTCGAACAATTCTGAACGGCGAGCGGCTCGCCGTTCACTATAATGGTCATCTCGATCGGAGCCTATAATTCGCAACCTGCAAAGTCAATGCGGTCGCCGATGCCTGCTCGGCGCACTCGCGTTGTCGGCGGGGCTCGGTGTCGCGTGCCACCACCCGTCAGACCTGCCGTTCGGTTCGAGTCACCCGGACGTCATCCTCATCACGATCGATGCGCTGCGCGCCGATCACCTCGGCCTCTACGGGTACGAGCGGCCGACCTCTCCGCATCTCGATGCGCTCGCTCGAGAAGCGGTCGTGGTCCGCAGCGACATTTCGCAGGCGCCCTTTACGAAGGCGTCGATGGCGTCGCTGTTCACCGGCCTGTTTCCGTCTTCACACAAGGCCTACACCATTTCGCGATCGTTCGACGAAACGATGCACGGGACCGTGTCGGGCGCGCTGCCGCAGACCGACGTGCTCGATTCGCAACTCTGGACGATGGCATCGGGGTTCGCCGGCGCCGGCTACCAGACGATCGGCCTGAATACGAACCCGTTCCTTCTGAAGGAATTCGGGTTCGCGAAGGGCTTCGCCGACTACGAATTCCTGAACAACGGCAGCGATCTCGCGACCGCAGACGAGGTCGTCGCCCGCGGACTCGACCGAATCGATCACCGCGCCGCCGGGCGGCCCACCTTTCTGTGGATGCATCTGATGGAGCCTCACAGTCCGTACACACCACCGGCGAGCGTGCGCGCGTTGTTTCCGCCGCGCACCCCCGCGCGGCTCGCCACGCCCGGCCAGATACCGGAGTGGATCGAGCAGAACCGCTCGCTGGACGCGAACTTCTACGAGAGTCTCTATGATGGCGAGATCCGATCTGCAGACGATGCCCTCGGAACCCTGTTCGAGGGTCTTCGGAAGCGCGGCTTGTGGGATCGGCTTGTGCTCGTCGTGACGGCCGATCATGGCGAGGAGTTTCTCGATCACGGTGGCTTCGAGCACAACCGTACCCTGTACGACGAGATGGTGCACGTCCCCCTCATCGTAAAGGCGCCGAGCCTCGCACCGGCAGTGCGGGACGTCGAAACCGAAGCCGTCGACCTCGCGCCGACGCTTGCGCGTGTCGCGGGCGTCACGCCGCCCGCCGGACTCGCGGGCGCGGACATCTGGCCCGCACTGCAGGGCAGGTCAGCGGGCGAGCCGATGGCCTTTGCCGAACGCCCCGGCGAGATCTACATGCTGCGGACGCGCGAATGGAAGTTCATCTCGAACCTCGAGGCGCACCACGAGCTGTACCACCTGACCGCAGATCCGCTCGAACTGCAGAACGTGGCACCCTTCGAGCAGGAACGCACGCGTCAGATGCGAAACCGGCTCGCCGGACTGGTCGCCACGGCGTACGAGGCCGGGCGGCACGTTCGCGGTCAGCTCGCGCCGATTTCCCCGCGCGTCCTCAGCCGTCTCAAATCGCTCGGATACGTCCGGTAATCGCAGCCCCGAACATCGCCGCGATGGCCTCGAGCGTTTCGCGGTGGTCGTCGCGCAGGTGCGCGGGCACGCGAATGCCGGACGGTATCGGCCGCGTCCGCGCATCCTCCATAGCCCGCTCGTAGTCGTCTGCCATTCGTTCGACGGTGTGTTCGCGCGACCACCACGCGGCGGCCGCGCGGCCCAGTGACTCGCGCAACGGCTGATCCGCGGCGAGACGGCGCATCGCGAGGCGCAGGGAATGATCCTCGTCAAGGATATCGATCGCGACGCAGACCGGATCGGCCGGCTGATTCGGCTGCCACGTCCGGGGATCGATCGACGGGACGCTGCCCTGGTGCAGCAGGTCGATGATCACTGTGGGCCGCCCGGCCGCAAGCGCACGCAGCCACGGTCCTGAGGTCTCACGCGCGGTCGGCCATCGCAGATTCAGCGTGACGTCGCACGCTGCGATGTAGTCCGTCAGCTCGTTGTCCGTGTCGAGATATCCGGTTGCGACGATCGGCCCCGCCGCCTTGCGGTGCGCCGCTAACGCAGCCGTGAGGTCGTAGTGAGAGGCGGGCGTCCCTGCCAGGAGCAAGTGTGCTCCAGGGATGGCAGGGGTAACTGCCTCGAACGCATCGAGGATCGGATCGATGCGTTTCTCGGGAGAGAGTCCGCCGAAAACGCCGAAAAGCACGGCCTCTTCAGGTATTCCATGCTGGCCGCGCACCCGCGCGCGGGCCAACCGCTCGCGTTGCGCGTCGACCGGTTCGCCTTCACCCAGCCTGACGGTAGAAACCCGCTCCGCGAGCGCGGCGTCGCCCTCGAGATGGCTCCGCAATTCGACGGCCGAGCCATCGCCGTGCGTCACGACCAGTCGAGCGGTCGCGATGAGGGAACGGACCAGCGGCCATTGGTAAAAAAGCGCGCTGTCGAACCCGCTGACGGCCAGCTCGGCGAGGTCGACGCTGCCCCCCGGCTCATCGAACGCGAACTCGGCACGGTAGTCGTTCGGGCGCCGCTCGCGCAAGAGCAGCGCCGCCCGCGCGTGGTGCAGATGCGTGTCGTGCAGCGCGACCAGGCCGGGGTATCGGAATGCATACGGCCACTCGTAGTCGTGGTGCGAGGAGTTGCCGAACTGGTACACGTTCAAGTCATACGGCCGCTGGGCGTGCCGCCACACGAAATCGTGCGCCGAACGCTCGTGGTCCGCGACTCGAATGACGGATTGATCGACGTAGACGTCGATCTCGTACCCCCGCCGGCGGAGGACGTCCACCAGCTCCGCGGTACGGCCCGCGATGCCCGATTTAACGGGTGGAACCGGGCTGAACCACGCTACGCGCATGCTGAAACGATTGTGATAGCATGCGGGGGTTGAGCGGTTGAGAAAAGATTCACAAGCGCATGCACGGCTGGTTTCCAATCCTCATTATGATCGTGTTCGCCACCGGCTTCGCAGCCTTCAATATCGTGCTGTCGAGGCTGGTCGGGCCGAAGCGACCGACTGCTGAAAAGCTCGCCGCCTACGAGTGCGGGATGCCGCCCGTCGGCGACGCGCGCGACCGGCACCCCGTCAAGTTCTACCTGGTCGCGATGGTCTTCCTCCTCTTCGACATCGAGGTGGCGTTCCTGTATCCGTGGGCGCTCGCGATCCGCCAGCTGCGCTGGACCGGCTTCATTCAACTCGTCGTCTTTTTCGCCATCCTGCTGGCCGGCTACATCTATATATGGCGCAAAGGCGTGCTCGACTGGGGACATCACAGGTTCTGACGCGATGGTGGGGGCCAATCCCCCGACTGATATGGCTGATTTCGAGATTCCGGTTCTGACGACGACGGTCGAGAAAATGGTCCAGTGGGCCAGGCGATCTTCTATCTGGCCCGTGACCTTCGGTCTCGCCTGCTGCGCGATCGAAATGATGGCGATGAGCGCGTCGCGCTACGACATCGCCCGGTTCGGCGCAGAAGTGTTCCGCGGGTCGCCGCGCCAGTCCGACCTGATGATCGTGGCCGGCCGCCTGTCGCGGAAGATGGCGCCCGTGCTCCGCCGCATCTACGACCAGATGCCCGAGCCGAAGTACGTCATCTCCATGGGAGCGTGCGCGTCGGTCGGCGGCGTGTTCGACAATTACGCCATCGTGCAGGGTGTCGATCAAATCGTTCCGGTCGACGTGTTCGTGCCGGGCTGTCCGCCGCGGCCCGAATCGCTCATTTACGGCATCGTCCAGCTTCAGCGGAAGATCGACCAGCAGCGCCTTAGCGAACTGTCGAGCGAGGAATCGCAGCGCGTGAGGCTGGCGTAGCGCGATGGACGGCCAGGCGATTGTCGATCTGCTGAAGGGCGGCTATCCGGAAGGCGCGATCGAAATCGCGCCGAGCGGCGACGGCATGCCGTCCGTCTATGTCGCGCGCGAGCATCTACAGGCCGTCTGCCGGGATCTTCGCGACCGTCCCGAGCTGCGATTCGCATTTGCCGCGGACGTCACCGCCGTCGACTTCATGCCGCGGGAACCGCGCTACGAGGTGGTGTACCACGTGGCCAGCCTGGGCCTGGCCGGTTTCGGCGACGCGCCGAATCGGCTTCGCATCAAGGTTCGCGTGCCCGGCAACGATCCACGCATACCGACGACGACGACGGTGTGGCCGGCGATGAACTGGGCCGAGCGCGAACTCTGGGACATGTTCGGCGTCCACGTCGAAGGCCACCCGGACATGCGGCGCATCCTCATGCCGGACGACTGGGAGGGTTATCCGGGGCGCAAGGACTATCCCGTCCAAATCAAAAAGCCGTACAAAGTATTCGAGCCGCTGCAGCTCACGCAGGAAGAGTTCGTCGAGAACGTGCAGGCGACGCGCGATCGCGCGCGGCAGGAGTAGCCCCGCGTGACCGACGACGCGCGCCTGGCGGATGCGGCGTGCGCGGCCGCAATCGCGCTGCACGAACGCGTCCGGCAGGACCTCGGGCCGACACTCGCGGCGGCAGCCGCCATGCGCGATGCGCTGGCCGCGGGACGAAAGGTGCTGGTGTTCGGCAACGGTGGGAGCGCGTCCGACGCGCAGCACTTTGCGGCGGAGCTGGTCGGGCGTTTCCAGCGCGAACGCCGCGCGATGGCCGCGGTCGCGTTGACAACGGATACGAGCATCCTCACCGCGCTGGCGAACGATTATTCGTTCGAGGTGGTGTTTACGCGTCAGGTGGAAGCGCTGGGGCAACCGGGCGACGTCGCGCTGGGGATCACCACGAGCGGCGGGTCGCCGAACGTGATTGCTGCGCTGCGGACCGCCCGCGCGCAGCAGATGAGGACGATCGCGTTGACGGGCCGCGACGGCGGAGGTGCCGGAGCGGCCGCCGACATTCACGTGAACGTGCCGGCCCAAAGCACCGCACGCGTGCAGGAAGTGCATCGGACGCTCATGCACATCATGTGCGAACTGATTGAGAACGGAGCCAGCAGCCGGTAACCCGGTTGCAGCATCCAGTCAGGCTGGGAATGGGCAGCCGGAGCTGGAAACTGATCTTGTTATGCCTGAATTACGCAGCGAAACGATGACCGTCAACATGGGGCCGCAGCACCCCAGCACGCACGGCGTGCTGCGCCTCATCCTGGAACTCTCGGGCGAGACCGTCATCAGCGCGGACGCGACCATCGGGTTCCTGCACACCGGCATCGAAAAGACTGCCGAGCAGAAGAAATGGCAGCAGGTGATTCCGCTCGTCGAGCGGATGGACTACCTCGGTGCGCAGTCGAACTCGCTGGCATTCGCGCTGGCGGTCGAGCGGCTGATGGGTGTCGAGGACCGGATGCCGCAGCGGGTCAAGGACATCCGTGTCCTGCTCGTCGAACTCCAGCGTATTTCGAGCCACCTCGTGTCGCTCGGCACCCACGCGCTGGAGATCGGCGCGGTCTCGGTGATGATGTACTGCTTCCGGGAGCGGGAACTCATCCTCAACCTGAACGAAATGATTGCCGGCTTCCGGATGTTCCCCAGCTACATCCGGATCGGCGGCCTGCGTGAGGATCTGCCGCCCGGGTTTCACGCGGCGGTCGACGCATTTCTCGACCGGTTCCCCTCCAAGATCGACGAGTACGAGGCGCTGCTGACCAGGAACCAGATCTGGATCAAGCGCACGCGTGACGTCGGCGTGATGTCGCGCGAGGATACGGTTGCCTACGGCCTGGTCGGACCTATCCTGCGTGCGGTCGGCGTCGGCTATGACGTGCGGAAGGCGCTTCCCTACAGCGGATACGAGACGTACGATTTCGACGTGCCGGTCCAACAGAACGGCGACGTTTACGATCGGTACCTCGTCCGGATGGAAGAGATGCGGCAGAGCGTGCGCATTGCCAAGCAGGCGATCGCACGCATCACGCCCCGCGGGCAGTACGACATCGAGGATTACCGCATCGTCCCGCCGCCGAAGGACAAGGTCTATTCGGAGATGGAAGCGCTCATTCAGCACTTCCTGATCTACTCGCAGGGCTTCACGGTGCCGCCGGGCGACGCCTATGTGCCTGTCGAGGGGCCGCGCGGCGAGCACGGCTTCTACATCTACTCGGACGGGTCGAACCGCCCGTATCGCGTCAAGCTGCGGGCGCCGAGCTTCTACGCCTGCCAGGCCGTGCCCAAGATGATCGAGGGCGGCATGATCGCGGACGTGATCGCGGTGATCGGCTCGACCGACGTGGTCATGGGAGACACGGATCGATGAGTTTCCATCCCCTGATGCCATACGGCGAGGGCTGGCACAAATCCGAGCGGCAGTTCGTGGACGAGGGACAACCGTTCGTCTTCACGCCGGAGCGGGCCGCGGCGCTCGAGGAGATCTGCAGCAAGTATCCGCCCGAGCAGCGAAAGTCGGCCGTGCTGGCCGCGCTGTATCTCGTCCAGGAGCAGCAGGGATACCTGACGGGGAGCGGGATGCGGCACGTAGCCGAGTTCCTGCGCATCACGCCCGCCGAAGTCGAAGACGTCGCCACTTACTACGTGATGTTCTACAAGGCGCCGGTCGGCAAATACGTGCTGCAGGTGTGCCGGACGCTGTCGTGCGCGCTCGCGGGCGCCGAGCGCGTCGTCGAGTCGCTCAGCGGGAAGCTGGGGATTGGTGTCGGCGAAACGGACGCGTCGGGGATGTTCACGCTGCTCGAGTTCGAATGCCTCGGCGCGTGCGATCGGGCCCCGGTCGTCATGGTGAACAACGAGCACTGGCACGAACAGGCGACACCCGAGAACTGCTCGAAGCTGGTGGACGACCTCAAGGCCCGCGGCCCCGCGGCCCTGTCCGGTTGTCATCTGCACGTGGAGCGCTGAACGCAAATGGACCCGATTCTCACGCGATACGTGAAAGAGCCGAACGGCTACACCCTCGACTTTTATGTGAAACACGAGGGCTACCAGGCGCTGAAGAAGGCCCTGTCGATGCCGCCGGCCGACGTCATCGAAACCGTGAAGGCGTCAGGTCTGCGCGGACGTGGCGGCGCCGGCTTCCCGACGGGTATGAAATGGCAGTTCGTCGACAAGAAGAGCGAGCCACGGTACATCGCGTGTAACGCCGACGAGAGCGAGCCCGGTACGTTCAAGGATCACGTGCTGATGGAGCGCAATCCTCACCTGCTGTTCGAGGGCTGCCTCATTGGCTGCTGGGCCATCGGCGCGAAGGTCGCCTACATCTATATCCGCGGCGAGTTCTATCACGTGCAGCGCGTGCTCGAAGCGGAGCTCGCCAAGGCGTACGCACAGGGCTACGCCGGGAAGAACGTGATGGGCTCCGGCTGGGACTGCGACATCGTCATTCATCGCGGGGCCGGCGCCTACGAAGCGGGCGAGGAGACGGCGCTGATCGAGTCGCTCGAAGGCAAGCGGGCGCAGCCGCGCATCAAGCCGCCGTTTCCCGCCGTCGAAGGGCTCTACAACAAACCGACGGCCGTCAACAACGTCGAAACGCTCTGCAACCTGCCGTCGATCATCACGAACGGCGCGGAATGGTTCGCTTCGATGGGGCCCGAAAAAAACGGCGGACCGAAGCTGTACTGCGTGAGCGGGCACGTCAAGCGGCCTGGCGTGTACGAAGCGTCGATGAACACGACGCTGAAGGAAATCATTTTCGGCATGGCCGGCGGCATTCGGGACGGACATCAATTGAAGGCCGTCATCCCCGGCGGTTCGTCCGTCCCAATCCTGCTGCCCGATCAACTCGATATCCCCGCGAGCTTCGATGCCGTGCAGAAGGCCGGCTCGATGCTCGGGTCGGCGGGCATCATCGTGATGGACGAGACCACCTGCATGGTGTGGGCGGCGCAGAATCTGATGCACTTCTACATGCACGAGTCGTGCGGCAAGTGCACGCCGTGCCGCGAGGGCGGCGACTGGCTCTACAAGATTCTGTCGAAGATCGAGCGCGGAGAAGGGGAGATGCGCGACCTGGATCTCCTGACGAGCATCTCGAACAACATCGCCGGCAAGACGCTGTGCGCGTTCGGCGATGCGGAAGCGACGCCGCCGCTGACCACGCTGAAGCATTTCCGGGCGGAGTACGAGGCGCACATCCGTGAAGGCCGCTGCACCGTTCCGGCCGACTGGCGCGCGCGCGGCGCGGTGGCGGTGCACTGATGCCGGCGTTCATCAATCCAACCGTTGTCGCACACCTGGTGCTCATCTTCGTCGTCATGAACATGCTGGTGCTGTCATCAGCGTTCATGGTGTGGATGGAGCGCAAGGTGTGCGCCTACATCCAGGACCGCGTCGGTCCCAATCGCGTCGGGTACGAAGGCGCGCTGCAGCCGTTCGCAGACGTGCTGAAGCTGCTCTTCAAGGAAGAGCTGAGGCCGAAGGCGGCCGACGCGTTTCTCTTCGCGATCGCGCCGATCCTGTCCACCGTTGCGGCGCTCGCTGCGTTCTCGGTCGTGCCGTTCGGCACCGAGACGACGCTGTTCGGCCTCCTGAGCGAGCCGCTGCGCCTCGAGGTGGCGGACGTCAACGTCGCCGTCCTCGTGATCTTCGCGATCACGTCGATGGGCGTCTACGGGATCGTGCTGGCAGGCTGGAGCTCGAACAGCAAGTACTCGCTGCTCGGCGGCCTCCGGTCGTCGGCGCAGATGATCAGCTACGAACTGTCGTACGGGCTCGCGCTGGCGTCAGTCGTGATGCTCGCGGGGTCGCTGTCGCTGCGCGAAATCGTCATGAACCAGTCGGGCTACTGGTTCCATGTGATCCCCAAGTGGTACCTCTTCCTGCAGCCGCTCGGCTTCTTGATTTACCTGACGGCTGGCGTGGCGGAAACGAACCGAGCGCCGTTCGATTTCCCGGAAGCGGAGCAGGAGCTCGTTGCCGGCTATCACACCGAATACAGCAGCATGAGTTTCGGCCTGTTCTTCCTGGCCGAATACGTGAACATGGTCACCGTCTCCGCCGTGGCGACGAGCCTGTATCTCGGTGGATGGCTCGGCCCGCTGCTGCCCGACTGGCTGGCGTGGGTCTGGTTCATGGTCAAGGTTCTCGCGATCCTGTTCTTCTATGTCTGGATGCGATGGACGCTGCCGCGGTATCGGTACGATCAGCTGATGGAGTTCGGGTGGAAGTGGCTTCTCCCGGCGGCGGTCCTGAACCTGGTCGCGACCGCGGCCCTCGTGATCTGGCTGGGCTGAACGTATGGATCTGAATTCCATCGGGTTCTTCGTCTTCGGCGCGGTCGCAGTCCTCGCATCGCTCGGCGTCATCGGGCAGCGCAACCCGATGCACAGCGTGATGCTGCTCATCGTGTCGTTCGGCGCGCTGGCGGGGCTCTACATCCTGCTGGATGCGCCGTTCTCGGCGGTGACGCAGATCATCATTTATGCCGGCGCAATCATGGTCCTCTTCCTGTTCGTCGTCATGCTGCTGAACGCGCATACCGAGGCCGACTCGGTGCCGGCGATCCTCGGGCCGCGGGGAATGCAGATCGGCGCGCTGCTCTCGATCCTGCTCGCGGGGGAGATCGTCTGGGGCCTGTCGCGGCTGGGACTCACGTGGTTCGGCAACGATCCGGCGACGATCGCCAACATCAGCTCGGTCTCACGCATCGGCCTCGCCATTTTCACGACGCACGCGTTCGCGTTCGAAGTCACGTCGATTCTCATCCTGGTGTCGATGGTCGGCGCCGTCGTCATCGCGCGGAGGGGGCACTAAGGTGATTTCGCTGAACCACTACCTCGTGCTGTCGGGCGTGCTCTTCGCGATCGGCACGGCGGGGGTCTTCCTGCGGCGCAACCTGATCACCATTCTGCTGTCGATCGAGATCATGTTGAACGCCGTCAACCTGACGTTCGTCGCGGTCGGCCGATACCTCGGCACGGTGGACGGCCAGGTCATCACGTTCTTCGTAATGACCGTCGCTGCCGCGGAAGCGGCGGTCGGCCTCGCCCTCGTGATTGCGCTCTTCCGGCATCGCGAGACGCTCAGTCCCGACGCGTTTACGCTGCTCAAGTGGTAGGGGCAGGACACTGACATGCTGCTGCTGATCCCGCTCCTGCCGCTTGCCGGCTTTCTGATCAACACGCTGCTCGGCCGGCGGCTTCCGAAGACGGTCTCCGGGGCCGTCGCATGCCTCGCGATGATCGGCGCGTTCGCCGTCGCCGTGATGGCGTCGCTTGGCGCCAACGCGAGCGCGACGCACGCGATCCAGCAGACGGTGTTCCGCTGGATTCCGTCGGGTGACTTCCAGATTCCGTTCGCGCTGCGCGTCGACCCGCTGTCGACGCTGATGATTCTCGTCGTGACGGGCATCGGCTCGCTGATCCACATCTACTCGACCGCCTACATGCACGAGGAGACGGACAGCGAATACGCGCGGTACTTCTCGTACCTGAACCTCTTCGCCGCGTTCATGCTGATCCTCGTACTCGGGGCGAACTTCCCGGTGATGTTCGTCGGGTGGGAGGGCGTCGGCCTCTGCTCGTACCTGCTGATCGGCTATTGGTTCAAGAAGAAGTCCGCGGGCGACGCCGGCAAGAAGGCGTTCATCGTGAACCGAGTCGGCGATTTCGGCTTCATCCTCGGGATGCTGCTGATCTTCGTGACGTTTGGCTCGCTCGATTTCCAGGAAGTGGCGTCGCGGGTCGCGGGCGTTGCCGTCGAGCACTCGATGGGGACGATTACCATCGCCACGCTGCTGCTGTTCCTCGGCGCGACCGGCAAGTCTGCGCAGATTCCGCTGTATGTCTGGCTGCCCGACGCGATGGAAGGGCCGACGCCGGTATCCGCGCTCATCCACGCCGCGACGATGGTGACTGCCGGCGTCTACATGATCGGACGCAACGCCGTGCTCTTCCAGCACGCGCCGATGACGCTCGCCGTTGTCGCGGGAATCGGGACCGCGACGGCGTTG
>DATJIW010000095.1:0-42311 GCA_035492775.1 Vicinamibacterales bacterium
GCGATCCAGACGGTGCTTGATGAAGCGTCGGTGCCGGCGCCCACCTTCACGGGCGGCCGGTTCGGATCGGTTCCCGCCATGAGCGACCCGGAGACGATCGACTTCCCCGCTCCGGTCGGAACCCAGGCACCGAGTCGCACGATCCACTCAGAGGTGGCGACGCTCCCTCTGAGCTTCAGGAACAAGGGAATACGCGACGTGACGTTCAGGATTGCGTTCCCGCCTGACCTCGATCGTCAGTTGCGCCTGACCTCGGCGTTGGGGCTGCTTTCGCGCGAACCCATCGACGTGGGCCGGGTCCGCGTCGCACCACGCGATGTGCTGATGGCGCTCCTCGGGCGTTTACCGAAGCCGCCGGCCGGTGCGATCCCAGACGAGTACGAGATCCTGCGCGTGGCGGTGCAGGGCGAGCAGCACGGCAGCCCGGTCGAGGAAGTCATGACCTGCCATGCTCCAGGGATCCCGGCGTGGGGCGTCGGCGTCGACGCGGACACCGGGTGTCCGCCGTCGATCGCCATCCAGCTGCTCCTGCGCGGCGAGATCGACGCTCGCGGCGTACTGCCGCCCGAGGTCGTCGTGCCCGTCGCGCCGTTTTTCGCCGAGTTGGATCGTCGAGGCATGCGTGTCGACCGTACGAGAGGCCGGAGGAGATGATGCAGACCAACATGTGGGTCAACTGGGAGTGGGTTGCCGGCAGCGGCAAGCCCAGGAAGATCGTCAACCCAGCCGACCAGTCGGTCCTTGCCGAGGTCCCTGACGCATCCGTCGAAGACGTCTGCTCGGCGGTGGCCGCCGCGCGCCGCGCGTTCGATGAAGGGCCATGGCCCAGACTCGCCGGCCGCGAGCGCGGGACGATATTGAATCGCGTCGCTGAGGCCATTCGCGCGCGCGCCGCGGAGATCGCCGAGCTCGACGTTCGCAACATGGGCAAGCCGATCGCCGAGGCGGAATTCGACGTCGCCGACGCCGCGCACTGCTTCGAGTACTACGCGGGCCTTGCCGGGAAGGTCCACGGCGAAACGCTGAACGTCCCGGACAACGCTCTTTCGATGGTCGTCCGCGAGCCGGTCGGCGTCGTCGGACAGATCATCCCGTGGAACTATCCGATCCTCATGGCGGCGTGGAAGCTGGCACCGGCACTCGCCGCCGGCTGCACGGTGGTGCTGAAACCGGCCGAGCAGACACCGCTCTCGGCACTGCTGCTCGGTGAAATCCTGCAAGGCCTGGATCTGCCGGCCGGCGTCGTCAACATCGTGACCGGTGACGAGGTGGCGGGCGCGGCGCTCGTGGCGGACGCGCGCGTCGACAAGATTGCGTTCACCGGATCCGCGGAGGTCGGCAAGCTCATCGTGCGGGGATGCGCCGACGGTATGAAGCGCATGTCGATGGAGCTCGGTGGCAAGAACCCGAACATCGTGTTCGCGGACGCCGACTTCGAGCAGGCCGTCGACGGCGCGTTGTTCGGCGCGTTCGCGAATCAAGGGGAAGTGTGCTCGGCTGGCTCGCGGCTGCTCGTCGAACGGTCGATCTACGACGAGCTCGTCGACGCGCTGGAGAAGAAGATCAATCGTGTTGTCGTCGGCGATCCGATGAAGCGCGAGACGAAGATGGGACCCCTGGTGACCGTCGAGCACACCGACAAGGTGCTGCGCTACATCGACGAGGGGAGGCGCGAAGGCCGTCTGGTGACCGGCGGCTCACGCGCGAACGTTGCCGGGTTGCCGAACGGCAACTTCGTCCAGCCGACCGTCTTCGCAGACGTGAGTCCGGATGCGCGAATCGCGCGCGAAGAGATCTTCGGTCCGGTCCTGTCTGTGCTGCCGTTCGAAACCGAAGACGAGGCGATCCGCCTGGCCAACGACACGCCATTCGGACTGGCCGGCGCGGTGTGGACGCGCGATGTGTACCGCGGTATCCGCGTGCTCAAGCAGATCCGCGCCGGGATTCTGTGGTTGAACACCTATCACCCGACGTACAACGAGGCGCCGTGGGGCGGCTACAAGCAATCGGGGTTCGGAAGGGAACTCGGATCGCACGGCATCGAGTCGTATCTCGAGACCAAGCAGATCAACATCAACCTTACGGACGCGCCCATCGGCTGGTACTGACTCACAGATCTGTGCGGTATATGTGCGAACCGTCCGCAACGGCGCGCTATACTTCACGCCTCGCATGAATCCCGCGCTGCGCAAGCTCGCCGCTGGCGCGGCTCTCGGTGCGTCAGCGGCGGCCGTTGTCCTCGTTCTCGCCTCGGCCGGACTGGCCGATACGGCGGAGCTGAAGCTCTACGACTGGCGGATGCGTCGCACGGCCGACCCCGCGTCGGCGGACAAGGACATCGTCCTCGTCGGCATCAGCGATACGACCATCCGCGATCTCGAGCCGCTGTTCGGACACTGGCCGTGGCCGCGGGTCGCCTTGTCGTACGTGGTTGACTTCCTGCGCCGCGCGCCGGCGAAGGTCGTCGCCATCGACATCACGCTGTCGGAGCACGACCGCGTGCTCGCGTACGACATCGGCGGCGAGTCGTGGAAGGGCGCTGAAAGCGACAAGGCGTTTGCCGATTCCGTCCGGCAGTCCTCGAACGTCGTCGTGCTCGCCGATGCAGTGAACGAAGGATTGCGAAGCGGCGAGCAGGACAAGACAGCCTCCGTCTGGAAGGATCCCGGATACCGCCCAGGCGCGCTTGCCGAACGACGCCCGATCATCGAGGCGCCGTATCAGGAGCTCACGGATGCCTCCACTGCGCTCGGACACAACTTCCTCGCGCTCGACGCCGATGGTCCGGCCCGCCGCGTCGCCCCGTTCGTGACCGATGGCACGCGCGCCATTCCATTCCTTGGCGTCGCAGCGGCGATCGCTGCCGCGGGCATCCCGCCTGGCTCCATCGGCAGTCAGGGCACGGCCCTCCGCATCGGAAATCGCGTTGTCCCGCTCACGCGGCAATACGTCGCGGACGCGTACGACTCGCGGAAGGGGCACGATCAGTGGTCGATGCTGATCGATTACCGCGCGCCTGCGCTCCTGGCGAACGGCGGGCTGCCGTATCCGAGTTACGAGTTCCGGAAACTGTTCCTCTCGGAGCAGCAGCTGCTCGCTGGGCAGAAGCCGCTGCTGGATCCGTCGCTCTTCGCCAACAAGATTGTCTTCATCGGCTTCACCGCGTCCGGACTCGTCGACGTGTTCAACACGCCGTTCGGTCAGGCGTCGATGCCGGGCATCGAGCTGCACGCCATCGTGGCCGACAGCCTTCTGTCGGGCCGCTTCATCGCCCAGGCGCCGGACGCCGTCCGCGTCGCCGCGGTGGTCGCGATCGCAGGCGTCGTGGGACTGCTCGCCGCGTTTTTTCGCTTCCCGATTGCCGCGGCTGCTTCCATGGCCGTAATGGGCGCGTGGACCGCGTTTGCGATCGTCGCATTCAGGGACGGCTACTGGATCAACCTGGTGCAGCCCCTGACGACGGGCGGACTCGCCCTCTTTGCGGGCACCGCATATCAATACACGATCGAAGGGCGTGAAAAGCGCAAGGTTTCCCGCCTCTTCGGCCGATACGTCTCGAAAGACGTGTACGCGCACCTGATGGCCAACCCGGAGACCGCGCAGCTTGGAGGGACACGCCGCGACATGACGGTGCTCTTCTCCGACATTCGCGGCTTCACGTCGGTTACCGAGCGTGGAGATCCGGAAGCGCTCGTCGCCCAGCTGAACGAATACTTCACCTCCATGGTCGACATCGTCTTCCGTCACCAGGGAACGCTCGACAAGTTCGTCGGGGACATGGTCATGGCACTCTTCAGCGCGCCGGTGGACGATCGGGATCACGCCGACCACGCCGTCCAGGCGGCGATTGAAATGGTCGCCACGCTGGCGCAGCTCAACCGTCAATGGACGGCAGCGGGTAACGCTGCGCTCGACATCGGAATCGGGATCAATTCGGGCGACATGATCGCGGGCAACATCGGTTCGTCCGCGGTGATGAGTTATACCGTGATCGGCGACAACGTGAATCTGGGGGCCCGGCTCGAGTCGCTCAACAAGGATTACGGCACGCGGATCATCATTTCGGACGCTACGCGGGCCAGGCTGACCGCGCACCATCCAATCCGTCCGCTCGGCGATGTTGTTGTCAAAGGCAAGAGTCGGCCGGTCGCGATTTTCGAGGTCGAGGTGCCCAGTCCCCTTCCCCAATACGAGGACGTCAACGTATGAAAACGGCATCAGCGGTCCTTCTTCTCGTGCTCGTCGCGGTGCCGGCGCACGCGCAGTTCGGCGATGTGCTGAAGAAGGCGCAGGAAGCGAAGAAAAAGGTCGATTCGGCGCACATCAACGACCAGGACGAGCGCGCGCTCGGCGAACAGGTCAGCGCGAAGCTGGTCGACAAATACGGCGTGGTCCAGGACGCGGCGCTCACGAAGTACGTCTCGCTCGTGGGATTGTCGCTGGCGAAGAGCAGCTCACGCCCGGATCTCGATTGGCAGTTCATCGTCCTCGATACCGACGGCGTCAATGCATTCGCTGCGCCGGGAGGCCTGATACACATCACGCGCGGGCTGCTCGGCCTCATCAAGAACGAATCCGAGCTCGCGGGCGCTCTCGGACACGAGGTGACGCACGTGACCGAGAAGCACACGGTGCACGCCATCGAGAAACAGAAACTGACCCAGGAAGGCACTTCGTCTCTTTCGTCTGGCGGCGGCCTCACCCAGGCGGCGCTCGGGCGCCTGGCGAACTACGCGTACGAAAACGTCCTGAACAACTCCTTCAGCCGCGCTGACGAAGGGGAGGCGGACCAGAAGGGTGAGCGTCTCGCCAGCCATCTCGGCTACGACCCGCACGGATTGCCCGACGTCCTGAAGAAGCTCGACGCCCGCAACAGCGGCAACGACGAACGGAATGGATTGTTCGCGTCGCATCCCGACACGAAAGATCGAATCGCAAAACTCGAGCAGCAGATTACGAGCGAGAAGCTCGGGGGAACGGCGATCGTCGAGGCCCGCTACAAGCAGCACGTTCCCTTCGATGCGAAGCCCGTCTCGCAGATTGCGACCGTGGCGGAGGGTTCCGCCGGCCTCGCCGGGAGCGGAAAGCCGCAGCCGGAGGCGGAGAAGGACCAGCCCAAGAAAAAGGGCGGCCTCCTGGGCAAGTTCAACACGTCATCCAGCGATCAGAAGCAGTCGAACCAGACGATCGCATCGGCCGGAGCGCGAGGGATCGGCGCCGATCGCGACGCCAGAGGCGGCCCGAACAAAACGCGGGTGGTGGTTCATGTCACGCAGGCGGAGCTCGACGCCTTCAAGAAGGGCATCGCCTGATCCGCATGATTCGCCTTCGCCGGCATCCGTCGGGGGGACCACGCTAGCCGTCTCGCAATGACCAGCGACAATCTGTTCCTCGGGATCGCGGCGTTCGTCGTCATCCTCGCGATCCGGACGTTCACCGTCAACCGGCTCGTCAAGCGGAAGCTTCGGCTGTCGCTGATTTTCCTGTCGTGTTTCCTGGCGATTAACGTCTTCCTGATCCTGCGGCCCGGCATCGGGGTACAGGCACTGGCGCAGCTCCACGCGTTCGAAAAGCTCGCAATGGCCGCCGCGCTCATCAACGCGCTGGTCTTCTCGCTGGCCAATCCCCTGCGCCAGGACCACGTTCCCGATCGATTTCCAATCATCCTCCAGGACGCGATGGTGATCGCGCTGGTGATTGCCTCCGCGATGTTCCTGAGCGCGGAGCTGGTGACGACGTCGGCTGTCAGCGCGGTGGTGCTCGGTTTCGCGCTGCAGGACACGCTGGGCAACGCGTTTGCCGGTCTTGCAATCCAGAGCGAGAAACCGTTCAACGTCGGCCACTGGGTGAAGGTTGGAGAACACGAGGGCCGTGTCGCCGAGGTCACCTGGCGCGCGACGAAGCTGCGCACGAAGTCGGGCAACTTCGTGATCCTTCCCAACAACGTCGTGGCGAAGGAAGCCGTCGTGAACTACTCGGAGCCTGCGGAACCCACGCGGCTTTACGTCGAGGTCGGGGCTTCGTACCTCGTCGCCCCGAACGTGGTGAAGTCCGCAATCGGAGAAGCGCTCCGGAACTGCCCGCTCGTGCTGACCGCGCCAGCGCCCGACGTCGTCCTGGCATCGTTCGACGCGTCGGCGATCACGTACCGTGCGCGCTTCTGGATCCAGGACTACGAGGCCGACGAGCGCGCGCGCGATCAGGTGCGCACGTCGATCTATTACGTGTTCCAGCGCCACCGGATCGAGATCCCATGGCCGATCAGCGTCGAATACAAGGGCGAGCTGCCGACGATCGACGCCGAAGCGGACCGGCGCGAGATCGACGCCGCGCTCGCAGGCACCGATCTGCTGGCGCCGCTGGCGGCCGAGATCCGCGACGCGATCGCGCAATCGTGCCGTTACGCGTCGTATACGAACGGGGAAGCGATCGTCCACCAGGGGGATGCCGGCCAGTCGATGTTCATCGTGGCTGGCGGAGAGGTGAGCGTCATCCTCGAGCCCGGGCGCGACGAAGTCGCTCGCATCGGCCGCGGCGGATATTTCGGCGAGATGTCGCTGCTCACCGGCGAGCCTCGATCCGCGACCGTCCTGGCGATCGGCGAAACGTCGGTGATCGAGCTGAACGCCGATCTGTTCCGCCGGCTCGGAGCGGAGCATCCGGCTGCGATCGAGCAGATGGCACTCGCAGCGATTGCGCGGCGGGCAGATCTGGAGCGTCTGAAGAGCTCGACGGCGGGAGTCGCCGCCGTCGAGGCGAACACGCTTCGCGCGCGAATGAAGAAGTTCCTTCGGCTTTAGCCTCAGTCGCGCATTCGCGCGGAACCCCTATCGCCGACGCAGGTTGTACGCCTGCTGGTATCCTTCCTGGAACCCTCGGCGGTATTCGTTCTTGTACTCGTCCTGCGAGATACCATCGCGGCTGTCGTAATTGCGGTTGGCCGAGCGATACCACTTCTGCCGCTCCGGCTGCGGGTACTTGCCGTCGCGCGCATCGTCAAGGCCCTTCTGGTAACCGTCGGATTCGCCGTTTCGGAACGCGATGTTCCGCCCGGCGCCGTAGCCGTAGCCGTAACCGCGCTCGGTGGCGACGCCGCCATAGACCCGACCGTTGGAAGGATATGGCGCTCCGTTCCAGACGCCGTTGTTCCCCCCGTAGCGGTTGTCGAAACGCGCATACGCTTCCTGATAGCCCTGCGCGAATCCACGGCGGAACTCGTCTCGGTAGAGATCCTTGTTTCCGTACTCGCTCCGGTAGCCCTCGTCAGCGTTCCTGTAGTCCTTCTCGCGCTGCATATCGTAGGCGTGCCGATCCCTCGCGGCTTGTTCGCCGTGGTTCAATCCTTCCTGGTACCCGTTGTTGTAGGCGATGGATCGTACGTCGTTGCCGTATGCTCCCCGCCGGCCGCCGTCGTTCCACACCTGTGCTTGCACCGGTACCGCTATCGCAATGAGAGCGGCCGTGCCCACCGCCATCGTCACGTTTCGAAGTCTCATGGTCAGCTCCCTCTGCCGTAGAGAGAGCAAGACGCGCGCCGGAAATAACGGTAAAAATAGGCCTGTTTTTGCGGATCAGTCGCGGGAACGGACAGTCACTGCGACCAGACGAGGACACGTTCGCCTTCGTTGTTCCTATGGTCGAGGATGAGCGTCGGGCCGTAACGCTCGAGATCTTCCACGGTCAGGTGGAGATCCGCGAGATCGATGTCGCCGCGGCCGTCGATCAGGATCCGCCCGTGTGTTTTGAACCGAAGAAGCCAGAACGGAATGGTGACGCGAACGATCCGTCCGTCGTGCGGATTGAACGCCATCACGTAAAGAGAGTCGGGACGCCGATCGCCGTTCGGCCGATCGGTGTTCGCTCTCAGGAACTCACCGTGCGCATCGAGCTCGATGAGCGGTTTCTGCGACGCGAACTGATCTCGCACGCTGTCGAATTCCGAACGCGCCACGGTGCTGGGTGCGTTTCGGATATCGATGTGGGTTTTCGCGAACCACACGCCGGCGGCGGCCATCGCGATGAGTCCCATGATCCCCATCACGAAGAGGCCGGCGACGACCCAGATCCACGTTTTCACTCTGGCCATTACGGTTTTGTACTTCTACTGCTGCTTGATGCGCTTCGCGTCCTCGACGCATGCGGGGTCGCTGCCATTGCCGCACAATTCGATCGCGCGTTGAACCTCGGCCCGGGCGCCATTCCGGTCCCCTGCCTGACTCGCCAGCTGTGCGAGCTGAACATGGGCGCGGCCCTGGATCCATGATGGCGCGTCGCCCGCTGCCGCCAGGCGGAGATCGGCCAGCGCCTCGTCACGGCGCCCCAGCTCGACCCGGGCCGCTCCGCGCTTGTAGTGCCAGAGCGCGGATTCGCCTGGAATCTTCTCTCGTTCGTCGTGCGCCACCATCGCTAATCCTTCCGTGAGCAGGCGGTCCGCGTCGGCCGCCTTGCGGGCCCGAAGCGCTGTCGATCCCGCTTCGAGCAGCACGAGCCGGTTCCTCGGATATCGCCTGTGGAGGTCTTCGAGCACACGTCCCGCATCGTCGAACCGTTTTTCACGGTTGTACAGCAATACGAGCGCGAACTGGGCGTCGGTTCGGTTTTCCGCCACCGCCGAGGCTGCCTCCTCGATCATGTGCAGTCCCCGATCCTTGCCGCCGCCGAAGCCGGCCACATACGCCATCCATCGCATCGGCAGCGGCAACGTGGAGACAATGTAGCGGTACGTGCCGACGACCAGACCGGCCTCGCGGCGGGACGGGTCGAGCTTCAGCACGCGCTCCTGCTCGTCGTAGCTGCGGCGGGCGGACCGGAGGCCTCCCATCAGGCTGCCCTCTACCGATGCCGTGTACGACGCCTGGAGCGCGAGCGCGGTGCCAAGCGCGAAGTGTGCGTCCGGATCGTTCGGCGCCGCCGACACCCGGCGTTCGGCAAGCGCAATGGCGGTCGACATCTCGCGCTTGAACTCGGCGTCCAGATCGGCGGGTGGCTTTGGGGTGTCGATCCGCGTTCGTGACAAGGGTCCGAGATAGTGATCGACCGTCACTGCGCCCCGGCGGAAGAGGATTTGAAGCCAGATGCTCGACGCCAGCGCGCGGTGATTCGCGGGATCACCCGGCGCCGCGGCGACGGCCTGGCGCAACAGATCGATCGCCTGCTGGTGATCGAGGTTGTAGACGTAATCGGCAGCGCGGGCACGCAGCTCCGCGGGTGTCGGGGGAGTGGTTTGGGCGCGAATCGAGACGACCGCGGCGAGCAACACGGCGAACGCAACAGTTGGTCGTCGCCGCCGCATCGACATATGATAAACCTCGAAGAAGGATCGCGCAGGCGTCGGCCTGCCTGGGAGGCTGAATGGCGAAGCGGACCGCGCGCAAGACGAAGAACCAGGATGTGCTGTTACGTTCCGCGGAGCTGATCGGCTGGGCGATCGGCGGCCTGGAACGCGAGATCATCGCGACGCGTCAGAAGCTTGAAGCGCTGACCCGTCAGGCGAGCCAGCTTCGATCGCGAATGTCCGAAAGAGGCGGCCGCGGTCCCGCAGCGGCGGCCAGTTTCGCCGAGCCGCGTGCGGCTGGGGCGAGCGGAAGCGAGCGCCCGAAGAAGCGTCGTCAGATGTCGGCCGCCGCGCGCAAGCGCATCTCCGATATGCAGAAGAAGCGCTGGGCCGAATGGCGCAAGAAGAAGGCTGCCGCGCCGAAGTAGTGCACTGCAGATCGCGCGACTGAATTGCAGATCAGGAGGCCACAACCGATCTGCAGTCTCAAATTCACAGTTCGAACTGAAGTCCCAGCCGCCGCTCCGTGGCGCGTTCCCATGCGAGTCGCGCTGCCGCGACGTCCTCCACCGCCATCCCGAGCGACTTGTAAACCGTGATCACGTCTTCTGACGTCCGGCCGACAGCCGTGCCTGCGACCACCTGTCCGATCTCCGCAAGGATGTGCTGTTCGGTGATGGCGCCTTCCGACAGCGGGATGACGATGTCGCCGGCTTCGGCGAGCGCGCCGATGCGGGAATCCACGAACACGGCCGCATCTCTCACCAGCGCCGTATCCATCTCCCGCTGATCCGGCCGGCACGCACCGACGGCGCACACGTGCGCGCCGGCGCTGACCCAGTCGCGCCTCAGCACCGGTTCCTTCGACGCGGTGACGAGTGCGATGACGCCAGCATCGTGCACGGCGTGCTCGATCGAGGACGCCGCCTCGAACGTCGCGTCAATCTCCGATTTCATGTCGGCGATGAGCGCGTCGACGTGTCCGCGGGTACGACCCCAGACCCGAATGGTTTCAATCGGCCGCACGCGCACGAGCGCTTCGATGTGGCTGCGGGCCTGGACGCCGGATCCGATGACCGCAAGCGTGCGCGCATCCCTTCGAGCGAGGTATTTTGCTGAAGCCGCCGACGCCGCGGCGGTACGCGCTTCCGTGATGTAGCGGCCATCCATCACGGCCCGCAGCGCGCCGGTTTCCGGATCGAGCAGGACAATCGTCGCGAGATGCGTCGGCAATCCGCGGGCGGTGTTGGACGCATAAACCGTGACGATCTTTGTACCCAGTGATGCCGGCCGTTCGATGAAGGCGGGCATCACGCCGTGGAGGGCCTGTGGCGATCCGGCTTCGAGGACGCTTCGAAGCGGCTGCCGTGCGCCACCCGTCGAGTACTGCGCCAGCGCCTGCTCCATCGCGGCGATGAGGTCGTCCATCGACAGCACCGCACGGACGTCTTTTTCGGACAGGAAAACAGCCAAGACAACCTCCAGCACCTATTCGAGGCATCAAGCCGGAAGGCCCCCCGCGAAGCGGGTGCTCACCACCCCGCGGCCATACCGTCCTTGCGCGGGTCCGATCCTGCCTTCAGGACGTGCGTGATCGGGTCCACCAGGATGCCCTGAAAACCGCCAAAGACATCGACGCTCGAGATGACGCGATGACCGCGTTCGATGAGTCCGAACCGTGCATCGCCGTCTATCGCGGATTCGAGCGCGACGCCCGCGTCGGAATGACGGAATCGCGCAGCTTCTCCCGCCTCCTGCACATTCATCCCGAAGTCGATCAGGTTCAGGAGCACCTGCACGTGACCCTGAGGCTGCATGTCACCTCCCATCACGCCAAACGACAGCCAGGGACGGCCTTCCTTGAGTACCATCGCGGGCACCAGCGTGTGGAACGGCCGCTTTCCCGGCTTGAGCTGGTTGGGATGGCCCTCTTCGAGAGAGAACAGGCTCCCGCGATCCTGCAGCACGATGCCGGTGTCACCGGCAACGATCCCCGAGCCGAAGTTTTCGTACAGGGACTCGATGAGCGACACCATGTTTCCCTGGCCGTCCGCAACCGTCAGATACACGGTGTCGCCGAGCGAGAGCGGGTGATCTCCCGGGTTCGGGGTGGGCCGGTCCGGCATTGCCAGCGGCTTGTACTCGTGAGCCGCACGATCGTCATCGATCTCCTTGCGGCGTTCGGCCGCATAGTCCTTCGACAACATGCGCTCGAGTGCGGCGTGAGGGGTCGTCGACGCGTCCCCAATCCACGCGTCGCGGTCCGCGAAGGCAATTCGCTTCGCCTCGATGAGCCGATGGAGGTACGCGGCAGAGTTGTGACCGAGTGAGCGCAGATCGTAGCCCTCGAGAATGTTGAGCATCTCCAGCGCGGTGACTCCCTGCGTATTCGGGGGCAGCTCCAGCACCTGATATCCGCGATACGTCGTCGAGAGGGGGGCGACCCAGTCCGCATGGTGCTCGGCGAGGTCGGCGGCGGTCAGCAGCCCGTTCCGGCGCTGCATGTCCGCGGCGATGGCGCGCGCGATCGGACCCTTGTAGAAGGCGTCGCGCCCGCCCCGCGCGATTTCGTCGAGCGACGCGGCGAGAGCAGGATTCCTGAAGACGTCTCCAGGTTCGGGAGCGTGACCGTTCGGGAGAAATACCTCGGCAGCCTTCGGATCTCTCTTCAAGACGTCTTCGGCGGTCTTCCACTGTCCCGCGATGATCTCGCTGACCGCGAAGCCGTCGCGCGCATATTTGATCGCAGGCGTGAGCGCCTGGCCGAGCGTGTAGCTCCCGTATTTCGTCAGGAGCTCGCTCCATCCGTCCACGACGCCGGGAACGCTGACCGACAGTTCGCCACGGAGCGGGATGCGCTGCAGGTTTCTGTGCTTGAACTCCTCCACTGTGGCCGCCGCCGGCGCGCGGCCGCTCGCGTTGAGCGCGTGGACGGTTTTGGAGCGTCCCTCGTAGACGATGGCAAAGAGATCGCCGCCGATGCCGTTCATCGGCGGTTCGACGACCGAGAGGACGGCTGCCGCCGTGACCGCCGCGTCGATCGCATTTCCGCCGGACTGCAGCACCCGCAGGCCGGCGGCTGTTGCAAGCGGCTGGCTCGTCGCGATCGCGCCGTTCCTCGCCATCACGACCGATCGGGTCGAGTGCGTGTTTCGCGCCGGCCTGTCGCCCGGACGCTGAGGAACGAGCGCGACGGAAAGGCCGAGCGCTGCTGTTATGAGCCACCGCATGTGAGCACCTCGACTGCGGATTCTATAGCCACCCTCCTGCGGCCGCGGTAGAATCAAGGCTCCCCACAACTCAGGCAAGAGCGGCTGCAGCCGTCATGCTGCAGCCCGTGCACACCTGCTTTTCGGCGCACTCGCGACCGATAACACGCTCGGTATTCGAAGACATGTCCGTGCAGGGGCGTGCAGAATCGTGAAGGAAGACACAGTGCCGACCGCGAAAGACCTTCGCCAGCAGATTGCGTCGCTCGTACGGGAGTACTACGGCGTGCAGTTCGCGGCGCGGCCGTTCACGCCCGGGGTCGATCTGACGCATTACGCCGGACGCGTCTTCGATTCGGAGGAACTGTGCGCGCTCGTGGATGCGTCGCTCGATTTCTTCCTGACCGCCAACCGGTACGCCGAGCGGTTCGAGACGGAATTTGCCGACTACCTCGGCGTCTCCGAGGCGCTGCTCGTCAATTCGGGGTCATCCGCGAATCTGGTCGCGGTCGCGACGTTGACGTCGCCCAAGCTGGGCGACCGGCGTCTCCAGCCCGGCGACGAAGTGATCACCGTCGCGGCCGGTTTCCCGACGACGGTGGCACCAATCGTTCAGCACCAGCTCGTACCGGTGTTCGTCGACGTCAACCTTGGCGACTACACGGTCATCGCGGAGCGGCTGACGCGCGCGATCGGACCGCGCACCAGGGCCATCGTGATGGCGCACACGCTCGGCGTCCCCTTCGATCTCGACGCCGTCATGTCGCTGGCGAAAGCGCACGACTTATGGGTCATCGAAGACAACTGCGACGCGCTTGGCTCGCGGTACCGCGGCCGGCCGACCGGGACGTTCGGCCACCTTGCCACGTTCTCTTTCTACCCGGCCCATCACATCACGATGGGTGAAGGCGGCGCCGTCGCAACCAACGATCCGGCGCTCGCGCGAATCGCGCGATCCTTCCGCGACTGGGGCCGGGACTGCTACTGCGCCGGGGGCGAGAACAACACCTGCGGCACGCGCTTCAGCCAGCAGTTCGGAACGCTGCCGGCCGGATTCGATCACAAGTACGTCTACAGCCACGTCGGCTACAACCTGAAAGTCACCGACATGCAGGCGGCGATCGGATGTGCGCAGCTCGAAAAGCTGGACGGCTTCGTCGCCGCGCGGCGCGCGAACTTCGAGTTCCTGAGCCGCGCGTTTCGTCCGTATGAAGATCGCCTGCTGCTTCCTCATGCGACGCCGTACGCCGAACCATCGTGGTTCGGCTTTGCGATCACCGTCCGCGAAGACGCCGGCTTCTCGCGCGCCGACCTCGTGAAGTTCCTCGAGGCCAACCGCATCGAAACGCGACCCCTCTTCGCCGGCAACCTCCTCCGTCATCCCGCGTTCGAGGGCATTCCGCACCGCGTGGCCGGCGACCTCGCGAACACGGACCGCATCACGAACGACACGTTCTTCATCGGGGTGTATCCCGGTCTCGACCGCGCGCGGCTCGACCACGTTGCAGATGCGTTCTCACGCTTCATGACGCATCGCGGAGTCGCGGCGTGACGCAGAAGCTGGCGTGTGTCGTCGAACGGGTCGTCGCCCACGGCGACCGCGTGTATACCGCGGTGCTGCGTCCGGACCGACGTCTTCCGCGGTTCCGTGCGGGGCAGTTCCTCCACCTCGCGATCGATGCCTACGATCCGTCCGGTTTCTGGCCGGAATCGCGGGTGTTTTCGATCGCGAGCGCCCCGACGGACCGGGATCGCGTGCGCATCACCTACGCCGTCCACGGTCCGTTCACGACCCGGATGGAATCGGCAGTCGTCGAAGGCGGCAGCGTCTGGATCAAGCTGCCGTACGGAGATTTCGTCGTCGAGGAAGCCACCGACGTCGCGCTCGTCGCCGGCGGTACTGGAATCACCGCGTTCAGTGCGTTTCTCGAGGGCTTGTTGCCATCGATGTCCCAGAAGGTCGTGCTGGCGTACGGCGCCCGGTCGCCACAGCTGCTCGTGTACCGGCACCTGATCGAAGAGTGCCGCGCGCGGGTACCGGGCCTCCAGGTCGTCTACTTCGTCGAGCACGACACGGGCGCGCTGCCCGATGCCGTGCCCGGACGGGTGTGTCTCGAAGCCGTATGGCCGAAGCTGCGCGCGCCCCTCGAGACGAACTTCTACATCGCAGGCCCACCCGCCATGATCGACACGATCCGCGGCGACCTGCAGCACCGCGGCATCGCGGCGGAGATGATTCACGTTGACGCCTGGGAATAGCGCGGCTCCGCCTTCGGCTCCCGCAACGCAGACCGGGACACCGACGACGTTCTGGCGTGATCGCCCGGTGTTCGTGACGGGCGCGGCGGGGCTGCTCGGCTCGTGGCTCGTCAAGCATCTGATCGCCTCCGGCGCCGATGTCGTGTGCCTCGTTCGCGACTGGGTGCCGCAGTCCGAACTCGTGCTTGCCGGCCTGCTCGACCGCGTGCGCGTCGTGCGGGGTGACGTGCGCCATCAGGACACGATGGAACGCGCGCTGGGAGAATACGAGGTCGAAACAGTCTTCCACCTCGCCGCGCAGACGACCGTCGGCGTCGCGAACCGGAATCCCGTGTCGACGCTGGACACGAACATCCGCGGCACGTGGGCGTTGCTCGAAGCCTGCCGCCGCAGTCCGACCGTCGGTCAGATCGTGATCGCGTCGTCGGACAAGGCGTATGGCGATCAGGAAGTGCTGCCGTACCGCGAGGACGCGCCCGTGCTCGGGCGGCATCCGTACGACGTCAGCAAGTCGTGCGCGGATCTGATCGCGCAGATGTACGCGAAAAGCTACCGGCTGCCGGTCTGCGTCACTCGGTGCGGAAATTTCTATGGCGGCGGCGATCTCAACTGGAACCGGATCGTCCCCGGCACGATTCGATCCGTGCTCCGCGGAGAACGACCCATCATCCGATCCGACGGCCAATTCGTTCGCGATTACCTCTATGTCGAGGATGGCGTCCGCGCGTACGTGATGCTCGCCGAGCAGCTCGCGGCGCATCCGGGGTTCGCCGGCGAAGTGTTCAACTTCTCCTACGAGCACCGGATCACCGTCCTTGAACTCGTTGCAAAAATTCTGGACGTCATGCAGTCGGGGGTTCGTCCCGACGTCCGCAACGAGGCGACGAACGAAATCCGGCATCAGTACCTGGATTCCACCAAGGCGAGGACGATGCTCGGGTGGACGCCGGCGTTCGGGTTCGATGAGAGCCTCACGGCGACCGTCGACTGGTACCGCCGCTATTTCACGCTGCACGACGCAGCGCTCGAGGCCCGACGTGGCTGACGCGCGCGTCCCGGTCGTGATCCTCTGTGGCGGAACGGGGACGCGCCTCGCCGAGCAGACGGAGATCCGACCCAAGCCGCTCGTCGAGATCGGCGGGAGGCCGATTCTCTGGCACATCATGAAGCACTACTCGCGGTTCGGCTTCAGCGACTTCGTGCTGGCGCTCGGCTACAAGGGCGATCAGATCAAGCGCTATTTCCTCGAGTACCACGCGGTCGGGCAGGACATGACGATCACGCTGCAGGACGGACGCGTCACCCCGCTGAGCAGCAATCGGGAGCCCTGGACCGTCCACCTCGTCGATACAGGCGAGTCGACGCTCACCGGCGGCCGGCTGCGGCATCTGCAGCCCTTCATCGGCGGCGGCACGTTCATGCTCACGTATGGCGACGGTGTCGGCAACGTCGACCTCGCGCGGCTGCTGGCGTTCCATCGATCACGCGGCGGCCTCGCGACGCTGACGGCGGTCCGTCCGCCGGCACGGTTCGGCGCGCTCGAGTTCGACGGCGACCGCATCCGTCATTTCAGGGAGAAGTCGACGCTGCACGAGGGCTGGATCAACGGCGGCTTCTTCGTCGTCGAGCCGCGCGCGCTCGACTACATCACGTCTGACGTGATGTGGGAACACGCGCCGATGGAGGCGCTCGCGGAAGAGGGCCAGCTGTTCGCGTACCGCCACGAAGAGTTCTGGCAGTGCATGGACACGCTGCGTGACCTGCGTTATCTCGAGTCGTTGTGGGACGCCGGCCGGGCGCCCTGGAAGACATGGTGAGCGCGGTGACGGCGGAGGATCTGCTCGCGCGGGATCTGGACGAGGCGGTGGCACGCGGCGGCGCGCTCTGGAGCGAGCTGCGCGGCGCGCGGATGTTCATCACGGGAGGGACGGGGTTCGTCGGAACGTGGCTCCTGGAGACGTTCTGCAGCGCGAATGCCCGCCTGCGTCTTGGCGCGACCGCGACCGTCTTGTCGCGTCGGCCGGAGGCGTTTGCCGCCAAGGTCCCGCACGTCGCAAACGACGCGGCAATCACGCTGCTCCGCGGAGACGTGCGAGCCATTCCGTCGCAGGACGGCTCGTTCTCGCACGTCATTCATGCGGCGACCGACGCGCGGCCTCCGGGGTCCGCCGACGAACGCCGCGCCGCGTTCGACACGATCGTGAACGGCACCCGGGAGGTGCTGGACTTCGCGCGTCGCGCCGGCGCGTCCCGGTTCCTGTTGACGAGTTCCGGCGCGGTGTACGGCCGTCAGCCGTCGGAGCTGACCAATGTGCCCGAGGACTATTACGGCGGCCCCGATCCAACCGACCCGAACGCCTTCTATGGTGAGGGCAAGCGCGCGGCCGAGACGCTGTGCGCGCTGCACGCAGAGGAGCGCTTCACGCCGACGATCGCCCGCTGCTTCGCGTTCGTCGGGCCGTACCTGCCGCTGGATCTGCACTTCGCCGTGGGCAATTTCATCCGCGACGCGCTGGCGGGTGGTCCGATTCGCGTGACCGGCGACGGCACTCCGTATCGCTCGTATATGTACGCCTCCGATCTCGCGCTGTGGCTGTGGACGATTCTGCTCCGCGGTGCGGCGGCGCGGCCCTACAACGTCGGGTCGTCCGCGTCGTTGTCGATCGGGGAACTCGCGACCGTCGTCGCCGCGCAGATCGGCGGCGTTGAGGTCAGGATCGCGAGCCCCGCACCTCCGGGAGTGGCGCCCGCCCGCTACGTCCCGTCGGTCGATCGCGCGGAGCGGGAGCTGGGGCTGCGGTGCACGGTTCCGCTGGCGGACGGGATCCGCCGTACGGCTCGATGGCACTCGGGTTCGCTCGTTGACGCGACACGGCAAAGGACATCCAAATGACTCAGCACATGGATCCAGTTCACAACACGGTGACCATCGCCGGACGGAAAGTCGGCGCCGCGCAGCCCTGCTACGTCATCGCGGAAATCGGCATCAATCACAATGGAGACGTCGATCTGGCGAAGCGGCTGATCAGCGTCGCGGTGGCGGCCGGGTGCGACGCGGTGAAGTTCCAGAAACGCACCGTTGAAATCGTGTATTCGCCCGAGGAGCTGGCCAAGCCCCGCGAAAGTCCGTTCGGGCCAACCAATGGCGACCTGAAGCGCGGTCTCGAGCTGGATTATTACGACTACCAGGAAATAGATGCCTACTGCCGCGCGAGCAAGATCGCGTGGTTCGCATCGTGTTGGGACGAGCAGTCGGTGGATTTCATGGAGCGCTTCAACGTTCCCTGCTACAAGATCGCGTCGGCGTCGCTCACCGACGACAATCTCCTCCGGCACACCCGCGCGACGGGCAAGCCGATCATCCTGTCGACCGGGATGAGCACGATCGATCAGATCGATCACGCCGTCGACGTCCTCGGCAAAGACGACCTCATCCTGTTGCACGCGTGCAGCACGTATCCGGCGTACTACGAAGAGCTGAACCTGCGCGCTATCCCGCTCATGATGCAGCGTTACGGCGTGCCTGTCGGGTATTCCGGCCACGAAACGGGGATCGCCTCGACAGTTGCCGCGGCCGTGCTCGGCGCCTCCTGCGTCGAACGGCACATCACGCTCGATCGGTCGATGTGGGGCTCGGATCACGCGGCTTCGCTCGAGCCGAACGGAATCGGCCGCGTCGTTCGCGACATCCGTCTGGTCGAGCAGTCGATGGGCGATGGCGTCAAGCGGGTCTACGAACGCGAGCACCCGATCATCAAGAAGCTGCGGCGTGTCGATGCCGCGCAGCTCGCGAAATGAAGCCACTGAAGGCGATTGCCCTCGACGTGGACGGCGTACTCACCGACGGCGGCGTGTGGTGGGGGCCGAACGGTGAGGAGTGGAAGCGGTTCTGTTTCGCCGACATCATGGGCGTGTCGCTGGCTCGCAAGGCGGGCCTGTTCGTTGCGCTCATCTCCGGCGAAGACAGTCCGCTCGTCGATCGCTTCGCCGACAAGATGGGGATTTCGGACGTGGAAAAGGGCTGCAAGGACAAGGCGCGCGCCCTGCGCGCCTTCGCGGAGCGCCGCGGCCTGGCGCTCGCGGAAGTCGGCTTCATGGGCGACGACGTCAACGATCTGGCCGCGATGCAGCTCGCCGGCGTATCGGCGGCACCGTGCAGCGCCTTGCCGATCGTGAAACGCGCCGCGTCGTTCGTCGCTTCGGCGTCCGGCGGTAATGGAGCCGTCCGCGAGTTCGTGGACGCCGTCCTGTCGACCCGTCCGACCACCTCGGCGTAACGTGGCGACCATGAGATTGTCTGATTACGTGGTCCGCTTCATCGCCGATCAAGGCGTGAGGCACGTGTTTCTGGTGACCGGCGGCGGCGCGATGCACCTGAACGATGCGCTGTCGCGATGCCCGGACATCGAGCCGGTATGCAACTCGCACGAGCAGGCGAGCGCGATCTGCGCAGAGATGTACGGGAAAGCAACGAACAATCTCGGGGCGGCGATTGTGACCACCGGTCCCGGCGGCACGAACGCGGTGACCGGCGTCGCCGGCGCCTGGCTGGACTCGACGCCCTGTCTCTTCGTGTCGGGTCAGGTAAAGCGGTCAGACCGCATGTTCGGTCCTGATGGTCAACCACTCGGGGTTCGTCAGCTGGGCGTGCAGGAGGTTGACATCGTTTCCATTGTCGCGCCGATCACGAAATATGCCGTGACCGTCCTGGATCCTGCGTCGATTCGTTTTCACCTCGAGAAGGCGGTCCATGTTGCTCGGACAGGCCGGCCGGGACCCGTGTGGATCGACATTCCTCTCGACGTCCAGGCCATATCGATCGATCCGGCGACGCTTCCTGGGTTCTCAGCTGACGACCAGGCATCACACGCCCCCGACCTCGAGTCGGTCATCGACGACGTCGTGGAGGCGCTGAACCGGGCGCAGCGCCCGCTGATATTCGCGGGAAACGGTATCCGACTGGCGAAGGCCGAAGCAGCGTTTGGCAAACTCATCACGACTCTTTCGGCGCCCGTCGTTGCGACGTGGTGCGCGGCCGACCTCATTTCAAGCGAGGATCCGCATTTTGTGGGCCGTCCGGGGACCGTCGCCGCCCGTGGGGCGAATTTCGCGCTGCAGAACTGCGATCTCCTTCTCGCCCTCGGCGCCAGGCTGGATTTCGCGATCACTGGTTACGCGCCGGACAAACTCGCGCGGGCCGCCACCAGGATCGTAGTCGACATCGATCAGGCGGAGTTGAACAAGCTTGCGCCGTATATTCAGATACCGATCTGCGCGGACGCCGGCGTCTTTCTCGATGCGCTGCTGGCCAGGAGAGATCGATTGCAGCCAGTCGATCGCGCAAGCTGGAATCGACGATGCGCCGACTGGAAGACGCACTATCCGGTCGTCACCGATGACCATCGGAAAAAAGAAGGACGAGTGAGTGTCTACCATCTGGCAGAGGTGATTTCGCAGCAAACGAACGCGGATGACGTGATGGTGTCGGGCAATTCTGGAAGCGCCATCGAGATTTTCCTGCTCGCTTCCCCGACCAGAACAGGTCAGCGGATCTTCCACACCGCCGGTCTCGGCGCAATGGGCTACGGCATTCCGTCGAGCATTGGCGCCTGCCTGGCGTCTGACCGTCGGCGCACGATCTGCGTGGATGGCGACGGCGGTTTCATGTTCAATATCCAGGATCTCGAAACGATCTCTCGCTTGAAACTGCCGATCACGTTTTTTGTTCTGAACAACGACGGCTACGCCTCGATACGGGCGTCGCAGACCAACTACTTCGGAGCACCGAAGATCGGGGCCGATGCGTCGACCGGGATCACGGTGCCCGATCTCTCCCGGGTGGCCGAGGCATTCGGCGTCCAGTCTGCGGTGATTCACGATCAGTCAGACCTGGCCGGCGACGTGCGGCGCGTCCTGGGCATGCCGGGGCCGGTTGTCTGTGACGTGCGGGTGATCCCGGACGAAACCCGCGCACCCCGTCTGTCGTCCGTCCAGCGATCCGACGGCACGTTCGTATCGAAGCCTCTCGAGGATCTGTGGCCGTTCCTGGACCGGGCAGAATTCATGGCCAACATGCTCGTCGAACCGTTACCCGAATGATGTCGCGCGTCATTGGCATCATGCAGGGCCGGCTGACACCACCGATCGGGAACCGCATCCAGGCGTTCCCAGCCGATCGATGGCGGGAGGAGTTTCCGCTTGCCGCTCAGGTGCGGCTGGGCTGCATCGAATGGATCTACGAGACGTACGGGCACGACCAGAACCCGCTTTGCACGGATGCGGGCCTCGCCGAACTCCGCAGCCTCTCGGAACGGCACGGCGTCACCGTGCGTTCGGTCTGCGCGGATTACTTCATGGAGCAGCCCTTGATACGCGCCGAGGGGGCCGAACTGCGCCGACGATCGGAGCATCTCCGCTGGCTCATTTCTCGATGTGCGGCGGCCGGCATACGGCGAATCGTCCTGCCGTTCGTCGACGCCTCGGAGATTCGCACGTCGGAGGATGAGGCCACTGTCGTCGACGTCCTGACCGAGGTCGAGCAGATCGCCACCGTTGCGGGGGTGGAACTGCACCTGGAGACGTCGCTCGCACCTCGCCCGTTTGCCGCGCTGTTGGACCGTCTTCCAGGTTCCATCCGAGTGAACTACGACACCGGAAACAGTGCGTCGCTTGGATACAGTCCCACCGACGAATTCGCCGCCTACGGCGATCGCATCGGCAGCGTGCACATCAAGGATCGTCTCCGTGGCGGTACGACCGTGCCGCTCGGGACAGGTAGTGCGGACTTCGCCGCGTTCTCTGCGGCAGTGCGGCGTGTTCAATACGCGGGCGATCTGATTCTCCAGGCGGCGCGTGGAGTGATGGGACAGGAACTCCAGTGGGCCCAGTCGAACCTCCACTTCGTAACGGAGGGGTTGGGCTGATGGATCTCGGCCTCGCCGGGCGCACCGCGATCGTCACGGGCTCGTCTCGCGGGATTGGTTTTGCCGTGGCGCGAATGTTGACCGGCGAAGGTTGCCGGGTGATGCTCACGGGCCGGAACGCGTCTGACTTGCACCGTGCGTCGAGTGGATTGCCGCGCGATCTCGTTGATGTCTGTGCCGGCGACGCGAGCACGGCCGAAGGTGTTGCTGCGGCCGTACAGCGCCTCATCGATCGCTGGCAGACGGTTGACGTTCTGGTAGCGAACATCGGCTCCGGAGCGGGACGTGCCGGGTGGGCTCTGGACGACCGTGACTGGGAGGCAAGCTTCGCCGAAAACCTCCATTCCAGCCGCAGGGCGGCGGAAGGCGTCCTGCCGCACATGACCGCGGCCGGACGCGGCAGCATCGTGTTCATTTCCTCCATCGCGGGTGTGGAAAGTATCGATGCTCCGCTGCCTTATAGCGCGGCGAAGTCGGCACTGATCGCTTACTCCAAGAACCTGGCACGAGCCGTCGCTGCCTCCGGCGTCCGTGTCAACGTGGTGGCGCCGGGAAACGTGATTTTCGAGGGCGGCTCATGGGCGGGAAAGCTCGAATCGGATCCGGAGAGAGTTCGCTCGTACATTGACGCGCAGGTTCCGCTGCGGCGCTTCGGGAATCCGGATGAAATCGCCAGCGTCGTGGCGTATCTGTCATCGGCACGCGCGTCCTTCATCACCGGTGCCTGCGTGGTCGCCGACGGGGGGCAGACGCAGGCGTACTGATCATGCTGAACCTGTTCGATCTCTCCGGGCGGGTCGCCGTGATTACGGGCGGCGCGGGACTGCTGGGCGTCAAGCACGCCGAGGCGATCTCGTCGGCTGGCGGAACGCCGGTCCTCATCGACATCTCAGCCGATCGGGCATCGGCGCGCGCCGCGGAGATCGCGAAGGCGACCGGCGTGGACGCCGCCAGCATCGCGGCGGACATCACCAGCTTGTCCGATGTCGAAAGCGCGCTCCAGTTCGTGCTGGCGCGCTACGGTCGGATCGATATCCTGATCAACAACGCCGCCAACAACCCAAAAATGGAGAGCTCCGGTGACGTGGCGTGGTCACGGGTCGAAAACTTTCCCCTCGAGCAGTGGCACCAGGATATTTCCGTGGGTCTGACTGGAGCATTCCTGTGCTCGCGCGTGTTCGGTGCCGAGATGGCGCGCCACCGACGTGGAGTCATCCTGAATGTGTCGTCGGATCTCGGTGTGATCGCTCCCGATCAGCGCATCTACAGAACGAAGAATCGAGCCGAACACGAGCAGTCCGTGAAGCCGGTGACGTACTCGGTCGTGAAGACGGGACTGATCGGGCTGACGCGCTATTTCGCAACCTACTGGGCAGAACAGGGCGTACGCGTGAACGCGATTTCCCCTGGTGGCGTGTTCAACGGACAGCCCGAGGAATTCGTGAATCGGCTGACGTCGCTCATCCCGATGGGCCGGATGGCGCATGTCGATGAGTATCAGGGCGCTGTCTTGTTTCTGTGTTCCGACGCTTCGTCGTACATGACGGGAAGCAACCTCATCGTGGACGGAGGACGTACGGCGTGGTGAGTCTCGACCGATCGTCGCTCTTCTCGCTCGACGGACGCACGGCGGTGCTGACCGGAGCCAGCGGTTTCCTAGGACGTACCATGGCCCTCGCCTTGCTCGAGAACGGCGCCCGGGTCGTGATCCTGGGGCGCTCCGATCGGATCCACCATTGTGCAGCCGAGTGGACGAACACGTACGGTACTGCCCGTGTGCATGCGCATCAGGTCGACATGTACGAGCTCGATCGACTGTCCGATACTTTTCAACGCATCGTCGAACAGGAAGACCGGATTGACGTGCTCGTCAACAATGCGCACGAACTCGGGCCCGCCACTGGATTCAACGTGCCGGAGGGCGCCCTGGGATTGTCCTCGCTCGAGCATTGGCAGCGGCATGTCACGGGCGGCGTGTTCTGGCCGCTGCTCGCCGTTCAAAGCATCGGCGCCAAGATGCGTCAGGCCGGACGCGGGTCGATCGTGAACGTCTCCACCATGTATGCGCAGGTGGCGCCGAACCCGCTGTTGTACGCCGACACGTCGTCTCTGAATCCGCCGGGCTATTCCGCGGCCAAAGCGGCGATGCTCGCTTTCACCCGCTACGTAGCCTCGTTCTGGGGGCCGGACGGTGTGCGCGCGAATGCGATCCTGCCCGGCCCGTTTTCCAACACGGAGGACATCGGGCCGAACACCGTGCAGGATCCGATGTTCCTCCGACGCCTGCAGGAGAGGACGTGCCTTCGCCGCGTCGGACGTCCTGACGAGCTCGCGGGCGCGCTGTTGTTTCTCGCGTCCGATGCGTCGAGCTACGTCACCGGTCACGCGCTGCTCGTCGATGGTGGATGGACGACGACGTGACGACGAAGATGGTTTCCATCCTGACGCCGTGCTTCAACGAAGAAGCGAACGTTGAAGAAGTGTATCGGCGCGTGCGTGCGGAATTCGTCAAGCTCGGGCGATACCGCTACGAGCACGTTTTCATCGACAACAGTTCTACCGATGCGACGGTGGCGATTCTCAGAAAGATTGCTGCCAGGGATCACAACGTCAAGGTGATCGTCAACGCCAGGAACTTCGGCCATGTGCGATCTCCGATGCACGGCCTCCTGCAGACCAGTGGAGACGCGGTCATCGGAATCGTGGCCGATCTGCAGGATCCGCCCGAGTTGATCCCACGCCTGATCGAGAAATGGGAATCGGGCTACTCGATGGTGCTCTGCATCAAGCGCAGCAGCGAGGAGCGGCCCGTCATGTTCTGGCTGCGCCGCCAGTATTACCGGTGGGTCGAGCGACTGTCATCGATCGAGACCTTCCAGAATTTCACGGGATTCGGGCTCTTCGACCGACGAGTGGTGGACGCCATCCGTACGTTCGACGATCCATACCCGTATTTTCGGGGCATGATCGCCGAGATCGGCCTGCCTCACTGCGAGATAGAGTACGACCAGCCTCGGCGCACGCGGGGGATCACCAAGAACAACTTTTACGCACTCTACGATCTCGCGATGCTCGGGATCACCAACCTGTCGAAAGTGCCGCTGCGATTCGTGACGCTTCTGGGTTTCGTCGCATCAGCACTGTCGCTCCTCGTCGGGGTCGTATACCTCGTGTACAAGCTCCTGTTCTGGTCGAATTTTACGGTTGGTATCGCTCCGCTGGTCATTGGATTGTTTTTTCTCGGGTCCGTTCAACTCCTCTCGATGGGCATTCTCGGCGAGTACGTCGGCTCGATTCAGACTCACGTGCGCAAGCGTCCGTACGTCGTCGAGCGGGAGCGCCTGAACTTCGAGTATCCGGCGTCGCTGCCGATGCATGAGACCTTGAATGACGAATCTTGACGTACACGCCAACCCGTTGGAGCCGATTCTCGCAGCGTCCGAGCGCGATCTGCGAAGGTTCGCCGCAGACACCTTCACGATTCGCTCGGGTGGTGCCCGGAAGGCCGTGATATTCGGATGCGGAGCGCTCGGCAGAATCATCTTCACAGGAGCGACACGTGCCGGCGTGGAGGTCGTCGCCTTTGCCGACAACAATCCTCGATTGCAAGGCCAGACGTTCAACGGGCTTCCCGTGCTGTCCCCTGACGACGCCGTGGCGAAGTACGGGCAGGACGCCTATTTCGTCGTTGGAATCTTCAACGCGTCACTCCCCGGTCGCCAGCTGTCGGAGCTCGGTTGCAGGCGCATCGTTCCGTACGCGGCATTCTACTGGCAGTTTTCGGAGAGCATGCAGGATGCTCCGGGCATCGAGCTTCCCGATCGAATCGCGCGTCGTGCGGCTGAAGTCAGGGCCGGGTACGAATGCCTGGCAGACTCCAGGTCCCGCCACGAATTCGCTGCCCAAATCGCATCGCGGCTGTCGCTCGAGTTCGACCGATTGCCGCCCTACGACGACGGCGCCGACATCTACTTTCCGTCCGAACTCGTCCGACTCTCCCCCGAAGAAGTGCTGGTTGACTGCGGGGCGTTTGATGGCGACAGCATCAGGCTGTTCCGCCGGCGGACCGCTGGAGCATACGGCCATATCATCGCGTGCGAGCCGGATGAGACGAACCGCGGCCGCCTCACCGAGTTCATCGGCGAACTGCCGCCGCAGGAGCGAGTCCGGATCACCGTGTTGCCATATGCCGTTGGCGATCGCGACGAGATCATGCATTTCAATGCTTCGGGCACAGCCGGCTCTCATCTGAGTTCCGAAGGTGCTACCCAGGCCGTGGAATGTCGGTGTCTCGATACTCTGCTCGATGGTCGCACGCCCACACTCGTGAAAATGGACATCGAGGGGGCCGAACCGGACGCACTGCGAGGAGCGTTCGAGGTCATACGCCGTGCACGCCCTATCCTGGCGGTCTGTGCCTATCACAAGAGCGAACACCTGTGGACCCTTCCGCAAATAATGAAGGCGGCGCTGCCCGACTATCGCATTTCGCTGCGGCGTTACGCCGAGGAGTGTTGGGAAACCGTCTACTACGCCGTACCGCCTGAACGCGCGGTGGTCAGTGCCTGAGTCCGGCATTCGATCGTGACGGGAGCAACACCCGTCGGGTCACGCGGCCGGACTCGCGCGCTGCGGACGCTCTCCATCGCCATTGCGATCGCCCTTGCAACCGTCCTGCTGTTCTTCTCACTCCGGGGCATCGAGTGGCGCCGCGTCTGGCTCCTCGTCGAACACGCGCGGCCGGCGTGGCTCGCACTCGCGCTCGCACTGTCCACGGCGACGCTGTTCCTGCGCGCCTGCCGCTGGCGCGTGCTGCTGAGCGCGGAGGCCAGTGTGAGCGTGCCCGACGTGTTCTGGGCCACGTGCGCGGGTTATTTCGGCAACAACTTTCTTCCGGCGCGCGCGGGGGAACTCGTACGCACCTACATGATTTCGGCCGTGTACCGTCTCGACCTGCCATTCGTGCTCGCGACGGCGCTCTGCGAACGCATCGCCGACGCGGTGACGCTGGTCGCGATCGCGTCGATCGTGCTCCTCAGGCTGCCGGCCCAATCCGGTGCGGTAGCGAAGGCGATCCCGCTGTTCGCAGCACTGGCGCTCGCCGGCGCCGCGGCGATCGTGATCCTCCCGCTCGTCGGGCCAGCGGCGGTACGGATCATCGAACGGATCCCGCTGCCACACGGATTACGTTCGCGCCTCGTGGCCGTGTTCGAACAGGGCCTTCGCGGGTTGCGCGCCTTCCATCATCTCGGACGCTTGTCGGCATTCTGCGCCTTCAGTGCGGCAATCTGGATCCTCGACGCCGTTGCCACGACGATCATCGCGAAGGCGCTTGCGCTATCGATTTCGCTGCCCGTTGCGTTTCTCCTGCTCGCCGCCCTCGGCCTCGGAAGCGCGCTGCCGTCGACGCCCGGGTATGTCGGCATCTACCAGTTCGTCGCCGTCACCGTGCTCACCCCGTTCGGCCTGTCGCGCACCGATGCCATCGCCTACATCCTGCTCGCACAGGCCCTCAGTTACGTCGTCATTGGCGCCTGGGGGTCGGTCGGGATCGCGCGCTATCGGCGGACGCGCCGGCCCGAGTAGGTTGCGCCGGCAATCCATATCAGCAGCATCGACAGCCCCACCAGCGAGAGCTGCGCGCCGCGTACGAGGCCGGGCATCTCGTATTCGAATCGAACCTGGTGGTGCCCGCGCGCGACCGGGACGGCGCGGATGGCGAGGTTGGCGCGGTAAATCGGCGTTGCGACTCCGTCCACCTCCGCCGACCACCCCGGGTAGAACGTGTCCGCGACGACGAGATAACCGTCCTGCGTCGCGTCGGTCTCGATGGTGAGGTGACGCGCGTCTTCGGTAACGATTGCTGCGCGGCCCGCTGATCCAGGCGTGCCGGTCCCCGCCCCTTCTGGCGGCATCACATCATCGAGAATCACCGAGCGATCCGGGTCGAACGCCGGATCGACGAGGCGCCGCACGGCGGCGGTGTCGTTTGCCACGTATTCAGCAGAGCCGACGACTCGTACACGCGACGCATTGTCGATGCGGTAGGCATACGCGTCGGGAAAGTGCACGACGAGCGGCAGGGACGCGCCCTCGATTGGTTCCGGGCTCAGCAGATGGGTCACGCCGAAACCACGCACGACGTTGGGCAGGATCGGCGCGATCTTCACGGTGTGACGTGCGGTGTCGAGCCCCGTCAGGAATGCCATCAGCGACAGCTCACGGTTGTGATCGCCCCACAGGTCGACATACCAGCGCGGCGCGATGGCTGCGTAGCAATCGGCGGATGCGACGCTCCAGTATCCGCCGCCGGTATTGGGATCGAGCACGTTGCGCAGTCGGTAGAACGGGGTCACGTCGGCCCAGCCGCGGGCTTCGGCAAACGCGAGCCGGTGGATGTCGCGGTGACGGGGGTTGAAAGTGCGCACTGCGGAGCCGTCTTGGGCGAGCAGCGCTGCCATCGGCGGTGGAGCGAGCCACTCGCTCGCCCTGACCATCGGGTTCTGTCGCGGCTGGTAGATGCAGAGATCGACAATCGTCGCCGCGCAGATCGCGATCGCGACACCGAGCCCGAGCGCCGGCCGGCCGCGGCGGGAAAGTACCGCGCGAATCCGCGTCAATCCGAAGGCGCCGAGCAGCCCGATTCCGAGCTCGACGACGATGAGAAATCGAGTGGGAAACCTGAACAACTTCATGCCCGGTACGAGGACGTACACCGCGTGAAAGAACGGCGTTGCTCGTCCAAGGACGCAGAAATACGCGACGACGGTCAGCGCCGCGATGAACAGCACCGCGGCCCTGCGGCGCTCTGCCACGACTCCATAGCACGCCAGCAGAAATGGCAGGAGTCCCACGTATCCGTAGTCCTCCCAATAGATCGAATCGCCGGTGTAAGTCCCGTTGCCGACGAAACCGTAGTGGTAGGGACGGATGAACGTCAGGATGTTCGGCGGCCAATACGCGAGCCGCGTCGACCAGTCCCAGCCGATACCTTCGGCTCTGTCGGACACGCTGCCGGCGGCCGAGAGCGGCAGAAGGACGATGCCGCCGATCGCGCCAGCGACGATGGCCGCGACGCCCACGCCCGCCATCAGTACGAATGTCTCCTTCAGCGGCAATCCGCGGCGGACGCTCAACGTCAGTCGATACACGGTGAAGCACGCGTACACGAGACCGCTGATGTAAGCGGACTGCGGGAAACCGCACAACACCTGTTCCGCGAAGATCGTGGCGAAGGCCGCGAGCCACAACGCGCGACGGGGAAGAGTGAGCGTGGGCGGCACGTGCGTGGGGCCGTCCGGCGGCGCGAGCGCGCGGTCGAGAAGCGATAACCCGACTGGCAACCACACGATCGTCGACACGATGCCGAGGTGCTTCAACTGCGCGGCGATGTAACCCGATCCGGCGAATGCGATAGCCGCGAGGACTGCGCCCCATCGATCCGCGCCGAGTCGCCGCGCGAGTCCGTATGTGCCGTGCGCGGCAATCAGCAGGAGGATGATGACGAATGCATCGAGCGCGGCGGCCGTCGGCAGCAACGCGAACAGGCCGAGGCCGATCGGATCGGCCGGTGCGCCCGCGAGCGGCAGGCCGGAGCAGAGCTGCGACGTCCACACCGGGAGCTGCCCGTGCCGCAGCATCTGGCTGATCAGCACGCGTCCGGGAAGCTCTCCATTGAAGATGTCCGATGCGAAGCCGTCGTCGGTGACGAACAGTGTGCTGAAGGTGAGGAGGCGCCAGTAGGGCAGCAGGGCCCCTGCGGTGACCAGGGCGCGCGCCGCCCAGTCGGCGCGCCGGGTGGCTGTCATGCGATGCGAAATGGTAAACCGAATCGCACGAATTGCCGTCTAATGGCTTGAAAGGACGGAAACGGCCATGTATGACTGGGATATCTCGAGCAACGCCGAACGGCTTGTGGCGCTCCTGCTCGCGGTGACGCTCATCGCGGTGGTATTCGTTTAAACCCCGAGGGTTCGCCCTCCGGTACCCTCCATCGCCGTCGCTCCGCGGGAGCCTCGAGTCCCTCCGCTCCAGCGGCGCCCCGGTGGCGGCCCCTGATGGTTACGATCCGGATGTCTTCGTAGCCAGGTACGACTTACGGGCACGCGCGGTCATGCCCGACTTCTTCACGCGCACGTCGAGCTTGTGAATTTTGTCGTCCAGCGCCTCCGGCGAGAAGCCGAGGACGTACTGGCTGTGGAGTTCCTCTGCGACGCGTGTGAAGGTCTCGTTGAGGTCGGCGGTTCGCTTCAGCTCGAAGTAGCCGCCGCCCGTATCCTCGGCGAGGTGCTTCAGCCCCTTGTCGGGCTGGCTGCGAACGCGCTGCTGGCCGTTGAAGTACTCGTTCACGAGACCGATCGCGTACACCATCACGTCCTTCGCGCGAGCGCGATCCATCACTTTCCCCAGCCCCATCTTGCTCGCGGTGTCGTCGCCGTCCGTGAACACCAGCACGACCTTGCGGCCGTCGGCGTTTTCCAGGTGCGAAATGCTCTCGTCCACGGCATCCCAGAGACGTGTCGGATAGCCGAAGTCCAGATCTTTCAGCGAACGCACGAGCTGGTCGCGATTGCTGCTGAACGACGAGTCGGGATGGAACTCGATCTTGTCGTTGAACGCGCCCACCTGCGCCTGATCGACGGGCAGCAGGCGCAGCAGGAACTGCTCGGCGCCGTCCTTCACGAGGTCCAGCGACGTCGTCATGCTGCCGCTCGTGTCGAGCATGACGGTGACGGTGATTGGCGTGGGCGTGTTTTCGAACACGGAGATCTGCTGCGGCTTGCCGTTGTCGAGTACTTCGAAATCGTCCTGCTGGAGGTCCGGCACGAGGCGCTTCGATTCATCGAGCACCGTGACGTACACAGGGACAGACAGCGTCGAAACCTTGATTTTCTGGGCTGCCGAAGGGACGGAGAGCACCAGAACGGCACCGAGCGACACGAACAGAGCTATACGTTTCATTGGGAGTCCGCCGACGCAGACAGGGGCTGATCCCAATATACCTGTTTCGTGGAAGCGTCTGTAGCGCGCTACTCCGATCGCAAGGCGCTTGCAGGATCGATGGCGGTCGCACGGCGTGCCGGCACGTAGGAGGCGGCAGCCGCGACGGTGAGGAGAACCGCGATCACGACGCCGAACGTGGCCGCGTCGACCGGCTGGACGCCGTAGAGCAGCGCGCGCAGCGCCGGCGCCAGCGCGGCGGCAGCCGCCGCCCCAATCAGGGTACCCATAGCCGCGAGCGCGAGTCCTTCTTTCACCACCATCCGTGTCACGGTTCCGGCGGCCGCGCCCATTGCCATCCGGACGCCAATCTCGCGTGCGCGCTGCGCGACGGAATACGAGATCAATCCGTAAAGGCCGACGATCGCCAGCACGAGGGCCATGGCGGCGAAACTACCCATCAGCACCATGTTGAACCGCTGGGGCGCGGCAGATGCCGCGACAGTATCGGTAAGCGGGGCGAGGCCGGCGACAGCGAGGCTGCCGTCGAGCGAACGGACCGTATCCCGCAAACGCGCGATCATCGCCGCTTCCGACACATGGCCTCTCACCACGACGTACATCGCGCGAAGTTGTCCGGCGGTGAACGCGCCGCTCTCACTTGCCTCCATCGAGTGCTCCAGCTGATCGACGGGCACGAAGATCTGGATTGCGCCTGGCGAGTCGAGCGAGTCCTGTTTGAGATCCGCGATGACGCCGACCACCTGCATCCAGTCCCTCGTTCCATCGCGTCCGCCCCACTTGACGCGCCTGCCGACCGCATCGCGCCCCGGCCAGTACTGTCGCGCGAGCGAGGCGCTGACGATGGCGACTGGTGCACCGCTGGCGTCGTCCTGAGGGGTGAACAGACGGCCGCTGCGCAGCGTTGCGCCGATTGCCTGCAGATATTCGGGGCTCACGGCGGAGAGGCCGGCGATGTTGTAGCCCGCGCCTGGCGGCGCGACGTACTCATCCGGCCAGAACACACGCTCGCTTCGGCGGCCGGAGAGCGGCAGCGTGGATCCAATCCCGGCGACCTCGATCCCGCCGCCGTGCAGACGTTCGACGAGCTGTCGATACAGCTGGCGCTCGCTTTGGGCCGTCGCATACTGCGAAGGCGGCAGGCTCACAGACGCCGCAACCGCGTTCTCCGGCTCGAAGCCAGCGCTCGTTTGCAGCAGATCCTGGAAGGTACGAACGAGCAGTCCCGCGCCGACGAGGAGGACGAGGGCCAGCGCGATCTCGACCACGACCAATGCGGATCGGAGGCGCCGGAGCGCGATGCTGCCTGCGTCGGCCCGCACGTTCAGCGAGGCGGCGCGGCCGGCGCTGGCGCCCGCGAGCCCTGGAATGATGCCCGCCACGACGGCGGTGCACAGTGACAGGCCAATCGCGAACCCGAGTGCCGTCGTGTTGACGTGTGCGTTGGCCAGCAGTGCGAAACGCGACGGCAGAATGCCGGCGATGGCGGACGTCGTCCACCACGCCAGGACGGCGCCGATGCCGGCGGACATCAGCGAGAGGAGCAGCGCCTCCGTCATGAGTTGACGAAGCAGCCGTCCACGGCCGGCGCCCAGTGCGGCTCTCACCGCCATTTCACGGCGGCGATGGGCGCCGCGTGCGAGCAGCAGATTGGCGACGTTCACGCAGGCGATCAGGAGCAGACACGCGACCGCGCCGGAGAGCGCGAGCACGAGCGGCCGAACGCGGCCGGAAATCTGCGGCGCGAGCGGACGCGCGATGGCGGTGAACGTGAATCGCTGGCCGTGGTCGCCATCCGGGGAGAGATCGCGCACGATGTTCTGCGCAATCGCGTCGACATCCGCAGTGGCCTGCGCGACAGTCACGCCGGCTTTCATGCGGGCCACACCGTTGTAGTCCCAGTTGTCTGCGCGCGCATTGCGTTCGTTCGGCGTGAACGACATCGGCACCCACAGGTCGGTCGGCGCATCGGAGTCCGTCCCGCGCAGGGGATACGCGAAGTCGCGTGGCATCACGCCGATGACGCGATACGGCTGCCGATCGAGATGTATCGTCCGCCCCAGCACGGCGGCATCGGCGCCGAACCAGCGTCTCCACAGCCCGTCGCTGATCACGCAGATGGCGACGGCATCGCGATCCTCAGCAGCCGTAAACGTGCGGCCAAGTGCCGGCCGTATTCCCAGCACGTCGAAAAGCGAGGAGGTCGCGCGTGCCGCCTGGACGCGCTCGGACTCGCGGTCTCCGGACAATTCAAACGTTCGCGGCGTCCAGCCGCCGACGGCGTCGAAGACGCGCGATCGGGATTCGTAGTCGATCAGGTCGGGCGCGGGGAGGCGGATCGGACGGTCCGCGATGAGCGGCACGATCTCGTTGAGTGTGACGAGCCGATCGGGATGCGGAAACGGCAGTGGATTGAACAATGCCGCGTCCGCGACGCTGAAGATGGCCGTTGTCGCGCCGATGCCAATCGCGAGTGTCGCGACCGCGGCGGCGGCGAACGCCGGCGCACGGCGAAACTGCCGCAGCGCGTAACGGACGTCGGCGGCCAGATCCGACGCGAGCGTCCACCGCCACACCTCGCGGCTGCGTTCCTCGATCAGCGCGACGTTGCCGAACTGCCGGCGCGCCGAGGCCTCGGCGTCGCGCCGCGGCATGCCGCGCGCGACGAGATCGTCGACCGCTTCCTGGAGATGCTGCCGGATCTCTTCCGCGATCTCCTCGTCGTGCGTCCGCCGCCATGGCAGCTTCATCGGGTGGCCGGATCCACCGGCCCGAGGACGAGGCGGATGCCTTCCAGCATGCGCTCGAATCTGGAGACCTCACGGTGCAGGTGGTCGCGTCCTTCCGGCGTGATCTCGTACACGCGGACGCGGCGGCCGGTGCTCGACACGCGCCATTCCGCTTTGAGCAGCCGCGCCTTGAGCATCCGCTGCAGCGCCGGATACAACGAGCCTTCTTCGACCGCGAGGAGGTCGTTCGACGTGCGCTGAATGTGCTGCGCGAGCGCGTAGCCGTGGAGCGGCTGCATCGCGACCGTGCGGAGGACCATCATCTCGAGCGCGCCAGGGAAGAGATCGCGGGACGTGTCTTTCATTTAGTCGCCTCGGGCGTAGAGACTATTTCAGTCTATGCCTAGCGTGAGTAGACGTAAACAAGGCGCTGGACGTTCCGTCCGATGATCGTCTAGGATGGACATATCCGAAATGGACATATCATCGCCGCTGAAGCCAGCGATCCTCCACATACTTCTCGCCCTGGCGACCGACGAACGCCATGGCTACGCCATCATGCAGGCCGTGCGCGAGCAGAGCGGCGGTGCAGTCCCGCTGAGAACGGGATCGTTCTACCGTCACCTGACGAGCCTCCTAGACGCGGGGTGGGTGACCGAGTCCACCGGCCGCCCCGCAGACGATGACCCGCGGCGCGGCGCCTATTACCGCCTGACGGACGCCGGCCGCGAGGCCCTCGTGATGGAACGTCACCGGCTCGGCGCGCTGCTGGCAGCGTTCCCGCCAGCCGACGGTGAAACGCGCAAGAGGCCGGCGTGATGCCGTCCGACGACCTCCGGCTGCTCGGGTTGCTGCTGCGCTGTTATCCGTTGCGCTCGCGTGAACGCTTCGGGCCGGGCATGCGTTACGCATTTGCAAGCGACCACGCAGACGCGCTCATGCGTGGCCGCATGCACGTGATCGCGTTCTGGATCGGCGCGCTTGCCGATGCCGCTCTCTTCCACGCCGTTCTTCTCCGCCGCGGAGGACCGTTCATGAAGGGCTTCTTCACGACTGATTTGCGCGACGCGCTTCGTTCGCTCAGAGCCACGCCTGTTGTCACGATCGTCGCTGTCGCCTCGCTCGCGCTCGGGATCGGCGCCAACGCGGCGCTGTTCTCGATCATGAACAGCCTCGTGTTCAAGACGCTGCCCGTCCGCGATCCGGCACGTCTCGTCGTCATCGACGATGGAAGTTGGACGAATCCGATCTGGGAGCAGATTCGCGATCGCCGGCGCGAGCTTTTCGCAGACGCGTTTGCCTGGTCCGGCGAGCGTTTCAACATCTCGCCGCGCGGCGCGACTGATTTCGTCGACGGTGTGTGGGCAAGCGGCGGCATATTCGACGTCCTCGGCGTCAACGCGATCATCGGCCGCACGTTTACGCCGGCCGACGATGTGCGCAGCGGCGGACCGGACGGGCCGGTGGCCGTCATCAGCTATGCATTCTGGCAGCAGCGGTTCGGCGGCACTCCCGACATCCTTGGCAGGCAGCTGTCCATCAGCCGCATGCCGGTGACCGTCATAGGCGTTCTCCCGCCGTCGTTTCTCGGTCCCGACGTGGGCCGGCGGGCCGACATCCTCGTACCGCTCAACGTGCGCGCGATCCTCCCCGGCGGTCCCGGTATGCTGGACGGCCGCTCAACGTGGTGGCTCGAGATCATGGCGCGCCTCCAGCCGGGGCAGAGCATCGAGCAGGCGACGGCGCGGCTTGACGCTGTTCAAACCGACATCCGTCGCGAGACGTTGCCACAGGACTGGCCGCCAAAGGAGCAGGCTGAGTACCTCAAGACCCCGCTGAAGCTGGTCTCCGCCGCGACGGGTGAATCCGATCTGCGTCACAGCTATCTGACTCCATTGAAGGTAGTGCTTGGCGTCGTGGGCGCGGTCCTGTTGATTGCCTGCGCAAACCTGGCGAACCTCCTGCTCGCCCGCGCGGCCGCGCGCCGCCATGAAATCAGCGTCCGGATGGCGCTCGGCGCGACGCGCTGGCGCCTGACGAAGCAGCTGCTGCTGGAGAGCGGACTGCTGGCGTCGGCCGGGGCCGTGCTTGGACTCGCCGTGGCCCGGTGGGGCGGCGCTCTGCTCGTCCGGCAGCTGGCGACGGACACGACACCGGTTTCGCTGGATCTCTCGAGCGACTGGCGAGTGATCGGCTTTACCGTCGCCGTCGCTGCCGCGACGACCGTCGTCTTCGGATTGGTGCCGGCGATGGGTGTGAACAGCGTCGCGCCGCAGGATGCCCTGAAGGAGCAGAACCGCACGATTGCCGGGGACCGTCGCATGGGGGCCCGGAATGTCCTCGTGATCGGGCAGGTCGCGCTGTCGTTGACCCTGCTTGTCGCGGCGGCCCTGTTTCTTCGGACGTTGAACGCGCTCGCGAACGCGCCGCTGGGATTCAACGCTGAACACCTGCTGGCGGCCAACGTGAACGCGAGCGGCGTTGATGGCCGCGAAGCGCGTCTCATGCTGTACAACCGGCTGCGCGACGCCGCTGCGCGGGCGTCGGGCGTTGCGTCTGCAGCGGTCTCGGTACTCAACCCGGTCGGCAGCACTGCGTGGAACACGCGCGTCGAGCAACCAGCGGGGCAGCCGGCGCTGACTGACCGACAACGGACGCCGTGGGTCAACATCGTGTCGCCGGAGTGGTTCGACACGTTCGGCGTGCGGCTCGTCGCCGGCCGCTACTTCGACAGCCACGATGTAGCAGGCGCCCCGCGCGTCACGATCGTCAGCGAATCGTTTGCGAGGCGGCTGTATCCCGACGGGCAGGCAGTGGGACGCGAAGTCCGCGCAGGTCTCGAAGGCATTGACATTCGAAGTTTCCGCATCGTCGGCGTCGTCAACGACACCGTATATCGATCGGCGCGCGCAGGACTTCAGCCGGTCATGTACGCGCCGCTCGCCCAGCTCGACGACCTCATGGGAAACGTGGTCTTGACGGTGCGTACTGCGAGCGCGCCTCCCGATGCGCTGACCCATGACCTTGCGAACGTGATCGACCGGACGGATCCCCGCGTCGCCTTCACAATCCGTCCGGTCTCGCGGCAGCTCGAGGCGTCGATCCGGCAGGAACGTCTGATCGCGCTGCTCGGTGCGTTCTTCGGCGGTCTTGCGCTGGTGCTCGCGGCCGTGGGTCTCTACGGCGTCACGTCGCAGGCGGTGAGCCGGCGGCGCTCGGAAATCGGCATCCGGATGGCGCTTGGAGCAGATGCAGCCGGTGTGATCCGCCTCGTCCTGGCACGGCTCCTCCTGCTGCTGGCCGCCGGCGTCGGCGCCGGTCTCGCGCTCAGCTGGTGGACGTCAGGGTTCGTTGCAACCCTGCTGTTTGGACTTGGGCCGAGAGATGCGGGGACGTTCGCTGCGGCCGCCGCGTTGCTCGTAGGGATCGGTCTGCTGGCAGGATGGATCCCCGCGCGCCGCGCCTCTCGCATCGATCCGGTCCGGGTGCTGCGGGAGACGTAGCATCCACCGTGCGAGAGGCCGCGCATCGTCGGGTGTGCGACGAGAGTCGCCTGAGCGGCGTTATCGACGCAGCAGCCGCTCAATCGCCGGCGCGATGGCGTCCGCCATGCGGCGATAGCCATCCGCGTCGGGGTGCAAGCGGTCCGCCGAGCTGCTGAGCAGATCCGGATGCGCAGGAGAGGCAACCGCGGCGCGCGTGTCGGCGAAACAGATGCCAGGATTCTGCCGGGCGTGTGCTTCGATCCAGGCATTGATTTCGTGCATGCGCGCGTTCTGATCGGGCGTCGCCGTGTCATATGGGAGGATGCTCCCGGCGACGACTGAGATGCCCGCCCGCGCGGCGTCCTCGTACATCGCGGCGAGCTCGCGTTCGACGTGTTCGCTGCCGAATCCTTGGTACACGTCGTTGACGCCTGCGATGATGACGACCACCGACGGGCGATGCGCAACGACATCTCTCTCGAACCGCGCGCGGATCTCGTCGCTGCGCTGCCCGTTGATGCCCTGGTTGATGACGTGCCAGTCGGCGTGGGCTTTCATCAACCAGTACGCGTACTGACTGGTCACGTCTCCGCGACCGTCAGGCGGCGCTTCACGCGGCGAGACGAAGCCGGGAGTGCCCGCGGTCGTCGAGTCGCCAAGAGCGACGATCAGCATTCAGCTTCCGCGCACCCGCGGTTCATTTGGCGTTGAAGACGGCGGTGGATGGGCCGCGCTCTGCCTGCAGGCGCGTCGATACCTTCTCGACCTCGCGCATGACACGCAGCACGTTCTGACCGGTAATCTTCTTGACGTCTGCGTCGCTGTAGCCGCGGCGGAGGAGTTCGGCCACGAGCGACGGATACATCGACACGTCGCTCAGGCCATCGATCGTCTGGGTGATGCCGTCGAAGTCACTGCCGATGCCGATGTGATCGATGCCGGCCACTTTGCGGATGTGATCCACGTGGTCCGCGACCTCTGACACCGTCACCGGCGGCATCGGGTGTGCCTTCGTCCATGCGTCCACACCCTCCTTCACCTTTGCCGCGTCGTTCGGGTACTGTGCCTTCAATCGATCCTGCTCGGCGGTCTGCGTCTTGTTCCATTCGTTGACTCTCGGCGAGACGAACCCCGGCACGAACGTGACCATGACGATGCCGCCGTTGTTCGGGAGCATCTGCAGGATGTTGTCGGGCACGTTCCGCGGATGATCGTTCAGTGCGCGCGCGTCGGAGTGCGAAAAGATGACCGGCGCCTGACTGACGCGCAGCGCGTCTTCCATCGTGTCGGGTGAGGTGTGGCTCAGATCGACGAGCATCCCGAGCCAGTTCATCTCCTTGACGACTTCTTCGCCGAACGGAGCGAGGCCGCCGAACTTCGGCGTGTCCGTCGCCGAATCCGCCCAGGGCGTGTTGCTCGTGTGGGTGAGCGTCATGTAGCGCGCGCCCAGCTTGTAGAACATCCGCAGGTCAGCCAGCGAGTTGTCGATCGAGTGGCCGCCTTCCATGCCGATGAGCGACGCGATCTTTCCCGACTTGTAGATCCGCTCCACGTCGTCAGCCGTGAGGGCCAGTTCCAGCGACTGGGGATAGCGTCGCAGCATGCGGTAGACGATGTCGATCTGGCCGAGGGTTGCGGTGACCGCGGCCTGCCCCTGCAGCTCGACCGGCACGTAGACCGACCAGAACTGCCCGCCGACTCCGCCCGACTTCAGCCGCGGCAGGTCGGTCATGATCGACGGCTGCGGCTTGCTGATGTCCAACGTGTCGAGCGAAGCCGCAGGGTCGTGCTCGCGCAGCGCCATCGGATAGTCGTTGTGGCCGTCGATGAGCGGGGATTGACTCTGGAGCGCGCGCGCCCTGGCGAGGAGCGCGTCGCCCGGGCCGTTCTGCGCGGTCAAGGTTGCCATCGACAGCACCACCATCGACGAGGCCGTTAAGCGGCTGAGCACGAAAACCTCCCCGGAAGCGAAGATTATGTCAGGTCCGCGGTTTGGACGGGTCCAGGAGCCTCCCGTACCTGTAACTCCGACTTGACTGGTCGGAGTTCGGCACATACGATGAAAGACGCGGATTTCGAGCATGCTGCAGGCCTTTGTCATCACGCTTCGCGAAGGGCTCGAGGCGTTTCTCATCGTCGCGATCAGCCTCGCGTATCTGCGCAAGGCCGATCGCCGTGAGCTGATTCCGGCCGTCCACTGGGGCATTGGCGCGTCGGTCGTGCTCAGCGTTGCCGCCGGGCTTCTGCTCGCGCGGGCGCGGAATCAGTCGTTCTGGGAAGGCATCCTCGGCATCGGTGCCGGGGTCCTCGTCGCGTCGTTGACGGTGCACATGTGGCGCGCGGGCCGCTACATGAAGCGCGAGATCGAGGGGAACCTCGAGCGCTCGTCGCTCCGTGAAGGCACCGCGGCGTTCGTCGGGGTTTTCTTCTTCACGCTGCTGATGATCACGCGCGAGGGAATGGAAACCGCGATGCTCATGAACGCGCTGTTGTTCCAGGTACGCGCGGTGAATATCGTGGCGGGCGCAATGGCGGGGACACTCTCGGCGGCAGCGATCGCGTGGCTGTGGTCGCGGTTCGGGTATAGGGTGAACCTCGCGCGGTTCTTCCAGGTGACCGCCATCTTCCTGCTCGTCTTCGTCGTTCAACTCTTCATCTACGGCTTCCACGAACTCGCGGAAGCGCACGTCCTTCCGAACAGCGATGCGCTGCATTGGGCGACCGAACCCTACGGGCCCGATGGCATCTACGGCCATTACCTGACCTATATGCTCGTCGCGCTGCCGCTGGGCTGGCTGCTCGTGTCGAGTCTCTTCTCTCGCCAGCGCGGGTCGCGTCCGGCAGCCGGCTGATCGGAAGTCGAGGTGTCCCTATGAAAGCCCCGACGACACTGGAACTCGTCTGGCAGCGGGACCTCATATTCGAGGGCCGCTCGGCCGGCGTGACGATGACACTGGACAGCGCTGGCCGCGAAGGTCCGTCTCCGATGCAGGCGCTTGCGTTTGCGCTCGCCGGCTGCATGGGGATGGACGTCGTACACGTGTTGAAAAAGGGACGCCACGATTTGCGAGGGCTCTCGATTTCGCTGATCGGCCAGCGCGCGCAGGAGAATCCGCACCGCTTCCTCGCCTTTGAGATCAGGTTTCACGTGACCGGGCCCGTGCCTGCCGATCAGGTGCAGCGCGCTATCGATTTGTCGCACGAGAAGTACTGCTCGGTGTGGCATTCGTTGCGGCAGGACCTCTCACTGACGACGACCTTCGACATCACGGTCCCAGCCTAGGGCTCCCTTCCACCTTGTCGAGCAGCCGCTCGCACGCGCCACGTCGGACATATCTGGATGTGATGCGCGGCATCGCCGTGCTGGTGATGATCGAAGCGCACGTCATCGACAGTTGGACGCGCGCGGCCGACCGCAGCCATGACGCGTTCGGCTACTCGCTCATCCTCGGAGGATTCGGCGCGCCGCTGTTCCTCTTCCTCGCCGGTGTCGCGATTCCGATGTCGGGCGGCAGCAAGGAGCGTCGGACGGGAGACCGACACGCCGCGGCTGCCGCCGTCCAGCGTCGCGGCCTCGAGGTCTTTCTTCTCGCGTTCCTTTTCAGATTCCAGGCGTTCGTCCTCGGCCTTGGATCGCCGTGGACGCTGCTGCGCGTCGACGTCCTGAACATCATGGGGCCGACGATCATGGCTGCCGCGTGGCTGTGGGGGAAGTTCGAGACGCCGCGTGCGCGGGTCGCCGCGTTTGCCGCCGCTGCCGCAGCGATCGCGTTCCTCACTCCTGCCGTCCGTTCGGCCGGGGTTCTCGCGGGGCTGCCGGACGTGATCGAGGCATATCTCCGCCCGACAGCCGGACTGTCGAATTTCGTCGTGTTCCCCTGGTCGGCGTTCGTGCCCGCCGGAGCAATCGTCGGCGTCTGGATCGATCGCGCGCGAACAGCGCCGGACGAGCGCAGATTGAACGCCGGGCTGTTCATCGGCGGTCTTGGTCTGACACTCCTCGCCTTCGTACTGTCCTATCTGCCACCGGTTGCAGGCGCCTCGTATTTCTGGACCAGCTCACCGGCGTTCTTCTTCATGCGAGCCGGCATCATGACGTCGGCAATCGGCGTCGCGTATGTATGGGAGCAGCGGCCCTGGCCGCGGCCCCGCTGGAGTCCCCTGCAGTCGCTCGGCCGCCATTCGCTGTTCATCTACTGGATACACGTCGAGATGGTTTACGGTCTCATTTCGAAACCGCTGCATCAGAGTCTGAGCCTCCGCGGTGCGTGGGCCGGACTCGCGTTCTTCGCGGTCTTCATGATTGGGTGCGCTGCCCTAAAAGACTGGTGGAGCACAAATGTCCCCCGAATGCGACGGCCGCGCCGGACCACCCTGGAAATATCGAGGAATTTCTCGTGACGTCATTGGTCCGGGATTTGCCATATACTCTGGCAGAGTAAGTCTTCGGAATTGGAGGGCGATCGTGAAGGGCAAGGCTGTCGTACTGCCGGCATGGGTTCAGGATGAGTGGGACCTCCTCGGGTATCTGACCAGCGCCCATGAAGGCCATCAGTACGCAGAAGAACTACTGGAGGGTATCAGCCTGCTGGCCTCGTGGACCTTGGTGGGCATCTCGATAATTGCCGTCTTCGCGGTCGTCGTCGACGCGTTCTTGCGCTAGACCACCTTCCGCGCCGGGCCCTCCCGGCCCCCTGCACGCCGCTTGCGGCCATCACAACGCTTGAGATTGCCGCGGCTTCCGCACTATAAACAGTGCTACTGGAGGCCCATTGATCAGCGTCGCCGCAATCCGCATGCAGCAGTTTGGCGTGCAGTTCTACCAGGCGTCTCTCACCGCCAGCGATATCGACAAGCTCGTGCGGTTCGAGGTGCTCAGCTACGGCGAGCAGGCCCCTCCGGTCCGCGGGGGGCGCCGCAAGGGCCAGGCACCGGCCCCGTCCAAGGTCAACTGGGATCTGCTCGAGCGACGGATTGCCTCGAGTGAAAAGGCCTACCAGCGGCAAATCATCCGGAAAAAGATCGACGAGCTCGTTCAGTATTACGAGCAATGCCGGCAGGCGCGCGACCTGCCGTCGATCGCTGGAGCGGTCATCATCTCCTGCGACGAACCGCTGAAATTCGAGCCCGCCGTGGAGGGCTCCTCGCTCGGGTTGCTCAGGGTCCCGGAACGCGAAGGCATTCTGCGGGCCATCGACGGGCAGCACCGCCTGCTCGCGCTCCACGCCGACATCGAGCGCTTCGGTGACGAGAAGTTCACCGTCCCCGCCATCATCTTCGACCGGCTTCCCGAAGACCACGTCGTGCAGATGTTCGTCACGATCAACGCGAAGCACACGCGCCTGAACGCGTCGCATCTGGTCTCGCTTTCGGGCCGACAGCTCTATGCGGACGAGAATCTCGCGGCAGCGCACGACGTCGTCCGCGCGCTGAACGATCGTGAGGATTCGCCGCTCTACGGCGAGATCAAG
>DATJIW010000096.1:0-38852 GCA_035492775.1 Vicinamibacterales bacterium
CCGGTGCTCTACGCGATCGTCGCACGGGACGATGACGTCTTGAAGGTGTAGCGCCCACTTCGGTGCCGCGACGACCCGCCGGTATACTGACGGCTGACGCATGTTCCCCATCAGCGACGTCATCCCGTCCCGCACCACACCCGTCGTCACGGTTTCGCTGATCGTCGTCAACAGCATCGTCTTCCTGTATCAGTGGATGCTCCCGCAGCAGGCGCTGCAGGTCTTCATGGCGAACTACGCGCTGATCCCGGCGTATTTCAGCCTTTCGTCGATCTTCACGAGCATGTTCCTGCACGGCGGCTGGATGCACGTCATCGGGAACATGCTCTATCTCTGGATTTTCGGCGACAACATCGAGGATCAGCTCGGCCACGTCGGATTTCTCGTGTTCTACCTGGCCGCAGGTGCGGTGGCGGCCGTCGGGCAGATCGTGATCAATCCGTATTCGACGGTCCCGATGGTCGGCGCCAGCGGCGCCATAGCCGGCGTGATGGGGGCGTATTTCGTGCTCTATCCGGAGTCGCGGATCCTCACGGCCGTGTTCATCCTGATCTTTTTCGATCTGGTGGAAATTCCCGCAATCTTCTTCCTCGGGATCTGGTTCCTGATGCAGCTTCTGAGCGGCGTCGGGTCGCTCGGCGTCAGCAACGCGTCAAGCGGAGGCACCGCATTCTTCGCTCACATCGGCGGGTTCATCGCCGGCCTGATCGTCGGCGGCGTCCTGCGCACACGCGGCGGAAGGCGCTGGTAAATAGACACGAGTCTCCGGGGTTCCAGTTTCCACTTGCGCCCGGCTGCATCCGCACACCAACGCGCTCAGGTCTTCTGCCGACTCTTGATCTCCCGCGTCGTCCGCGCCAGTTCGATCATGAGACGCTCGAACTCGCGGGCGTACTCGTCGGGCGTCATCAGCAGCCGCCGTTGCTGGAGACCCTGCACGTCGACCTGCAGCGCCGCGCGCTTCTGCAGCAGCATGATGAGCTGCTCGTCGGTGGCCGGTGCATCCGCGACATCCGGATCGAGATAGAGCCGACTGGCCTCGGCGCCGTCTGTGCCCTCTTCCCCCGCCTCCCTGCCGCGACCGTCCCCGTCGTCGTCCAGCAGCGCACGTTCCGTCGCGAGCTGGCCGCGCTCTTCGTAATGGCGACGGACGCCCAGACTCGCGCTCAGGAACGCTTCCCAGATCGACACACGGCCGTTCTTGTCCAGATCGGACGACGGGTCGTCAAAGGCGTGGACGAAGTACTCGGGGAATATCGTGTCGAAGCGCTGGGCTCCCGAATCCGTTGCCGTGATCACGATCCGCCTCGGGCCCGAAAGCTCCTGCAGGAATGGAAAGCTCGCAGCGCTCGTGTCGACGAGGACGAGACGCCCGGTCAGCGGCTTCAGGAGCGCGGCCCATTGCCCGGACGTCAGATCGGGGCCGACCAGATTGAACTTCGCCTCCACGCCGTCGAACGTGCCGTGCCCGATCAGCACCACGAGCGCGACATCGTCGGCGTGCATTTTGCGTCGCAGCGAGTCGAGGACGCGTTTGACGTTCTGCGCACTCGCGGCGTGTGCCTCGTCCCCTCCGTCGAACAACGCGTCGACGTGCGAAGGTTCGATCGCCATGCGGTTGACACACGCGTCCACGAGCGCCTTCCGCCACGCGTCGTACCGATCCGCATATTGGGGTTCGCCTGCGGCACCGCTGACGATGAGGACGTACCGTTCGGCCGCGTCTGCGGACTGGCCGCCGAGGAGACCGAACAGCGCAAGGACCGGAAGAAGCCGCTTCATCGCAGCCCCCAGCGGCGGCGCAGCAGCCATTCGGCCATCAGCAGCGATGCGAGCAGGGCAAACGACCACGGTCTGCCCCACAGGTCTTCGTGCCGGACGAGCGCAGCGGCAGGACGCGAGCGCAGCCGGTCCATCACGGCGGCGATTTCGGTGGCGTCGACAACGGCTCCGCCGGAAGCGCGCGTGATGCGCGAAAGGGTGCCGACGTCCACGCGCGGATCCGTAAGCTCCGGATCGACGCCGCCCACCAGCAGCGAACCGGCCGCAGAGCCGAGCACGTTCGTCCCACGTCGCGCAGTTGCAGCAACTCTGTAGAGTCCAGGCGCGGTCGGACGAAGCGTCGCGCGGAAGCGCCCGGGCGCGTCTGCCACAGGAGCCGCGCGGACGGTTGTCGACTTGCCGTCAGGAGACTCGATCCGTACATCGACCGCGGCATCGCGCTGCGGGACGAACGCAGCGTCGCGGGCGACGACGTCAACAGGCGCGGCGCCGGGAGCGGCGGCGGACGGGAGCGTCAGCTGGACGGGCGCGGGCGCACGCAGGCCGAGCCATCGGACGGCCTGACGCCAGAAGCGGTCGAACGTACGATCTGCAGCCGGCAGCATCATCCGCCAGCGCCACGACGCCTCGCCCGTGAACACCATCACGCGGCCATCGCCCACGCGCTGGACGGCGATGAGTGGACGCGCGTCGCCCCCGGGACCGGCCGTGAGCGCGAGCACCGTGGATCCAGGCCGCGCGGATCCGAGGGGCGACACCGCCGCAAGCGCGGGAACGGCTGCCCAGCGCTTCTGCGTCTCATCGAGCGAGTCGCCGATCTGCATGATCGGGTGAGCGGCGCCGGCGGGCGTCAGCGTCACGCGATTCCTGACCGGCGCGCCGCTCGAGACGGCGACGGCAGCGGATTCGCGATCGGTCACCTCGAGCGGCAGCACGTTCTCGAGCGCAGTGCCCCGGAAGCCCTGCCGCTGGAACCCGCGAGCGCCCAGCACCAGCAATCCGCCGCCGCGTTCGCTGACGAACGCGCGCATCAACTCCGTGGCAGCAGGCGTCAGCGCGTCGGCCTCGACATTGGCCAGGACGATCACGTCGTAGGCGAAGAGCGCCTCGCGGGTCGATGGCAGTCCACCGAGCAGCTGCTCCGCACGGCCGGGCGCCGCCTGGACGTAAAACGTGTCCGTTCCGCGATCGTCCATGCCTTTCCGCATCACGCTGTCGATCTGAATGGCGCGGTCGGTGGTCCACGCGCGGCGGAGGAATGCGTGCTCGAACCCGGGCGCTCCCTGCACGAGCAGCACGCGCAGCGGCGGACGCGGCAGCGGAACGATCGCGCTCCGCGCGTTGTTCTCGAGCACGAGTTCGTCTGGGGCCGGCGGCGTTTCGACCGTATACACCGTCGCCGCATCACGCTTTGGTGCAACCGTGAACACCGTGGAGACGGGGGCGCCATCTGACGCGGGCGTGACCGAACGGACGTCAACGGCCCTGCCGTCTTCGAGCAGACGCAGGCGGATCGGCGCGGTGCCATATCCGTGAGCGACGGCGGTCGCGGTCACGTCGACGCTTGCGCCGTCCAGCACCGCATCCGCAGCCGTCACTCCGAGCACTTCCCGATCGCGCGGCGACGCGTGCGGCCCGACCGCGACTGCGTAGATCGGCGGGCCGTCCTCCGCCAGCCGCTCGGCGTCGACGTCGCCATTGTCGGCGCCGTCGGAGAGCAGGATGATGCCCGGAACGGGCTCTCCGCGATACCGATCGCGGACCGATGCGAGGGCGTCACCGATGCGGGTGTGGGCATCCGATGCAGTGAGGCGGGTCGGATCGGCGCTTGATACGCGATCGCCGAACGCGAGCACCTCGCGGCGCAAGCCTGGCGCGATCGACGGCTGCAGGACTTCCTGCGCGAGCCGCCGGGCATCATCGATGCGCGGCTGCCCGTCCGCAGCAGGCAGCGCCATGCTGCGCGACACATCGACCAGGACCGGCACGATCGCGGCGGCATCTGCAGATCGCGCGGCCGCCAGCGGCCGCATCAGACACACGACCAGCCACGCGAGCGCGCCGGCTCTGAGAAGCGACGCCACGATCCGCTGCCGCGGCGTCAATGGCAAACGCCGATACGCCTGCCACGCGACAAGGGCGCAGGCCGCCGCGGCGGCGGGAATGCCCCACCACGGCAATGGATTCGCGAACGTCACTGGCGCTTCGCTCCGCCGGTTGCCGGACTGGCCGCGCGGGCAAGCGATTCGTAATATCGCGCCACCCGATCCGCATACATGTCAGGCACACGCTCGCTCGCGCCGGCGGTCAGGCGATCGCGGGCGAGCGATTTCGCGAGCTGGTTGCCGACGGATGATTCGTACCGCTCGAGCGCACGCCCGGCGTCCTTTCCCAGCACTTCCCATTTCGCGAAGTCCTGCTTCCACGCTTCCGTGCCAGGCGCGCCCCAGCTCCATTCGTGCTGCTCGGGTGTCGCGGCAGCGCGCCCGGTGGCGCGCCCGGTGTCGCGCCCGGGACGATCGAGATGGCCCATCAGGTCGCGCGCACGCTCGACCTCTTGCGCGTACTGCTCTCTCACATGGTCCAGTTCGTCCGCCGTCCGGTTGCCCTGCGCGCTGCCGGCGCGCGGGCCATCCGGTGTGCCGCGCTCTTCACGACCCTCATTGCCGACCGGCTGCTGCCCGCCACGCTGCGCGCGTTCGAGATCCGCGAGCCTGCGTTCGAGCTGCGCGAGGCGATCGCGCGCGGCACGCAATGCGTCCAGTGTGTCGGCGAGCTTCCGGCTCTGATCGTCGGACGCCGGCTGTCCGCTCCCTCGCAGCTGCGCCTCGGCATTCCGGAGCTGCCGTGCGGCGTCGGACGCGCGCGTCGCGGCCCGGCCCGCGTCACTCCTCTGCAGCTCGTCTCCCGCACGGCGCATCCCGTCGAGCGCCTCCCTCATCGCCGCCTGCGCACTCGCATCGGACCGGCCGCTCGAACCTGAGGCGCCGTCCGTCCGTTGATCGCGCGTGGCCTGTTCGAGCTCCCGACGAACCTCCTCCTGCTCCCGTTTGAGACGCTCGAGTTCGCGGGCGCGCTCCTCGTCTCGGAGGCCGTCCAGCGCGCGCTGCCGACGCGCGAGGTCTTCCTGCCGGCGCGCGAGGTCATTGATGCGGTCGACCGCCGACGTCTGTTCATGCGCCGGCTGGTGTTCCGCCTGCGAACCGCTCTCGTAGTTCGTGCGCTGCTGCCGCTTCAGCTCGCGATCGAACAGATTCGAAAGGTCCTGCCCCTGCCGCCCGTTGCCGAACGTGGACGCGCCGTTCTGCTGCGCGAGCTGCCGCTGGCGGATCTCGGCTTCCGCCTTGAGCAGGGCGTTGAGCGCCGCCATCTCCGGGGACATCGCTTCCTTCGTGGAGCCGGTTTTCAGATGCTCGAGCGCGCGGCCCATCGCGACGGCGGCATCGGCGACGTTTCCCGGACCTGCCCCGTCGGGCAACTGCGCCGCAAACTGAAAGAACATCCCCCGAATGCCGCGGCGGGGCCGCGACATCGCCGCCGCCCGCTCGGTCCGGGTCTTCACTTCCGCCTGCGCGTTCGCCACCGCCCGCACGTCGTCGATCGAAGTGCCGGTGCCGGAGCGACGCTGCAGGTTCCACGTCGCGCTGATGACTTCCTTCTGCGCGGCGATGAGACCATCCAGCTCCGTCCCGGTCGCGGCGGCCATGGCCTGGCTGTCGGCCGCGGAGAACTCCGCATCGAACGGCTTCACCTCGAGGAAATAGATCTCGCTGCGCGACAAGGTCGACGCTTTGGCGTGCGGAACGTCCGTCGCACGCGCGTAATACGAAATCACGTCGCCCGGTTTGACGCCCAGCTCCTCTGCCGCAATCATGCGGGAGCCGACGCGCGACGTCGCCGCGCCGGACAGCGTCTGGAACCGCACGACGCGCTCCGGCCCCCCCGCGACCGCGAACACCATGTCCATACTCGCCACGCCATAGTCGTCGTCTGCTTTCGCCTGGATCGTCACTTCCTCGAGCGGCGTGATCTGCTGATCTCCTGCGGGCCTGACGATGTGGATCTCGGCGGGACGATCCCCCGCGAGACGGATGAAGTACTCGACGCTCTCACCGCGCAGGCCGTCGGTGTCCGTCACCGACGCGCGGTACGACCCATCGCGCGTCAGGGTGAGGAAAGATTCGAACGTGCGCTCATCCAGCCGCCTGACCGGAGTGTCCGCGGCAGCGCCCAGGGTCACGGCCGCAGCGGCAACCGGTTTGTCGGCATGGACCCGCAGCCTGACGCGCGTGCCGGCCGGCGCATAGATATCGCCGCCGTCCGTCTCATCGCGCGGAGCGAGCGCGCTGAACCGCGGGTACTCGTAGCGAAGATCGATCGCCTCCACGCGCGGCGCAAAAAGCGCCGCTACCGAGTACCGTGTGGAGACGGCGTGCCCGGCCCGCACCCGGTATGTAAACGCGCGATCGACCGCGTTCACGCGCAGGTCGAAGCCGTTCCCTTCGCGCATCATGCGTACGACGCGCCGCTGGCCACCCGCTTCCAGCTCGACTTCCGGCATCACGGACGTCAGGAGTCGCCCACCCGCCTCGATGCGGGCCGTGATGATCAACGGCATGCCGGCGCGAACACGGACGTCACCGGGCAGCACGTCTATCCTCAAAGATGACGGCCAGAACCGGACGCGGGCCTCGAGCGCCGCCCGAGCCAGGACCGGAACGGCAGCGACGCCCGCCACAGCCAGCGCAACTGCCGCCAACGCGGTCCGTGCCGCCGCCGAGCGCATGACGTCTCGCGCAATCACGCGATTCCCGTCGAGCGCAGCGAGGCGGCTCGCCGCGCGACGGACGAGCATGGGGGAGAACACCGTGTCGCCGGCGTGAGCCGCCGCATCGGCGGCTGCTACGACCTCGCCGTCGAACTCCGGACATTGTTCTTCGACAAATCGCGCCACGCGCAGGTCGTCTGGATAACGCCGGTACCGCCAGCCTCCGACGACCATTGCCATACCGGCAGACAGGAGGCACGCACCGCAGAGCACCAGCACCCAGCCACCCGCGGGATGGAGCCATCGATCGATCGCCGCCGCAGTGAAGAGCGCGACGGCAGTTCCCAATAGCGTCCGTGATGCGACGGTGAGCGCGACGAGTCTGAACCATCGCGCACGGACGCGCCGCAGTTGCTCGCGCAGCGCGCGTTCAGCGGGCAGCAACGAACGCCTCCACCACGAGCGTCATCAACATCAACGCGAGACCGTAACGCCAAAGGCCCTGCGCCGCTTCCTGCTCGTTCGCGCGGCGGGCCTCCGTTGCGGCGTGGTGCGCTGACGTACGCGTGATCGCAGCCGCGAATTCCTCCGGCGTCATTCGGTCGATGGCGCTTTCGCGTACATCCGTATTGACGGCGCGGAGCCGTCCGCGAATCGTGACCACGCCAGGCCGGGCGGGGATGCCGTCCGGAACGTCGCCGGTGAGCATCGAATCGCCGTCCTGCGTTCGCGCGCTCACGTATCGGATCGCTTCCTGCACGAAGGGCACGAATGCGGCGTGCAGCGGAAAGTCGTTCCAGTGCCGATCCACGTCCGACGCAAACAGCAACACGCGACCGTTGCCTGCCGCCCGTTCCAGGAGCGCGGCGCTGCCGCTGGTGAATGTCGCGATCGTCGTCCAGGAGGCGGCGTCGATTCGCCACTCGCGTTCGAACGCGGCCTGCGTGAGATTCGCCGAAACGCCTTCGAATGGACGAAAGACGGGGTGCCTGACGTCGCTGACCGCGAGGACGCCGTGGCGCTGTTCCTCGTCTACCGCGAGTGCTGGCTCCAGCCCGAGCAGGTCCGAGAGTATGGATGCATCGACCTCCGGCCCTGCGGCGACGAATACTCCGCCGCCTGCCGCAAAGAGCGCCCTGAACGCGGCGCCAGCGTGGCGGGGAATGGCGTGCGTCGACAGGAGAACCACGCCGGCCGCCTGAGCCACGTCTACGGGCGCTAACGCGGCGAACTCCGGACCGGTCAGCGGCCGGACGTCGATCTCCGGCGCGCGGTCGCCAGCAGCCCGCAGCGCACGCGTGAGATAGAAGCCGCCCGTCGATCCAGGGCCTCCCGTCACGACGAGGATGCGCGGAAGATCGCGGGCCCGTGCCACTGCAAAACGCTCGTTGTCCGCCGCATAACCGGCAGCATCCGCGATTGACGCCAGCACAGGGCCCGGCGGACTCGCGTCTACGTTAACGTCGACCGACGATCCGGCGCCGACCTCCAGGGTTCGCGTGAACGACGGGTGCGATGGCGCGCCGACGCTCAGGGTAGTGGAGGCGGGCAACGACCCGAAGTTGCGCACGGCTACTCGCGCATGTCCGCCGTGCACGTCGAGCGCTTCGACGGCGAGATTCGAGCGAGTGCCGCCAGCGTCGCGGACCTGCAGATCGATACCGGCGGGCAGCAATGCAGGGGCCGCATCGAAACCGGCGCGCTGGAGATCCGAGACGATCACGAGCCGCACCGCAGCAGCGCTGTCGCTCAGATCGGCAGCCCGATCGAGCACGGCGGCGTATCTGGTGCCGCCGGCACCCGGTGAAAGTGCGGCCAGCGCACTCCGCGCGTCGCTGGCAAGACCCGGCGACGTCGCGACCTCCGCGCGATCGTCGAACGCAATCAGTGCGACGCGCCCCGGCGCGTGTTCGATCTCGGCGCGCGCGAGGTCGACGGCCCGCTGAAATCGTCCGGGCGCGCTCATGCTCAGCGAACGGTCGATCGCGATGATCGTCAGCGGAGCCGTGCCGGACGCGCCTGGGCGGAAGGGACGCCCAAATGCCGCAGCCAGCAGCAATAGCGCCGCGATACGAGCCGCCAGCAGCACCAGATCCCGGAGGCGACGGTTTCGCGATCGCTCGAGCGGCGTCGCCCGAAGCAGCCGGACAGCCGGGAACGGCACCTGCTCGGCCACGTCCCGTCGGAGCAGGTGCAGCACGATCGGCACGGCCACGAGCGCCGCGCCGGCAAGGAAGAGAGGGGCCAGGAATCGCACGTCAGTGCCTCCGTGAGCGTGCGTCGAGGTAGGCGACCAGCGCCGCGTCGAGCGGCTGCGACGTGTCGAGCGTCAGGAAATCGATACCGGCGCCGCGCAGCTCCCGCGCGTAATACCCGCGCAGCCCATCGAGCGCATCGAGATAGCTTGCGCGGACCCGCGCCGGATCTGCCGTCACCTCTTCACCTGTCTCGGGATCGCGGAACCGGGCGGCGCGTTCGAATGGAAACCGGAGTTCGTGCGGATCGAGGATCTGAAAGACGATGACGTCCGTGCCGCGGAACCGAAGCTGCGTCAATCCGCGCACGACCGACTCGCGATCGTCGAGCAGGTCCGACAGCACGATGACGAGCCCGCGCTTCGTGATCGCCTGGGCGACCTGCTGCAGCGGACGCGCGAGGTGCGATCGGTGGCCGCCCTCCAGCTGCTCGAGCGCGATGAGGATCCGATGCAGGTCGCCGCGGCGCGCGCCTCCGCCGATCCGCAGCCGGATTGCATCGTCGAACGCGATGAGGCCGACGGCGTCCCGCTGGCGATTCATCAGATATGCGAGCGAGCCCGCAAGCACCCCCGCGTAGTCCAGCTTCGACATCGCGCCGCCGCCGCCGCGATACGTCATGGACGCGCTCACGTCCACGAGCAGGTGGCCCTCGAGGTTCGTCTCCTCTTCGAACTTCTTGACGTAGTGGCGATCTGAGCGCGCGAAGACTTTCCAATCGAGGGTCGAGAGATCGTCTCCGGGCAGGTACTGCCGGTACTCCGCGAACTCCACGCTGAAACCGTGGTACGGACTGCGGTGGAGGCCGGCGATGAAGCCTTCCACGACCGTACGAGCCTTGAGCTCCATCGATCCCAGCCTGGCGAGAAGTGCGGGGTCGAGGAAGCGCGTGTCGCGGCCTTGTGAGGCGCCGGGCGTCATGGCGGATGCCTGCTACATGTCGCTGCGAGGCGTCGACACCGCTTCGATGAGGCGGTCGACCAGGCCGTCGGACGTGATCTTCTCCGACTCGGCGTAGAAATTCGGGATGATCCGGTGTCGAAGGATCGGATGCGCGAGCGCCCGCACGTCGGCGATCGAAACGTGATAACGCCCGTGCATCAGCGCGCGCGCCTTCCCCGCCAGGATCAGCGCCTGCGACGCTCTCAACCCCGCGCCCCACTTCACCCATTCCTGAATGAACGGCAGCTGCTGCGCGCGCCCCGGACGCGATGCGTCCACGAGCCGCACTGCGTAGCGCGCAACGTCTTCGGCGACCACCACCTGGCGCACGAGTTGTTGATATTCGAGGATGTCGGCGCCGCTCAGCACGCGGTCGGGTGCCGGAGCCGCCGGACCGGTCGTCCGGGTCACGACGCGCACTTCATCGTCTTCCGCCAGATACGAGACGACGATGTTGAACATGAAGCGATCGAGCTGGGCCTCGGGCAGCGGATACGTGCCCTCGAGCTCGATCGGATTCTGCGTCGCAAGGACGAAAAACGGCTGGTCGAGCGGAAACGTGCGTCCGGACGCGGTGACGTGATATTCCTGCATCGCCTCGAGCAGCGCGGCCTGGGTCTTCGGCGGGGTCCGGTTGATCTCGTCAGCGAGCAGGATCTGGGCGAACACCGGGCCGCGCACGAACCGCAGCGTGCGATGGCCATCCTGCTCGTCCAGCACCTCGGTCCCCGTGATGTCGGCCGGCATCAAGTCGGGAGTGAACTGGATACGCTTGAAGGACAGATCGAGAATCCCGGCCAGCGTCTTGATGAGGAGCGTCTTTGCAAGGCCGGGCACGCCGGTGATCAGGCAGTGGCCGCCGGCAAACAGCGCGACCAGCACCTGATCGATCACGGCATCCTGTCCGACGATTACCTTGCGGACTTCCGCCAGGATTCGTTCACGTCCTGCCGCGACCTGCTCCGCCGCCGCTCCGATGCTCGTCGTCGCTCCCACGCGTGACCTCATGACGGCACTCGCTCAGTGCGTGAGCGAATACACGATCTCGTTGATCTCCATCCGATACGCTTGCGCGGTGTATTTCACATACCCGGGGTACTCGGTCGCGTTCGACCACTCCCACCCGTCGCCCATGTCCGTATTCCAGTTGATGAGAACCATCGCGCGGCCGTTGTCGTCTTCGATCGCGCGCAGCGTCGCGATGTAGCCGCCCTTCTCCCACGTTCGTCCCTGGAGAAAGGATCCGAGCCCCGGTGTTTGCGGAAATCCGTCCATCTTGTAGAAGCTGCTGAACACCGGGTGATCGCGCGGAAGGTCGATGATCCGGCGATCCGGGAACACGCGCTTCAGCTCCTTCTCGACGTTGGCCCATTCAATCGGGCCGTGGAAGTCGTCAAAGGTCAGCGTGCCGCCGCGCAGAAGATACTCGCGCAGGATCGGCACTTCGGCCGGCTTCAACCGGAGGTTCCCGCCCTCGACGATGTAGATCCACGGATGCTCGAACAGCGCCGGATCCTCGAGCCTGATGTCGATCGGGTCGTTGACTTGAATCGCGGTGGCTCCGCGGACCCGGCGCGAAAGATTCCAGTCGGCGGCCGGCGCGTCGATGTACCACGGCTCGTCGTACGGACTGAGACCGGGCCGGGGCGGCATCGTCCAGGCCGTGTAGTGCACGCGGACGAAACCCCACTGCAGGCCGGCAAAACGGACGTCCGGTGCGGCCGGAACGGGTGGCGCCTGCGCGATGACCGCAGGCATCGCGCCCCGCATCGCCCAGACCGCCAGCGTCGCCACCGCCGCCGCCACGGGCAGCAGGCGCGCGGGGCGGGATGTCACGTCGTCCTCTCGATGGCGTTGAGCAGCAGCTCCTGGGCGCGCTCGTAGCTGGGCGCAATCTCCAGCGCGGCGAGCGCCTCTTTCTTGGCGTCGACTGGCCTGTGCGCAAGCAGGTAGCTCTCTCCCAGATCGCAGTGGGCGGCGGCCTTGTCCGTCGCTCCTGCGGCAAGCGCCGCCCGGAACTCGCGAACGGCCGTGTCCGCGTCCTTGTTCTTCAACGCCAGCCGTCCCCAGCCGGAATGCGCGGCGGCATCGAAGGGATCGAGCGACACGACGCGCGCGGTGGCAAACGCAAGCTGCCGATCGTCGCCCGCGGCAACCGCGAGCGCTGCCAGTTTCCTGGCAGCCTCGATGTTCGTGTGGTCGACCGCAAGCAGCGTTTCGTACTCCTTGCGTGCGCGGCCCGTATCACCGAGCTTCTCCGCCAGCCCGGCCATCAGTGCGTGCGGACTCTGCGGGCCGACTGCGGACGGGACCAGCGCGGCGGCGCGCTCGAGCGGCGCGTACGCGGCGGCATCGCCGGCGTCCGCGAGAGTGCTGCCGAGCGCGAGCTGCGCGAGGAAGCTGTCCGGCTTCGCCGCGGCCGCGGCGCGCAGAGCCACAACCGAATCAACCTTCGGTTCGGGGTCAGCCAATGCACGCCGCATCGCCCCGAAGTGACTTTCGAGCGCGCGATTGAAGCTCTCCTGCAGGTCGTCGATGGACACATCCAGCGTGCGCTTCAACGCAGCTTCGGTATCGATGCCATCGGCATACGACTTCACGAGAGCGTTGAGACCCTCCTGCCCCTTCAGGCTGACGATGTGATCGACGAGCAGCGAGGCTTCGTAGTACGCCAGCGCGATTGTGTCCGGCCGCGTGAACCCGGAATTGAGATCGCGCAGCTTCAGCGTCCTGCCATGATTCATCGCCTGCGCGAATGTCACTTCCATGTCCCGTCCCCACTCCGGCCGTGCGCGTCCCTCCTCGTACACGGAAATGCCCTCGGTCAGCCAGCGCGGGATGCGCTGATTCGACATCTGGAGCGTGACGACGTGCGTCAGTTCGTGCCAGAGGGTTGCCTCCCAGCTGAACGAACCCGGACGGTTCCGCGCCGTCGGCGAGTCCATCGTCACGACGTGGCCGAAGCATGCGCCAAGGGCGCCGAGCATCCCCGGCAGACCCACGTTGCGGACGGCGAAATCGTCGTGATCCGTGAATATCTCGACGTAAATCGGCCCCGACGGCGTGAACTGGTATTTCGCGGAGAGCGCTTTCAGCGCGTCGCGCGTGAGAGGGATCGCGTACTCCTGCAGGACAGGCGCCTGCTCCTTGCTCATACGGAACGTGATGTCGCCGTCCTTCACGACCGAGAACTGATCCAGCTTGTCGAGCATCTGGAGCAGATTGAACGTCACGATGCTGTAAGGGTCCGCGCGGAACGCGGCCTCGAGCGCACGACGGGCGGCCGGCTCGTCGCCGGTCCGCAGCAGATGCATCCCGAGATCCGCTGACGCTTTCGGATCCGCCGGCGCCATCGCGAGCGCTTTCTGTGTCAGCGCGACGGCGTCGGCAAAACGGTAGTTGCTGGCCGCCTGCTCGCCTGCGATGCGGTACACGTCGCCGTACGCGGGATTGATCGCCAGCGTCGCGGCAACTTCGCGATCGAAGCCCGTCTTGTCGTCCTGCAGGAACGCCATCGCCCCGAGAAGCGCGTGTGCCTCGAGGTGCGATGGGTTGACGCCGAGGGCTTTCTGCAGCTCGTCGCGCGCCTCGGTGCGGCGATCCTCGTCGAGGTGCAGAGATGCGAGGAAGACATGCGCATCGGCCAGCCCAGGGTCGATCTCCAGCGCCTTCGCTGCTTCCGCGGCAGCCGTCGGCGGATCGGTGTCCGCCACGGCAAGCGCAAGGCCGAGATGCGCCGGAGCCCATTGCGCGTCAGCCTGCAGCACCTTCGTGTACGATTTCACCGCTTCGGGCGAGTTGTACGTGTCGAGGAACAGCTGTCCCCACGCTGATTCCACGAGCACGGCGTCGGCGCCTGCGCGCTCAGCTTCGCGATAAAGCGCGTTCGCCTCCCGCTTGTGTCCGAGGAAATGCGCAGCCCGCGCCGCCCGAAAGAGAGCAGCCGGTCCGCTCGCGTCGCTGCCCTGCTCGTATAGCGGTTCGAGCAAACGCGTGGCGTCCGCCTCGTCGCCAACGATGCGGTCGACGATCGCCAGCTGGAGGGCCGCCTCACTGTCGGGGTGGCTCTTCGCTATCGGCTCGAGCGCCTGCCGCGCGTCCGCGTATCGACCTCGCGCAGACGCGAGCTCGGCCAGAACAGCAGCGGCATCGGGATCGGAAGCACCTCGCGCCCGGGCAAGTTGTTCCGCATCCGATCGCTTGCCATGCGCGATCAGTCCCGCTGCCGTGCGCGCGAAATCAGCTGACGATGCAGGTTGCGAGTAGAGACGCGATGGACGTACAGCCGAGCCGGCGAGCCCCAGACACACGGAAAGAACCACGAGAATGACCAGACGAAGCGAGCGGGGACCTCGCATGACAGTCGAGCGATTATAGTCCACGGTTTGGAGCTGCCTGGCTCGCGCGAAGCAGGTCTCGTGCCTGTTTTAGACGTTCTCGATCGGCGCGCAGCCTGAAATCAGTAGAGGGGCCGCCAGGTGAAGAAGAGGACCGCGGCCAGTCCCTGCGCAAGCCCGAAGATCGTTGTGATGGCCGGCACCGCCCGCTTGGGCAGCACGAGCGCCAGCGCAACGAATATCGGGAACAAAGTCGACGTGATTCGTCCCATCGACATCAACCCGCCGGCAAGCAGTGGCGGAACCACGTTGACGACGATGACGGCGGCCCACGCGGCGCCCAGCCGTCGCCAAACCGGCCACGCCATCGCCAGCACGAATACCAGCGCTGCGCCGTTCAGCGTATCGAACGGACGCGCAGCCATGACTCGGAGCAAGCCGAGATTGGCAACCCATCCGACGCCGCTCGCCACGGGCTCGATGCCGCCGTAAGAGCGTCCCCACGCTTCGTGCAGCCTCGCCCATCCAAACCACCCGCCGGTGAGATGTTTGACATAGGCGCTGTAGGCCAGCATTCCGATGACCGGTGCGGCAGCAGAGATCAGAGCGGCGCCAATCGGGCGCGGCGCAGGCGCGTCGTCCGTCCGCCAGTCACGCCGGATCTTCTCGATCAAGAGGAGCACGAGCGGAACGGTTAGAAAGCATCCATTCGGACGCGTGAGCCCCACGAGCGCACCCCATGCCGCCGAAGCCTTCCAGCGGCCGCGCCTGAATTCATAAAACGCCGCGGCGGTGCCGAGCAGGAACAGGCTTTCGGTGTATGGCGCGCTGAAGAACACCGCGAATGGATATGCCGAGAGCAGCGCAGCGGCAGCGGCGCCGTCACTTCCGCCCCCATCCGGTGTGAGACGCGCGATGTAAGCAGCCGCCCATGCAAACGCGAACATCGACAGGAGTGTGCCGCCCCACAGCAGCCGTGCGCCGCGGTGCTCGTCCGACAAACCGCGCTGGTCGACACCGACGAGCGACCCGGCGGCACGCATCAACACCGGGAAGGCCGGGAAGAACGCGACGTTCTGCTGGCGATCGAATCGGCCTTGAAACGCGTACCCATCGAGCGCGATTCCGGCATACCACCCGGCGTCGAATCTCGCCGGAAGATTGAAGAGCGGATCGCCGGAGACCTGGAACCCTGGCCGCGCCGTGCCGATCACGAGCACGGCAAAATACCCGACGGCGAGAACGGCGATGCGCGTGCCGAACGCGCAGACAGCCGCGGTCGTGCGTTCACCGCCCCGCGCCTCGAGGGCAGTTGCGACGCGGCGGTGCAGCGGCTCGGCGGGAAAGGCGGCGTGACGAATCGCGATCAGCGAACCGGCGGCGAAAAGAATCCGCCATGGGTTGCGCAGCTGCACCGCCACCGGTGGGAACCCGAGCACGAATCCGCCGACGAAGAACTCGAAAATTCCAAGGAGCAGCACGACGACGGCGGCGCCGTCGAGGGCGCGTACCCACCGCGGCGGTTTCACCCCTGGCTCGTGGTGCGGCCCAGCACGTGTCCGAGAACGTCGACGCAGCGCCGCATCTCGTCCATCGTGCCGATGGAAATGCGCGCGTGGGTCGTGAGCGGTGGGAACGGCCGCCCGATGAGCACGCCTTCCGTTCGGCAGCCGTCGATGACGCTCTGGACGTTGCGGCGGACATCAACCATGATGAAGTTGGTGTTCGACGGCGCGACCGGATATCCGAACTTCGTCAATGCGTCGCGTGTGAACTGACGCACGTCATGGTTGCGCGCGCGCTCGGCCGCGATGTGGCCGTCCTCGGCGATGGCTGCGATCGCCGCGATGGCAGCGATGACGTTGACGCCCGCGTCGAGCTGATATTTCTTCAGCGGCTCGAGCGCTTCGGGCCGGCCGATCGCGTAGCCGATGCGGAGACCTGCCATTCCGAACACCTTCGAGAACGTGCGCGACACGATGACGCGCGGATTGTCGAGGGCGAGCGGGATGGCCGTCTGATAGCCGGGGTCCTCGACGTACTCGTGATATGCCTCGTCGATGAGAATCGTCGTCCTTGGCGAAACGCGGTTGACCGCCGATACGAAGTTCGACACGGCCGAGGCGCCGTGCACGGTAGCGGTCGGGTTGTTCGGATTGCAGAAGAAGATCAGTCCGGCATTCGACGCGCGGTCGCGCATCGCGTCCAGATCGATCCGGAGATCGTGGTCGACGGGCACTTCGACGACCTGTGCGCCCATCGCGCGTGCGTGATGGCCCGGATCCTCGAAGGTCGGGGCGGCAGTGACCAGCGGGCGTGCCGGGCTGACGTACGCGGTGACGGCCATCCTCAGGACTTCAGTCGAACCGCAGCCGAGAAGGACATGATCCGGCTTCACACTGCGGGCGCGGGCGATCGCCGAGACAACGTCGGCCTCGGGACCGAATGGATAGCGATTGGCTTCGCTGATCGCCGAACGGATCGCGTCGAGCGCTGCCGGTCCGGGGCCCAGCGGATTTTCATTGCTGTTCAGGCGTATGGCCGTCCCGTTCGCGGCAAGCGCCAGCGCGCGATCGCGCTCCCATGGTGAAAGCCCGACCATGGCCTCGCGGCCGCGCGCGGCAAAGACTCTCGAAGGACCGTACGCCGCGGCGGCAGCCGTGCCGATACCGAACGCCTGCATGAACGAGCGTCGCGTGATAGGCATGGCGGAAATTCTACCCCCCTTCACCACTCACGTGCGCATCAAAGCGCGTTCTTCGATCTTCACGCGCAGCACCATGAGAACGACGAATCCCAGCGTCGCGACGGGGCCGGTCACACGCGCGCCGGACATCAGCGCGGCTCCTGACAGCTCGCCTGCAACCGCGATGTAATTCGGGTGCCGCAGCCATCGGTACGGACCCGAGACAACGCGACTGGACTGTGGCGGCACGAGCACACGGAACGTCCAGCGGACGCCGAGATGAGCAATTGCCCAGTACTTCAGCGCCTTCGCCGCGGCAAAGACGAACGCGCCGGCCCAGAACGCGGGAGCCGGCGGAGCCGCCCGCCATATGCCCTCGGCCAGCACGAGCAGAAATGCGCCAGGGTAAGCGAAGCGCATCAGCTTGTACACGTCCCCGCCGGGTTCCCGCGCGCCGGCGGCGAGCAGTTCTCGTTCGTGTCGTGCCGAGAGGACGGACTCCGCGATCATCGGCCCGAACACCGCAATCGCGACGAAGAGGATTTTCACAAGGTGACGTCGCCGGCGACGTCCACGAGGTGGCGGATCGCCCATGGTGCGACGCGCGCCGCGGCGCTCGCGGCGCTCACCGCCCTGGGTGCCGCGACGAGGGCACGCAGCGTGCGATTGAAGCGATGCTTGCCCGCAAACGTGCGCCTTCTCGACGCGGCAAGGCGATGATGGGCTGCGCGCCCGTCGGCCAGTGCGGCAAACGCCGCCTGCGCGGCCAGTTCCCCGCCCTGGATCGCGAAGCGCAGACCGTCGCCTGTCATCGGATCGATGAACCCGGCGGCATCGCCCGCGAGCAGGAGGCCTGGCACGCCGCAGGCCGTCGCGTCGACCGCAAGCGGCCCGAGCGATCGGGGTGTCGTCACCATGCGGGCCTTCGCGCACCGCGCGGCAAGCTCCGGGTCGCGGCGGATCCCAGCCCAGAGCGCCCCGGCAGGTTGGCTGAAATCGTCCGTCGTCTCGGAGACGTAGCAGATGTTCGCGAGACCGCCGGGCAGCGGCGCGACCCCGACGTAGCATCCGCGCCGGACGTGCATCTCGCCAAAGGCGCTCATGCCGTCCACGCCTTCGAAGTACGCACCGATCGCCCAGCGGCGCGGGCGCGGGGGTTGGCGAATGAGACCGAGCGCGAGGGCGAGGCGGGAACGGCGGCCGTCGGCCGCGATCACGAGCGGCGCCGGCACCCTGAGGTCCTGGCCATTCGCCCCGGCAATGACGACACCGCGGACGCGCGGCGCGCCTGACGTTTCATCGACCAGCGGGCGCCGCACGAGAACGCCCTCTTCCATTCGGGCATCGCTCCGGACTGCAGCCTCCGCGAGCGCAAAATCGAGGTCGCGGCGCAGCAGCGATGCGCCGCGCGCGCCATCGCCGTAGGATGCGCGGATACGCGCGCCGTTCTCCCCCGACACGATCATCCCTTCGATCGGCATCGTCTTCGCGCCGATCGGGTCGCGGAGCTCGAGACGGTCGAGGATGCGCAGGGTGCCGGGATTCAGCGTGTCTCCGCAGAGCTTGTCGCGAGGGAAGCGGGCGCGGTCGACCAACAGCACCCGCGCGCCGCGACGCGCGAGGACCGTCGCGGCAACGCTGCCGGCAGGTCCCGCCCCGCAGACAATCACGTCAAACATTACTAATGCGGGGGGCTTTGCCCCGCCGCTCCCCCCGACACGTCGCTCGCGGGGCCCCTGCGATCCCCGCTCCGCTTCCGTGCGTCGCTCGCTGCCGCTCTCACGGCGCGCGCGGGGGGCTTTGCCCCGCCGCTCCTCCGACGCGTTGCTCGCGGTTCCGCGCCGCTCCGCAACGCTCACGCTCTCACGATCTCGCTCGTCCGAGGACGATCGCGCTGTTTTTCGATCCGAAGCCAAGGCAATTGCATAGCGCCGCCTCCACGTGCGCGGCACGGCCGTCGTTCGGGATCACGTCGAGATCGCACTCGGGGTCGGGGTCGCGGTGGTTGATGGTCGGCGGCAGGAAGCCGCGCGACAGCGCAAGGGCGGTGCTCACGATACCTGCGGCACCGCTGGCGCCCTGCGGGTGGCCGATCATCGACTTCGTCGACGAGCCGGGCACCGAGGCGACCCTCGCGCCGAACAGCTCCCGCACGCAGCGCGCTTCGACGGCGTCGTTCAGGAACGTGGACGTGCCGTGGTAATTCACGTACCCGATTTCCTCGTAGGGCCGTCCGGAGCGTTCGATGGCCTGCCCCATCGCACGGATGATCTGTTCTCCGTCGGGATCCATCTGGACGCGGTGGTAGGCATCACAGGTCGACGCGTAGCCGTCGATCGTCGCGTAAATGCGGGCCCCCCGCGCGCGGGCGCGGTCCTCGCGCTCGAGTGTCAGCATCCATGCGCCTTCGCCCAGGACGAACCCGTCCCGGCCGCGATCGAACGGCCGCGACGCCTCCGACGGCGTGTCGTTGTACCGCGTGGCCACAGCCTTCATTTTCGAGAAGCCGAAGATCATGCCCGGCGTGACGCACGCGTCGGCGCCGCCTGAGAGGATGACGTCGGCTTCACCCGCACGAATCAACGAAGCGGCATACCCGATCGCGTCGGTCGAACTCGTGCAGCCGGTCGAGATGACGTGGCTGATGCCGTGCAGTTCGAGCGAGATGGAGATCTCGCTCGAGATCATGCCGACAATCGAGACGGGGATCGCGTAGGGCGTCACGCGCTTCCATCCGTCGTTGTAGAACTCGTAGTACTGACGTTCGGCGACGTCGATGCCTCCGGCGCCGCTCCCGACGAGCACGCCGGCGTTCGGTTCGTTCAGCCGCAGGCCGGCGTCGATCCATGCCTCGCGAGCCGCGATGACGGCGATCAGCGAGGCGCGCGAGTAACGCCGCGGGTCCGGGCGCCCGCTTCGGTCGCTCTCCTCGCCTGCTCGCTGTAACAGCGCAGGCACATCGTCGATGCCGACGGGGGGAACGGGCGCGGCGACCTGGCACGCGAAGGCGGTCGCATCGAATTCCGTGATGGCGCGCGTGGCGCTGCAGCCACGCGTGAGGCAGGTCCAGAAGCGCTCACGGCCGATGCCGAATGGTGAGACCGCCCCGATGCCGGTGATGGCGACTGACGCCCTGGGTTCGACCATTCGCGTTCGCTCCGTTCCGCTCGTGCTTCCTTATAATATGCGGCTGCGATGGGCGAGCCGCGCGTCGACCGTCCAGCCGTGCCCGGGGCGACCTGGCTGCTGTGCGCCTGGCTCGGCGGCGCCGCCTTCGTCGTGTCCCTGGCGCTCTTCCTCTACGACTACTTCATCCGGTTTGCGACCCTCAGCGCCGATGCGGCCGTCGTCCCCGCGTTACTGGATACGACACTATTTACGATTTTCGCACTGCACCATTCGATTTTCGCCCGCACGAGCGTCAAGCGGCTTGTCACCAGGGCAGTCCCTGTATGGTTCGAACGGTCGCTCTTCACCTGGGTCGCCAGCATCGTGTTCATCATCGTCCTCGTCTTGTGGCAGCCGGTGGACGGCGTCCTGTATGCAGTGCCCGCGGGATGGCGCTGGATCGCGTATGCCGCACAAATCGCAGGAATTCTGCTGACCGTGCGCGGATCCTCGGCGATCGACGTCCTGGATCTCGCCGGCATCCGCCCCGTGATCGACGCGCGGCGGCATACGCCTCCACGGCACGTCCCGCTGGAGACGCGGGGCGTATACGGCCTGGTGCGCCACCCGCTTTACTTCGGCTGGGCGCTCATCGTCTGTGGAGCGCCCACGATGACCGGCACTCGAGCCGTCTTCGCCATCGTCAGTACGCTTTACCTCGCAATCGCCATTCCGCTGGAGGAACGTGCGCTCATCCATGTGTTTGGCGACGCGTACCGCACGTATCAGGAACGGACCCGCTGGCGGATGATTCCGGGCTTGTGGTAAGACTCGATCGAGTGTGTGACTGATCATGGCCGATGTTCCCGTAGCTCCTCCCCTGCCTCCTGAGCTCCCCATCGTGCCGCTCCGCGGCGCGGTCGTCCTGCCGATGACCGTCGCGCCCCTCGGAGTGAGCCGCGGCGTCTCGGTCGAGGCGGTGAACCGCGCCCTTGCCGGCGATCGGATGGTGCTTCTGCTGCTGCAGAAGAACGACAAGGACGAGCCCTCCGCCGATGACGTGCATGCTGTGGGAACGGTGGCAATCATCCGCCAGATGGCAAAGGCGCAGGCAGGCATGCGCGTGCTGGTCGAAGGCGTCGCACGCGCGCGCGCAGAATCGTTCGACGCATCCCGCGGTTTCCTCGCGGCTCGCATCACGCCGCTGCCGGAAGCGTCTGAGCGATCGCTCGAAATCGACGCACGCGTCCGGCGGCTGCAGGACCTGGTGGATCGTGCGCTCTCGCTCGCGACCGGCCTTTCGCCCGATTTGCGCACGCTCGTCACGAGCCTGGACGATCCGCTGCGTATCGCGTATCTGATCGCGAGCCTGCTCGACATGAAGGCCGAGGACAAACAGCGGCTCCTCGAGGAGAACGGCCTCGCGGTGAAGCTGGATGCCGTCGCGCAGGCGCTCGCCCGGGAGATCGACATCCTCGAGCTCAAGGGGAAGATCGAATCCACGGCGGCAAAGGAGATGACGGACGCGCAGCGGCAGTACGTGCTGCGCCAGCAGCTCAAGGCAATCCAGGACGAGCTCGGCGAGAGCGGCGACAACGAAATCCCCGAGATCCGGAAGAGGCTGGCGGAGAAGAATCTTCCAGAGGCGATCGCCTCGGTCGCCAATCGGGAGGTCGACCGCCTCGAGCGCATGACGGCGGCGTCCCCGGAGTACCAGATGATCCGCACCTACATCGACTGGGTGCTGGACGTCCCGTGGAGCACGGTGACGGAAGATCGCCTGGATCCCGTCGAAGCGCGCCGAGTGCTGGATGAGGATCATTACGATCTCGACAAGGTCAAGGAGCGGATCGTCGAATACCTCGCCGTCAGGAAACTGAAGGGCGACATGAAGGGGCCGATCCTGTGCTTCGTCGGACCACCAGGCGTCGGCAAGACATCGCTCGGCCAGTCCATCGCGCGCGCGATGAACCGGAAGTTCGTTCGGATCTCGCTCGGGGGCGTTCGCGACGAGGCGGAGATCCGCGGACACCGGCGCACCTATATCGGATCGATGCCGGGCCGCATCGTGCAGGCGCTGAAGAACGCCGGTTCGATCAATCCCGTGCTCATGCTGGACGAGATCGACAAGATCTCGGTCGGCATCCAGGGGGATCCGGCGGCCGCACTGCTCGAGGTACTCGATCCCGCGCAGAACCACACGTTTCGCGATCACTATCTCGAGGTTCCGCTCGATCTCTCGCGGGTGTTGTTCATCGCGACCGCGAACCAGCTCGGGACGATCCATCCCGCGCTCCTCGACCGGATGGAGCTGATTCAGCTGTCCGGCTATTCCGAAGAAGAGAAGGTCCATATCGCACGGATGTATCTCGTCCCACGGCAGCGGGACGAGCACGGCCTCCAGGCCGAGCAATTCATCCTGGACGATGGCGCGCTGCGGAAAGTCATCGCGGAGTACACGCGTGAAGCGGGGGTGCGTTCGCTGGAGCGTCAGATTGCGGCGATCGCGCGCAAGATCGCGGCGCGCGTAGCGACCAGTCCTTCGTACATCGGCCGCGTCACGGCCGGCGACGTAGCGGAGTATCTCGGCCCTGCGCGTTTCCGCTCGGAGGGAGCATTCCGCCTGTCGCGACCGGGCGTCGCGACAGGCGTCGCGTGGACGGAAACCGGCGGCGATGTGCTCTACATCGAGGCGGTGCTGTTACCAGGCGGAGGCGGCCATCTGACTCTGACCGGACAGCTGGGCAACGTCATGCAGGAATCGGCGCGCGCGGCGCTCAGCCACGTGCGTCAACAGGCCGATGCGCTGGGCATCACTCCGGAAACGCTGTCGAGACAGGACCTCCACATCCACGTTCCTGCGGGCGCGATTCCAAAGGACGGGCCCTCGGCGGGCGTCACGATGGCGACCGCAATCGTCTCGGCCGCGCGGGGAACTCCCGTTCGTTCGGATGTCGCGATGACCGGCGAAATCACGCTCTCCGGGCTCGTGCTGCCGGTCGGCGGCATCCGCGAAAAAGCGCTCGCGGCGCGCCGGCACGGGATCAAGACTTTCGTCCTCCCCAAGATGAACGAGGAGGACATCGCGGAACTCCCCGACGAGGTCAGGAACGACATGAGGTTCGTGCCCGCCGAGACGCTGCAGGACGTCCTCAAAGTCGCGCTGCCGGAAGTATCTACGGATGCCGCCGCCGGCGAGACCGGAACGCCGCCATCCACGGCATCGGCCGCGGCCGCCGCCTCACGCTGAGCTCGCCCATCGATCATCGATCATCGACTATCGATTATCGACCATCGATTATCGACTTTGAAACTCGCCTTCTACATCTCCGGTCATGGATTCGGGCACGCGTCGCGGCAGGTGGAAATCATCAACACGATCGCCCGCCGCCTGCCCGATTCGGAGTTCCTGATTCGCAGCACCGCCGCGCCGTGGCTGCTGCAGCGAACGCTCACCGCTCGATTCACGCTCGACGGCCGCCCGGTGGACACGGGTGTCGTCCAGCTCGATGGGCTGCACCTCGATGTGGATGCGACCGCGGATCGCGCGCGACGGTTCTACGCGGAGTTCGCCGCGTTGGTCGCGATCGAAGCAGAGCTGTTGACCGCCGAACATATTGCGGCCGTCATCTGCGACGCGCCGCCGCTCGCGGCCGCCGCCGCCCGTCGTGCTGGCATCCCCTGCGTCGCAGTCGCAAATTTCACGTGGGACTGGATCTACAGGGGATTCGGCGACCGGTTCGCCGCCGCCGCGCCTGACGTGATCCCGATCATCGAGCGGGCATACGGAGACGCGACCGCCGCATGGCGTCTGCCGATGCACGGCGGTTTCGAGACGTTCGGCACGATCCGCGACGTGCCGCTCGTCGCACGCCACGCGACACGTGCGCGAGACGAAACACGGCGCACGCTCGGCTTGCCGTCCGATCGGCCGCTCGCGCTGGCTTCGTTCGGTGGTTTTGGCGTCCGCGGCATCGCCGTCGACGCACTGGATTGTCTCGACGACTGGGCCGTCGTCCTGACGGGGCAGTCGCCGCCGCCGGCAATGCCCGACGGCGCGCATTTCTTCGGCGACGCCGAGATCTACGATCGCGGGGTGCGCTACGAGGATCTCGTCCGCGCCTGCGACGTCGTCCTGACGAAGCCCGGCTATGGCATCGTGAGCGAGTGCATCGCGAACGACACGGCCATCGTTTATACGCCTCGCGGCGCGTTTGCCGAATATCCAATCCTCGTGCGGCATATCGAGCGATGGCTGCGTCATGCGTTCATCGATCACCACGACCTGCTCGCGGGTCGATGGAAGCGCGCCATCGAGTCTGCCGCGACTTGCCCGCGCCGCGATGAGGCGCCGCGGACGGACGGCGCCGACGTGATTACGGATATGATTGCCGCACTATGTTCAGTCGACGGTCCTTCCTCTGGTCCTCTGCAGCCGCGCTCGTCCTGAGCCGCTCATCGGAAACACTCGCGGCGGAGCCGCAGCGCCGCGGGGAAGGCGGGCAGCCCGAAGGGCCGGTGCCGCCGTCGATCGCCGCGCTGCAATCCATGCGTGATCAGGCGAAACCGATTACGAACGACGAGCGCCGCGAGCGCATCGAGAAGGCGCGCCGCCTCATGACGGCCAGCAGCATCGACGCAATCGTGCTCACGGGCGGGACGTCGCTCGTTTACTTCACCAATATCCGCTGGGGCGGCGGCGAGCGCCTGTTCGCCTGCGTGATACCGGTCAAGGGTGAGCCGTTCTTCGTCTGTGCGATGTTCGAGGAAGACCGCGCCCGCGAGCAGATCGGGCTCGGCCCGTTCGGTGAAGGCAAGGCCGACGTCCGCACGTGGAACGAGGACGAGAGCCCCTACGCGCTCGTCGCGGCAGGACTCAAGGATCGCGGCTTCGCGGCGGGCACGATCGGCATCGAGGAAACGACGAAGTTCGTGTGGAGCGACGGCATTGCCGAAGCCGCGCCCGGCGCGAAGGTCGTCAGCGCGACGCCCGTCGTCGCCGGCTGCCGGATGATCAAGGACGCGCACGAGCTCGCGCTGATGCGCCTCGCCTCACAGGCCACGCTGAAGGTGTACGACGCCGTCTACCGCGCGCTGCAGCCGGGGATGACGCAGAACTCGGTCTCCAGCCTCATCAACCAGGCGTACCGCCGCGTCGGCTTCCCGGGCGGTGCGAGCGTTCAGGTCGGCGAATACACCGCGCTCCCCCACGGCTCGATCCAGCCGCAGGTGATCAAGGAAGGCACGATCATCATGCTCGACGACGGGTGCAGCGTCGAAGGCTATCAGTCGGACATCACGCGGACATTCGTGCTCGGCAAGGCCACGGACAAGATGAACACGGTCTTCGGCATCGTCCGTCGCGCGCAGGATGCGGCGCTCCACGCCGCGAAGCCGGGCGTGCCGCTCGAGTCAGTCGACGCCGCCGCGCGGAACGTGATCACCGACGCCGGCTACGGCCCCGGCTTCAAATACTTCACGCATCGTCTCGGCCACGGCATGGGCATGGACGGACACGAGTGGCCGTATCTCGTGAAGAACAACATGTTCGGCTGGGAGCGGCAACTGAAGGTGCAGCCGAACATGGTGTTCAGCGACGAGCCCGGGATCTACATCCGCGGTGAGTTCGGCGTCCGCCTCGAGGACGACATGCACATCACGGAGACCGCCGCGGAACTCTTCACCCCGCAGTCGGAGTCGCTCGAAAAGCCGTTTTGAACCCTGAACCCCGACCTACTTCGTACACGTAACGAGCGACCAGATCTTCGGGATGTTCACCTTCTCGATCGAGATCGGCTCAAGCTCCGCCTGCGCGAGAAACGCGGGGAGATCCAGGTCCGACTTGAAACCGATGTGAATGGTGAACGGTGAGATGAGCCGCTCGACGCGGGAGAGGAGCGGGTTCGGGCTGAGGAAGTGATTGAGGAAGATGATGCGGCCGCCCGGGCGGCACACGCGCCGCATTTCGCATGCGACCTTCACCGGGTCGGGCACGACGCTGATCAAGTACGGGGCGTAGACGATATCGAACGAATCGTCGGCGAACTTGAGGTCCGCGGCATCCATCTGCAGCAGCCGGACCGGAGACGCGTCTTTTCGGGCCGCGCGCTCGCGGGCCTTCTCCAGCATCGACGACGAGAAGTCGATTCCGGTGACGCTGGCCTGTCGTGGATACAACGAGAGGTTGATGCCGGTGCCGACGCCGACTTCGAGCACCCGTTCGCCGGGCTGAATCTTCATGCGCTCGATGGCCTGGAGCCGCCCGGGATGGAGCGTCGGCCCGAAGATCAGGTCGTAAACTTTGGCGAGCTTGTCGTAAACGTTCTCGACGAAATCGTTTTCAACAGCGGCAACGGAGAGTGCGCGCGTGCCCGCATCGCCCGTGACGTTGTCCTGGTCAGCTTTTCGGTCCAATAAAGCCATTCAGTCGTCCTCGCCCCGCTGTTGGCAGCGGCACGCCCTTCAGCACGCTTGGCGCGCCCCGAGCCCGTCGACAAACCGTGTCCAGGCTTCGGCTGCAAGTCGAATGCCCCCTTGGCCTTCTACAGAGCTCACCGACTATATCGGATGGGTTGACCCGACGGCAAGGTAAACCGTCGGTTATCACGCGCCAACGGCTTCGACGAGCGTCAGCGCCATCTCGAGCGCCCGCGGGGCGGTTGAGATTTGGAGGCCGCGGACGAGCGGACGAATCTCGGCCGCGACCTCGCGCGCAATCGCAAGGCCCTCGTCGGCGGCACGCCCCGCCGCTTCGGCGCGGCGCATGCGCTCCAGGACCGGCTCCGGGACGTGGACGCCGGGCACCTCGTTCGCCATGAACTCGGCGTGCCGCAGGCTCGCCAACGGCATCAGTCCCGCAATGATTGGAAACTGAGGTGCGCTCACCCTCGACAGGAACGCGCGGAATGCCTCGACCTCGAAAATCGGCTGCGTGATGGCAAATTCGGCACCCGCCTCGACCTTGTAGCCGAACCGGCGCGCTTCCTCTTCCGCACTCAGCGCTGCAGGATTGAGGGCGACGCCGATGTGAAACGCGGTCGGCTGGCCGATCGGCTGTCCCCCGATGTCCTGGCCGCGATTCAGTCGAGCCACCAGGTTCGTGAGCCCGATGGAATCGACATCGAACACGGCCGTTGCGTCCGGATAGTCGCCGAGCTTCGGCGGATCGCCGGTGATGAGCAGAACATTGCGAACGCCCATCGAATGGGCGCCCAGCAGGTCCGACTGCATCCCGAGCAGATTCCGGTCGCGACATGCGTAGTGGAGGATGGGTTCGACGCCGGCCTGCTGCTGCACGAGCACCGCCGCCGACAGCGCGCTCATCCGCGCGCTTGCGAGCGGTCCGTCCGGAATGTTGACGAGATCGATTCCGCGGATTTTCAACGACCGCGCCTGCCCGATCAGCGCGTCCGACTGGTATCCTCGCGGCGGCACGAGTTCGACGCTGACGATGAATCCGCCGCGGGCCAAAGCGTTGGCCATCCTGGATTTCTGTTCCCGCGGGACGACCTCGACGCTCACGTCCGGCGAAACGGGACTCGACGCGGCTTTCGATTGGGATGCGGGTGCCGCAGCTGCCGGAGCGAGCACGCGCACCGCGCTCTTTATCGCACGTATGTGTTCAGGCGTCGTCCCGCAGCACCCGCCGACGAGACGTACGCCGGCATTGATGAACCGGCGCGCGTACGACGCCATGTAGTCCGGCGAACACAGATAGATGTTGCGGCCTTCGATCTCGCGCGGGCGTCCGGCATTGGGCTGCGCCGAAAGCCTCACGTGTGCGACGCGCGACATCCGCTCGATCGTCTCGAGCATGGCGGCCGGGCCGACGCTGCAGTTCAGTCCGACGACGTCGGCACCGCGATGCTCGAGTTCGGGCACGAACGTTTCCGGCGCCACGCCGTCCAGGCTGTTGCCATCCTCCTCCGTCGTCATCTGCGCCACGATCGGCAGATCGCAGACGCTGCGCACGGCGCGGATGGCCGCGCCGATCTCGTTGACGTCGCGGAAGGTCTCGAGGACGAACAGATCGACGCCGCCTTCGACCAGCCCGCGCGCCTGCTGGCGAAAGATGTCCTCCGCCTCGTCCACGCCTGTTTTCCCCCAGGGCTCGACACGGATGCCGAGCGGCCCGATGGCCCCCGCGACGAACACCTGGTCGCGAGCGGCGTGCCGCGCGATCCGCGCCCCCGCGACAGTGATGGCGTGCGTTCGATCCGCGAGGCCGAATGCCGCAAGCTTCACGCGGTTCGCGCCGAACGTGTTGGTTTCGATGACGTCCGCGCCGGCCCGCACGTATGCCTGGTGCACTTCCGCAACGAGGTCGGGCTGCGTCAGATTCAGTTCGTCGAAGGACCGGTTGAGAAAGATGCCCTTCGCGTACAGCATCGTCCCCATGGCGCCGTCGCAGACGAGAACGCGCTGGTCGAGAGCGTCGCGGAAAGAGGGCTGGGACATCCAGTTGAATTGTAACAGCCGGGCGTTCGTTCCAATGCTTACGGTTTACGGCCAACGAGCTGGTATTCCAGCGTGACTGCATCAATCAGCAGGTACGACCGCGTCACGAGGTCGAGTCCGACCGAACGCACACCCTGCCGCTCCTGCTCGGAAAACCGGTGATGGTGGCCGAACAGGTGCAGTCGCGGATCCATCGCCAGGAGGATTTCGTTCACCTGCGTCTTCCCCGCGTCGGGTCCCTGGCCGCCCGAAGGACGGAACGGTCTGGCCGCTTCGTGCGTCAGGAAGATGTCGATGTTGCGCAGCGCCTTGCACGCCTCGACTTCTGCACGCACGAAGTGCCGGCGTTTGTCGGCCAGTTCCGTCGCCTTCGCGCTTCCCTTTCTCGGGTGAGGCAGTCCGTCACGGGGGGTGTCATACCACGTCGGCGCGAATGTCCCGCCGAGGCCCGCGATCCGCATCGGCGGCGCTCCGGCAGCATGGAGCTCGACAGACGCGCCGTTGTCGATGTGATGCAAATCTGCCGGCAGATCGCCGGACGCGATCGCGTCGAGGTTGTCGTTGTTGCCGTGGATCCAGTAAACGGGCGCGCCGAGCGGCTCGTAGGAGCCGGCGGCGGACGCGATGTCGCCGACGCACAGCCAGAATGGAATCGCAGGATGCGCCGCGATGATCGTGCGCGCCGCGTCGAAGGCGCCGTGAATGTCTCCGAGCGCGCCTATTTGGGCGACGCCGGCACCAGCAGGTCCGCCTTGTCCCAGATGAAGTCCTTGTTGCTGTAGACGGCCAGCTCGTAGTCCTTGCCCATGAAGATCGCCGAGACCGGGCAGGCCTCCTCGCACATCCCGCAGAAGATGCAGCGCGTCTTGTGAATCTGGTAGACCTGCGCGTAGCGCGGGCCGGCCTGAACGCTGCCGTCGTTTTCAGCCGCTTCGAGGTAGATCGCGTCGGCGGGGCAGGCCACTGCGCAAAGGCCGCACGCCACGCATTTCTCGAGGCCGTTCTCGTCGCGCATCAGCACCTGTTTGCCGCGCCACTTCGGAAATACCGGGATTTTCTGGTCCGGATAGTTGACCGTAATGGGCTTTTTGAAGATGTGCTTCAGCGTGGTCGCAAAACCGACGATGAACGGACGAATCATATGAGTCAATTATACTTATAAGAGCTTGCAGGGGCCGTCCACGCTGCTCTCCGGCGAACAGTTCGTCCTGACGACACTGATGGCCAAGCTGGCCGTGGGCGCCGTGCTGGCCACGATGCTCGTGCGGTTTCCGTGGTTCCGGCGAATCCTCCTGACCGAAAAACGCGACTGGCCCGAGCGGCTGGTCTTCGCCGCCAGCCTGGGCATCCCCTTGATGGCGGGAGTCGTCTGGCGCATCCTCCTCAACAACAACGCCGCCGATCTCACGCTCGCGGGCGCCTTTCTGGCAGGGCTGCTCGCCGGACCATATGCCGGAGCGATCGTCGGCGTCATGGTGGGTGCCCCGGCGTTCTTCGCAGGCGAATGGGCCGCCCTGCCGTTCGCGATCGGCTGCGGATTCGCCGGCGGCGGCTTGCGCGAGATCTGTCCGACGGAAGCCATCTGGCATTTTTCGCCGCTGTTCTTCACCGGCCTTCACCGGCACGTCTGGAAACTCGTCCGGCGCTTCGACATCGATTGGGTCGTGATTCTGCTGGCCGCACCGATCGGCCTCGAAATCATCCAGCAGGCGATTCGATTCAGGTGGCCGCACCGCATCTACGCGATCGATGCGTCGACGCCGCTGCTCGGTTTCTTCGTCATCCTGGCAACCGTGCTGTCCGTCGCGATTCCGATCAAGATCTGGAACAGCGCCCGGATCGAGCACCGGCTGCAGGAGCAGGAAAAGCTGCTGATGGCGTCCCGGCTCGACGCGCTCGCGAGCCAGATCAACCCGCACTTCCTCTTCAACACGCTCACGTCCATTTCGTCGCTGATCCGTTCGCAGCCCGAGACCGCGCGGACGCTGATCGTGAAGCTCTCGGGGTTGTTGCGCCGTCTGCTCCGCAGCCAGGAACACTTCGTCACCCTGCGGGAGGAACTCGAAGCGATCGATGAGTATCTCGATATCGAGAGCATCCGCTTCGGTCCGAAGCTGCGGATCGAAAAGGACATCGACCCCGACACGCTCGGACTGATCGTGCCGAGCATGATCCTGCAGCCCCTCGTCGAGAACTCGATCAAGCACGGACTGTCGCAGAAACTCGGGGAAGGACGCATCACCATCCGCAGCTCGCGCGAGCGCGATCACGCCATCGTCGATGTCATCGACAACGGCGTCGGCATCGCGCCGCTCGACGCCGGCCGTGTGAAAGGCAGCGGGATCGGACTCAGGAACGTCAACGAGCGGCTGCGCGTCATCTACGGCGCGAATTACCAGCTGCAGCTCGACAGCGTTCCCGGCGAGGGCACGTGCGCCCGCATCGTGATCCCGGAGCTCGCCGAGCCTGCACGGATCACCGCATGAATGTGACGGGCGATCTCGAACCGCTCCGCACCATCGTCGTGGACGACGAGCAGCTGGCACGCGACGAGCTGTGTTTCCTCCTTCAGCAAATCGGCGGCATCACCATCGTCGCGCAGGCGGGCAACGGGGTCGAGGCGCTGCGGATCATCGAGGAGTTCCAGCCGGATCTGGTCATGCTGGACGTGCAGATGCCGGGGATTACGGGCTTCGAAGTCGCACGCCGCGTCATCGAAGCCGGACTCGAGTCGCACGTCGTGTTCGTGACGGCATTCGATCAATACGCCATCGACGCGTTCGAGGTGAACGCTGTCGACTATCTCCTCAAGCCGGTCGAACCCGCCCGGCTGACGACCGCGGTGGACCGCGCCCGCAAGCGGCTGGCCGTCGAACGGACCTCCCAGAGGGGCGGGGGGCAGGACTTCGAACGGCTGGTCCAGCTGCTGGCCGACCGTCAGACGCGCCGGGACCAGCTGGCCATCAAGGTCGACGACCGTTTCCTGCTGGTTCACGCGGACGAGTTGGTCTTTGCCTCGGTCGAGAGCGAGGAAATCCGCGTCGTAACGAACAGCTTGTCTGGAACGTCCAACTATCGGACACTGGATGAATTGCAGGCCAGGCTCGATCCGGCGGTGTTCTGGAGGGTGCACCGTTCGCACCTGGTGAATATCAATAAAATAAAGGAGATCGTCCCCTGGTTCAGCCGCAATTACATCCTGAAGATGAAGGACGCCAAGGGCAGCGAAATCCCGGTGAGCCGATCGCAGACCCGACGCCTCCGGGAATATCTGAAGCTATGAGCACGAGCAATCCCGACGACTCGATCCACACTCCCGGGCCGCACGACGAAGGGCGCGTCGCCGAGGCATACGCCGGCGACAGCTACGCCCCGGTACCGCCATTGCCTCCGGAGATCGTCGCCGCCGACGGCGCGGCGGTCGCGACGGCTCCGCCGCCGGATTCGAAGGCGCTGGACGGCGCACCGGCATGGCTCAACCGCGTCGGCGAAGAGCTCGTGGCGTGGTTCAAGACCCTCGCGTCGGCTGCGGTCTATGCGACGCTCATCGTCACCTTCGGCTTCCAGGTGGCCCGCGTTGAAGGCATGAGCATGGCCCCGACGCTGCAGGATCAGGATCGGTTGATCGTGAACAAGCTGGCGTACCGGCTGCACGATCCGCAGGTCGGCGACATCGTCATGCTCTACTATCCGCTCAAGCCGGATCGGTCGTTTGTCAAGCGCGTCATTGCGGAGGAGGGCGACAACGTCCGGATCGTGGACGGCCGCGTCTATCGCAATGAGGTGCCGCTGGACGACAGTTTCGTCCCGCCCGAATATCGCAGCCATGACGACTGGGGACCTCAGGTGGTGCCCGAAGGGTACTACTTCGTGATGGGCGATCATCGGAACAACAGTTCCGACAGCCGGCACTGGGGCTTCGTTCCGAAGAAGTACATCATCGGCAAAGTGCAGCTGCGGTGGTGGCCGCTCGCGCACGCGCGCGTTTTCTGAGCGGAGGTTGACGGCTGCGTTCGTCACGACACCAGGCAGTCAGCCGCGTTCTTTTCCAGGTTCTCCTGCTGAACGTCGTCGTGGCGCTCGCCAAGCTGCTGCTCGGCTACTCCACTGGCGCCGTCAGCATCGTTTCTGACGGGTACCACTCCCTTACCGATTCCGCGTCCAATGTGATCGGCCTCGTCGGCCTGCGTGCAGCGCGGAAGCCGCCGGATGAGGACCACCCGTACGGCCACCGGAAATACGAAACGTTGGCCGCCGCGGCGATTTTCGTTTTTCTGCTGCTGACGGTTTTCGAGATCGGCCGCAGCGCCATCAAACGCCTGGCATCGCCATCGCCGCCCGAAGTGACGGCATTGAGCTTTGCCGTCATGATCGGCACGCTCATCGTCAACGTGCTCGTCGTCCGGTACGAAGCGGGCGCGGGCCGACGACTCAACAGCGAACTGCTGGTCGCCGATTCGGTTCACACGCGGAGCGACGTCTACGCGACGATCGGCGTGCTCGTGTCGCTGACGGGCGTCTGGCTCGGATACCCCGTGCTGGATCCGATAGGAGGGATCGTCATCGCCGTGCTCATCGCCAGGACCGGCTGGCAGATTGGTGAGGGCGCCTCGCGCATCCTGTCCGATCGAATGGTGATCGACGAGGAAGACATCCGCGAGGTCGTTATGAGCGTGCCGGAGGTGCTGGGGTGCCATCACATCCGTACGCGCGGCTCGCTCGATCACGTCTTCCTGGACCTGCACCTCTGGTGCCCGCCGGCCGCTCCGCTCGCACACGCGCACCACGTATCGCACATCGTGAAGGATCGCCTGATGGAGCGGTATCCGGAGCTTGCCGACGTGATCATCCACATCGAACCACCGCCGGTGGACTACGGCCGCTAATCCGACTAAGAGGCACGGAGGACACGAAGGCGGGCTGTCCTGCCAGGCCGGCGTAGCCGGCCTGGCCGAGAGACGAAAAGATCCGGGAAATGAGCCGCAGCCGTCGCAAGCGCGGTTCATTTCCCGGATCCTTTCGTCTCCCGGCCGCGCGTCCCGCGCGGCAGGACAGCCCTCCGTGGTCTTCGTGGCTCTCAGTGAAAAACCGTCACTGAACGCCGTACATCTGATCGATCGTGTCGCGCCAGCGATCCTCGACGATCTTCCGCCGGACCTTCAACGTGGGCGTCAGCTCGCCGCTGTCGATCGAGAACTCGTGCGGGAGCAGCCGGAATTTCCTGATGCGCTCGTACTCCGCCAGCTCACGGTTCAGCGAGTCGAGAATCTCCTGATACAGCGCGACGACATCTGCGCGCCCCAGGAGCGCTTCCCTGTCCGCCGGAGGGCGGCCGAGATCGCGCAACCGCCGTTCGAGCGCGGCGAACTCCGGCACGATGAGCGTCGAGATGAACCTGCGGCGGTCGCCGACCAGCACGGCTTCGGCGACGAGCGGACTGCGCTTCAGGATCGCCTCGATCGGCTGCGGAGCGACGTTCTTGCCGCCCGCGGTGATGATCAGATCCTTCTTGCGATCCGTGATGTAGAGATAGCCCTCCTCGTCCAGTCGGCCGATGTCGCCGGTGTGAAACCAGCCGTCGCGCAGCACTTCGGCCGTGGCCTCGGGCTTGTGATAGTAGCCCGCCATGATGTTCGGGCCGCGCGCGAGGATTTCTCCATCGTCTGCAATCCTGATCTCGACGCCAGGGATCGCCTTGCCGACGCTTCCGAGACGCCACGCGCCGGGGGGATTCCCCGTGAGGACCGGTGCGGTCTCGGTCAGGCCGTAACCTTCGGTAATCGGCATTCCAATGCCGTGGAAGAACTCCGCCACCGATGGCGCCAGCGGCGCGCTGCCGGACACGATGTTCCGGAGACGTCCGCCGAGATTTTGCCGGATTTTCGACCACACGAGGCGGTCCGCGAGTCTGGATTGAACCGAGTTCAACAGGGAGGGGCGCCGGCCTTGCAGTTCGGCTCTCGCGCGGGCCCGTCCGACGTTGATGGCCCAGCCAAACAGGGAGCGCCGCGGTTCGGGCAACTCGCGGCCTCTTTCCAGAATCCGCGCCTGGAGTTTCTCGAACACGCGTGGGACGCCCGTCATGAGCGTGGGCTTCACCGTGAGGATGTCGCGTGCGATGGTGTCCGTGGATTCCGCAAAGACGATCGAGATGCCGTTCGCAAGGCACACATACGACAGCATGCGCTCGAACGAGTGGCTGAGCGGCAGGAACGACAACGCGCGCTCGTCGTCTGCCAGCGCGAGAATCGAGACGGACGCGATCATGTTGGATGCGAGATTCTGATGCGTGAGCAGCACGCCCTTCGGCTCGCCTGTCGTCCCCGACGTGTAGATGATCGTCGCAGGGTCCGACGGCGCCACTGCCCTGGCTCGATCGCGAAATGCCCGCCCGGTTCCCCACTCACCCAGCATGCGCGCGTGCCCGCGGCCCTTCACCGCCTCGAAGCTCACGACCGACGGCGACGATCCAACGGCATCCGCGTCGTAGACGACGACGGCTTCGAGCGCCGGGAGATCGTGGCGGATCGACTGCACCTTTTCGAGCTGCGACGCGTTCGATACGAATGCGAGGCGCGCCCCGCTGTCGCGCAGGAGATAGCGCGCCTGCGCTGACGACAGCGTCGGGAAGACCGGCACCGTAACCGCGCCGCCTGCGAGGATCGCGAGATCCGTCGTCAACCACTCGGGACGGCTCTCGGAAAGGATTGCCACGCGATCGCCGGCAACGATCCCTGCGGCCTCGAGTCCCAGCGACAGATCGCGGAGGTCGTCGAACCACTCCCGCGTCGACTGACCGACGATCCCGGCATCGCGGCAGCGTCCGACCAGGAGCGCCATGGGATGCCGGCCGAGCACGTGAAACGGCAGATCGGCAATCGTGCGCAGTTCGGGCGGGGGTTCGCTCGTCGGCTCGGCCACGGCAAGGGATTTTACGCGCAAAGATCGGCGCCGTGAACGTCAGGTCCTGGGATTGAGGGATTGATTGGTGATTGCGTGGACTCTGTGTGATCAATAACCTGCGCGTTTGTCGACGACGTTCCGTAGCGGCTCGCCGGCCTCGTATCGCCGCAGGTTGTCGCTGAACAATTCGACGACGTCGTGCCAGTAGTCGGCAAAGAATCCTGCGACGTGTGGAGTCACGATGACGTCCTTGCGGGCCCAGAGCGGACTTTCCGGCGCGAGCGGCTCGTGCTCGAACACGTCGAGCGCGGCGCCGCGCAGCCGCCCCGTGCCGAGTGCGCCAACGAGCGCGGCTTCATCCACCAGCTTTCCGCGGCTGACGTTGATGAACACGGCGCCGTCTTTCATCAACGCAAGTTCGCGCGCCCCGATCAGGTGCACGGTCTCCGGGGTCTGAGGCGCCGAGAGGACGACCACGTCGGCGAGCGGAAGCTCCTGCTGCAGATCGGCAGGGCTCGCGGTTCTCTCGACGCCTGGCGGCGCGCCAGCGCCGACGTGACGTCGAATGCCTGTAACTGCCGCGCCGAACGCGGCGGCCAGCCGTGCGACCTCGGTTCCGATCGCGCCGAGGCCGACGACGAGCACACGGGCGCCGCGCAGCGAGCGGATCACGCCGATGAACTCGTCCTGCGCCCAGACACGCTGCTGCTGGCGGTCGAACGCACGCGGCAGGCCGCGAAACAATGCCAGTGTCACGAGAATCGTGTGCTCGGCAATGCTTGCCGCGCTCAGGCCCCGCGAATTCGTGAGCACGACGTCGCTGTCGACGAGCGCCGGGAACAGCATGCCTCCAACGCCCGCGGCGTGGCTGTGGATCCAGCGGAGCCGATGGGCAGCGCCGAACTGCGCCGCATTGATGCGCGCACCGAACGCGACCTCCGCGCCGCCGATGGCCGCGAGCGCGTCGGCATCGTTGCGGGCAACCGCAAACTCGTGGCGTGAAAATCGTTCGCGCAGCCGCTGCACCCAGGCGTCGGGGATGCACCACGACGAGAACGGGCTGTAGATCGCGACAAGGACCGTCATCGGCCCCGCCGCCAGGTGCCGCTCTTCCCGCCTCGCTTCTCGATCAGCCGTACGTCGCTGATGGTCATCCCCTTGTCGACGGCTTTCACCATGTCATACAGCGTCAGCGCCGCGACCGAGACGGCGGTCAGCGCCTCCATCTCGACGCCGGTTTCCGCCGTCGTGCGCACGCGCACTTCGATGTCGTAGCCTCCGCGCGCCGGGCCGATCTGCACGTCGACGTGGGAAATCGGCAGCGGATGGCACAGCGGAATGAGGGACGAGGTCTGCTTGGCGGCCATGATGCCCGCCAGCCGCGCCGTCTCGACCGGATCACCCTTGCGCGTCGTTCCGCCGCGGACCTGCTTACGCGCCGCCCGCGACATCGAAACGTGTCCGCGAGCGACGGCTTCACGCGCCGTCGGCGTCTTGCCGCTGACGTCGACCATCCGGATCCGTCCTGCGTCATCGACGTGCGACAGCTTATTCCGCGTCATCCTGCTCACCCCTGGCGAGAAAGAACGAGAGACTTTCGAGCGACACCGTCAGATCCATGCTCTTGAGTTTCACCCCGCGCGGCACCTTCACCGCGCCTGGCGAGAAATTCAGAATCGCCTTCACGCCGGAGGCGACGACGACGTTCACGACCTCCTGGGCCGACGGCCCGGGAACGGCGACGACCGCGATCCCGATGCCTTCGCGCCTGGCCACCCGCCGGAACGCACGCGTATCGTAGATGACGACGCCGCCGCGCGACCGCCGCCCGATTTTTTCCTTGAGCACGTCGAACAACGCGACGATCTCGAACCCGTCGTCGCGGAATCCTGGATAGTCCGCCAGGGCGAGACCGAGATTGCCGGCGCCCATGACGCCGACCTTGACGCCGCGATCGAGGCCGAGAATCTGCCGGAGGTGGCGGCGCAATTCCTTCACGTAATAGCCGATCCCGCGGACGCCGAACTCGCCGAAATACGCGAGATCCTTTCGGATCTGCGCGGCGTTGAGATGAAAGCGTTCGGCGAGCGCCTGCGACGAGATGGTGCGGATGCCGTGGGCGTCGAGCACGCTGAGACAGCGCAGGTATACGGAGAGCCGATTCGTCGTGAGCTCCGATATCGGTTCGATCAACGGCCGCGAACGAACAAGGTCACCGCGCTTGTTCTCCTTTGTCACAAGCGGATCGTAACAGCTGGAAGCGGGCCGCTGGAAGCGGCGAACTGGAAGCCAGGTGCCGGCCCTTCGAGTAATATCTGGCCCTATATGAATACCAAGCCCGCAGTGGCGACCAGACCGGCGTTTCAGCCCTACGTCCCGGCCAGCCAGTCCCCGGCCGAATTCACGGCAAAGGCAGTCATTCTCGGCGTGCTCTTCGGGCTGATCTTCGGAGCGTCCACCGTATATCTGGGGCTCCGGGCAGGGCTCACGGTCAGCGCGTCGATTCCGATCGCGGTGCTGGCCATCTCCGTCCTCAAACGCCTCGGCGGATCGACGATTCTCGAGAACAACATCGTCCAGACCATCGGGTCAGCGGGGGAATCGGTTGCCGGCGGGGTCGTGTTCACGATTCCCGCGCTCATCTTCCTGGCGCCACGCGGACCGCAGTTCTTCAACTATCCGCAGATTCTGATGCTCGCCTTCGCCGGCGGCATTCTCGGCGTGCTGATGATGGTGCCGCTCCGCCGCGCGCTCATCGTCAAGGAGCACGGCATTCTGCCGTATCCGGAGGGCGCGGCGTGCGCGGACGTCCTCATCGCTGGCGAACGCGGCGGCGCGCTGGCGACTACGGTGTTCACCGGTCTCGGCGTGGGCGCCTTCTGGAAGTCCCTGTCATGGATCTTCCAGATCTTCCCGACGGCCGTCGGCTACACGATGGCGCGCACGAGCTTCTTTCCGAATGCCGCGCTCAACGTGGACGTCTCGCCCGAATACATGGGCGTCGGCTATGTCATCGGCCCCCGGATCGCCGGCGTCATGTTCGCGGGCGGCGTGCTGTCATGGCTGGTGCTGCTGCCGCTGCTGAGCATCCTGGGCAATTACATGACGGTGCCGTTCCCGCCGATCCCGGCAAGCGGCCTGATGATCAAGGAAATGTCGGCGAGCCAGCTGTGGAGCGCGTACATCCGATACACCGGCGCGGGCGCGGTGCTCGCGTCCGGCATCATCACGCTCGCGCGGACGATACCCACGATCGTGTCGTCCTTCCGCGACAGTGTGAAGGACTTCAGCACGAAAGGCGGCGGCAGTCAGATCCGGACCGAGCGCGACATGCCGGCCGTCGTGGTGCTTGCGGGTTCGCTGCTTCTCGCCGTGTTCCTCGCGGTCGCGCCGCGGATGCCCACCCAGGGCAACTTCCTCGCGGCGATCCTGATTGTCATTTTCGGATTCTTCTTCGTCACCGTGTCGTCCCGGATCACCGGTCTCATCGGCTCCTCATCGAATCCGATTTCCGGAATGACGATCGCGACGCTGATCCTGACCTGCACGATCTTCGTCGCCCTCGGCTGGAGCGGTGATTACTACGCTCCGGTGGCGCTCTGCGTGGGCGCGGT
>DATJIW010000097.1:0-101249 GCA_035492775.1 Vicinamibacterales bacterium
GGGCTGCTGGCGAACGATGCGGTCGCCGCCGCGGGGGAACTGAAAGGAAAACGCCGTGTCACTTCTTGAACGTCTCGGCCGTGGTCACGTGAGCGATCGAGAGTTCGCGCGCATCTGGACGACCGGCGAGGGCCACCCGCATCTCGACGCGTGCGCCGCGTGCCGTGCGCGATACGCCGCGTTCCAGAACTGGCTCGTCGGCATCGGCGAGACGCTGCGCGACGAAGCGGACGAGGCCTTCCCCGCCGATCGCCTCGCGCTCCAGCAGGCACAGATCGCGCGCCGGCTCGAAACGCTCGAACGGCCCGCGCGCGTCATCGCCTTCCCGAAGGCCGCCCGCGCGGTCATCAGCGGTAATTCGCACGTGCGCCGGTGGGTCACCGTAGCCGCGGCCGCCAGTCTCATCGCCGGCTTCGGCCTCGGACAGGTCGTCCCGCTTCGCACGGTCATCCGCCAGCAGAATGCCCTCGCCCCTGAGCCCTTCACCGCGCCGGCCGCCGCCAGCCGCGCCGAGAGCTTGACCCCTGCGCCCACGTCGCCGCGAAGCGATGAGGAGCTGCTGTCGGACGACTTCGCCAGTCCCCGGGTCCGGAACCTGAGCGCGCTCGACGACATGACCCCGCACGCGCGCGACTACAACGTCCGCGCGAAGTATTGGCCACGCAACCCCTGATCTTCCGCAAGGGCCTCGATATGAAGGCGGCCGTCGCAGGCGAGCTCGCCGCGGCGTACCACAGCGCGCTCGTCGACGAAGTGCGCGCCGGCAACTATCGCCACGATAAAGGACGCCTCACCGTGCATCTCGCCCGGGAGTTCGGCTTCTGCTACGGCGTCGACCGCGCGGTCGACTACGCGTACCAGGCGGTCGCGCGGTTTCCCGGGCGCAACGTGTTCCTCACCGGCGAGATCATCCACAACCCGCACGTCAACGATCGCCTGCGCGCGAGCGGCATCCGTTTCTTGAGCGATGCCGCCGAGCGCGATCGCGATCTGGGCCCGGAGGATGTCGTCATCCTGCCGGCGTTCGGCATCACCGTCGAGGACATGATCGACTTCTCGGCCCGAGGCTGCACGCTCGTCGATACGACCTGCGGATCCGTGCTGAATGTCTGGAAGAACGTCGTTCGCTACGCGCAGGACGGCTTCACCGCCATCATCCATGGCAAGGTCAAGCACGAGGAAACCCGTGCCACCGCGTCACAGGCGCTCAAATACCCCAACGGCCGCTACATCGTCGTGCTGGATCGCGAGGAGGCCGCGGTCGTGTGCGACTACATCCGCCGGGGTGGCGACCGCGACGCTTTCCTGGCCCGCTTCGCCGGCGCGGTCTCACCCGGATTCGATCCCGAGATCGACCTGGTCCGCGTCGGCTGCGCCAATCAGACGACCATGCTGATGTCGGAGTCGCTCGAAATCGGCGACATGTTCCGCGAAGCGATGCGCGCGCGATACGGCGAAGCCGCGCTGACCGCGCACTTCCGCGCGTTCGACACGATCTGCAGCGCGACGCAGGAACGGCAGGATGCGGTCGAAGCGCTGCTCGATAGCCAGCCTCTCGATCTGATGCTCGTCATCGGCGGGTACAACAGCAGCAATACGTGCAACCTCGCGCGCATCTGCGCGGCCAGGGTGCGCACGTATCACATCGCCGATCCCGCATGTCTCGTGGCGCCGGACTGCATCCGCCATCGCCCGATTGGCGCCCCGTCGACCACGCGCGCTCCCGAAGTCGTCACCGAAAACTGGCTGCCGCGCGAGGGCCATGTCACCGTCGGCCTGACCGCCGGTGCCTCGACGCCAAACAACATCGTCGGCGAAGTCATGGAGACTCTCGCGCGCTTCGCCGGGGCGTTGGTGAATCCGTGAATTCACCAGCGACGCCAGTTCACCGGTTCCGGTCCAGTCGCGCGAGGTCGCGCGCGTCGGCGTCGGCGACCGACATCGAGACGCGGCGTCCCTTGTGCCGCGCGAGGAACTGAAACAGCGGACTGCCAGGTTTTGCGATCACGGTCGCATCCGCTCCCAGTGAGAAATAGCCCTCGTCGGTTTCGTGGTCCGCGGAACTCACCTGGGCGGTGAGGACGGTTTCATCGCGGTCCGAAGCACGCCCGATTGCGACGCCTGTCGTCAATGCCAGTCCCACCGCAACGCCGATGACCACTGTCCGCACGGTCCCCCCTCTCGGTTCGCCGGCGCGCCACAGGGCCGGCCCCACCGGAATGGCAAACGACATGCCACCGCAAGTTCTTCAGTGATAGCCGTTTAGACCGGCGACCTCACGGATCGGCGTGCTGGAACGTCCCCATCAGGTGTAAACGGCCGGCCGGAGCGCGTCGTAAAGCGTGTAGTTCCGACCGGAGTCAGTGAACAGCTATGGCCAGGCATATCGGATGGGCGCTTGCGGCGTTTCTCCTCGTGGGCGTTCCCGCGACGGCGCAGCCACCTCAGCAGCAGCAACAGGCTGCGTCACGCCCGCAGAATGAGCATCGGAAGTGGTGGGTGGACGACAGCATGCGCGCGGAACTGGGGATCACGGATCAACAATCCGCAGCGGTCGAGTCCGTCTGGCAGCAGAGCCTTCCTCATCTGCGGGATTTGCGCCGGCAGGTAGATGACATGGACAACACGGTCAGCCAGATGATCCGCGACGCGGTCGATGAGCCCACGATCGTGGCGGAGCTGGACCGCGTCGAGTCGACGCGGTCGGAGTTGAACAAGGGGCGGACCCTGATGCTCTATCGCATGAACCGGGTGCTCACCGCCGACCAGCGGACGAAACTCAAGGCGTTGTGGGAGCGCGAACACAGCTCCGATCGCCGTCGTCCCTAGGATCAATCTGTTTCAAATCGTACGAGGTCAGGAACTCGGGAGGTTTTGGTGAGGAAGAACGTACTCGTGCCGGCGATCGCCGGCTTCGTCGTCGCGCTCGCAGCCGCGCCGGCGGCCGCGCAGGCACAGCAGAAGAAGACCAACGAGCCGGATCCGGCCATGGTGCATGCGCTGGTGCAACAGGCGCTGCAGCAGGTCCAGCCGCTGCCCCAGCAGACCGGGCAGGAGACGACGCCGTTCGTCACGCCGGGGCCGCGCGTCAATCTCGCGATTGAAGACGCCGTCCAGCGTGCGCGCGACAAGAACATCGACATCGCCGTGGCGAGAATCACGCCGCGTTTGTCCGATTTCTCCATCGCGGCGCTCGAGGCGAACTATCACCCGAACGTCACCTCGGCGGTCTCGAACCGCAGCAACACCTCCGCCGTCACGAACCAGACGCAGGGCACCGGCAACAGCCAGCACACCGGCACCGCCTCGTGGCAGGCCGGCTTCGCGCAGAACATGAAGTGGCACGGCGGATCGTGGCAGGCGGGCTGGACCAACGCACGCATCGATTCGTCCAATCCGTTTGCGACGCGCAACCCGACCTACCAGTCCGGGCTGACCGCTTCGTACACGCAGCCCCTGCTCCGGAACTGGAACATCGACTCGACGCGCGCGCAGCTCGAGACGACGCGCATCGGACAGCAGAACGATCAGATTTCGCTGACGTCCGCCACGTTCACGACGGAGGCGAACGTCCGCAACGCGTACTGGGATCTCGTGTACGCGATTCAGGCCGTTGAAGCCGCGCAGGGACAGCTCGACCTCGCCAATCGGCTCGTTCAGGACAACCAGCAGCGCGTCGATATCGGCACCCTCGCCCCGATCGACGTCGTGTCCGCGCAATCGGAAGCGGCCAACCGGCGACAGGACCTCGTGCAGGCCGAGGGGACGGTCCGTACGTCCGAACTCGCGCTGAAGCGGCTCATTGTCAGCGGCACCGACGACCCCATGTGGAGTTCATCGATCAACCCGACCGATCGGCCGCCGTCGACGAACGAGCCGATCAACCTCGACGCCGCGGTCGCCCGGGCACTGCGCGAACGCACCGACCTGCAGCAGTCGATGAACAACCTGAAGATCAGCGACGTCAACCTCCGCAACCAGGTCGAACAGACGCGGCCGCAGCTCGATCTGACGGCATCGTACGGGCTGAGCGGAATCGGCGGAACGCAGTTCGTGCGGGACAACACGCTCGGCGGACAGATCGTCTCGACGGCGCCCTCGGGCTATTTCGACGCACTCACGACGCTGGGGCGGTTCAATCTCCCGACGTGGAACGTGCAGCTGAACCTGGCGATCCCGCTCGGGATTAGCGCCGCAGAATCCAACGTGGCCCGATCAAAGCTGCAGCTCGAACAGACGCAGGCGAACCTCAAGTCGCTGCAGCTGCAGATCGCGACCGACGTCACCAACGCAGCCCTGAACGTTCAGAGCTCGCTCGAAAGCGTGCAGGCGAGCGGCGTGGCACGCGAGCTCGCGAAGCAGAAACTCGACGCGGCGATGAGCAAGGCCGAAGTCGGGATGGCAACGAATTACGAGGTCGTCCAGGCACAGCGTGACTTCGCGGACTCGCAGAACGCCGAATTGCGCGCGATCCTGAATTACCGGAAGGCGCTCGTGAATTTCGAAGCATCGCAGACGGTGGGCACCCGCGCGGTGACGGGCGTCACGAGTACGGGCGGCACCGCCATCGCCACCGGTGCGGCGACCGCGACGGGCTCGGCCACGACGGGAACCGGAGCAACCGTCACCGGCGGAACGGGTACTGTGACCGGCGGCACCGGCGCGACCGGCACTGGAGGCGGAGGCCAGTAACCGGCGTCGTGGACGCCTCATCGGGATGCGGGTCAGACGCAAACGTTCATGAAAAAGCTCATTACGATCATCATCGTGCTCGTCGCCATCGGGGCCGGGGTCGGGGCCTACTACTACAAACGTAGCGGGCCCGAGCCTTCGGTGACGACGCTGCAGGTGTCGCGCGGCGACATCATCGATCAGGTGGGCGCGACCGGCACGCTGCAGGCGGTGACGACGGTGCAGGTCGGAACGCAGGTCTCGGGAATCGTTCAGGAGCTCTACGCCGACTTCAACTCGATCGTGAAGAAGGGGCAGATCATCGCGCGGCTGGACCCGTCGCTGCTCCAGACGGCGCTCGACACGGCCCAGGCGAATTTCGTGAACGCGCAGGCAAACCTCGAGCGGCAGAAGGTCGCGCTCGACGACGCGAACACGAAGCTGAGGCGCGCGCAGGAACTGTTCGCGAAGAATCTGGCACCGCGGACCGACCTCGAAACGGCCGAAGTCGCAGCGAAGCAGGCGGATGCGCAGCTCAAGGCGACGCAATCGCAGATCGTGCAGGCACAGGCCGCCGTCAACAAGGCGAAGGTCGACCTCGATCACACGATCATTACCGCGCCGATTGACGGCATCGTGACATCCCGAAACGTCGACAAAGGCCAGACGGTCGCGTCGAGCATGCAGGCGCCGACGCTGTTCATCATCGCCGCCGATCTGACGAAGATGCAGGTCAACGCGAACATCGACGAGTCGGACGTCGGCCGCATGCGGCCGGGGCAGGTCGTTCGCTTCCGCGTGGACGCGTACCCGAACGACACGTTCGTCGGCACCGTCGACCAGGTCCGGCTGAATCCAACCACGGTGCAGAACGTCGTCACCTACTCCACCGTCATCGACGTGCCGAATCCCGACTACCGCCTGATGCCGGGCATGACGGCAAACCTGAACATCGAAGTCGCGCGCCGCAGCAACGTGCTCCGCGTGCCGAATGCGGCAATCCGCTTCCGCCCGACCCGCGATACGTTCACCGCGCTGAATCAATCGATTACGCCGGACATCGAGCGCGCGCTCGGCGGCGGGCGCGGCGGGTTCGGCGGCCGCGGCTTCGGTCGCGATACCGGCGCCATGAGCGGCACCGGCGGTATCGGTGGACCGCCGGCCAACGGGCAGCCAGCCAACGCAGCGCAGGGCGGCAGCGCCTACCAACGCGGCGGCGGCGACGCGGGCGCGGCCAGCGGTGCGGCGGGCGGCGGGCGCGGCGGGTTCGCGAACCTGAGTCCCGAAGAGCGTCAGAAGCGGATGCAGGAGCGGCTCGCGCAGATGACGCCCGAACAGCGCCAGCAGTTCGAGCAGCGGATGAAGGAGCGCGGCATCGATACGGGAAGCCAGACCGCTCAGGCCCCGAGCGCCGCGCCTGCCAGGAAGGGCCAGCCGGCCGCGTCCAGCGCGACGTCGAGGGCGATCGCGAGCGGCGCGCAGACCATCGATTCGTTGTTCGGTCCGCTGCCGACGGTCGAATCGCGGGGCCGCGTGTGGCTCTACATCAACAAACAGCTGAAGCCGGTCAACCTGCGCCTCGGGATTTCAGACGGCACCTGGACCGAAGTGCTCGACGGCAACGAACTGCAGCCCGGCACGGAAGTGGTCACGAACATCACGACAGGTCTCGAAACGCAACAGCGGCCCGGAAGCCAGGGTCCGTCGAACAATCCGCTGATGGGTCCGCAGCGCGGCCGCGGCCGGGGCTGACGCAGTGGCCGATGTCGTCATCTCCGTCCGCGACCTGACGAAGACCTATCGGGTCGGCGATATCGAAGTACGCGCCTTGCGCGGCGCGTCGCTCGACATCTACAAGGGGGAATTCACGTGCGTGACCGGCCCGTCCGGCTCGGGCAAGTCCACGTTCATGCACATCGTCGGCTGTCTCGATCGCCCGACCAGCGGGCATTACATCCTCGACGGCAGAGACGTCTCGAAGCTGTCGAAAGACGAGCTCGCCGCCATTCGCAACAAGAAGATCGGGTTCGTGTTCCAGGGATTCAACCTGCTGTCACGGACGACGGCGCTGGACAACGTCGAACTGCCGCTCCTGTACAACGGCGGCAGCCGGATGAAGTCCGCCGAGCGGCACCGCCGCGCGAAGGAAGTGCTGGAAATCGTCGGCCTCGGACAGCGGATGGATCACTATCCCAATCAGTTGTCGGGCGGTCAGCAGCAGCGCGTTGCCATCGCCCGCGCGCTGATCAACGAGCCGGCAATCCTGCTGGCCGACGAGCCTACGGGCAACCTCGATACGCGGACGAGCATCGAGGTCATGGACATTTTCCAGCGGCTGAACATCGAGCGCGGGATCACCGTGGTGCTCATCACGCACGAAATGGAGATCGCGGAGCACGGCACGCGGCTGGTCCGCTTCCGCGACGGCCGGATACAACTCGATCAGCAGATCACGAACCGGCGTTTTGCGGCCGAGGAACTGAAGGCGCTCCCGCCGCCCGACGTCGATTCGGCTGGCGACCCGGCCCCGCTCGGCGAACCGACGACTCCGCACTGAGACGACGATGTCAATCCTGATGACGCTCCGGATCGCGCTCAAGGCGCTCAACCGGAACAAGATGCGCACGGCGCTCACGATGCTCGGCATGATCATCGGGGTAGGCGCCGTGATCACGATGGTGGCGCTCGGCAAGGGCGCGCAGTCCACGATCGAAGAGCAGGTGAAGTCGGCCGGGACGAACATGATCCTCGTGAATGCCGGCAACTTCTCGACTGGCGGAGTGCGGATGGGCCAGGGCAACTCCACCACGCTCACGGCGGACGACGCGAACGCGATCAAGCAGCTGCCGGGCGTGCAGTATGCGGCCGCGGGATCGTACACGCGCGCGCAGGTAATCGCCGGCAACCAGAACTGGGCGACGCAAATCCAGGGGACCGACATCGACATTCCGGCAATCCGGAATTGGCCGACGAAATTCGGCGCGTTCTTCACCGCGCAGGACGTGGCGTCGGCGGCGAAGGTCGCCGTGCTCGGCACGGTGGTCTCCGACACCCTCTTCGGACCCGACGTAGATCCGACCGGGCAGATCATCCGCGTCCGCAATCAACCCTTCAAGGTCGTGGGCGTGATGATCAGCAAGGGACAGTCGTCAATGGGCCAGGACCAGGACGACACCATCTTCGTCCCCTACACGACGGTGCAGAAGAAGCTGCTGGGCGTGACGCACATCAGCAACGTCACCGTGTCGGCCGCGAGCGCGGAGGAGGTCAATCAGACCGCGGACAGCATCCGCGACCTGCTGCGCGTGCGCCACAAGATCGTCCCGGGCGATGCGGACGACTTCATGGTTAGAACGCTCGAAGACATGGCCAGCGTGCGTACGGAGACGACGAAGACCATGACGACCCTGCTGGCCGGGATCGCCGGGGTATCGCTGATGGTCGGCGGCATCGGCATCATGAACATCATGCTGGTGTCGGTGACCGAGCGCACGCGGGAGATCGGCCTGCGCATGGCGATCGGCGCGCGCGGCAAGGACGTGCTGCTGCAGTTCCTCGTCGAAGCCGTGGTCATCAGCCTGTTCGGCGGGCTCGTTGGCATCGCGGTGGGGTTCGGCTGCAGCGCTGCGGTGCAGAAATTTGCCGAGTGGCCCACGGCCATCCCGGCGAACGCCATCGCGATGGCGTTCGGCTTCTCCGGCGCCACGGGCGTGTTCTTCGGTTTTTATCCGGCCCGCAAGGCCGCGGGCCTGGATCCGATCGAGGCGCTGCGCTTCGAGTAGCGGCCTTCGATGTTCGTCACCACGGCGCCCCATGTCGGGACGCCGTACTGCAAGGAGTCACAGCATGAAACGAAAGTTCGGAATTGCGGCGGCCCTGGTCGTCGCGCTGGCCATCACCGGCTATGCGCAGAAGCCGGATTTTTCCGGCACCTGGACCCCCGACATGTCGGCCGACACGGCGGGCGGCGGCGGCATGGGCGGCGGGCGCGGAATGGCTGGCCCGATGACAGTGAAGCAGACTGCTGACACGCTCACGATCGAGCGTCAGGGACCAAACGGCGCGATGACGATGAACTACAAGCTCGATGGTTCGGAAAGCGACATCACGATGGGCCAGATGACGGCGAAGGCGTCGGCCAAGTGGGACGGCAACAACCTGGTCATCACGATCAAGAGCGACCGCGGCGAGCAGACGCAGACCTGGTCGATGGCCGACGGCAAGCTCACGATCCAGCGTACCGGCGGACGCGGGCCGAGCACGATGACGTACAAGAAGACGACGTAGGATTCAGGAGATCCGATTCGAACTGCCTGTCGAGGGCGGCCTTTTCAGGCCGCCCTTTTCGTTCAATCCAGCAGATCCAGCAGCTCGGCGACCGTCAGGCTGGTCACCGGGTCGATGATGTCCGGCGCAATCGACGCGAGGGGCTCGAGCACGAATCGCCGTTCGCGAAAACGCGGGTGCGGCACCTGGACGCCTGGCGCATCGATGATCTGATCGCCGGCGAGAATGAGGTCGAGGTCGAGCGTGCGCGGCGCGTTCGCGTGCGGCCGCTCGCGTCCGCGCCGGCGTTCGATGTCGAGGAGCGCCGCGACGAGCGCCGCGGGCGGAAGGTCGCTCTCCCCCACCGCAGCCGCATTGAGGAACTCCGGATCGTGCTCGAGGCCTGCGCCGACGGGTTTCGTCTCGATCGGCTCGGAGACGATCAAACCGTTGACGACGCGCTCGAGTTCACCGGTTGCCCATGTGAGATGCGCGCGTCGATCGCCGAGATTGCTGCCGAGCGCAATCGCAACACGCATTGCGAAGCCTCCAGCGTCCGGTTTTTGAATTCCTACTCCACCCAGCGGGTGGCAATGACTTCGCCCGCCGTGCGGGCGCCGTCGGCGGCGCGGCCGAGCAGGTCGAGACGTCCGGCGAGCATCTGATCGAAAAAGCGCTTGTGTTCGAGGGTTTCGCCGAGAATCACGCGGAGCATGGTGCGATGGCGGGCGTTCGTGACCTTTTCCACGCGCTCGCGCCAGCGGTCGAAGAACGACTGCATGCCGACGCTGTCCTCGCGTATGACGCCGGTCTGGGCTTCGTTGCCCTTGCCGCGAGTGGCGATGGCCGGCTCCGGGGGCTGCACGAGGGTGCCGCCGAGCGCGGCGATTGCGTCCTGCAACCATGCGAGCTGCACGTCCTCGCGGTTGATGATGTACTGGTACGTGTTGTTGAAATCGTAGTTCGGCACGTGCCGCGCCGCGGCGGCGTGCCGCTGCCGGAGCGACCCCTTGTCGGCGTAGAACTCGCGGAGCAGTTCGAGCAGGTCTGCCGGTTTCACGAGTTCTGCTTTTCCTTGCAGGTGATGCAGACGCGCGTCCACGGGATGGCGTTGAGCCGCGCCGGGGCGATCGGTTCGCCGCAGTCGCGGCAGACGCCGTACGTTCCCTTCTCGATCCGCCAGAGCGCTTCTTCGATGGCCTGCAGGATCTTGGCGTCGGTCTGCTTCAGTTTGAGCTGGATGTGGACTTCGTTGTTGCCGCTTGCCTGGTCGGCCAGATCGCCCTGGCGGGAATTGACGTCCATCGAAGCCTGCAGGGGCTTGATGCCGCCGCCAGCGGCCAGGATTTCGCCGCGCTTTCGAAGCAGCGCTTCCTTGTAAACCGACGTGTCCATGCGTGCTCCCAGAGTCCCTGCAGGGGCCATGGCCGGTGCGGGGAAAACCTCATCGTATCACGTGGTTGACGCCCAAGGTCCTCGGCTCGACCCTTGAGACAGTCCGACCGTCGTCCTCCGCCGTGCAACGTCCGACCCGGAGCTATTCCGCCCTCAGCGTCCCGAGAGGCTTGCGCCGCAGGACGTCGTAGCTCGCTGCGACGCCTACCACCCCGACGAGCAGCGTCGTCAACGCGGCGCCCGCCAGCGCTACGAACGGCTGCGGGCGCCAGGGGATGTCGAGCACATGCCGGCACACCGCCCAGCTGAACGCCATCGCGCCGGCGCCGCCGACGACGCCGGCGAGCAGGCCCAGCGTGGCGTACTCGAAGCCGAGCATGGCACCGAGCGTCCGCGTGCTGGCGCCGAGCGTCCGCAGAATCGCAGCCTCGTAGACCCGTTGAAATTTGGTCATCGCGACGGCCCCGATGAGGATGAGCACGCCGCTCCCGAGCGCGACGCCGCCAACGACTGAGATCGCGATGGTGATCGTGCGGACGGCCTTCTGAACCGTCGTGAGAATCTCGCGGACGTCGATGGCGGAGATGTTGGGAAACTCGGTGACGAGGTCGCGCTGGAACCGTCCGCGTGCGGTCGGGTCCTGCGGCGCGCGCAGGATGCCGATCCACGTTTGAGGCGCGTGCGCGAACGGCCCGGGGCGGAAGACGAACATGAATCCGCCGTTTCGCGCGTCCTCCCATTCGACTTTCCTGATGCTCGTCACCGTTGCCGGCAGGATGCGCCCGAGCACGTCGAACTGCATCACGTCGCCGACGTTGACGCGGAAATTGTCATGGATGTTCTCTTCGATCGAGACTTCGATGACGGGCGCATTCTCCGGCAGCGGCGAGTGCGGTGACCAGAACGTGCCGCTCATCACCGTCTCGTTGGGCTCGAGATGATCGCGATACGTGATCGTGTATTCGCGTCCCTGATTGCGGACATCGCGAAACGTGGACGCGCCAGCGGGACGCACGCCCGTTACCCGCGCGCGCAGCACCGGGATCAGCCGCGGCGGCCCGGCATCGGCCGCCTTCCGCGCCTCGAGAAACGCGCGCACCCGGTCGACCTGGTCGGGCAGGATCTCGATCAGAAACATGTCTGCGCCGCTCTCGGAGAGCTGAACCGAGAACTGCTGCAGCAGGTTCGACTGCAGGACCCGGACACCGATCACGAAGAAGCTGCCGAGGCCGACGGCGAGCAGGATGACGCGCGTCTGATTACCCGGGCGTCCGAGACTGAGCACGGCGTGTCGGAGTGCAAACGATTTTGCTCTCGCGATCGGCCGCACGGCATGGATCAGGCCGGCACTCGCGAGCTGCAGCACGAGCGCGACGGCGGCGAAGCCGACGACCACGACCACCCCTACACGCAGCGAGGCCGCCTGCCAGCTCGCAATCGCCACGAGACCCGCAGCCATGACCACCGCCGCAGCCGCCTGCAGGCGATCGACGCGCGCGAGCCGATCCCGGATACCACCGACCGTCCACCACGCGCGTGCGGGGGCGGCGGATGGCGACGCACCGCGAATGAGGAGCAGCGGCTTGACCCTGCGCACTTCGAGCAGCGGCACGACGGAGAACAGCAGCGACACCAGCACTCCGACGCTGACCCCCTGCACGACAGCGGAGCCGGTGAGCCCGTACGTGCTCACGCCGAGCGCGGCCCCAACCGATGGAGGAATGGACGCGATGCCGATTCGCGCGAGCAGAACACCGAGCGCGCTTCCCGATAGCCCGAGCAGCACGACCTGCGCCACATATGCAGCCAGCACCTGCCCCGTCGTCGCGCCCAAACACTTGAGAATGGCGACGCTCTTCACTTTCTGCCGCACGAACACGCGCGTCACGCTCCACACGCCGATGCCGCCGAGCACGAGAATCACGAAGCCGACCAGGCTCAGGTGGTTCTCCGCGCGCGCCATGTCGTTGCCGATGGCATCTTCGGTCGAACGGTAAGTGCGCACCCCGATGAAGCGATCGCGGAACTGTGCGCGGATCGTTTTCGCGAAGCCGTCGACCGCTGACGGCGGCATCTTCAGAAGAATCTCGTAGTCGGCGCGACTGCCATACGTGAGCAGCCCGCTCGCGCGCAAATCCCCGAGGTCCACCAGCACCCGCGACCCGAGACTGAAGGAGCCGGCACGGCGTCCCGGCTCCTCGGCGATGATGCCGCGGATGGAATAGGCGCGGCCGCCGATGACGATGCGGTCGCCGACGGAGATGCCGAGCTGCGCGAGCAGTTCCGGTCGAACCAGCGCGCCGTTGTTGGCGAGCAGATCGTGCGAGTACGGCTGGCCGTTCTGCAACGAGAGCGTCCCGTACAACGGAAAGGCGGCGTTCACACCGCGCAATTCCACCATCTTCGCGGCGGCAACCCCGTGCCCCGCTTCCGGCCGCGCCATCGTCGGGGTCGAGATCGAGTCGACGCGTGCCGTCACCGGCGCGGCGGCGATCGCCTGTTCGAGCGCGGCGCGGACGCTGTCCGACATCGGCCGGTTCGTGCTGATGGCCACGTCTCCGCCGACGATGGCGCGCGCCTCGCGCGATAGACCGGTCCGGACGCTTTGGATGATCGAACGGAGCGCAACGATCGCCCCAACGCCGACCGCGACGCACACGAAGAAGAACAGCAGACGCCGCCACGACGCGCGGACCTCGCGCGCCGCCATGAGCAGGACGAATCTCATGATGCCGCGGCGCCGCGCGCGCCGGCGGCGACGATCCGTCCGTCCCGCAGCGCAATGGTGGTGTCTGCGAGCGCCGCGAGTTCAGCGTCGTGCGTCACCAGCACCACGGTCGTCCGGCGGCGGCGGTTGACGTCGATGAGGAGCTGAATGACCTGGTGGCCCGTCGCGCTGTCCAGATTGCCGGTCGGTTCGTCCGCGAGCAGCAGCGGGGGATCGTTCGCGAGCGCGCGCGCGATCGCCACGCGCTGCTGCTCTCCTCCGGACAGCTGCGACGGATAGTGATGGCGGCGCGCGGAGAGTCCCACTTCCGCGAGGAGCGCATCGGCGCGCGTGCCCGGGTCCGGCGCGCCTGCGATTTCGAGCGGGACGCGGACGTTCTCGATTGCCGTGAGCGACGGCAGCAGGTGGAAGAACTGAAAGACGAAGCCGATTCGCGATCCCCGGAACCGGGCGAGGGCATCCTCCGACATCGCGGTGATGTCCGAACCGTCGATCAGGATCCGCCCGGAGGACGGCGCGTCGAGTCCCGCGATGAGACCGAGCAAGGTGGACTTGCCGCTGCCCGACGGGCCCGTGATGGCGACGACGCCCCCGGCGTCGATCCGCAGATCCAGCGGGTGCAGGATCGTGAGCATCGTGTCGCCGCTCGGAACGGTCCGAGAGATGTTCTGCAGCTCAATCATGACGCATGCACCGCGTCGACCATCGGCTTGAGGGTGTGCCAGACGGTCTCGGCGACGATCTGCGTCCCCTGGATGTTGGGATGGATGCCGTCGGACTGGTTCAGATCCGCGCGGCCCGCCACGCGGTCCAGCATGAACGGCACGAGCGCCACGTGATAACGGTCGGCAAGATCGCGATATACCTGGCGGAAGGACCGCGCGTACTCCGACCCGTAATTCGGAGGCGCCTCCATGCCGAGCAACAGGACCTCGATCTGCCGCCGCTGCGCGCGTTCGATGATCGCCGACAGGTTCTTCTTCAGCTCGTCGACGGGCAATCCGCGCAGGCCGTCGTTCGCGCCCAGTTCCAGGATGAGAATCTTGACGTTGCCGTCCTGCAACGCCCAATCGAGGCGGGCCAGGCCCGCGGCAGAGGTATCACCGGACACCCCCGAATTCACGACATCGAAGTCGTAGCCGGCGCGGTCCAGGTCCGTCTGCAGCAGGCTCGGATACGACTGCGATTCCTGGAGACCGAGACCCGCGGTCAGACTGTCTCCGAGCGCAACAATTTTGGGCCGCGTGTCAGCAGCCGGCGCGGCGGCAGCGGGTGGTGCGGCGGTCGAGGCGGCCGAAGCCGTCGCGTCCACCGGCGCCGCACGCCGGCACGCTGACGGCGCGATCGCCAGCATCGCAGCGGCCGCCATCGCCGCCGCACAGGAAGAACGCATACTTCATTATAGGAAACGCTTATAAGATCGAGGGCAGATGGCACGCGGCTGGGAATCCAAGAACATCGAATCGCAGCAGGAGGACGCCGGACGTGCGCGCAACAGGCCGCCGGCGTTGACGCCCGAGGAACGGGCCAAACGCGCCCGGCGCCACTCCCTCGAACTCGCGCGCGCCCGCGCCGCCGCCGATCTGGAGCGTGCCACCGCTCCCGCACACCGATCCATGCTCGAACAGGCCATCAAGACGCTCGACCAGCAGATCGGCGAGTTGGCGAATTCCTGAATTCGCGACTCCAAGCTCACCCATTCAGCATTAGTCTGGCCCGTCCTTTGCTCCAACCCGAAGCGTATGGGCACCAAGGACGTGGTTCGCATCGCCGCCCTCGGTGATCTCCACTTCGGAAAGACATCCGCCCCCGGTTCTCTGCAGCCGCTGTTCGGCCAGATCTCGGAATCCGCCGACATCCTGGTGCTCGCGGGCGATCTGACCGACTACGGACTCGCGGACGAGGCCCGGGCGCTGGCGAAAGAAGTAGCCTCGATCCGGATTCCGATCGTCGCGGTCCTTGGCAACCACGACTACGAAAGTAATCAGCAGGACGAGATCACGCGCATCCTGAAGGACGCGGGCGTGGTGATGCTCGACGGCGACACGACCGAGGCGCTCGGCGTCGGGTTCGCGGGCGTCAAGGGGTTCGCCGGCGGCTTCGGCCGGCGTGCGCTTGGTCCGTGGGGCGAGCAGATCATCAAGAACTTCGTCCGGGAAGCCGTAGACGAAGCGCTCAAGCTCGAGTCCGCGCTCGCGCGCCTGAGGAACGATCGGATCATCGTCGTGCTCCACTACGCGCCGATCCAGGCTACGGTGGAAGGCGAACCGGTCGATATCTATCCGTTCCTCGGCTGCAGCCGCCTCGAAGACCCGATCACGCGATTCCCGGTTTCCGCGGTCTTCCACGGACACGCCCATCACGGCGCTCCCGAAGGACGGACGCGGACGAACGTCCCGGTGTTCAACGTATCGATCTCGCTGATGCGCGACGTTTTTCCGGAACGGCCGTTCCGGCTCGTCGAAGTCGGACCCGGCGCCGCAAGCGAGCGGCGGAGCGGGTCCGACCGGCGCATGGAGATTCACCAATGAAGCTCCTCTTCGTCTGGGTCGCCGCCGCGTTGATCGCGTCGGCATCGAGCGCACAACAGCAGCCGAGAACGGTCCCGCGGGTCCCTCGGATCCCGCCGGCCGCGATGCGGGCCCTGCAAACGCAGGTCATGCTCGATCGCGCCGGGTATTCGCCCGGTGAAATCGACGGCGCAATGGGGACCAACACGAAAAATGCGCTCGCCGCATTTCAGAAGGGAGGCGGCGACGCCTCCGCGCTGCCATCGGACGCCATCGTTTCGTACCGCATCACCGACGAAGATGCCGCCGGGCCGTTCACGCCGGACATTCCCGATGACCTGGTCGAACAGTCGAAGCTCGACTCGCTCGGTTACAGGGATCTGCTCGAACTTCTCGGCGAGCGGTTCCACTGCAGTCCGGCGCTGCTGCGCCGCCTGAATCCGAACGCGCAGTTCACGGCGGGCGCCGAGATCGTGGTCCCGAACGTCCAGGGCACGATCGATCCCACCCGGCCGCCGCAGGATGGAGAGACGCCGCCGAGGCAAAACGGCGTCGACGTGACGCTGACCGTCACGCGAAGCACGTCGACGCTCGTCGTTGCGGACGAGGGCGGCACGACGATCTTCTTTGCCCCGGTGACGACGGGCAGCGAGCACGATCCCCTGCCGATTGGCAACTGGAAGGTCACCGGCGTTCAGCACGATCCGTCCTTCCACTACAATCCGGAGCTGTTCTGGGACGCGGATCCGAAGAATACGAAGGCGGTCATCAAGCCCGGGCCGAACAATCCCGTGGGCGTGGTCTGGATCGATATCGATCGGCCGCATTACGGGCTGCATGGCACGCCGGAGCCGTCACAGATCGGCAAGACGACATCGCACGGCTGCGTCCGCCTCACGAACTGGGATGCGCTCAGGGTGGCGTCATTCGTCCACCCCGGAACGCGCGTGGTCTTCGCGCAATGAATCTCCGGCACGTCCTCGCGAGCGGCCTGCTCGGGTTCGTCCTCGGGGCGTTCGTAGTCGCGTCCTTTCAGAATGTTGCCGGCCACCGCGAAGTGCCGGCGGCGCCGACCCGCGACAGCGCCGTCGACGAACCCGCCGCGGCGATTCCCTCACCGGCAACCGAGACCGCGACGACCGGCCATGTCAGCGCACCGGCGGCCCCTGGTGCCGCGCCGGCATCGCCGGTCGCGCCCTCTGGCGCTCCCGCCGGTCCCGCGGCGGAGGTCGAGCGCGAACTCGTGGCGCGCGATCTGACGATTCCGGTGCAAGGCGTCACTGCCGAAAAGCTGGTGCGCTCCTTCACCGACGCGCGGACCGGTCACGAGCACGATGCGATCGACATCCTCGCGCCGAGGAACACACCGGTTCTGGCAGTGGAGGACGGCACGATTGCCAAGCTGTTCCTCAGCAAGCTCGGTGGCAACACGATTTACCAGTTCGATCCGTCGCAACGCTTCTGCTACTACTACGCGCACCTGCAGCGATACGCGGACGGCCTGAAAGAGGGCGACGCGGTCCATCGCGGACAGGTCATCGGGTATGTGGGAACAAGCGGCAACGCGCCGCCCGACACGCCGCACCTTCATTTCGCGATTTCTGTGCTGAACGGAGATCACCACTGGTGGGAGGGCACTCCGGTCGACCCGTACGACGCGCTCGTTCGGTAACCTGAGGCCAGGCAGATCGCCAGGACCCCCCAGTCCGTCCCATCCTTCAAACCTTTTGCCGGTGTCCTTCATCCAACGGTATGCAAGGATTGGATTTGGAGGCGCTGGCGCTGCACGCTGAGGCGGAGAGCTTCACGACCCAGGACTCACGGTCCGACGTGGCCCGAGCCGCGGCAGGGGACGTCCGGGCGTTCGAAGCCGTCTATCGCGCGCACCTCCCCCGCGTGCACAGCCTCGTCCGCCGGATGACCGGCGGCCGGGACGCGGACGAACTCACCCAGGACGTCTTCGTGCGGGTGTGGCAGAAGCTGGCGACGTTCCGTGGAGATGCATCGTTCACGACGTGGCTGCACCGGCTGACGGTGAACGTCGTGATCGAGCGCTTCCGCTCTGAACAGACGAGCCGGCGGCGGCTGCACGACGGCGAGGAGATCTTCGAGACGCTCCCGGGACGCGCGTCGTCCGGGGACCTGTCAATGGATTTCGAGAGCGCGATGGAGAAGCTCCCGGACGGCGCACGCGAGATCTTCGTGCTGCACGACGTCGAAGGCTACAAGCACAAGGAGATCGGGACGCTGCTCGGCATCTCCCCGGGCACATCGAAGGCACAGCTGCATCGCGCACGCATGATGCTCCGGAAACATCTTGGCCATGCGAGACCCGGGATTGGATGACGCCATGAGCGACAGGTGGACCAACCGACTTTCTGAGTACCTCGACGACGACTTGTCCGCGTCGGAGCGCCGTTCCGTGGAAGCGCATCTGCAGGAGTGCGCTGACTGCAGGACGACGCTGGCGGAGCTTCATGGCGTCGTGGAACGCGCCGGGTCGCTGCCTGCCCGTCCTCCGGTGAGCGACCTGTGGGACGGCATCGAGACACGAATCGGGGCGACCGCCCCGCCCGCCTCGCGGCGATCGGCCTGGCGGATCTCGTTCACGCTCCCCCAGTTCGCGGCCGCGGCTCTGGCGCTGATGGTACTGTCGGGCGGCGCCGTGTGGATCGCGCAGCACGGCGGGCGCGCGACGTCGCTGCAGACGGTCGGCGCCACCGCCAACGCGAGTGGCGGCGAACGCCGCGTGCCCGTGACGTTCTCGGACGCGAACTACGACGAGGCGGTTGCCGATCTCGAGCAGGCGCTCCAGAGCGGCCGCGGCTCGCTCGATCCGCAGACGATCGACATCATCGAGAACAACCTGCAGGCAATCGATCGGGCGATCGATCAGTCGCGCCACGCGCTCGAACAGGATCCGGCAAACATCTATCTCAATAACCATCTTGCGGAGGCGAAACAGCAGAAGCTGACGCTTCTCCGTCAGGCAACGGCAATCGCCAGCACAAAGGGATCCTGATGCTGATTGGGACCGTCCTCGTGGTCGCCGCGCTCGCGCAGGCGCCGCCGACGCAGGCCAGGGCTCCGCAGAGGGACGAAACCGTCAACGTCCGGCGCGGCTCACGGCTCATCGTCAACAACTTCGCGGGTGAGGTCGTGATCCATACGTGGGACAAGGACAGCCTGCACATCGTGGCGCGGCACCAGAACCGCACGAAAGTCGAAATCAAGCAATCGCCGTCCAGCGTGTCCATCAGCGCGTCGGGCGAGATGGGACCGGCAGGCTCCGTCGACTACGACATTACCGCTCCGTCATGGATGCCCGTGAAGGTTGACGGCACGTACTGCTTCATCACGGTAGACGGAACGCAGGCGGAGGTGACCGCCGAGAGCGTTCGCGGCGACATCACGATCAAGGGGGGCACGGGGTTCGTCACCGCCAAATCCGTCGAAGGCTCGGTCGTCGTCGACGGCACACGCGGGAAATTGACCGTCAGCTCGGTGAACGAGCATGTCGACATCACCGATGCGAGCGGCGACATTACCGCGGATGCGATCAACGGCGGTATTCAGCTCCAGCGGATCGCATCGAAGAGCGTGGACGTCTCGACGGTGAACGGCACGATCGGCTATCAGGGCAGCATCGCGGACGGCGGGCACTACAGCTTCGCCACGCACAACGGTAACGTGCTCCTCGACGTTCCGGAGAACGCGAATGCAACCGTCAGCGTGCGGACCTATAGCGGAAGCTTCCACAGTGCCTTTGCCGCACTGCAGCCGCCGAACCGGTCGGAGATGCAGCGGGGCAAACGCGTCACGATGACGATGGGGAACGGAAGCGCGGATGTCACGCTGGAATCGTTCGGGGGGACGATCAGAGTCGGCCCCGGCGTGGTTGCAAGGGAAAAACGCTGACCGCCGCGCGGGCGAGATCGTGTCAGACGAATCAGGACGCTCGCCGCGCCCACGGTCCCAGCACCCGGCCGCGGGGGATGGGCACCTGCCATCCCTGTGCGCGGAGGGATCGCTCCAGTTCCTCCGTGCGTCGAAGAAGGGTCATCGGGTCCGAATACCGCTCGACTTCCTGGCTTCCGTCCGGGCTCGTGATCACGAGTTCGTAGTCGTGGCCGTCCGGCTGCCGCCGAATCTCGTACCGGAGCCGCGAATCCTGGCGCTCGAAGAACCAGATCATGGCGCCAGACGTATCGGCGCCTGTCGAGCCCGGCTTTAATGGCCCGTCAGCGATTCAGCGCCACCATCGGGCTGATACGCGACGCGCGGTATGCCGGAACGTACGCCGCGACTGCCGCGACGGCGACCAGCACGCCCGATCCGGCCGCAAACGACACAAGGTCGGCCGGCGCGACCCCATACAGCAATGCGGCGACACCGCGGCCCGCCGCGAACGCGAGCGGCAGACCGACGAGCCCGCCGACCAGAACCAGCGCCAGCGCCTCCCGCATGACCATGCGGAGGACGCTGCTCCGCTCGGCGCCAAGCGCCATCCGCAGGCCGAGTTCAGCAACGCGGCGGCTGATGCCGTACGAGATCGTTCCGTACAACCCCAGGCACGCCAGGACCAGCGACAGGGTGCTGAACGCGCTGGCGAGTTCCGCAACGAGGCGGTCCTGCGAGAGATCGCGTGAAACCCGTTCCGCGAACGGAACGACTTCCGTCACCGGCAGCCGCGGCTCGATCTCGGAGATCGCCTGCCGGACCGATTGCACCAGCGCCGCAGGCGTCCCCGCGGCCCGGAGTTCGAGATCCTCGGCGATTTCGTTCGTATCGAACTCCGCGGGGTGGTAAGCCATGTTGGGCGTCGCCGCGCGCAGGTTCAGATAGCGCGCATCTTCCACGACGCCGACGATCGTGAAAGCCTGCGCATCGATCGGCCCGCCATAGCTCCAGCGCTTCCCCACCGCGCTCTGGCCGGGAAAGAACCGTTTCGCCATCGTCTGGTTCACGATCGTCGACAGCGTGCCGGGGTGCCTGTCCTGCGCTTCGAACAGGCGTCCATCGATCAGCCGCAAGCCAACAGTTCGAAAGTAATCGCCCGCGACGATTTCCTCGTTCGTCTGCAGCGACTCGCCGGCCGGCGCCGTGTAGCCCTCGACTGCCAGCGTGCTGCGCCAGGAGGAGTGGTTCAGCGGGCCGTTCTCCGAAAGGCTCACGGATTCGATGCCGGGGACCCGCTGGAGGCGTTCGACGAGGCGGTTGTACAGCGCGATTCGCTCATTGGGGGCGTATCCCGCGCCCCGGATGTCGAGGCCCGCGACGAGCAAGTGTCGCGCGTCGTACCCGACGTCGCTGCTCGCCAGCGAGCGGAGGCTCCGCCCGAACAGCCCGGCGACGACGAGGAGCAGGAGCGCAAACGCCATCTGCGCGGTCACCAGCACGCGTCCGGTGATGAGCGCACGTCGCCCCGAACTCGTGCCGCGCGAGTGCTGCTTGAGCGACTCGGCGAGAGAAACGCGGCTGCCCCGAATGGCCGGAGCAATCCCGCAGGCAACTCCAGTCACTATCGAGACACCGACGACGAACGCGAGCACGCGCCAGTCGATGCCGGTGTCGAGATCGATCACTGTCGCGCCCGGCACGAAGAGCTTCAGCAGCGGATCGTGCAGCCAGACCGCCAGCGCGAGTCCCGCCGCACCTGCGGCGGCGCCAAGCAGAAGGCTTTCGGCGAGAAACTGCCTGAAGAGACGCCGGCGGCCCGCGCCGATCGATGCGCGGATCGCGACCTCCCGCTCGCGTGACGTTGCGCGCGACAGGAGCAGGCCCGCGACGTTGCCGCAGGCGATCGCAAGCAGAACGCCGACCATCGCGAGCAGTACGAGCAGCGGCGTCGCCGTGTCCTTTCGGAGGTTGGAAACGCCGCCTGCTGCGCTCTCGAGCGTTGCGTGTGCGTCATGCGCCCGCTTGCGCGCCTGGGCTGAAGGAGACTGTGGAAGCATCGCCTGCGCGTCCCGCTGAAGAACGAGCGATATCGTGGCCGCGACCGACGGTGCGGTCGATTGCGACGGCACGCGAACGAACGTCGTCAGCCAGGCGATCTGGCGCTGCGGCGGCCAGGGCTTCGACGTGTCGCCGTTCGAGTTGCTCGCGCTCGCGGCGTAGCGGACGGCCGGCTGCAGCACGTAAGGAATCCACGCATCGGGCGAGCGCACGCCGACCGTCGTTCCGAAAAATCCTGTCGGGGCGATGCCGACGATTGAGAAAGGCACACCGTTGATCGTCAGCGTCGTGCCGAGGATCGACGGCGATGCGTCGAAATGGCGCCGCCAGTAACCATCGCTGATGACGGCGACCGTGTGCCCGCCGTCAGGTGCGTTGTCAGCGGCCTGGAGCAGCCGCCCGAGTTGCGGATGCTGGCGCAGCACGTCGAAGTAGTTGCCCGACACGAGTTGGACGCGTCCGCGTTCCGCATTCGCGTCGCCGGCCGGCCACAACTGCATGGCGGCCACCGTCCCTGCGGCGCAGACTTCGGCGCGTCCCGCAAGCGCCTCGCGCATGTCGTCGACGACGGGTGCCGACACCAGTTCGCCGTGCGCCGTGCTGGCAGTGTTCACGAGATACAACTCGTGCGGGTTCGCGATCGGAAGCGGCCGGAGCACGATCGCATTCACCAGCGTGAACACTGTTGCGGCGCCCGCTATGCCGAGCGCCAGCGACGCCACGGCCACGAACGTGAATCCCGGATTCCGGCGCAGCAGCCGCCCGCCGTACCGGATGTCTGACAGAAGTTCTGAGAACCAGCGCATCGCACCTACTCCAACCGAAGTCGTCCGGATCACCGCGGAAAACACTCGATCGCGTGCCCGCTGGCGCAAACGCCGCGCCAGCCGCCTAAAGGGGTTTCCGTCGAAATGTCCAAGCATTGAGTGGATTCCCTCTCCTGCCGGCCCGGTTCCGGGACGCGGCTGTTCGGAAGCGGACACCCCCGCAATGCGCCGCGCGACTAATTACCTGCGGGATCCGTCAAAGTTCGTATGGCACATCCTTTGGACAATCGGGCGGGCAAGATGTCGCTCGTCTCTGCCGTTCCGCCGCGCGTGCTGATCGCCGACGATCAGCCCGATCTGCTCGACGCGCTCCGCCTGTTGCTCAAGAGCGAAGGGGTCGACGTCCAGACGGTGACCTCGCCGGATGCCGCAATCGCCGCGCTCGGCAGCGCGCCGTTCGATCTCGTGCTGATGGATTTGAACTACACGAGCGACACGACGTCGGGCCGTGAGGGCATCGATCTGCTGTCGCGCGTCCAGGCCCTGGACGCGCTCATGCCGGTCATCGTCATGACGGGATGGGGGAACATCGACATTGCCGTCGAGGCTATGCGGCGCGGCGTCCGCGACTTCGTGCAGAAACCGTGGGACAACGAACAGCTCGTCTCCACGCTGTATCGCGAAATCGAGGGTGGCCGCGAGCGCCGCCGGCAGAGTGCCCACGAGGATCGCGAGATTGCCGAGGCGCTGAAGATCCAGCGGCGGCTGCTGCCTCAGCGCCTGCCGAACGTGGAGGGATGGGACATCGCCGCCTCGTGGCAGCCGGCGTCGGGCGTGGGCGGCGATTGCTTCGATGCGCTGCCGTTCGGAGATTCCAGGCTCGCCATCTCGATTGCGGACGTCGTCGGCAAAGGCATTCCAGCGGCGCTGCTCATGTCGAATCTGCAGGCCGCGGTGCGCGCGTTCGCGTCCGAAACCGTTCAGCCGAGCGAACTCTGCGCGCAGGTCAATCGGATCCTCTGCGGCAACATTGCCGAAGGGCGGTTCATCAGCTTCTGCTACTGCGTGCTGGACTCGGTCGCGGGCACGGTTACGTACTCGAACGCCGGGCACTACCTTCCTCTACTCGTTCGTGCCGACGGTACCGTCGAAAGACTCGGTGCCGGCGGTCCCGTGCTGGGCGTGATTCCCGACGCGAAGTACGAACAATCGTCGGCCGCGATCGGTCATGGCGATCGCCTCGTGCTGTTCACCGACGGCATCACGGAAGCGCGCAACGGCGACGACGAGGACTTCGGCGAAGAGCGGCTGCAGGCAGCGGTGATCGATCACCGTGCGTGCAGCGCGCCGGCGCTCCACGCGCGGGTGGCCGAGGCGCTTGCCGCGTTTACCGGCGGACCGTTGCATGACGACGCAACGCTCATCGTGCTTGCCGCGGACGCCTGATGTCGGGACGAACGGAGTGATCAACAGCGGTTCTGCCGTGACGAACGTCTGATTCCAGTGACGAAGCGCGAGTGTCTTGACGCGTCTTTAACGGTCATCCCATAGTTGGTCCATGCGAAAAGCCTGGATGCCGCCCGCGCGGTGGATCGTCGGAGTCATTGCGCTCCTGGCCGTCTCGTCCACCCTGCAGGCGTGGCGGCTCGACATACTCGCGGCGAAAGCGAGCGACCCGTATACCACGGCCGATTTCGCGAAGATCTTCGTCCTCAATCTCGCCTACTGGGTGATTCCTGCACTGTGCCTGCCGCTCATCGTCTCGGTTGCGCGCCGGTTCAGATTCGACAACGGACGGAAGCTCGTCGCGCTGGCGGTGCACATGCTCGCGGCCGTGGCATTCGCCGTCGTGCGGCAGGCCGGCATGATCAGCGTGAAAATCCTGCTCTGGCCCAATCTTGCGTTCAAGATGCCGGAAACGCCCTGGTCGGTGTACGTGCAACGGCAGTTCTTGAGCGATTTCGACTGGTGCCTGATGGTCTACGCCTCGATCGTGGGCGTCAGTCATGCCGTCGCCTATTACCACGAGTCGCAGCAGCGGAAGGTCAATCAGGCGACGCTCGAGACGCGTCTCGTCGAAGCGCAGCTGAAAACGCTGCAGGCCGAACTGCACCCGCACTTTCTTTTCAATACCCTCCACGCGATCTCGACACTCGTCCACCGCGATCCCGAAGCCGCCGACCGCATGATCAGCCGCCTCAGCGATCTGCTTCGCATCACGTTCGACAGGAGTGGCGAGCCGCGGATTTCCCTGAAGGAAGAGATCGAGTTCCTGCAGAAGTACCTCGAGATCGAACAAACGCGCTTTCAGGACCGTCTGACGGTTCGAGTGGAGATCGATCCCGATGCGCTCGACGGCGAGGTTCCGCGCATGATCCTGCAGCCGCTGGTCGAGAACGCGATCAAACACGGCGTCGGCAACCGGAGCGAAGGCGGCCAGGTGCAGATCACCGCCGGACGTGAAGGCGACTTCCTCTGGATGCAGGTGCGCGACAACGGCGGGGGCCTGCAGGGTGGGACGCTGCGCGCGCTGAACAAGGGCGTCGGGCTGTCGAACACACGCGCGCGCCTCGATTGTTTGTACCGCGGACGTCACCAGCTCGTATTCACCGATCAACGCGGCGGACTCGCCGTCCGCGTCGAGATCCCGTACACCCGTGCGGCCGCGCCCGGCATACCCGCGGCCGCGTTCCGAGTCGCCTGATCATGAGCACCCATCGAATCCGCGTAGTCATCATCGACGACGAACCGCTCGCGCGCGAGCGCCTTCGCACGCTCCTGCGCGACGATCCGTCGATGGAGGTCGTGGCGGAGGCCGGCGACACGACGACCGCGGTGGCGGCGATCCAGACCACGCGTCCGGATCTCGTATTCCTCGACGTGCAGATGCCCGGCGGCAGCGGGTTCGACGTCATCTCGGGCGTCGGCGCCGCCCAGATGCCGAGAGTCATCTTCGTGACCGCCTATGATCGATATGCGCTGCGGGCCTTCGACGTCCACGCGCTCGATTACCTGTTGAAGCCCTTCGATCGGGACCGGTTCCGGCAGGCGCTCACGCGCGCCAAGGAGCAGATCGTCCGCTCCGCGTCCGGCGATCTGGAGCGGCGGCTGCTCGCGCTGGTGACCGAACTCCGGTCCGGGCCCAGCCGCATCGATCGGTTCGTGGTGAAATCCGGCGGCCGGGTCTTCTTCGTTCGCACCGACGAGATCGACTGGATCGAGGCCGCCGGCAATTACGTCAAGCTTCACGTCGGGAGCGAAACACACCTGCTTCGCGAGACGATGAATGCGGTCGAGGCGAAGCTGGATGCGGATCTGTTCTTCCGCGTGCACCGGTGCCACATTGTGAACATCGAGCGTGTCCGCGAGCTGCAGCCGTGGTTCAACGGCGAGTACGTCGTCTTCCTGAAGAACGGGACACGCCTGACGCTGAGCCGCGGGTATCGCGAGAAGCTGCAGGAGCGGGTCGGGAGACCGATTTAGTTTTCAGTTCTCAGGTTCCAGTCTCCAGTTCAGTTCAGTTTTTGTTTCTTGACCCTCCTGTTTCGACTGAGAACTGAAAACCGGCGACTGCCAACTGGCGTCTGACAGCTACAATTCCCCCGTGGAGCTCGTCGGGGCGGCCCTCCTCGTCTTCATCGCCGTCGTACCTGCGTGGATCGTGTGTGCGTGGCTCGCCTGGCGCGTGCGTGCGCTGAGCCGCGCGATTCGCGCGCTCGAGTCCCGCCTGGCATTCCTCGACGTTCGATCACCGGCGACAGACGCCGTCCCAGACATCACAGGCGTCCGCGATGCACCGCAGCCAGAGCCTGAGTTTGTCGCGCCAGCGTCCGTGCCGCCGGTCGACGCGGCGCCACCCGCCGATTCGCATGCGGCGCGCGCGCGCGAACAAGAAACGCTCGAGACCTGGATCGGCGGCCAGTGGCTGCTTTACATCGGCGTCCTGGCGATTTTGATCGGCGTGGCGTACTTCGAGAAGCTGGCGTTCGAAAGCGCCTGGCTGGGTGAGACCGCGCGCGTCGTCCAGGGCGCCGCGGCAGGCTTGCTTCTCCTCTACGGCGGCGTGCGATTCGCGCGCGCCGGTTACGCCGGCTACGGCCATGCGATTGCCGCGACAGGGATTGCAGCGCTCTACGTTTCGATTTACGCGTCCTTCAACTTCTATCAGCTGCTCGACAGGCCGACGGCGTTCGTCCTGATGCTGGCGGTGACCGGCGGCGCAGTCGTGCTGGCGGATCGACGGCGCTCGCAGGGGCTGGCCGTCCTTGCCGTCGGTGGTGGCTATCTGACGCCCTTTCTCCTGCCAGGTACGAGCGACGCCCAGATCGCGCTGTTCGGGTACGACGCGATTCTCGCGGCGGGTGCGGGCGGGATGGCCGGACGCCGGACATGGCCGCTGCTCTATGCGACCAGCTATTGCGGAACGGCCGTCACCGTCGCGGCGTGGGCCGATCGCTTCTACACGCCCGAGAAGTATCTCCGTACCGAGATTTTTCTCACGCTCTTCTGTGCGCTGTTCGTGTTCATGCTGCGTCGCTGCAGGTGGCGTGGCCGTGCGGCCGAGCAGGTCGCCTGGCTGCTTCTGCTGACCGCGCCGGCTGCCTATTACATCGCTTCGCTCGTCGTGCTCATCGATCACTCGACGGCATTTCTCGTGTGGAGCGTCGGCCTCGCCGCGGTTGGCGCAACGCTGGCCGTGCACCGCTCGGTCCGATGGGGGCTTGCCATGGATCTCGCCGCGATCGTGCCCTTGCTGCTCTGGTGCAGCGCACCGGCGGCGCGTGCGCATCTTGCCGACGGACTGTGGGCCTGTGTCGGCGTGTACGCATTGGGACTCGCCGCCCAGATGCGGATCGCATACACCGACCGCGAGGCACCGCCGGCAGAGATCGCATGGCTTCACTTGAACGGACTGGGTGCGTTCGCCGCCGCATACGTGCTGCTGCTGCACGACCACCTCGCGCTGACGGCGATCGTGGCCGCGGCGTTCGCGCTGTGGCAGGGCGGCATCGCGCTCGTTCTCAGTCGGCGTGCGCCGGAGCGGGCGCTGCACGTCGGCGCGCTGGGCCTGACGCTCACGGCCATCGCGATCGCGCTCGAATTCGATGGTCCTGCCGTCACCGTCGGCTGGGGAGCAGAAGGTTTCGCTATTGTCGCTCTTGGCCTTCGGTCGGGTCGACGATGGATGAGGACGGGCGGGCTCGCGCTCTTTGCGATCGCATTCACGCGCGCGGCATGGCTGCTCAACGCACCGCCGATCGTCGGACAGGCGCCGTTCTTCAACCGTCGCGCGGCGTGCGCGGCATTCCTCGTCTCGCTGGCGTATGGCGTGGCGTGGCTGCACCGGCGCGCGGTCCCCGGAGCGACCAGCCGCATTCGTACCACCGCGCTTCTTGCCGCGCAGGCGCTGACGCTGCTGTGGCTCACCAGCGAGATCCGCGCGTACTGGTGGACGGTGCAGGCGGCGCTCACGCGCGAGTTGATGCTCTCGGTGACGTGGGCGGCTTACGCGACGGTCCTGGTCGTGATCGGACTCCGCCGGCGGTTCGCGCCGATTCGCATCTTCGCCATCGTCGTCCTGGCCATGGCGATCGTGAAGGTCTTCGCGGTGGATCTGGCGCAGCTCCAGCGCGTCTATCGCGTGGTCAGTGTGCTCGGGCTCGGGATGATGCTGCTCCTGACGTCTTATCTCTACCAGAAGTCGCGCGGTGGCACACGGATTGGTTCGTCTGCGGCGAATGCCGACGAGAGCGGATCGGCCGCACAATGAAGAGTCGGACCGGAAACAGTCGCCCCATGGCAAGGTTGTGTACCGCGCGATCTACAAGGAAGGCGCCGACGAACTGGCGCGTGATTCTGCGGCGCTTGCGTGGTCCGGACGGGCAGCCGGACTCTCGATGGGGTTTTCGCTGCTCGGCGAAGCGTTGCTACGCGCTCATCTGCCGGACAACGACTGGCGTCCGCTCGTCAGCAAGTTCGGCTACAGCATTGGATTTCTGATCGTCATCCTCGGGCGCCAGCAGCTGTTCACGGAGAACACGCTGACCGTGATCCTGCCGCTGCTGCGCCTGAAGCGGCGCGGCATCCTGATGAATGTCGCGCGTCTCTGGCTGATCGTCTGGATTGCCAACATCGCCGGCGCGCTTCTGTTCACGGCGGCGATCGTGTTTCTTCCGGTACTCGATCCGGCGGTGAAGGAGGCGGTGACAGCCATCGGCGTCGACGCGCTCGCGCACGGACCGGCGACGGTGCTGGCGCGAGGGGTCTTTGCGGGGTGGCTCATCGCCCTGATGGTGTGGCTGCTGCCGTTCGCCGAGACCGCCCGCGTGTGGGTGATTGTCATCATCACCTACGTCGTCGGCCTCGGCAGCTTCTCGCACGTGATTGCGGGGAGCATCGAGGTGTTCACGTTGTCGTGGCAGGGCGTCGAGCCATGGGCGCACACCGTCGGCGGCTACACGCTCCCCTCGCTGCTCGGAAACACCATAGGCGGCGTCGCCCTGGTCGCCGCCCTCGCGCACGTCCAGTTCATCGAAGGCGCCGAAGCGCTCGAACTGTGAAAAGGGGACAGTCCCCATTTTTCGCAAAAAAAGGGGACAGTCCCCATTTTTCGCGAAAAATGGGGACTGTCCCCTTTTCGGATTGACGACCTGTTTGGTCGGATATAGACTGCCAATCGGACCTTATCGGTCGTATATCTCTGGAAGGTCGATCCTGAAGTCCCGCTTCGCTCCGCTCGCACTCACGATTCCAGCGGCCGCCGTCGTCGCCGTGCTGCTGCTGCAGCTCCTCCGCGCCGGCGGCCTGCCCGACCCGCTCGCCCGCGTGGACTTCGGCGCCCGCGTCCTCGACATTACCGTCCTCGTCTTCCGAGAAGGGCTCGAGTGCATCCTGGTCGTCGCCGCCCTGACGGCCAATATGGTCGGCACGCGCCGCGGCTATCAGCGGCCCGTCGCCGCCGGACTGGGGCTCGGAGCCGCCGCCACGCTGGCGACCTGGCTCATCGCCGTGCGCCTCATCGACTCGCTCACCGAGAGCATCCCCGCGCTGCAGGTGCAGGCGGCAACCGGACTCCTCGCGATCGTCGTGCTGCTCGTGGTGATGAACTGGTTCTTCCACAAGGTCTACTGGACCGGCTGGATCTCGATGCACAGCCGGAAGAAGCAACAGCTCATTCGCCGCGACACCTCGACGCGGCGTGTGTGGTGGGGTCTCGCCCTCCTCGGGTTCTCATCGCTTTATCGTGAAGGCTTCGAAATCGTTCTGTTCCTCCAGAGCTATCGGCTGCGTCTCGGAACGACGCCCGTCGTCTACGGCGTCGCGATCGGACTCCTCCTCACCGGTGTCATCGGCGTGCTCACGTTCGTCGCCCACCGCCGCCTTCCCTACCGCCGCATGCTCGTGTTGACCGGTGTCATGCTCGGCCTGGTCATGCTCGTCATGGTCGGAGAACAAGCGCAGGAGATGCAGCTCGCGCAGTGGCTGCCGACAACGCCCATCGGGTTCCTGGAGGGTGCAATCCCCTCCTGGATGGGCCTGTGGTTTGCGGTCTTCCCCACTGCCGAAACGCTCGGCGCGCAACTGCTGGCCGCAGCGCTCGTGATTGGCTCGTACTTCCTGGCGAGGGAACAGTCAGAGCGGGCTCTCGACTCCAGCGTGGCCTAGCGTTCCCACACGACCGAGAAAGCCGTCCGTCCGTCACGCAGTCCGTGCGCCAGATCCATGCGCAGGACTCCGGCGCCCGGCGCTGAGATCCTCACTCCCACACCGGCGTCCACCTGCATCGCGCTGAGGCTCGACGGCAATCCGCGCGTCGCTTGCGCCGCGTCCACGAAGACGGCTGGCGCGTACTGCAGCAGCCACTTCGACGGGCGGCTCCAGCGCTGCAACTCTACGCCTGCGTCAACGAGGCGCTTCCCGAAGACGCCGCCACTAATCACGCCATCGTCGAGCAGAGGATGTGCGCGGAGAAGCGTGTCCCGAACGTGACCCGTGTCAGCGCCGGGCCATGTCATCGCCGGCGCATCGTCCGTTGCAGCGGCCGCGCCCGCCCGGGCGACCCAGACGGTGCCAGATCGGACGGCCGAATTCGTGAACCGCGCATCGATGCTTCCAATCGAAAAGGCGTCCGAGCCGGTCCAGTGGGACGCCTGCACACGCAGCGTCAGGTAGTCAGGCACAGGTTGAAACTCAACGCCGCCACCCACCATTGGCTGGCGTTCACGGTTTGTCCACCGATCGATTCCGGCAATGCCGCTGATCCGCAGACGGTCGGTCAGCCACGCTCCGAAGCCGCCGCCGATGCGCGTGCGAGTCTGCTGCACGCCGCCGGCAAACGTCTCCGTCTCGTGCGCCGCGTCGATCTGCCAGACTCCGTGGAGGAAGGGCGCCGGCGCGATGAACGCCGCTGACACCGCGGGACGATGGGCCCACCAGCGCCAGCTCGCGTCGATCCGTTCACCGCCTCCAGTCGAACTCGACACGCTCGCGTCGATCGCTCGATCCACGGTCGCGCCGATTCCGAGCGCCGCGATGGCGGACAGGCCGCGCGGATACGCATCGCGTTCGACGACCGCGACGTCGACCTGAGCGCGGCCATTCTCGACCGGGCGATACGATACTCGCGCAGTTGCAATCGATGGAAGATCGGCCACACGACGCTCGGCAAGGCGCAGCGTTGAAGGCGTCAGCAATTCGCGTGGAGCGAGGCCCGTGGCGTCGTAAACGATGCTGTATCGAGTCCTATCGAGACCCGTCACGTTAACGAGATCGATTCGGGGCTCGCCGGTGTGGTTCCACGCATCGAGAGCAGCCTCGCCGTTCTCGGAGAGGTATTCGGCCGTTGCAAGCAGACGCCAAGCGTATTGGTCGCCGGAATCGAGGCGTACTGCGCGTCCTGCGTGCTCTGCCGCTGCGCGCCAGTTCTTGTCCAGCGCATCGAGACCGGCCAACTCGCGCCAGGGCGCTGATGATTGCGGACAGGCCTTCGTGGCCGACTCGAGCAAGGGCCGGGAACTCGCGCGATCGCGTTCCGCAACGGCAATCCCACGTGACACGAGCGCAGCACACGACGCGGGCGCCGGAGCGGAGGTGACGTCATGCGGCGGAGCGTCAGCGTGAAGATCCGCCGGTGGCAGAAGCGTGAGCATCCACCGATCGGTTGCCGCCCATGCGCGATCGAAGCCGTTGTCGGAAAGCGACCGGTCGGGCGCACGCGCCGGGTCGTGCACGATCGTTCGTCCGTCATGGCGGCCAAGCACGACGACGTAGTGATAGCGGCCTCGGCCGACAGCGATCAAGGCGATGACCGGACGGCGCCGCGCGACCTGTTCCTGAAGGCGTTCGATCGATCCCGACTCGACAAGCGGCGTCCATCCCCGCGCCTGCAGCGACGAAGCGAGCGCGCCCGTTCGAATTCCCCCAGCCGAGCGATCGACGAGCGATGCGAACGCGTCGGGATACACGTCCTGCGCGCCCCAGTAGCGCATCACCATTGCGGCAGCCGCGCCGCCGCACAGATCTTCGGACTGGGGAAGATAGGGAACGGTGAGGGTCGCACTGGACGCCGTCGGATCCGTCGGAACCGCGGGCCCGGCTTGCGCCGCGGCGGACCGGGCGAGCGCGGCCGTCACGACGAACGCAACGGCCGCTGGTGTGATGCGCCGCGGGTACCGCCCCGAGGTCACTTGAGCGCGAGAATGAGGATGATAACGAGCAGCGCGATGATGATGATCGTCGTGGTCGATATGACGACCGTGCTGGCGCCGCCCGCGAGCTGCGAGTTGACCGTGCGCGCCTGTGCCGCTGCCTGCGCCAGATCCTGTCCCTGAAGCGTCGAGACGGCAGCCTCGGCCTTGTCGATCGGAAGCCCGGCTTTGGCGGCGACATCCTTCACCGCCGGCTGGTGCAGGAACTCACGCAGGGCGGTGCGGTCCGCCTCGTCCTGTGCAACCCGCTGGTGTACGGCCTGGTCGAGCGCCGATTGGCTGATGGTATGGGGCTGCTGCGCCCACGCGACCGGCGCGCACAACGTGAGCGCAAGCGCCGTTCCGAGAAGTGCCCGAAGCGTCTGCATGAGATTCCTCCTGCCAAAAGACAAAGCTGTCCGTCGTTCTCCCGGCGGGGACAGAAAGCATCATCCATGCCGCGTCAGCGACGCGTGCAGCGGCATTCCGGGTCCGGCGCGTCCGTAGCCGGCAACCCTTCAGCCCGTCGCACCGTCCAAGCCATCGATACTCAGGACTCCTGCATAAGACTGTGGTATATAGGAGTCCTTCATATGGAGGCCGCATGACCGGACGCCGATCGCTCGACGAAGCCAAGAAGGGCAGCGCCGAGATCCTGATTCTTGCCATCGTCGAGCACGAGAGCCATCACGGCTATGAAATCGCCGGGCTGATCGAAGCGCGCTCGAACGGCAGCCTGCGGTTCACGCTCGCATCGCTCTACGCCACGCTCTATCGGCTGGAGGACCGCGGATGGATCCGCGGGCGCTGGATCGAGCGCGCGGGCCAGCGGCGCCGGTGTCACTACCGGATCACTGACGCAGGCCGGAAGGTGCTGGCCGATCAGCGGGCCGACTGGGCCCGCTTCGTCGCCGCACTCGGCCAGGTCGCCGGCATTCGCTTCGCCTGACGGGAGGGCGCGATGAAACAGGGACACGATTGGGCCGCACTCGTGCGGCAGCACGCACGTGCAACGGCCGCGAACGGGCTCCCGCTGCATACGATCCAGGAACTCGCCGCGCATCTGGAAGACATCTACCTCGACGCGCTCCGTGCGGGGCGCACCGAAACGGATGCCCTCGACGCCGCGCGGGCCGCGCTCCGCGAATCGCCGCTCTCGGCCGTCCCCCGGTCGCGCACGCACCCGGCCGAATCGAGCGCCGGCCGCTCGGCCTGGTTCGGCATCGCCGGCGATTTGCGCTGCATGTGGCGCCAGATGCGCCGTGCTCCATCGTTCGCGGCGGTAGCGGTCGCCACACTCGGCATCGGCGCTGGCGCCGCGACCGCCATCTTCAGCGTCGTTGACGCGGTGCTCCTCCGGCCGCTCCCTTACCGCGACCCTCAAACACTCGTCGCGCTCTGGGAGGCGAACGCGGAGAAGGGCCTCCCTCGCGAGCGTCTCTCCCCCGTCAACTTCATGGATTACCGCTCGCTGAACCACGTGTTCACCGACGCAGCGGCCTGGTGGCGACCCGACATGAGCCTCGTCCGCCCAGGCACGGATCCGATGCGTGTCAGCACGGTCGAAACCAGCGGCAACCTGTTCGACCTGCTTGGCGTATCTCCGCAGCTCGGACCCGGCTTCCCCGCCAACGGTCCGTTCTATTCCGCGACGCCGACGGCGGTCATCAGCGATCACTTATGGCGAACGTGGTACGGGAGCGATCGGTCCGTCGTTGGCAAGCGGCTCGACGCGAAAGACGGTCAGTACATCGTCACGGGCGTCATGCCTCCGGGATTTCGGTTCCCGGACGACGTGGACGTGTGGCTGCTGCTCAACTGGGATCTCACGCATCACAGCCGCGGCGCCCATTTCATGGAGGCCATCGCGCGCCTCGCGCCTGGCGTCACGCTCGAACAGGCTTCGCATGAACTCAGCCAGCTGTCGGGACGGCTGGCAACAGCGGCGCCGAGCACCAACCGCGGATGGCTCGCGCGGCCGGTGCCGCTGCTCGACGACATGCTCGGCTACTACCGCCCGGCGCTCTTCGTCCTCGTCGCGGCCGTGGCGCTGCTGCTGCTGACGGCGTGCCTGAATGTCGCCAGCCTGCTGCTCGCGCGAGCGAGCACGCGTGCCCGCGAGTTCGCCGTCAGGGGGGCGCTTGGTGCAACCCGGTTTCGCCTGATCCGTCAGATGATCGCCGAAAGCTTTCTCCTCGCTGCGGCGGGAACTCTCGCTGGCGCAGCCACGGCGGCGGCATTGCTGCAGGGCGCGATTCGCGTCCTCCCCGCATCGATCCCGCGTCTGTCGCAAGTGACGCTGGACACGCGGCTGCTCGCGTTCGGGCTCATCGTCATCCTGACGACGGCGATGGTGTTTGGAATCGCGCCTGCCCTGCTGTTGTCGAACACGCGCGCGTCGGAATCGCTGCGCGACGGGTCCCGCTCCGCGACGTCACGAAGAAGCCGCTCGTGGAACCAGGTCCTCGTCGTGGCCGAAGTCGCTCTGGCTTCCGCCGTCCTCCTGTCATCAGGGCTGCTGATTCGAAGCGTCAACCGGATGTTGACGGCCCCGACCGGCGTCGACTCGACGCACGTCGTGACCGCAACCGTACAAGTTCCTTCCGCCGGCTACCGCGACTGGACAACCGTCGATCACTTCTACGACGTCCTGCTCGCGTCGGTGCGCGCGCAGTCCGGCATCCAGCAGGCCGGCGGGACGACAACGCTTCCACTCGCCGCGAGCTGGCGTCTCACCTATCTGATCAACGGACGTCCGGCGCCGCCGCCGGGAGATGAATCGCTCGCCCAGCACATCAGCGTCACGTCCGGTTACTTCGAGACGTTCAAGGCGCGCCGCGTCGCTGGACGCTTCTTCGACTCAACGGATACTCCGCAGTCGGAGCCGGTCGTCGTCGTCAACGAAACCTTCGCGCGCGAAGCGTTTCCCGGAGACGACCCCCTTGGCCACCAGATCCTGTCGATGGCCCGCAATATCGGCCCTCTGGGCATGAATACGGTCGGCCGCGGTCCATTCCGGATCGTGGGGGTGGTCGGCGACATCAGCCAGGAGCGATTCGGCCATGCGCCGGAGCCGGTGATCTATCACACGGCGAGGCAGTTTCCGTTCCGTGAAATGACGCTCGTCGCGCGCGGCGACGACGCGGCCGGCGTGACCGCGGGCATTCGATCGGCGCTGCGCGCGCTCGACCCGACGCTGCCGCTCGCGAACACACAGACGGCGGAAGCGCGAATGTTGTCGTTGACCTCGGCGCCGCGTCTGCTCATGTTCGTGCTCACGGCGTTCGCCGTACTGACGGCAGCGCTCGCGGCCATTGGCGTCTACGGTCTGCTGGCGTGGGTCGTCAATGAACGGCACCGGGAGCTGGCGATCAGGCTCGCGCTCGGCGCGCAGCCCCTGTCGCTGGCGCGGACCGTGACCGCGCAGGGAATCGGTCTTGCGCTCGCCGGAATCGCAGCCGGCGTCGCCGCGGCGCAGCTCGCGTCCGGCTGGCTGTCCGCCGTGCTGTTTGAGACGCGATCGACTGATGCGATCGCGATCGGCGGCGCCGCAACGGTGCTGCTCGCCGCATCGCTCGTCGCGTGTCTCGCGCCGGCGTGCCGCGCGGCGAGGGTCGCTCCAGTCGACGGTCTGAAGATCGATTAAGGCAGCGGGCGCCGGCGCCACAACGACGCACCCGCGGCGCCGAGGAGCGTTCCAACGGCGTTCATGGTGACGTCAGTGGCCGACGGATCGCGCCGCGCACAATAGAGCTGCATCGATTCGGCGCCGATGGATACTGCGAGTGCCATCAGGAGCACCGTCGCCGTTCCGGCGAAACCGCGGCGGTTCGTCTTGAAGGTCCAGCCGAGCGGCAGGAACATCAGGGTGTTGATGATCATGTCGCTCGCCTTGTCAGTCGGGCTCGTGAATGGTACCCACGTGACGTGGTTCCACTGCGGCGTCGACAGCACGCCGAACCACGGGCCGCTGCCGACGAAGATCAGCAGCACCCACAACTGCCAGAACCTCAATGTGCGCCCGTCCGGTGCCGCAGCTCGCCGCGGCGCATTTGCCGGTACATCTCCAGCGCCGACCGGATGATCCGCGCGGCATCGTCGGGTCCGAGCATTTCGTCTACGACGACCTGCTTGTTCTCGAGCACTTTGTAGTCCTCGAAGAACCGTTTGATCTCACGAACCTGATGCGCCGGGATCTGCGACTTGTCCCGGTAGTCGGCAAACGCCGGGTCCTTGACGCTGACGGCGACGATCTTGTCGTCGATGCCCTTTTCGTCCCGCATGCGCATCACCCCGACCGCGCGCGCATCCACGATCGTGAGCGGCGTGACCGGCTCCTGTCCGAGCACCAGCGCGTCCAGCGGATCCCCGTCGTCACAAAACGTGCGCGGGATGAAGCCGTAGTTCGCCGGGTAATGGACGGCGCTGTAGAGCACGCGATCGAGGCGAAGCAGGCCGGTTTCCTTGTCGAGCTCATACTTGTTCTTGCTGCCAGCCGGGACCTCGATGATGACGGGAAATGCGTCGTTGACGAGCGAATCGTCAACGTAGCAGTCGTGCCAGGGATGCATTCCCGACAGCCTATACCGTCCGGCCGGTTGCCGCCACACCCACGACCCGCTTCCAAGAAACGCGCGGCGCCGCTACACTTCTCGCGATGAACATCGACAGCTACATCGCCGCACCTGGCCGCTTCCGGCTGAACCGCGTCGACCCCGATGCCCATGGGGCCATCGAATCGAAGGCACGCGCGGAAACCCTCCTGCAGGCGGGAATCGAACGGCTGCGGAAGCTGCAGGAAGTGCTCTATGCACAGGACCGCTGGGGCGTTCTGCTCATCCTGCAGGCCATGGACACCGCCGGGAAGGACGGCGTGATCGAGCACGTCATGAGCGGCGTGAATCCACAGGGCTGCCGGGTCGTGTCGTTCAAGCGGCCGTCGGCAGAGGAGCTGGATCACGACTACTTGTGGCGGGCGGTCCGCGAACTCCCGGCCCGCGGCGACATCGGCATCTTTAACCGCTCCTACTACGAGGAAGTGCTGGTGGTACGCGTCCACGAGGACGTGCTGCAGGCCGAGAAGCTTCCGCCCGCGCTCGTGAGTACGAAGATCTGGCGCGAGCGGTACGAAGATATCAACGCGCTCGAGCGATATCTGTCGAGGAACGGCTATCTCATTCGCAAGGTGTTTCTTCACATTTCAAAAGACGAGCAGCGGAAGCGGCTCCTCGCCAGGCTCGACGACCGCGACAAGCTGTGGAAGTTCCAGGAGGGGGATCTCGCCGAACGTGGTCTGTGGAAGCAATACATGCATGCGTACGATGACGCGATCCGCGCCACGAGCACGAAAGACGCGCCGTGGTATGTCGTGCCTGCGAATCGGAAATGGTTCGCACGACTCGTCGTCGCGCACGTCCTCATCGATGCGCTCGAGTCCCTCCACCTCAACTATCCGACGGTGGACCGAAAGCGCCGGCGCATGCTGGCTGGGCTGAAACGCCAGCTCTCGCGATGAGCAGCCAACGGTGATGTCGCGCTGGCACGTAGTTCGCTCGCGTGATCGCATGCGCACCGCATATGGGGCGATTTTCGCCGGATGTGCAGTGGTCGGCTTCGCGAGTGTATTCAACTCCCATACACCAGCGCCGAGGGCTGAGCTGTCGACGACGAATTCGTCGGCGCCCCATCCGGCCGGTTCGCCACATCCGCTCGAGTCGACGATCACCGTCCAGACCGAGCTCATCGAGCCGTCCATAGTGCGGAGGGATATCGCGCCTGCGCAAGCTCCCGCCGCTCATCCGGCATCGCAACACGGTCACGTGAGGCCTCGACCCTCCCGCTCTTTGTTGGCGAGGCTCGTATTCGGCGACGGCGAGGCCCGTCCACAACCCTTTCCACGGGTCCGCGAATAGCTGTCAGGGCCGCTCGTCCTTTGGCCTTTGCGGGTGATCCGCGCCGTGCGAAGATCCGGCGGACGTGACTGCCAATCCGATCGAAAAGTACCTCGCCGCCGCGCGCCGCGCTTCGGAACTCGACGTCGACGTCGCACCGGCGGCACTGGCAACTGCCGACACGGACGGCCGTCCCTCGGTGCGCATCGTTCTTCTCCGGCACGTCGATGCCGGCGGCTTCGTTTTCTATACGAACTACGGTAGCCGCAAGGGGCGCGAGCTCGACAGCAATCCGGTAGCCGCGCTCTGCCAGCACTGGCCCTCACTCGAACAACAGATTCGTGTCGAAGGCGGAGTCCAGCGTGTAGACGATGTCACGTCGGACGCGTATTTCGCCGGCCGGCCGAGAGAGAGCCAGCTCGGGGCGTGGGCGTCCGAGCAGAGCGAACGCCTCGACTCGCGAGAAACCCTCGAGCTGCGCTATCGCGATGTCGACGCGCGCTTTGCCGGAGGCGCCGTCCCGCGCCCGCCGTTCTGGGGTGGGTATCGGATCGTTCCGGTCAAGATCGAATTCTGGTACGGCCGTCCCGGGCGCATGCACGAGCGGCATCTGTACGTTCTGGCCAACGGTGCGTGGACAGCGCGGTTTCTCTATCCGTGATCATCAATCAATCCGCAAGACGATGATCGGGTCGGCCCGTGTTGCGCGACGCGCCGGAATGATGCTGGCGATCGCGACGACCGCCGCGAGCCCAAGCGCGACCAACCCGTACGTCAGGGGATCGCCGGGTGTGATCCCGAACAGCACGCCGGCGATCAGGCGGCGGAGTATCAGCGCGCCGGCAAGACCCAGCGCGAGTCCGGTCCCCGATACCTGCGCGGCATTCCACAGGACAAGACGCAGGATCGCCCTCTGCGATGCGCCGCAGGCGACGCGAATCCCGAACTCACGCGCGCGCTGCCCCACCATGTAGGCGAGCACGCCGTACAAGCCGATGGCCGCGAGCAGCGTGGCGGACGCCGCAAACACACCGATGAGCACCGCCGAGAACCGTTGCGAACCGATCGACTCGCCGACGAGCGCGTCGAGCGTGCGCGGATCCGAGAACGGGACATCCGGATCGACCGCGCGCACGACGGCACGAAGCTGTGGAACGAGCGCCGCCGCGTCGGATCCCGACGTCCGCGTCACCAGCGTGAACGTGTCGGAGTCTTCGTTCTGTTGCCACGATTCGTAGATCTGGGGCCTCGGGGCGTCGTCCAGACCGTACATCTTCACGTCACTGGCCACCCCGACGATTTCGCGGAGGCCGTCCGGTCCCTGATCAACCCTGAGCCGCCGCCCGATGGGACTCACAGCGCCGAAAAAACGTCCCGCGAGCGTCTCATTGATCACCACCACACGAGGCGCACCCGCCCTGTCGCTGTTGGCCAGCTCGCGGCCGCGAAGTATCGGCACGCCCATCGCCTTGAAATAGCCGGGACTGACCACGAACAGGTTGGCGGACGGCCATTCGGCGGAAGGCGCTGTCGATCCTTCGACAACGAACGGCTCGACCATGTCGTTCACGAAAGGCATGGCTTCGGTGACGCCGACGGCGGTCACCGTCGACAACGCGGACACGCGATCGATGACGGATCGGAAGAACTGCAGTCGCGCGGCGGCGTCGCGATACTTCGGCGCAGGCGCCCGGAGCCGAGCCATGACCGCGTGGCCGGTCACAAATCCCGGCGATTGCCGGGACAGCACGGCGAAGCTGCGAATCAGGAGACCCGCCCCGACCAGCAGCATCATGGCGAGCGCGATTTCCGCTGTTGCGAGGGCAAAGCGTGTGCGTCTCGCAGGAGCGGCGCCGCCCTGGCGTCCGCCTGGGGCGAGCGCGCCGCGAAGATCGATTTTGGCGGCATGGAGGGCTGGAAACAGACCGAAGAGGAGCGTCGTCACGCCCGTCAACCCGGCGGCGAACAGCAGCGCCGCGCCCTGAAGAGCGATATCCCGTTCGCCTGGAATGTCGTCGGGCACGAGCGGCAGCAGCGCGCGGAGGAGCCACCGGGCGATCAGCACGCCCGCGAGCGCGCCCGTCGCGCCGAGCAGCAGGTTTTCGACGAGCAATTGCCGGACGATCCGCCCGCGGGTCGCGCCGAGCGCCGCCCGGACCGCCAACTCCTTACGGCGCCCCGCTCCGCGCGCGAGCAGCAGATTGGCGACGTTCACGCACGCGATCAGCAGCACGAGAGCCACGGCACCCAGCAGGATCAGAAGTGAGCTCCGGATATCGGACACATACCAGTCGTGCAGAGGCGTCGCGAGTACCTCCCATCCGCGATCGTCCTCGGGGTGTGCCTCCGCCAGCCGGCGAGCGACGGCGTTGAGATCCGCGCGCGCCTGAACCAATCCGACTCCAGGTCTCACCCGCGCGATGCTGGACAGATAATGGCTTCGATATAGCGCCCCCTCCGCAGGGGTGAACGTGAGTGGCACCCAGAGTTTGTCGACCACCGGACTCGGAAAGACGAAGCCGCTCGGCATCACGCCGATGATGGTCGCCGGCACGAGGTTGATGCGAATGCTCCTGCCGACGACATCCCGGGCCCCGCCGAACCGGGACTGCCAGATGGCATACGAGAGCAGCACCACCGGCGGCGCCCCCTCCTGCCCGTCACTTGCGAGGAAACCCCGCCCGAGAATTGGCGATACACCCAGCAGATCGAGCAGATTCGGCGTGACCGGATCCGTTTCGAGACGCTGCGGATCCCCCGCCGCGATCTGCACGTTCGCCGACATGTACCGGAACGCCGCCAGCCCGACGAAGTCGGGTCCGACCTGCTCCTGCCAGGTCAGGAAGTTTCCCGGCGAGACCGAGAATTCCGGATACTGCGGAAGCTTCTGCTCCCGCAGCATCAGGAGGTCGTCGGGCGCGTTGTACGGCAGCGGCCGCAGCAGCACGGCGTTGATGACCGAGAAGGTCGCCGTGTTGAATGCAATGCCGAGCGCAAGGGTCAGGACGGCGCTGACGAAATACGCGGGATGCGCCGAAAGGAGGCGAATGCCGTAGCGGACGTCCTGCGCGAGATTTCGCATGTGAAGCCTGCTCGTCTTCTACGCTAGTCCGCTCGAAGGGCGTGCATGGGATCCACACGGATTGCCCTTCGAGCCGGGATATACGACGCTGCCGCCGTCACGATCACGATTCCCACGCAGGTCAGGCCGATCACCGGCGGGTCGAGCGGACTCACGTCGAAGAGCATCGTCTGCAGGGTGCCGGTCAACATGCGTGCTCCTGCGAGACCGATTGCCAGCCCGATGGCCGCGAGCGTCAGTCCTTCGCCGACTATCAGCCGAAGGACCGCGCGTCGATCTGCGCCGAGCGCCACGCGGATGCCCAGCTCGCGCCTGCGCTGCGCGACGGAGTAAGCGATCAGACTGTAGATGCCAACCGAAGCCAGAAGTCCGGCCAGCGCTCCGAACACCGATGTCAGGACCGACGTGAGCCTCGTCGTACCGGTGGACGCTGCCACGACGGCATCCATGGTCCGGGGCCTTGCGATGGGCAGATCGGGATCTATCGTCGCAATCCGCTGGCGGACTGCGGGCAGCAGCGTCGCCGGGTCGCTCAAGTCCGTGTGCACCACCATCGCCATCGACGCCTGCGGGAACTGCGACAACGGATAGAACGATTCCGGTACGGGCGTCGTCGACAGGTTCGCCGATCGCGTGTCGCCGACCACTCCGACAATCTCGTTCTCGTTTGCCGCCCCTGAATCGAGGGAGAGGCGCTGTCCGATGGGATTGGCGTTCGGCCAGAACCGCTCGGCCATCGTCTGGTTGATGATCACGACCTGCGTGCTCTTGGCGGTGTCCGCAGCAGTAAACATACGGCCCTTCAGTAGCGGAATCCCCATCGCCGTGAAGTATCCGGGCGTGATGGCGCGCAGTTCGAGGATCGGCGCGCGCTCCTGCTGCGGGAACGGCGGCCGCCCGACGATGTTGAAGGACGTGTTGAAGCCGAAGTTCGCGAGTGGAAGCATGTTGATCGCGGCGACGGACTCCACCCCTGGAACGCTCCGGATCTGGTCGACGAGCTGATCGTACGTCTGCGTCACTCGATCATTTGTGGCATAGCGAGAGGGCGGGAGCGACAGGTTGAACGTGAGCACGCCTGCCGGCCGGAATCCGCCGTTCTGGGCCTGAAGGCGTGTGAGGCTCTTGACCATCAGGCCCGCTCCAACCACGAGGATCATGGCGAGGCCGATCTCCACGACCACGAGTGCCCGGCTCGCGCCCTTCGTCGCTCCGCTTGTCGCTCCGCGTGCGCCGGTGTCCCGGAGACCGTCGTTCGGGTTGGTCTGGAATCCGCGCCGCGCGGGCGCCAGCCCGAAGACCAGTCCCGTCAGGACGGCGGCGGCCAGCGTGAACGTCAGCACCTGGAGATCGATCCGGATCGTCTGCACGCCGGCGAAATTCGCCGGCGCAAACGCCAGGAACAGCCGCAGCAGCCAGCTCGCCATGAGCACACCGACGACGCCGCCGGCGGCGGCGAGCATGAGGCTCTCGGTGAGCAACTGGCGCACGAGACGAAACCGTCCGGCGCCGATGGCCGCGCGAATCGACAGCTCGCGCTGGCGCGCGACGCTGCGCGCCAGCAGCAGGTTGGCGACGTTCGCGCACGCGACGAGCAGCACGAACATCACCGCGCCCTGCATGATGAGCAGCATCTGCCGATTGAACTGCGTCAGATATTCGTGGAAGCCGACGACCTTTACGTCGCGCTGGAGCTTGTTCGCGGCATTGAAGGCAGCCGTGAGCGCGCCGAGGTCGTCGCCCGCCTGTTGCACGCTCGTGCCTGGCTTCATCCGCCCGACTAGCCGCAGGAAGTTGCCGAGATTCGTGGGATTGGCGGGCAGCGCCAGCGGTACCCAGACTTCAGTGCCTGCCGGGTAGTTGAACGCCGCGGGCATGACCGAGGCAACGGTGAACGAGTCGCCGTCGACCGTGATCGCCTGGCCGACGATGCGCGGATCTCCGCCAAAGCGCCGCTGCCACAGACCGTAGCTGAGCGCAATGACCTTGCCGCCGTTCGGCACATCGTCATCTCGGTTCAGGAGCCGCCCGTAAGCCGGCGAGACCTCGAAGACTTTGAAAAAGTCGCCCGAGACACGCGCGGTGAGCGCCTGCTGCGGCTCGCCGCGTCCGGTGAGCACGGCATTCCGGCCTCCCGCGGCAACCGCACCGAGCGCCGTCAACGTCCGGTTGCCGTCGCGGAGCGCCACGTACTTCTGCCACGACACCGACGCGTTCGGGACGGCCGGGAACGTGTCGTACGCGTAGACGAGCTGATCCGGGTTGGGAAACGGCAGCGGCTTCAGCAGAATCGCGTAGACGACGCTGAAGACGGCGGTGTTTGCGCCGATGCCGAGCGCCAGCGCAAGAATCGCCGTCAGTGCGAAGGCTGGCTGGCGAATGAAAGTGCGGAATCCGTAGCGGACGTCGTGAAGGATCTGTTCCACGTGGTGGCGCACGTCAACCTCCGTGCCACGCCGAAAGCACTTAAAAACGGCGCTATTTCATCCAGGGCCGCTGCTGCCGGTCCCGACCGCGCGACACCCCAGTCGCGCGCGCGCGGCGGGGTGCGGGGTCTGACCCCTTTTGCGCGGCGGAGTCTGCGCGGCGGGGTCTGACCCCGTTTGGCATACGAATTGTCAACCTTTTTGGCAGTAATTGACGCGCGTGTGGAAAAACTGTGGACGGTTAGTCGCCGCCGCCGCCGCGGAACTGATCCTCTTCGGCGGCGAACAGGACGTTGAAGCTGGTCAGCGACCCGTAACACCCGGTGATGTATCCCTGTAATTTGACCTTGACGTCCTCGGGCACCTCGAGGGCATTGACCTGCTGTTCGAGGGTCCGCAGGCGGTTCCGAAGCATCACGATCTTGTGAAAGAACGTTTCGATCGGCCACGCCTTTTCCTGCAGCCCGGCGATGCCCGGCCGAAGCACGAGCTGCCCGTCGCGCCACTTGTCGGCAGGCGCCGCGGGCGTCAGGCCGGTCTCCTCACGAATGATGCGCCGGAGCAGAAGCTCGAAGTCGACGCCGCCGATGTGCTCTGGATCCACGGGAGGAGCCGTCCTTTCTCGCTCGGATACGAGCGGGAACGTTTCATGAGCGCGAGCTGCGGACGAACGCGACGGCGGCGCCGCAGGAACCTCTCGGGCCCTCCGAGGCTCATCGCCCATGCGCGGACCGCCGCGGTAATTGTGCTCGCTTCCGCAGTAGCCGCACGACACGCGGAGCGGCTTCCCGCCTGCGTCGGCGGCGACGACGGTGTGCATCCGATCAATCTTGCAGGCGCGGCAGAAATCCTCTATCGAATCGCCGGCGGCGAACGCATCGGCCATGCTTCGACTATATCGCGGGCCAATCGCCCGAGCGGCGGACGAGCCTGCACCGACTACGGCGCTTTTCGACCGACGCCGATCAAACTCAGTCCGCGGCCCAATTTCATCGCCTCGATCACTTTCGCCAGCGGCAGCAGGACCTCGAATGCGCGCATCTGACGTGGATTCAGGTCGCGGCGCCCGAGCTTCTTGTTCAGCCACCAGCCGGGGACGCCCATCCTGTTGAACTCCTCCATCGAGACGATCTCGAAGCCTGCCGTCTGCATCTTCGTGTGCAGTTCTACCTGCGTGTACCGACGTTCATGGCCAATCGCGGCGTCACACGGCCCGTACAACGACGGATGCGCCGGAACGAGGATGATTGCGTGACCGCCGGGCTCGAGGAGATCGTAGTACGCGCGCAAGACGGTTTCGTCCCCCGCGATGTGCTCCAGGACGTTGAGGCAGACGATCGTGTCGATCCGTTCCGGCTTCAGCGTTTCATACGCCGCCCTGTCGGATAGATCGAACCGCTCCGCACGCAGATTCTCGAGGTGCCCGAGGCGCCACTGCATCATCTCCACGTAGAGTGGATCGTTGTCGAGGCACACCAGCCGCTCGCGGTCCAGCAGCAGCTCGGTGAAGTTTCCGATCCCGCATCCGGCTTCGAGCACGCGCTCACCGAGGTACCGGCGGAACTGGTCGAGAACCCACCGATTCAACCCCCGCGCGCGACGCATGCTCTGAAGGACGTAGTAGCCGTCGTGCGTCGTGAACCGATCGTCGACGAAGCGGAATTTCAGCAGGCTCCAGACGGCCGAAACGGCGTCCTTCCACCCGATGTTCTTCCCCTCCGCAACGGTCCGCCCGTGATAGCTGATGGGCACTTCGTACAAACGCACGTTCCACTGGGCGAGCCTCGTCGTCAGCTCCGGCTCGATGCCGAAACGATCGCTGTGCAGCGGGGTCTGCCGGAGGATGTCAGCCCTGACGGCCTTGTAACACGTCTCCATGTCCGTCAGGTTCGTGTCGTTGAGCACGTTGGTCAGCCACGTCAGGATTTTGTTGGCCACGGTGTGCCAGTACAGGAGGACCTTGCGCTGCGACGCGGACGCGAACCGCGATCCAAATACCGCGTCGGCTTTTCCCTGCAGGATCGGAGCGATCAACGCTGGGTAGTCGTTCGGGTCGTACTCGAGATCGGAGTCCTGGATGATGGCGAGGTCACCCCGCATCTCCGCGATCGCCCGGCGGATTGCCGCCCCCTTTCCCTGATTGACCGGCTGGCGGAATACACGCACGCGGGAATCCGCAGCCGCGATGCTCTCGAGGATTTCCACGGATTTGTCGCGGCTCCCGTCGTCGACGCAGACGACTTCGAGCGGAACGGCGACAGGACTCGCAAGGACCCGCGCCAGAATGGTCCTGAGCGTGCGCGCCTCGTTGTAAACGGGCATCAAAACGCTCAACAGCTTTACGTCAGTAGCCAGGGATGAATCTCCAGATGCGGGCGGTCGGGAGAGTTTACCGCGGACAATGCGGGACGCGACCGGTCAACCGTACCGGACGACGATTACTTCGCCGGCCCAGTGGCCGCGGCGACGATCTCCTCCACTTTGCCATCGGCGACCAGATGTCCGAGCCGCTCTTCGTCGATACCGCCGATGCGCCCGAGGAGGAAGCGATACGGCATTGCGTGCGAGGCCTCATGCCAGCGCGCCATTTCGACGAGCGACTCCATCGCCTCGCGCCGCAAATCGCGGAGCAGCGCCGGATCCTTCCGTTCGGTCAGGGCCGACAGGAGCAAACCGGCTTTGTTGCGATCCTCCCACGTGGCCGAGTTCAGCATCGCCACGAACGGCGATGCGGGAATCCAGCGGCCTGCCGGCTGACCCGATGCGGCCAGCACCCACAGCGCGCGGATCGCATTGTTCCGCACGGTCGCGTCCGAATCATGGCTGGCTTCCACGAGCGCCTGAATCGACGCATGGGACTGGTCTGCGTATCCGAGGAGATGCGCGGCGGCCTGTCGATCTTCCGGCACTCGGCAGCCGCTGAGGGCGGTTTCCAGCAGCGGCTCGTGCCCGACGGCGTAATCGCGCATCGCAAGCTGTCGTGCACGAAAGCCGGCGTTCTCCGACAGCGCGTATCCCTGCGAGTGATCTTCGGCCGTTTCGCCAGCGTCGATCGCCTTCTGCATCGCATCGATCGCTTGCCCGTACAAGTCGCGTGCGGCCTGCTCCAGGCACGACTTGCCCTTTGGCGGCTTCTCTCGGCGCACCGCTCGTGAATTCCGTCCGGCGAGCCCGATATACAGCAGCAGTCTGTGCTGATCATCGCAGCAGACGCCCGACACGTCGGTCACCGGTTTGCCCGTGTGTGCCGTCACGACCGGATTGATGCGGATTTTCAGAAGATCGAAGTCCGCCTCGTTCAATGCGTCCCCGGACTTGAAAGGCAACGCGGCGCGGACCCCGGCGAGATCGACGCCGGACGTGCCGAAGAAATCAATGGCGCCAATCACGATGGAATCGGATTTCGAACGCGCCGATGCTGCCGCCGTACAGAGCAGACATGCGAGGACGATGACGGACGGGTACCATCCGCGCAGGCTGGCGATCTTCTTCACGGATGCTGGCGTGGGCGTGCTCTCATGCGAGATGCCGGGGCGAAAAATCGAACCCCCACTTTGGGGACCTTCGGATTCTAAGTCAGATCGCCTTCGCCGGCGACTTGTTCCGCTGTCCGGTTCTGCTGCATAAAGGCCCTGCGGTGTTTTGCCAGCCGTCGTACCTTGTATACGGCCGGTACAAACGTCGAGCGTACGGAGCGCCGTCTGGTGTAAACGGGCGTGTCACGGCTTTTGCTGCGCGTCTGAGAGATGACACGGGACGAATTCATGTATCGCCAACTGCTTTCGTGGGTCCTCGACGCGTGGTCCGCGGCTGTGGCGTTCGAGGACAGCCCGAACGAACAGTTCGGCCGTTTCGAACACGCACTCGAAATGCTGGTCGGGCTCGTGGACGATGAATTCGTGGAACGCACGAGCAGGCTTCTCCGCCGACTCTCTTCTGACCGCAGCATGCCAGCAAACGATGTGAGCGACTTATATCGCGAAGTAGAGGGGCTGGTGATCGCGACACTCGAGACCGGAGACCAATTTGTGGCTTCCCGCGCCGAGATGCTTCGCTCCTACCGCGGTCCGGCGCTCCCGTGGAGGGAACCAGAGGAACGAGTGGGATGAAGGGACGGCTGAATCGGGATCGTGAAACACACTCGCCCGCTGCAGCGCGGCCCAATGCCAGCGTCCGGAACGGCTTAGCTTCGGTTGCACGCCGGAGTTGCCGATACGATGTTCGTGGCCAAGAGGCGAGAGGAAAGCTACGAGGCTCGCTTAACGGCAGAACTGCGCGAGTTGATCGAACAGACTCGCCATTTGCGTGAGCAACTGCGCCAGACGTTAGCCTCCCGGGGTAACCGCGCTCCACTCAGACAGCGGATCCGCGCGGAAGCCTGGCCGAGAGAGCGGCGACAGTCTTCGCTGGATCGGCGGAGAACAGCCCGGCACGGACCGGATCGGCGACACACCTGATCCTGTCGAACCCGACGTCTCGTCGTCCGCTTCCACATGCTCGCAACCGCTTGAGGGTAAGAGTGTTGCTGGTGCCGGGGGTGGGAATCGAACCCACACGATCCTTTTGAGATCTTCGGATTTTAAGTCCGATGCGTCTGCCAGTTTCGCCACCCCGGCACAGCCCGGATTGTCCCATATTGGTCTCTCGTCCGCCCGTGCGCCAATGCGGGTCGCTGACTCACTGCGATCCCGCCCGCGCGATGAAACATGCGGCACCCTGATACCGTCTTGGGTCCCATGGACGCCCTGCGGCTCGAGATCCGCTATGCCATCCGCAGCCTGACCCGCCACTCCGCTTTGTCGGCGATCGCCGTATTGACGCTGGCCGTGGGCGTGGGCGCGAACACCGTCGCCTTCTCCGCGCTGGATGCCCTGCTCTCGCATCCCTTCGCATTCCCGCATGTTGATCGGCTCGGGTGGGTGATGCTGAAGGGCCCGAACAGCCAGGATGGCCAGTTGTCGGCGAGCGAATTCGAAGACCTGCGGCGTACGAGCCGCGCCTTCGACAGCGTTGCGGCGTCGGCAGGCGTGACCCTGGCGGTCGAGACAGACGGTCACGCCGAACAGATCTTTGCATCGCTGGTCTCACCCCACTTCTTCGAGGCGATCGATGCGCACGCCGAAGTCGGGAGAACGCTGCAATCGGACGACGCTGCCGCCGTCGTGGAGATTCCAGGCGTCATCAGCCATCGATTCTGGAGCAAGACGCTCAACGGATCCGCAATCGACGGCAGAACACTGAAGATCGGCGGGAGGCTCGTATCCATCGTCGGCGTGATGCCCGACACCTTTCAGGGACCGACGGGCGTCTATGCACCAGAGATCTGGCTGCCGCTCGATCGCCTCGACGTGCTCGGCGTCGCCGGTGACATCCGGAGGCCCGAGTATGAGTGGCTTGGCGTGTTCGCGCGGCTTGCGCCCGGCGCCAACCTCACGCAGGCGCAAACGGAGCTCGCCGGCTATGCAGCGCGCTGGAAACTGGCATCCCCGGCCACCCGCAACAGCCGCACGTTCAACCTCAGGTTCTATCCCATGCGCGACGGCCATCCCGAACTCCAGCAGATTGCGCCTTATGCCTGGCTAACGATGGCGATCGTGGGTGTCGTGCTGCTGCTCGCCTGTTTCAACGTGACTACCCTTCTCCTGACCCGCGCGAGCGAGCGACGGCGCGAAATCAGCATTCGGATGGCGCTCGGGTCCGGCCGCGCACGCGTCGTTCGTGGACTGCTGATCGAAGGGCTCCTCATGGCGGCCGTAAGCGGCCTGGCCGCGCTCGTGCTGGCCGCATGGAGCGAACAGCTGCTTGGCGTGTTCGCCCTGCCCGCGCCCGTTCCGCAACGCCTCCGGATGGCAATCGACGCCCGGCTCGTCGAGTTCACCGGCGTGATGGTGCTGGTCGCGGGCGTGTTGCCGGCGCTCCTGCCAGCGCTTCACGCGACGGGCCGCAGGATCAGCCAATCCATGCGGACGGAGGCTGCCTTTGGGAACGGACGGCCGTCCAGGATCGCCAATGCGTTCGTGATCGCGCAAATCGCCGGGTCCACGCTCTTCCTGGCTGTTGCCCTGCTCTGCGTGCGGAGCTTCGCCGTTGCGGCGGCTTTCAACCCCGGATTCGATGTCGATCATGTCGTGGTCGCGAATCTCGATCCGATGCATTTCGGGATGGATGTGCCTCGCACGCGTGTCCTGCTCGACGCGTTGCTTCAGCAGCTGTCGACGGCGCCCGCAATCGCGCAGATTGCTGCCGCCGACCGCGTGCCCTTCTCGGTCGGTTACCCGCACACCGAGGCCGTGGCCGCACCCGGGGAGGCCTGCGCCGAGACCGGTTGCCGTCCGGTCCTCACCTATGCGGTGACATCAGGTCACTTCGGCGCGCTTGGTATGCGCATCGTGAACGGCCGCGAACTGACGCCGGCAGAAGTTCGTGCAGGTTCCGCGGTCGTCATCAACGAAGCGCTTGCGATGGCACGCTTCCCGGAAGGTCACGCCGTCGGGCAGACGCTCATGATCGGGCGTCCCGCGCGAACGGTTCTAGTAGCGGGAGTCGTGACGAACGTCAACCAGTATCGACTGGGTGAACCGTCGACACCGGTGCTGTATCGTGCGCTCACAGACGCCGATCTCGCCCATGGCTTCGCCCTTGTCGCCCGCGCGTCCGACGATCCCCGCGCAGCAGTCGTTGCCTTGCGCGACGCGATCGGTTCGGCCGCTCCTGGCATCCCTGCCGGCTCAATCGAGCGCATGCGCGACCGTCTCGCGTTGCCGCTCTGGCCATATCGGACTGGCGCTGAATTCTTCCTGGCGTGCGGCGCGCTCGCGCTGCTGCTGGCAACAGTCGGATTGTTCGGCTCCACGTACTTCACGGTCCGCCGGCGAACGCGCGAGTTCGGCATCCGCATTGCGGTCGGCGCGCGCCCGCGCGATGTCATGCGGCAGGTCCTTGGTGAAGGATTACGTCTCAGCGTGCCGGGTGCCGCGCTGGGCTTGACCGCGGCGCTCATCGCGGGCCGTCTGCTGTCGCGTCTGCTCTACGGCGTGAGCCCATTGGATCTTCTCAGCTTCGGGGGAGCGGCCGCGATCCAGACTGCCGTTGCCGTCATCGCGTGCGTGCTGCCGGCGCGTCGCGCTACTCAGACCGACCCGGTGACAGTTCTCAAGAGCGACTGACTTTCCCGAGATCCCGCTTGCCGCTTGCCGGTTGCCGGACCGGAGCCTCGAGACTGGTAAATGGAAACTGGCAACTGGAACTGGTTCAGGCGCTATACCGTTTCAGAACTCGCCCCCACCTGACGGTTCCGTCTCCGCGTTGCGCCAGACCTACCGGAAATCCTCGAAAATCTGCGTCCCGTCCACGGCACCCGAGTTGCTCTGCCGACGTGTGGACCCGTCCGCAAAGGCAGCCGCCGCCATGAAATGCCCGTATCGCATCCTCGTCATCGACGACGACGAGCACGCCCTGATTGGCATGTCCGAACTGCTCTGCGACCAGGGACATGACGTCACGGCCGCGAGCACGTACGACGAAGCCAAGGCGGCGCTCGCCGGGGCAGCGTTCGACTTGCTCGTCACCGACGTGCACCTTCGCGCGTACAACGGACTCCATCTCGTGATGCACAGCCGCGCCGCTCATCCCGAGATGGCCGTCGTCATCACCACGGGATACGACGAACCGGCGCTCTCGCTCGAAGCGAGCCGCTACAACGCGCGCTTCGTGAAGAAGCCGATCCATCCCGAGGAGTTTCTGAGGACGATCGACGACGCGCTCGGCACGGTACGGCGCCAGCGGCGCTGGCCGCGCAAGCGCGTCGACGGCGGGTTCCGCGTGACGGCCGGCGGCCGGCCTGCGGCTGTCGTGGACGTCTCGTATGGAGGCCTGCGCCTCGAACTTCAGCAAGGCGAGCCGCTGCCGCCGACGTTCGACGTCGAAATGGCGAGCATCGGATTGCACCTGATGGTGGAACCCGTCTGGGCCGCCGTGATCCCGCAGACCGGGACTACGATCTGCGGCGCGGCGCTGACGGAGCACGAAACTCCGGCGGCCGAAGCCTGGCACGCCATCGTCGATCGGCTGAACACGTGAGTTGGTGATTCCCCAGCGCCGTTGCTACAGTAGCGGCGCCATGATCAAGCATCTTGCCGCCGCCGGGCTGGCCGCCGCACTGCTGCAGGCCGCCGCTCCTCCCCAGGCACCGTTTCCGCTCGAAGAAGCCACCGCCGCACAGTTGCAGGACTGGATGACGTCGGGACGCTACACCGCCCGGCAAATCGCGCAGCTGTACCTCGATCGCATCGAACAGATCGACCGGCAGGGTCCCTCGCTGCGCTCGGTGATCGAGGTCAATCCCGACGCGCTCACGATCGCCGACGCGCTGGACAAGGAGCGCGCCGAAAAAGGTCCGCGCGGGCCGCTTCACGGCATTCCCATCCTGATCAAAGACAACATCGACACCGGCGATCGGATGTCGACGACCGCCGGGTCGCTGGCGCTCGAAGGCTCCCATCCCCTGCACGACGCGTTCGTGGTTACGCGGCTGCGCGAGGCCGGAGTCGTCATCCTCGGCAAGACGAACCTGAGTGAATGGGCGAACTTCCGGTCGACGCGATCGACGAGCGGCTGGAGCGGACGCGGCGGACTCGTGAAGAACCCGTACGCACTCGACCGCAACGCCTGCGGATCGAGTTCCGGAACCGGCGTCGCGATCGCGGCGAATCTCGCCGCGATCGGAATAGGCACCGAAACCGACGGCTCCATCGTCTGTCCGTCGGGGACGAACGGACTGGTCGGGATCAAGCCCACCGTCGGACTCGTCAGCCGTTCGGGCATCATCCCGATCTCACACTCGCAGGACACGGCGGGTCCGATGGCTAGAACCGTCGCAGACGCGGCGTTGCTCCTCGGCGCAATGACCGGCGTGGACCGCGCCGACGCCGCCAGTCCGGCAAGCGCGTCGCATGCCGCCCGCGACTATACGAAAGCGCTCGACGCGAACGCACTGAAGGGCGCGCGCATCGGCGTCGCGCGAAAGCAGTACTTCGGCTACAGCAGCGTCACCGACGCGATCACCGAGAAGGCGATCGCGGACATGAAGGCCGCCGGAGCGGCCATCGTCGATCCCGCTGACATTCCGACGGCGTCGAAAACGGACTCGTGTGAGAACGAAGTCCTGCAGACCGAGTTCAAAGCCGACATCGCCAAGTACCTGGCATCGCTCGGGCCGTCGGCGCAGCGGAAGACGCTCGCGGATCTCATCGCGTTCAACGACGCGAACAAGGACCGCGAAATGCCGTACTTCGGCCAGGAAGTCTTTCTGCAGTCGCAGAAACGCGGAAGTCTGACCAGCCCCAAATACCTCGCGGCGCGCACCACCTGCCGCGCGCTCGCGCGGGCGCAGGGGATCGACTTCGTGCTCCGTCAGCACCGCCTCGATGCGATCGTCGCGCCAACGGGCGGCCCGGCATGGACGACGGATCTGGTCAACGGGGATCATTTCGGCGGAGCGAGTTCGACGCCCGCCGCCGTGGCAGGCTATCCGAGCATCACCGTACCGGCCGGGTACGCCTTCGGACTGCCGGTCGGCATCTCCTTCATGGGCACGGCATGGTCGGAATCGAGACTCATCGCGCTCGCGTTCGCGTACGAGCAGGCGACGAAACACCGGGTACCGCCGAAGTTTCTCCCTCGAGCTGCGCTCGAGGCAGAAAAATGATTTCGGAGCTGCCGGAAATCCGTGCGCTCAGTGCACCGTAGCGCGCGGTACGGCCGCCGCGGCGATCACTCGCCGGACCATCGAATCGAGACGGTCCTGTTCGATCGCGAAGGGACCCGCGACGGCAGCGCCCATCGGGATTTCGACCGCAATTACGACGCCGCCTTCGATCGGTTCCACGATCCAGCTGAAACCGCGCAGCGCGACGTGACCGGCGGGGTTGTCGGGATTCTTCACACGGTCGATCGCGCGGAGGATCTGCTCCAGCACGATCTTCACGTCGCGCTCCATCCAGGCGCGCGGCTCGATGCCGTGCTCGATGTGTTCCGTCACCGCATCGTTGCGCTCGCGGAGCACGACTTCGACGTTGTACGTCATGATCTATCGATCCTGCCAGCGCGGCGCGCGCTTCTGGAGAAACGCGGCAATCCCTTCAGGCGCATCCCGGGTCTGCATCAAATCCCGCAAGTATAGCCGCTCGAGCTCCGGCAGGAGAGCGCGCACCCGCGTCCTCAGCCCCGCCCGCGCCGCCTGGACGACGTAACGAAGCGTCGCCGCCGAGCGGCGCGCGAGACGTTCCGTAAACCACATGTCCACGCTGTCGGACAGCGCAGCCCCGGGCGCCACGAGCTCCACGAGACCCATCGCGAGGAGCTCCGCGGCGGACCGCGTCTCCCCCGTCACGAGCGCCCGCGTGGCCCGGGCGGCGCCGATCCGCTCGCCGAGCAGCACCGAGCCGGCAGGAGCAAATACGCCAAGCGCCACCTCCGGCAATCCGAACGTCGCGTCGTCGGAAGCGAAAATGAAGTCGCACGCGAGCGCCAGCTCGAACCCGCCGCCGAGACACCGGCCTCGGACGACGGCGGCGGTCGGAGCGGGGGCGTCGAGCAGCGCATAGATCAGCTCGTGCATAGCCGGCAGTACCCGAGCGATCTCCTCGGGAACGTGCTCGGGCACGCTGGCCCCGAAACTGAAATCCGCACCTGCTCCTTCGAGCGTGATCAGTTTGAGATGCGGATTCTCGTCGAGACCCGACAGCGCCTCGGTCAGCAACTCGACCATCTCGGCCGTGATGATGTTGCCTTTCGAGTGCGAAAAGCGGAACGCGGCGCGCGTTCGATCGCTGTTGAACGCGACCGAAAGCGGCGTCGTCATCGGGCCTCCAACTGGGCGGACAATGCTTCCACGGTCGTCACCGGCTCGCGGCATACGAAATCGCGGCAGACGAAGGCTGTCGCGCGGCCGTCTCGAGGTTTCAATCCTCCGATGAAGGGCGCGAGCCTGGCGAGCGTCTCCTGCGCCGGTCCGGGATCCACCGGGATCACGATCGAGAACGGAAGGTAATGCCGCGCGACTTCCTCCTTCAGCGCGCACACATCGTCAGCATCCCCCGCCACGACGATCTGTCCTGCACCTGCATGCCACGCGCACAACCCTGCGAGCATGAACGGTATGGCGCGCGCCGCGCGGCCGGCCTGAGGGCCATATCGGCCCAGCACGCGTTCGACACGCTGACGCGCGTCATCGTCGCCGAGCAGATACGCCAGACGAAGCAGGTTCATGACCGACACCGAACCCGCGGACGGTTCGGCGCCGTCATAGTCTTCCTTCAGACGCAGCAGGACCGTGGGATCCTCCCCGGTCGTACTGAACCAGCCGGCATCCGCGGGATCCCAGAACAGGTCGTTCTGCCGTTGCTGCAGCTGGCGCGCCCAGGCGAGCCAGGATGGATTGCCGTCCGCCTCGAACAGCTCGAGCACACCCCAGATGAGACAGGCGTAGTCCTCGGCGTATGCGTGGATCGCCGCGTCGCCATCGCGATACCGCCTGAGGAGACGCTGCTCGTCGGGACGCCACATTCTTTCCTTGATGAACAACGCGGCACGGCGCGCCGCCGCCAGCCACTCCGTCGCGTCGGGGCGCGCCGGCAGGACGCGCGCCGCACGCGCGAGCGCGGCAATCATGAGTCCGTTCCACGCGACGAGAACCTTGTCATCCCGATGAGGCCTGGGACGGCTCGCACGTGCTTCGAACAGCACGTGACGGGCGCGGCCGAGGGCGGCCATCACATCGTCTATGGATTTTCCGGTGCTGGCCGCCACATCTTCCAGCGAGCGCGCCGTGTAGAGAATATTCTGCCCCTGGAACTCCCCCTGCGGATCCTGCGGAGCATTGCCGCCGGACTGGACGCCGAAGCGCGCCCGGACGATCTCGGCGTCGGCCTCGAGCAGCTGCCCGATCTCCGCGTCGGTCCACACGTAGAACGCGCCCTCGCGTTTTTCGGCCGTGGCAGCGTCCGGAAGGCTGTCGGCGTCCTCCGCAGAGTAGAAGCTGCCGGTTGAATCGCGCATGTCGCGCAGCACGTATGCGATCGTGTCCTCCGCCACGGCGGCGAAGAAGCTCTGTCCCGTTGCCTGCGCGGCTTCGAGGAATGCCAGCGTCAGCTGCGCCTGGTCGTACAGCATCTTCTCGAAGTGCGGCACCCTCCACGCAGCGTCCACCGAGTAGCGATGGAACCCTCCGCCGACGTGATCACGCATGCCGCCGAGCGCCATCGCCCGCAGTGTCGCCGAGACGGCTTCGAGCAGCGCGGCGTCACCTCCGCGCGCATACTCGCGCAGCAGAAAGAACAACTCCACCGGCCGTGGAAACTTCGGTGCATCCCCGAATCCGCCGTTGCGGCGGTCGAACGCTGCGAGGTACTGCGCCGCCGCTTCCTCGAGCGCGTCAGTGCCCGCGATCGTCGACTCAACGCGAGACCTCCCGTCGGCGCCAGTTACCGTCTTCAGCCGGTCGAACAACTCGGCCGCCGCGAATTCGACGCGCGATCGATCCTCCGTCCATACGCGGCGGATCTCCTCGAGCACGTCGATGAAGCCCGGCCGTCCCCACCGTGACGCGGGCGGAAAATAGGTTCCTCCGAAAAACGGTTTCAAATCCGGCGTCAGGAATACCGACATCGGCCATCCGCCGGAACCGGTGGTCGACTGCACGAAGGCCATATATATGCGATCGACGTCTGGGCGCTCCTCGCGATCGAGTTTGATCGATACGAACGACGCATTCAGCCGGCGCGCGACGTCGTCGTTTTCGAACGACTCGTGCTCCATGACGTGGCACCAGTGGCACGTGGAGTAGCCGATCGAGAGAAAGATGGGTTTGTCCTCCCGTCGAGCCGCTTCGAACGCCTCGTCGCCCCACGCGTACCAATCGACGGGGTTGTTTGCATGTTGCAGGAGATACGGACTGCGTTCGCGCGCCAGACGGTTCATACGGCCATGCTGACATAGAATCTCTGCGACATGGAACCAGCGGTTCAGACGCGCGGCCTCACGCGCAGCTTCGGTGCGCTTCGCGCGGTGGACGGCATCGATTTGGAGGTCCCCACGGGGAGCTTCTATGGTTTTCTCGGGCCGAACGGCGCAGGCAAGTCGACGACGATCAAATTGCTGACGGGTCTGCTTCGGCCCTCGGGCGGCGAGATGCGCATCCTGGGCATCGATCCGATTGCCGATCCTGTTGCGGTCAAACGCCGCGTTGGCGTCGTACCCGAAGATCTCGCGCTGTTCGATCGGCTGACGGCGGCAGAAACGCTGACCTTCATCGGGCAGGTCCACGGGATCCCGACGGAAACGTTTCAGAGCCGTTCAGCGGACCTGCTCTCGCTGATGGATTTGACGACCGCGGCGACGACGCTGGTCGCTGATTTCTCGCATGGGATGCGGAAGAAGCTCGCGCTGGCGGCGGCGCTGCTGCCCGCTCCGAAGCTGCTGTTCCTCGACGAACCGTTCGAAGGCATCGATGCCGTCGCGTCCCGGCAGATCAAGGATCTCCTTCAAGGATTCGTGTCGCGAGGTGGCACCATCTTTCTGACGTCGCATATCCTCGAGATCGTGGAGCGCCTCTCGACGCACATCGGAGTGATCGCGAAGGGCCGCCTCGTCGCGCAGGGCCCGATCGAGACCGTGCGTGCCGGCGGCGGGGGCGCCCAGACGCTCGAGGAACTCTTCATCGAGCTCGTCGGCGGCGAGCGGCCGGCGGCGGATCTCCACTGGCTCTAGCGTGCGCATACTCCGCGCGTTCGTGTGGCTCCGATGGCGCGTGCTCGTCAATGCGCTGGAACGAACCGGCGCGCGCGACGCAATCGATCGCCTGTCGCTCGCGGTCGAGAATCTCGGCCCGATCATCGCGCTGCTCCTGCTCGTTCCCTCCGCGCTCGGCATGACCGTGCTGGGCGCGGCCGCGGGATTCGGGCTCGCGACGGGATCCTGGCAACTGCCCTTCGAAGTGCTCCGGTATCTGCTGCTGGCGGCGCTGGCCTTCTCTGTAGTGGGGCCGATCGTGCTGCCGTCGGGCGACGCGGGTAATCCAACGCGATACCTCCTGCTGCCGGTCCCGCGAACACTTTTGTATCTCGCGCACCTCGTCGGAGCGCTCGCGGATCCCTGGATCCTGCTGAGCCTTCCCGCCGTGATCGGCGTGGCGATCGGAATGCTCGCCGGCGCGCACGCTGTCGCTGGAGTGATTGCGTTCGCGGCCGGGCTCGCGTTCGTGGCCGTGCTCGGCGGCGTGAGCTCGCTCACCTCCTCGGTCGTGCACCTGCTCCTGCGAAACCGCCGCCGCGGCGAGATCGTGATGCTGCTGCTGGTGCTGATCCTTCCGCTGATCGGCCTCGTACCGTCCGTCATGCGGGCGGAGCATCGCCGGGGACGCGCCCGCGGTCACGTGGAGCGTACGGTCCATACGCCGACGGAGTTCGAACGTGTCACGGCGCGTGTCGCGTCGTATGTACCCTCGGAGCTGTACCGGCAGGCGAACACGGCAGCGATTGCCCAGACATCGACGGCGGCGCCGCCGCTGATGCTGCTGGTCCTCATCGCGGCGGCGCTTCAGGTGCTCGGATACGCCGCGTTCTCGCGCGTCCTCGACATGCCGCAGACGCTTGGAGTGCGCCGCGGAGCGGCATTCGGGGGCCTCTGGGGCCGGAGGATACCGGGCATGACCGCCGGCGCCTCCGCGGTCGCGCTGACGCAGCTGCGTCTCGCGTTGCGCAGCACGCGGGGCCGCTCGGTCCTGATGAGCCCGATCATGATTCTCGCGGTGTTCGGCACGCTCATCTACCGCCGGGGCGGTATGCCGTTCGCCGGATTCAACGTGAACGACGGATTGACTCTCGGCAGTTTCGCGAGCTTCATTGCGCTACTCGCCATTCTTCCGTTCGCCGCCAATCAGTTCGCCATCGATCGCGCAGGTTTCACGCGGCAGATGCTGTCGCCGCTCGGCATCGGCGAGCTGCTGGCGGGCAAAGCCGTCGGCAACGCGCTCATCTGCGCCGGCCCCGCCATCGTCTGTGTGGCCATTTCAGCGGCGGTTTTCCCAGGCGGTCACCCTGCCTTGTGGCTCGCGCTGCCGCTTGCATGGCTCGCGACGTACCTCCTCGTAGCCCCCGTGGCTGCGGCGCTGTCCGCGATCTTTCCACGCGAAGTCGACCTGAGCAGGATCGGAAACGGCAGCAACGCGCATCAGGCCGCTGGTTTGCTCGGGATGCTGACGCTCGTGGCCTCGGGCACGCCGTCTCTCTTGCTCGTACTGTTCGCCACCCGCTGGCTGCACCGGCCCGCCCTCGCGCCGCTCTTTATGTTCGGCTGGTGCCTTGTCGCGCTCGCTATCTGCTGGGCGCTGTTCGTGCCGGTTCGCAAGCTGGTCGCCAGACGCTGCGAAACACTCGCTCAGTACTACTGAAGCACGCGGGCACAGGCATTGCTGCGCTCAGGCCGCGATGCCCAGGTCTCTCACGAAGCTGCGGCGCCTCATGCGGGGGCGTTTCGGTCTCTCTGAGTTCCGGCCCGGTCAGCAGGAGGTCGTGCGCGCGATGGTTGACGGGCACGACGCGATCGCCATCATGCCGACCGGCGCGGGCAAGTCGCTGTGCTATCAGCTGCCCGCCCTCCATCTTCCGGGGACGACGATCGTCGTGTCGCCGCTCATCGCGCTGATGAAGGACCAGGCGGACAAACTGCGGGATCTCGGCGTCACCGCGCAGGCGATCAACTCGACGCTGACCGCGAGGGAGATTCAGGCGGCGCTCGACGCGATCCGCGCGGGGACCATCGATTTCGTGTTCGCCACGCCGGAGCGACTCGAGGATCCGGCCTTCCTCGACATGCTGCGCGAGATTGAGATCGATCTGTTCGTCGTCGACGAAGCGCATTGCCTGTCTGAATGGGGCCACGATTTTCGTCCCGCGTTCCTGTCGCTGGGAGCTGCGATCCGTTCGTTGCGGCACCCGCCCGTGCTGGCGCTGACGGCGACCGCCACCGATCGCGTCATCGCAGACATCGTCAAACAGCTCGACCTGCGCGATCCCGTGCACGTCAACATGGGCATCTACCGCCCGAATCTGCACTTCGCGGTCGAGCACACGCCGAGCGATGCGCGCAAACAGCGCACGCTCGTCGAACGGCTGCGCGCCGCGCACGGCGCCGGGATCGTTTACGTCGCCACCATCAAACATTGCGAGGAAGTGGCGCGCGTGCTCGAAATCGAGGGGCTGAGCGTCGGGAGGTATCACGGACGCCTCGGAAAGACGGTCCGCTCGGAAACGCAGGATCGCTTCATGCGGGGCGAGTTGCAGACCATCGTGGCGACGAACGCCTTCGGGATGGGAATCGACAAGCCGGACATCCGGTTCGTGATCCATTACGACATGCCGGGGTCCCTCGAGTCGTATTACCAGGAGGCGGGTCGGGCGGGCCGCGACGGCGGCGCCGCCGAGTGCGTGCTCCTCTACAAGATCGAGGATCGTCGAACGCACCAGTTCTTCATGGGTGGCAAATACCCGGGAGCAGAGGCGCTGCTCGGCGTGCGCGACGCACTGATGCGAGCCAACGCCGCGTCGGTCCCGGCGCCGCTCTCCGCAATCCAGGAGCTCTCGGCGCCCGTCCCGGCAAACAAGGTGCGATCGATCCTGTCGATGATGAAAGAACAGCGGCTCGTTCGTGAACTGCGAGGCGCCAGGTTCCGGCTGCTGACGGGTGACGAGATTCCAATCGAGCGGCTCGAGGCCGTGGCGAAACAGTACGGCGATCGTCAGGACGCGGACCGCGCAAAACTCGAACGGATGGAGCAGTACGCCCGGAGCGCAACATGCCGGTGGAAGCTGCTGCTCGAATATTTCGGAGAGTCAGAAGGTTTCGATCGATGCGGGACGTGCGACAACTGCGTGATGCCGATGCAGGAGCGCCTCGGGATCGCCGGGTAGCCCGGCTAGGTGGAAAATCGCCGCTCCGCCCACCACCACGCGGCCAGCGCTGTTCCAAAGAAGGCCGATCCGACCACGTAGGTCACCAGTGACGGAACGGCGGGCGACGGCTGATGCTCACCTGCACGCGCGACGAAGTCGACCCCGCGCGAGATCGCGGACGCGACCGTCGAGAAGTTGAAGAGCGCGACGATCCCCCCGACGACAACGAGGAGCCCGCACACCAGCAGGAGGTTGAAGACGCGGTCGACCTGCTGCTCGGACCTCCACCGCTCGCTCCGGATGCGCGACGACACCGCTGCCGTGAAACGGGGAGGAGCCGGCGGCGCCTCCCACGATTCGAGCATGGCTTCGACACGCCGGGCCGTGGCAAGTGCGGAGGCACACCGCACGCAGCCTTCGACATGGCGGCGGAACTCCTCCGTCACCGGCTGCTCATCGGCCGCCACGGCTTCGATCTGATCCTGGATCTGCGCGCACGTCATCGGTCTGATCCGGTCTTCAGTGCGTCTCGTCGAGCAGTTCCCTCAGCCTGCGCTTCGCGCGGTGGAGGTGCGTCTTCACCGTCCCCAGTGGAATGTCGAGAGCTTCCGCCAGTGCCTCGTATTGCACGCCGCCAAGATGGTGCGCGGCGATGAGCACCCGGTACTGATCCGGCAGTTTTGCCATCGCCTTCTCCAGCCGGTCCCGCAATTCCATCTCTGCGAACGACGCGTCGTCGCGCCGCGGTTCGATCGGGCGTCCCCCGCGGTCGTCGTCCAGCGATACCTCCCGCGGCCGCCGCGATCTCGCCTGCGAGCAGACGTTGATCACGATGCGATAGATCCACGTCGAGAGCCGCGCCTCGCCGCGGAAGTACGGCAATCCGCGGTGGATCTTCAGGAACACTTCCTGCGCCAGGTCGTCGGCCTGCGACCGATCGGGCCCGAGACGCCAGATCATCGCGTGCACCAGGTCCTTGTGGCCATCGACGAGATCCGCGAACGCCCGCTCGTCTCCCGTGCGGCAGCGTTCGATCAGCGCGCGTTCGGCGTCCTGGTCCATGCTATGGGACAGTCACGCGCGCACGTCCATCTTCGGGATTAGAGCGCAGGCGCTTCCCCATTGTTTCACCGGACGCGCTGAAACAATCGCCGAACCCGCACGGTCTAATCCCATTGACGGCCAGGAGGGCGCGTGAACGACCAATTTGCCGGAATTGTCCTTTGTCTGCTCGTGCTGGGTGCCGTGGTCTTGATCGGAATGGCACTCCGAGGCCGCCAGCGCCTGCGCGAATTCGCAGTCCGCGAGCGAATCGCGATGATCGAGCGCGGATTGATGCCCCCTCCGGAGGTCGATCCGGAGCGTTTCGACCGGGGACTACTCCTCGCCGCCGCGTTGCAGCGCGCGTCGAATCCAAAGGGGACGCGTTACCGTTCGATGGGTGTGATGCTGATGGGGCTTGGCGGGGCGTTGTTCATGCTCCTGGCCTTCGCCGGCGGGATCATGGACATCGCCTTTGGTGTGGCCGGCGGCGTCATCGTGCTCGGATTGGCCGCCTACATCAACGGCATTCTGGTATCCAATGACGTTCCAACGCCTGTCAGCGCTCCTCCGCCCCGACCGGCGGCACCGGCTGCGGCGGTCGTCCAACCGCCGGACAACGTCGCCCCATAGCTGTGCCTTTTTTCGTGTCGTGTATCACGGGCTACTCACTTGGCTGGCGGACGAGGTAACGAACTCCACAAAACCCACGTAAAACGTCGTTATTGCGCCGCCGAGCGGCTGACTTTCAGGTGGCACCCACGTTGCTCTAGGTAAGGGCGTCCGGTCACGAAAGCGGCCGGGCCTACCGCTCCGGCGTTCCGCCAGGGCAACCGCCCCGCCACCACACCCTGCCAACAGGCTGCAGGGAGCGTCTTCGGACCTCCCTGTCCTGCCATCCTTTCCTGAATTGGCGCTCAGATCCGCGGCGCGGGCGCGGCGGGAATCTCCTCTGGACGATGGCGTCGCAATCGCGCGTTGGCGGCTGTGACTTCGACGCCATAGAGGAATAGAACGGCGCACGTATACACCCAGACGAGGAACACCACGACCGCCGCTATCGAGCCGTGGACGTTCGTCAACCGATCCATGCTGACGCGCAGATACCACGAGAAACCGAACAGCGCACCGCGCCACAGCAGACCCGTGACGACGGCGCCCACCCAGACGTCACGAAAACGCACTTCCGCATTCGGGACGAAGTAGAAGATGAGGCCCACGACGAGGATGAACACCACCGTGCTGCCGATCTTCACCGCGATGTTCTGCAGGACTGTGAGCGCGGGCGTTCGCACGAGGACGACGGCGAACCAGCGCGCCTCGATCACGTTGATGGCGCTGACCAGCAGCAGACCGCCGAGCAGCAGCACGCTGGCGGCGATCAGCATCAGGAGCGCGATCAGCTTGTGGCGGAAGTAGCTCGGTTGTTTCTCGACGCCCCACGCGTGGTTCACCGCGGACGTGATCGCGCTGAACACGCCCATGGCCGCCCAGATCATCACCACGCTTCCGGCGACGCCCAGCCGGAGCCTGGCCTGTTGCAGCGCGTCGAGCTGCGCGGTGACGAACTCAAAGTGTCTCGGGAAGTAGCGCAGCACGAAGCCGAGGATCTCGGCGCGATCGCCGACGTCGACAGTGACGCTACCGAGGATGGAGAACGCGAGAAGGAAGAAGGGAAAGAGCGACAGCAGCGCGTAGTAGGCGATGGAGGACGCGAAGGTGAGGTCGTTGGACTGGTAGATGCCGACCACACCGCGCCAGATGGCGAGACCCGTCAGACGAATCTCGCCTCGGATACGTGAGGCCGTGCGCCGCCCGTCCACGGCCCGATGATATCAACCCCTGTGGCCGCTCAGCTCCCAGGCGCGACGGGCTTCGCCGACCGCCCAGGCGGCCAGCGGCCCGCGCGCCCACGAGCGCGCGAGCTGCCACGCCAGGACGCGCAGCCGCGGCGTACGGAGCACCGCATACGCAGCGCTCACTGCCGCCGCCACCATCACGACGTTCGCCGTCGTGCGCGCCTGCTGTTCCGTCATCGCGTCGCCGTCAGCGCGTTCCCCCCGGCGTGCTCGTCGAACCGAGGTCACGATTGTGCGTGCCGCCCGTGCTGCCGGATGTGCTGCTTCCGGAATTGGACGTCGACGCTCCGCTCGTGCCCGTCGTGCCGGTGGCGCCCGAAGCCATGCTGCTCACGCTGGAGCGGGCCCGGTCGTACGCGTCGCGGCCACGGTCCACCATCTGGCTGACCTTGTCAGACGCCTGCTGATACGTATCGCCAGCCGTCGAGCGCAGCTTCCCCGCCGACTCGCCAAGCTGGGACCGCAGTTCGGATCCCGCCTTCGGCGCGAACAACATGCCGAGCCCCGCGCCTAGTACCGTGCCCGCCAGCAGCCCCATCAGGAACGAGCCGCCGCCTTCTTCCCGCTCATAGCGATCGTATTCGTATGCCATGCAACCTCCTTGAATCCGTTCGTCGTCCGTCATCCGAGAGCCCGCCTCGCCGAAGCCAGGGGCGAAGCCGGTCACGCCTGCTGCAGCACCGACATGATCGCCGCGCGGACGCCGCGCACGATCCCGACGGCCTGGTAGACCTTGTCGCGCACGGACGACCGCATCCGATCAGCCGTCTCATCCACTCGGTCGAAAGTGCCGGTAATGGCCTGGTCCACGCGCTCCGTCTGCTGGCTCACGCGTGCGGTAATCGACTGGACATCTGCAAGGATCGCGTCGACTTTGCGCCGCAGCGGCACGATCTCACGCAGCTCGAGGTCCGCCACGAACTGCATCGCCCGGCGGTATGCCATGAAACCCGCAATCCCAACGCCGATGAGCAGCAACGCCTCGAGTACGCTCACCGCCGCCATGACGCCCAGCAGCACGTTGGTCGTGTGGAGATCCGCCACTACTGGCCTCCTTTAAGCCGACCAGCGGCCCTGCGCGGCGCCGGGCAGCGTGCCGCCCGTAATGTCACCGAGCGAGCGCCAGCCTTCATTCGCCGCCGTTCGTGCCTTCTCGACCGTTCCCCTCAACGCATGCATTTCGCGGATGAAATCGTCGAGCTTGGGTTCAATCTGGCTTCGCACACGCCGTCCCTGCTCGGTCAGATACAGCCAGCCCCAGATGCCGCCGGCGGCGGCGCCGAGCACGGTAGCCAGCAATACACGCGATCGCTCTTCCACGTCGCCCTCCTTCAACACTGCGGCGCCAGGAATGCGCGCACGCATCGCAAACACATCCGATGTATCAAACCGTGTGCCACGGCTTTCTCTCTAGCTGATACGGCTGTAAACACGAAACGGGACGCAAAATGCGTCCCGTTTCGTGTTGCAGCCCGTCTGCGCGTCGACGTCGCGGCCGATCTCAAACGGTCGCCGGCCGGCGGCCGGCGGCCTTGGCGCCGTCCTGGATCTCGTGTTTCTTCATCTTGCTGTACAAAGTCGGCCGATAGAGCCCGAGGATCTGCGCCGCTTCCTGTTTGTTCCAGTTCGTCCGCTGCAGCGTCTGCAGAATGGCCATCCGCTCGATCTCCGCCAACGTGCGGTGTGGCGGGATCACGAATTCCGTCGTCGTCGTACTCTCGGTGCGCAGCGACTCCGGAAGGTCATTGACGGTAATCTCCTGCCCTTTCGCCACCAACACGCCGCGCTCGATGACGTTTTCCAGCTCACGAACATTTCCAGGCCAGCGATGACGAATCAGCACGTGATACGCCGCAGGCGCGATCGACTTGACGTTGCGCTGGTGCCGCTGACGGTACTTCTCGAGAAAGTGCTCGCACAGCAGCGGAATGTCCTCGGTGCGCTCCCGCAGCGGCGGGACGCGCAGCGTGATCGTATTGATGCGGAAGTAGAGGTCCTCGCGGACCTTCCCGTCGCGGAGCGCGGCGTCCAGATCGATGTTCGTCGCGCAGATCAACCGGAAGTCCACGCGCACGATCCGGTCGCTCCCGATCGGCCGGTATTCGCGCTCCTGCAGCACACGCAGCAGCTTCGTCTGCAGGTACGGCGGCATTTCGCCGATCTCGTCGAGCAGCAGCGATCCGCCTTCGGCCATCTCGAAGAGGCCTTCCTTGTCGGTCGCCGCGCCCGTGAACGCGCCCTTCTTGTAGCCGAACAGCTCTGACTCGATGAGATCCTTCGGGATCGCCGCACAGTTGATCTTGATGAACGGCCCCTTCGCCCGCTTCGAGTTGTAATGGATCGCGTTGGCGATGAGCTCCTTGCCGGTCCCGTTCTCGCCCTGGATCAGGATGTTGGCGTCGCTGCCCGCAACGCTCTCCACCAGCTCGAGCACCTCGTGCATCTTCTTGCTCTTGCCGATGATGTTGCCGAACCGGAACTGCCCTTCCAGCTTCTGTTTGAGCAGCAGGTTCTCGCCGACGAGATCGCGCCGCTCGATCGCCCGCTCGAGCATCGCGAGCAGCGTGTCGGGCTCGATCGGTTTCTCGACGAAGCTGTGCGCCCCGGCCTTCATTGCTTCGACGGCCTTCGGCACACTGCCGTGGCCCGTGATGACGATGACCTCGGTGTCGGCGTGGGTCTGCTTGAACCGGCGAAGCAGCTCGAGGCCGTCGACGTCCGGGAGCATCATGTCCGTGATGGCGACGTCGGGCTTCCAGGTCTTGAAGATCTCGTCGCCCCGGGTGCCAATCATTGCCGTTCGGACTTCGTACCCTTCGTGCTCGAGCAGGATCTTCAGCCACTCGATCATCGCGGGCTCGTCGTCCACCGCGAGGACGCGATATTTCTTTTTCATCGTCATATCAATGGAGAATTATACAGATCGCAGCAGAACTGTCCATATACTTGACATTTGTTCTGTTTTCATACGGTAAATTCTGCAACCATGGCGTTTCCGGGGCATACACTGTATTGACGCTATAATCCCAGCGATGGCTCACCCGCCCCGTCCGGAGTCCCTTCCGAAGTCGGCCATACCCCAGTCATCACTGCCTGCCGACGCGGGTTCCGGCACCACCTGTAGTCGAGAAACAGACGCGATGCCGTGCGATCGCTGCGGGACCGGGATGTTCCGGATGCACGCGGTCTGGCGGTGTCCGAACTGCGGGTTCAAGACCGACTGCTGCGGCTGGTAAATGGACCGCCTCGCGTCGCACATCGACCCGGCCAGCGATGAGTTCCAAAGCAATGCCCGGCGCATGACCGCGCTCGTGGCGGAATTGCGCGCGCGCATTCAGACCGCGCGGCAGGGCGGCGGCGAACGCTATCTGCAACGGCAGCGCGAGCAGGGCAAGCTGACGGCGCGCGACCGCATTTCGAAGCTGCTCGACGCGACGTCGCCGTTTCTCGAGCTGTCACCGCTGGCCGCGTGGGACTTGTACGACAACGACGCTCCAGGCGCCGGCATCATCACGGGCGTCGGCCGCGTGTCGGGACGCGAAGTCGTCGTCGTGGCGAACGATGCCACGGTGAAGGGCGGCACCTACTATCCGATCACCGTCAAGAAACACGTCCGGGCGCAGGAAGTCGCGCTGCAGAACCGGCTGCCTTGCGTGTATCTGGTCGACTCGGGTGGCGCGTTCCTTCCGCTGCAGGCGGAAGTGTTTCCCGATCGCGATCACTTCGGCCGGATCTTCTTCAATCAGGCGCGCATGTCGGCCGACCGTATTCCGCAGATTGCCGTCGTCATGGGCTCGTGCACGGCTGGCGGGGCCTACGTGCCCGCGATGTCCGACGAGACGGTCATCGTCAAGGGCACGGGCACCATTTTTCTCGGGGGGCCGCCGCTCGTGAAAGCTGCAACGGGAGAAGAAGTGACCGCGGAGGAACTGGGAGGGGCCGACGTGCACACGCGCCTTTCGGGCGTTGCCGACTATTTCGCGGACGACGACGAGCACGCGCTGCACATCGCGCGGACAATCGTCGAGACGCTCACGAACGTCAAGCGGTTGCCGCCGGACACCACATCGGCGGAGGATCCTGCGTACGATCCCCGTGAGATCTACGGCATCGTCAATGCGGATACGCGCAAGCCGTATGAAGTCCGGGAAATCATCGCGCGGCTCGTCGACGGTTCGCGTTTCGACGAGTTCAAGGAGCGATACGGCACGACGCTCGTGACCGGATTCGCGCGCCTGCACGGCTTCCTCGTGGGCATCGTCGCGAACAACGGAGTGCTCTTTTCGGAGTCGGCGCTGAAGGCGACGCACTTCATCGAGCTATGCAATCTGCGCGGTGTGCCGCTCATCTTCCTGCAGAACATCACAGGGTTCATCGTCGGACGACAGTACGAACGCGCGGGTATCGCGAAGGACGGCGCGAAGATGGTGCACGCCGTTGCCAATTCCGTCGTCCCGAAATTCACGGTCATCATCGGCGGGTCGTTCGGCGCCGGCAATTACGGGATGTGCGGCCGTGCATATGAGCCTCGCCTGCTGTGGATGTGGCCGAACGCGCGAATTTCCGTCATGGGCGGCGAGCAGGCTGCCGGCGTGCTGACGACCGTCAAACGAGACCAGCTCGCGCGCGAAGGAAAACAGCTTGCCGGCGACGACGAGCAGGCGATCCGCGATCCCATTCTGGAGAAGTACGACCGCGAAGGTTCGCCGTACTACTCCACCGCACGCCTCTGGGACGACGGGATTCTGGACCCGGCGGAGACGCGTACCGCGCTCGCCCTCGGATTGTCGGCGGCGTTCAACATGCCGGTTCCGGAAGCGCGCTTCGGCGTGTTCCGTATGTAATTCGAGGCAACTGTGAATGCTGGTACAAGTTGAGCACACCGGGCCGACCGCACACGTCACGCTGAACCGGCCCGACGTGCGGAACGCCTTCAACGACGTGCTGATCCAGGAACTGACCGCCTGGGCGGAGTCGGTGCGCGCTGACGGCCCGGTGCGCGCGGCGGTGCTCTCGGGCGCGGGCAAAGTATTCTGCGCAGGCGCGGACCTCGCCTGGATGGCGAAAACGGTCACCTACTCGCACGAAGAAAATGTGCGCGATGCACGGGCGCTGTCGCGGATGTTCGAGGCGCTCAACCGGCTGCCGATTCCGCTCGTCGGACGAATTCACGGGGCCGCGCTCGGCGGCGGGATCGGACTCGCGGCCGTCTGCGACATCGTCGTCGCCGCCGAGGACGCGATCTTCGGGTTCACCGAGGTGAAGCTCGGGATCGTTCCGGCGGTGATCTCGCCGTTTGCAATCGCGAAGATTGGCGAATCGGCGGCGCGCGAACTGTTCCTCACCGGCGCGCGCTTCTCCGCCGCACGCGCGCGAGAGATCGGCCTCGTCCATACGGTGGTCGACGCGGCGGATCTCGATCGCGCGGTCGCCAGACACGTGAACGATCTGGCGTCGTCGGGACCGAGAGCCGTGGCGGCCGCGAAGGCGCTGATCGCCTCCGTCGTGTCGAGCGACGCCGACGCTGCGATCGAGCACACCGTCCAGTCGATCGCGCGGCAGCGCGTCTCGGCGGAAGGCCAGGAAGGGATGCGCGCGTTCCTCGAAAAGCGGACCCCGGCGTGGATCGCGCGTCCCGAGTGATCCGCCGCGTTCTCGTGGCGAACCGCGGGGAGATCGCGGTGCGCGTGATGCGGACGTGTCGCGAGATGGGCATCGAAACCGTGGCGGTCTACTCGGATGCCGACGCCGCGGCGAAGCATGTGCGTCTGGCAGACGCGGCGGTCCGGATCGGTCCGCCGCCTGCATCGGAGAGCTACCTGTCCATTCCGGCTATCCTGGACGCCGCAAAACGGACCGCCGCCGACGCGGTTCATCCCGGCTACGGTTTCCTTTCGGAAAACCCGGAGTTCGCGCGCGCGTGCGGGAAGTCGGGCCTGACCTTCATCGGCCCGCCGCCCGAGGCGATCGAAGCCATGGGATCGAAAATCGCCGCGCGAGCGCTGATGGAACGCGCCGGGGTGCCGATCGTCCCGGGAAAAACGCCGTCGGATCAGACCGACGCCGGCGTCCTTGCGGCAGCTCGCGAGATCGGTTTTCCGGTGCTCGTGAAGGCGTCAGCCGGCGGGGGCGGCAAAGGCATGCGTGCCGCGCGAACGGGCACTGAACTGGCTGAAGCGGTGCCTGCCGCGCGGCGCGAAGCGGTCGCCGCGTTCGGCGACGGCACGTTGTATCTCGAACGGCTCGTCCAGCGGCCGCGGCACATCGAAATCCAGATATTCGCGGACGCGCACGGGAACGCCGTCCATCTGTTCGAGCGGGAATGCTCGATCCAGCGGCGGCACCAGAAGGTCATCGAGGAAAGCCCGTCTCCTGCGCTGGTGCCGGCCGTGCGCGAGCGGATGGGCGCCGCCGCAGTCGCCGCCGCACTATCGGCAGGCTACCGGAATGCCGGCACGATCGAGTTCCTCCTGGAGGGATCGGGCGACGACGCGAAGTTCTATTTTCTCGAGATGAACACGCGCCTTCAGGTCGAACACCCCGTCACGGAGTGTGTGACCGGGCTCGATCTGGTGCGCGCGCAAATCGAGATCGCGATGGGCGGGCCGCTGCCGTGGCGCCAGCAGGACCTCGTGCAGCGAGGACACGCCATCGAATGCCGCCTGTATGCCGAGGATCCGTCGGCCGGGTTTTTGCCGCAGGCGGGTCCCCTGCTGCTCTACCGGGAACCTTCGGGTCCGGGCATTCGCGTCGACAGCGGTGTGGAAGAAGGGACGAACGTCGGCGTCCACTACGACCCGATGCTGGCAAAGCTGATCGCGTGGGGTCAGGATCGAAACGCCGCCATCGCTCGATCGATCGAAGCGCTCGGCGCGTTTCCCGTGCTCGGCGTCCGCACGAACATCGAATTCCTGCGCCGGATTCTCGACCACCCGTCGTTCCGCAGCGGCGACACGGCTACGAGTTTCATCGACGAACACAGCGCCGAGCTTCTCGATGCGGCCCAGGCTGAGGACGCGATCTTCGTCGGCGCGGCGATTGCCGCGAACGGGCCGCAGCCGTCGTCGACGCGGGGTACGGCCCGATCGATTCCGGATCCGTGGAACGACGTGCCGAACTGGGGCCGGTAATGGCGGAGGCGCTCTCGATCACGATCGGCGGTCGGACGGCGCGAGTCGACAGCACGTCGGCAGAGGGGTTTACCGTCGACGGCGGCGCGACGTTCGATGTCGTTTATGGGCCGGCGGCCGGGGAAGTCGTCATTCGCATCGATGACCGACAGCGCAGGCTCTTCGTGGCGCGATCGACTGACGCGACGTGGATATTTCTCGAGGGCCGCACGTACGTGGCCAGCGTGGACCTCGAGGGCGCCGCCCGAAGCCGGTCGGCGCACGGGCAGGGATCGGTCATGGCGCCTATGCCGGCAACGGTTATCGCCGTAAATGTACGTCCCGGCGATGTGGTGAAGGGCGGCGACGTGCTCGTCCTGCTGGAAGCCATGAAGATGGAACTGCCGCTCCGCGCCGGTGGTGACGCGATCGTGATCGCCGTCCATTGCGCCGCGGGCGACCTCGTGCAGCCGAACGTTGCGCTCGTCGATCTCGAAGCACCGCGAGCATGACGCTGCCTTCCCGCGTCCGGATCGTCGAGGTGGGGCCCCGGGACGGCCTGCAGAACGAACAGGCCGCGATCGCGGTCGACGACAAGGTCAGGTTCGTCGACATGCTTGGCGCGGCGGGACACAGCACGATCGAGGTCGGCGCGTTCGTGAGCCCGCGCGGGGTGCCGCAGATGGCGGACACGGCCGACGTGTTCGCGCGCATCGCCCGTCGAGCCGCCACGCGGTATACGGCTCTCGTTCCGAACCTGGCCGGCCTCGATCGCGCGCTCGCCGCCCGCGCCGACGAAATCGCCGTTTTTGCCGCGGCGTCGGAGTCGTTCAGCCGCCGCAACATCAACCGATCGATTGACGCCTCACTGGAGACCTATCGGGCTGTCTGCTCCGCCGCGCGGGAAGCCGGACTGCCCGTGCGCGCGTACGTTTCCGCTGCGTTCGGATGCCCGTTCGAGGGCGCGGTCGATCCGGCGCGCGTGCGCGACGTCAGCGCGGCGCTCGTCGAGATGGGCGCCTACGAAGTGTCCGTGAGCGACACGATCGGCGTCGCCCACCCCGGTCAGGTTCCGGTCGTTCTCTCTGCGGTGGCAGAGCGCGTGCCACTGGAGCGGATCGCGCTCCATTTCCACGACACGCGCGGGACGGCGCTCGCAAACGTGCTCACCGCGCTCCGGCTCGGCGTGGCGACCTACGATTCGTCGGCCGGGGGCCTCGGCGGCTGTCCGTACGCGCCTGGCGCGACCGGAAACCTGGCGACCGAGGATCTCCTCTATATGCTGAATGGCCTGAACATCGAAACCGGCGTCAGCCTCCCGGGTGTGCTCGCCGCCTCACGGTTCATCGAGCAGCGTCTCGGGCATCCTCTGGCATCGCGTTACGCGGCGGCGACGCGCAGCGCCGGATGACCAAACGCCCCCGTCAGGCGCGGCGGTCGTTCAACCACGCATCGAATTTTCGCTCGGGCCAGCAGTTGACGACGCGGTCGGCGGGCACGCCCGCGATTCGCGCGTGGGCGATCGAATAGTCGGTGAACGGAAATTCCGCGATGCTGTGCGCGTCGCTGTCCAGGGCGAAAAAGCACCCCGCGTCGAGCGCCAGGGCGGCCAGTTCGTAGTCGACGTCCTGGCGATGCCAGTTGCCGTCGATCTCGATCGCGACGCCCAGCTGTGCCGCCTCGGCAAACACCCTGGCCCAATCGGCCGTGACGCCGGGTCTGGAGTTGTAGACGCGTCCCTGCGGGTGGCCCAGAATCGCTACCCCGGGACCTCTGACCGCCGCGAGCATCCGTGCCGTCTGATCGTGTTCGCGCCGGAGCGCGGAATGCGGCGACGCCAGGACGTACTCGAACACGGCACGTTCCTCGGTCGACAGATCGAGCGATCCGTCAGCGAGAATGTTCGCTTCGATGCCTTTGTACACCCGGACGCGTCCCGCGAGCCTCTCGTTCAGCGCATCGATCTCTCGATGCTGCTGCCGCGCCGCGTCCATGCTCATGCCGCGCGCGATGGGCAGACCGTAGGAATGATCGGTGACGCCGATGCGCGACCATCCGAGCGCCTCCGCGCCTTCCGCAAGCGACGCGATCGTCTCGACGCCGTCGCTCCACGTCGAATGCATCTGCAGATCCCCGCGGAAGGATGCCGGGCCGACGATTGCCGCACCGAGCGGCGCCTCGAGGGCCGTGAGCATCGCATGGCGACTCAGATACGCGCGACGGAACCGCCGCCGTTTCTCGAGGTCACTTCGCTTCGACGATGAGGATGCGGCGATCGCGGCCGCAACAATCCCGGAATCACCGCTTGCGACCGCGTCTGCAATGATGCGCTCGCTCGCGCGTCCCACGTACGGCACATCACGAACGGTGCCCGACGCCACGAGATCGCGCAGAGAAACGTCAACCGCCGTCGCAATCACCTTGCCCGCTCGTTTATAGCCGAACGCGCTGCGCTGCGAGCTCTGCAGCGCGGCCATATCGTAGAGCAGGCCTGCCGCAACGATGTTGATATCGGCCTGAATATGGGTAAGGAGATTCCTACGCTGCAGCCGGACGGTAGGCACCGCGCTTGCTCTCCTTCATGTCGTGGCAAGTGGCCTGCACACAGCGGTCCGTATTCGCGGAGTCGTCGCGACGATCGCATTCGCGGCCGTACTCGGCGGGTGCCGTCGCGGCCCGGCGGTCGCACCACACACGCCGCCGCAGGATCTGCGCGACGCCCTGGCGGCAATCGTCTCCGTCAAAACGTCGCCACCATATGTCCTGAAAACCCGCGGCGGACGGCAGGTGTGGGCGCTCACACGAGAGTTCTATCAGAAACGCAGCTTCGTACCGGCGTGGGCGGATGACGAACGCAGCCGCTCCGCCGACGTGTTGATCGACACCCTGCAGCACGCCGATCGCGACGCGCTCGACCCGGCCCGTTACGGCGCCCGGGATCTTGCGCGGCTGCGTGACGACGTGAGGCGTGGGGTCGATCGCCGGAATGAGGCGCGCGCGGCCATGACACTCGATGCGCGGCTGACGTATGCCTTTCTGCAGTACGCGAGCGACCTCGCCGCCGGCGTGACCGAGGGACGCACGATCCGCTGGAAGACTTCCGCGCCGGCCTCGAACCCACTGCAGTCTCTCGACGACGCCCTCGCGCGCGATCGCGTCGCGGATGTTCTCGGCGACCTGCAGCGCCGCAACCCGTCATACGCATCGCTTCGCGAGGCGCTGCACACATACCGAAGCATGGCTGCAGCCGGCGGATGGCCGTCGCTGCCTGCCGGCTTCCGTGTCAAGCGCGGGGAACGCAGTCCGTTGCTCCCGGCGCTTGCGAAGCGGCTCGCGGTTACCGGCGACTACTCGCCGCCGGCAGGGCGCCCCGACTCCGGCACCCCCATCTATGACGAGACCCTCGAGAACGCCGTGAGACATTTCCAGCGTCGTCACGGACTCGAGGCCGACGGCGTGGTCGGCAAAACCGTAGTCGCGGAATTGAATGTGCCGGCCGCGGAACGGGTCCGGCAGATCGAGCTGAATCTCGAACGCTGGCGATGGCTGCCGCGGGATCTCGGCGACCGGCACATCCTCGTGAACGTTCCCGAGTATCGGCTCGAGGTGTGGGATCACGGCAGCGTCCCGCTCGCGATGCGTGTCGTCGTCGGGAAGAAAGACGCGCAGACGCCCGCGTTCAGCTCCGCAATGAGCTACGTGGTCCTGGCGCCCTTCTGGAACGTTCCGGCCGATATCGCTGAAAACGAAACGCTGCCGTCGGCCGAGAGCGACCCGTCCTTCCTCGAGCGCACCCACATGGAGGTGGTGGACACACGCGGGCGGGCGGTCGACCCGAAGTCCATCGATCTCTCGGACGCGAGGCGATATCGCTTCCGGCAGCGTCCCGGCGACTCGAACTCGCTGGGCCTCGTGAAGTTCATGTTCCCGAATCCGTACAACGTCTATCTGCACGACACGCCGGCGGATGCGCTCTTCACGCGCGAGACCCGGGCCTTCAGCCATGGCTGCGTCCGGATCGAGCAGCCCGAGGAGCTCGCCGACTACGTCCTGCGCGATCGGCCGGACTGGACGCCCGATCGGATTCGCGAGGCCATGCACGGTTCCGAACAGACGACCGTGACGCTTCGCGAAAAGATCCCGGTGTATATCGCGTATTTCACCGCGCGGGTCGCCCCGGACGGCGAAGTGCATTTTTTCAGGGATATCTACGGCCGCGACCGGCAGTAGACGTCAACAGAACGGTGCGATCGTGTCGAGCAGCTGGTCCAGGTCGATCGGCTTCGGCAGCCAGGCGTCGGCGTCGATCGGCGGGACACGTTCACGAGGTCCCGCGGCTGTCACGACGATGACCGGGATGGCGGAAAGCGCCGGATCGAGACGCTGCGCCGCGCGAAATTCCCACCCGTCCATCACGGGCATCATCAAGTCGAGCAGGATTACGGATGCGTAATCGCCGCCGCGCAGGGTATCGAGCGCTTCGCGGCCATTGGCGGCCGTTTCGACGACGAACCCCGAGAGCTCGAGGAAGTGGCCGAGCATTTCCCGGGTATCCGGGTCGTCCTCGATGATGAGCACGCGGCGCGACACTGAATACGAAACCTATGCGGTGGTGTGCCGGGCGTCGTCGAGCAGCGATCGGATCGTTGATTCGAGATCGTCCGGGAGACAGGGCTTGGGAATGATGGCATCGCACCCGGCGCGGTCGGCCCGGGACGGGTCCTGCGCGAATGGCGCGTAGCCGGTGACGGCAATGATCGGGATCCGCGCGGTCCGCTCGTCCGCCTTGAGCCGCCGTGTGAGCTCGTAGCCATCGATGCCGGGAATATTGAGATCGGTGACGACCGCGGCGGGCAGCAGGTCGAAGGCCCGTTCGAGCGCCTGAAGTCCGTTATGCGCCTGCTCGACGCGAAAACCGGCCTGATCGAGCCATTCCGCGTACAGAAGGCGACCGTCCCGGTCGTCTTCGACCAGCAGCACGAGCGGGCGCTCGACTGAGAAGCTCAAATCACGCCTCTGAACACAGTATATCGACACATCTGACGTCACCTGCGCAACTTACACGCGTTTGCACCAGCTCAGCCTTACGGCTGGCTGCCTGGAGGATAATCGACGCATGTCCCACCTGTACGAAGACCGCGCCGCCACGCTTGGCCGCATCGGCGGGACGCTGCAGTCGATCATCGAGGTCCTGAACGCCATTCGCCTGCAGCTCCCTGCGGTGTCCGAGGCGGACCGGCCGGCGGCGATTGCGCGCTACGCCGCGCTCGTGGAAAAGGCCAGAACCTGGCGGTGGTATCTCGAGGTACAGCGCGAGGCCGTCGGCCTTACACGCCACGACCTCATCGACCAGCTGTACCCCATTCCCCCGGCGGAGCTGTCATGACGCCGCGTGGGCGGCTCGCGATCCTCGTCGGCGGCGGACCGGCCCCCGGCATCAACAGCGTCATCAGCGCGGCGACGATTCGCGCCCGTCTCGAGGGGGTCGACGTCATCGGCATCCGGGACGGGTTTGAGCGGATCATGCGCGGCGACACCGCCAACGTGCAGCCGCTCGACATCGACGGCGTGTCGCGCATTCACTTCCGCGGCGGGTCGTATCTCGGGATTTCCCGTGCCAATCCGACGACCGACGTCCGCTATCTCGAGGCGACCGTCAGGTCGTTGACCGACCTGGGCGTGACGATGGTCATCACGATCGGCGGAGACGACACCGCGTTTTCGGCGATGAAAGTCGAGCAGCACGCCGGCGGCCGGCTTCAGATCGTGCACGTGCCAAAGACCATCGACGACGACCTCGATCTGCCGCCCCACGTCGACACGTTCGGATTCCAGACCGCGCGGCACTACGGCGTCGACATCGTCAAGAACCTGATGGTCGACGCGAAAACGACGTCGCGCTGGTACTTCGTCATCGCGATGGGCCGAAAGGCCGGCCATCTCGCTCTCGGGATCGGCAAGGCGGCGGGCGCAACGCTGACGCTGATTCCGGAGGAGTTCGAAGGCCACCAGGTACGGCTCGGCATGATCGTCGATACGCTCGTCGGCGCCATCATCAAGCGCCAGAGCTACGGACGGCTCGACGGCGTGGCCGTTCTTGCGGAAGGACTGGTGCTCGATCTCAGCCCTGACGACGTCGCCGCGCTGGGCCACGTCGAGCACGACGCGCACGGGCACGTGAGGCTGGCGGAAATCAACATCGGCGACATCGTCAAGAACGCCGTGCGGCGTCGGCTCGGCGATCTGGGGATCAAGGCGACGGTCGCGACGAAGGACATCGGGTACGAGCTGCGGTGTGCCGACCCGATTCCGATGGACATGGAATACACGCGCGATCTGGGCTACTGCGCCGCGAAGTACCTCCTGTCGGGCGGCAATGCCGTGATGATTTCAATGCAGGGGGGGCACTTCGTGCCGATTCCCTTCGCGCAACTGATGGATCCGGCAACGGGCCGGACCCGTGTGCGCATGGTCGACATCCATTCGACGCGTTACGGCATCGCGCGGCGGTACATGATCCGGCTGCGCCGAGACGACTTCGACAATCCGGAAGAACTGGAGAAGCTCGCAAACGCCGCTCGTCTCTCCGCGGCGGACTTCCGGCGCGAGTTCGGGTACCTGATCGAGCTGGAGCCCGGCCGCCTCGTCATGGACCCTGGCAGCGGCCTCGTCGAGGAACGGTCCTGACTCTCCACCCGCCAGCTTTGACCCCCATATTCCCCTTGCACGTCCGTCGACTATGATTTATCCAACCTCATGACCGGCGAACCGAAAAGCGCGTACGAACTGGCGATGGAGCGGCTCCGGAAGAAGGATGCCGAGCAGGGCGTCGTCGAGCAGAAACTCACCGATGCGCAGAAGGCGGCGATCGGGGAAGCGCGATCGATCTACGAGTCGCGCGTGGCGGAGCGCCAGATCCTTCATCGCGAGAAGGTGCTCGCCACATTCGATTCCGCCGAGCGCGAGGTGCTCGAGGAGCAGTACCGCCGCGACCTCGACCGCTTCGCAACCGATCGCGATGCGAAGATCCGGGCCATCCGGGAGTCGAAGTGAAACGGGCGGCGTTCGGCGCTGCCCTGCTTGCGACGCTCGGTCTCACCGCAGCCCCGCAGCCATCTGACGTCTTCGAGCGGATTCGTTCCGAAGGCATCGAACGATCCCGGATCACATCCTTTTTCTCGACGCTCACGGACGACATCGGTCCCCGCCTGACGGCGTCGCCGGCGTTCAAACGCGCCGTCGGGTGGTCGCGCGATCGCATGCAGGCAATCGGCCTCACAGACGTGCACACGGAAAGCTGGCCGTTCGGCCGCGGCTGGGTGCTCGACGGGCTGACGATCGAGATGACCTCGCCGCGATACGTACGGATCATCGGCTATGCCGAGGCGTGGTCGCCGGCAACCGACGGCGACGTGACCGGCACGCCGGTCATGATCGGCGGAAAAACGGCCGCGGAGGTCGCTGCGATGCGCGACCGCCTCAAGGGCGCGATCGTCCTGATGCAGCCCCCGGCGACGTTCATCGAAGCCGACCGCCCGCAGCCCACGACCTCGGCGGATCCCGTGCGGACGGGCGCGCCGGCATCTCCCGGGCACCGGCAGGATCCCACGGAAGCCAAAGAGATCGCGAAGACGCTGCACGAGGCCGGCGTCGCGGTCCTGGTGCGAACGAGCATCGGCGAGCATGGCACCGTGTTCGTGCAACGGCGAGACGAGGGCCCCGACGCGATCCCCTCGATCGTCGTCGCGGGCGAACACTACGACATGCTGATCCGCATGGGCGCGCGTGAACTGCCCGTGACGCTCCGCGTCAACATCAAATCGCACTACGTGACAGACGATACCAACGGGTACAACGTGATCGGAGACATCCCCGGTTCCGACGCGCAGTTGAAAGACGACGTCGTCATTCTCGGCGCGCATCTGGACTCGTGGCACGCGGCCGTGGGCGCAGCGGACAACGCCGACGGGGCGGCGTCCGTGCTCGAGGCCGCACGTATCCTGAAAGCGATCGACGCCAAGCCGAAGAGAGCGATCCGTTTTGCGCTCTGGGGCGGCGAGGAAGAAGGACTGCTCGGATCGAAAGCCTATGTGGCCGCGCACTATGCCGGCGACGCGAACCGCGCCGCCCGCGAGCACGTTTTTGTCTATCTCAACGAAGACCCGGGCTACGGCCCCGTGTACGGCTGGTACCTCGAGAACACGCCGTTCGTGCAGCCCCTGTTCGACGCCTGGCTGGAGCCGCTGAAGGCGCTGGGCGCGCGACGCAACGTGCTCGCGGGCATCGGCGCGACCGACCACCTCAGTTTCCGGGACGTCGGCATCCCTGGCTTCAACGCCATCCAGGAGTACGCCGGCTACGACGTCCGCATCCATCACACCAACATGGACACGCCGGAACGCGTGCGGACGCAGGATCTGGAGCAGTCTGCGGTCTCGCTCGCGTGGTTTGCGTGGCAGGCGGCGAACACCGACCAGCGCCTGCGCCCGTGAGGCCGTGCCGGTAACGACGCCGACGCTTCGCCGTTTCGTCCGCGCCGACTCGATGGTCGCGGCGGGGATCCTCGCCAGCCGTCTCGCGGGCCTGGTGCGGACGACGATCTTCTCCTACTACTTCGGCCTTCGCTCTGACGCGGCCGACGCGTTCAACGCGGCGGTGCGGATTCCCAACCTGCTCCAGAACCTCTTCGGCGAAGGGGCGCTGTCGGGGTCCTTCATCCCCGTCTACGCCGGGTTGCACGCACAGGGGCGGAAGAGCGAGGCGTCGCAGGTGGCGCGCACGGTCTTCGCGCTCCTGATGCTCGCCATGGCAGTGCTGGTGCTCGCCGGCGTGCTGGCGACACCGCTGCTGCTCGATGTGATCGCCCCGGGGTTCACCGGCGTGCGGCGGGAGCTCGCCGTTCGTCTCGTGAGGATTCTGTTTCCGGCAGCCGGCCTGCTGGTCGCCGCCGCCTGGTGTCTCGGCGTCCTCAACAGCCACCAGAAATTTCTGCTGTCATACGCCTCTGGAGCGGCGTGGAACGCCGGCATGATCGGCGCCCTTGTCCTGTTCGGTCCGGGCAGTCCACTGGATCAGCTCGCGGTCATGCTGGCGTGGGGATCCGTTGTCGGCGCGGCGCTGCAGTTCGCCGTACAGGCGCCGCTGGCGTTCCGACTCTCGTCAGGGGGCACCGGTTTCGCGTTGACCGATTCGGTGCGGCGGACGATCCGCGACTTCTTCCCCGTGCTGACCAGCCGTGGCGCGGTCCAGATTTCCGCGTACATCGACACGCTCATCGCCAGCTGGCTGCCAGTCGGCGCTGTCACGGGCCTGCAGAACGCGTCACTGCTCTACACGCTGCCGGTGAGCCTCTTCGGAATCTCGGTTTCGGCGGCCGAACTCCCGGCGCTGTCATCCGTCGCCGCCCGTGCGGAAACCGACGCCTTGCGCGCGCGCATGGTCGCCGCGCTGCAGCGGCTCACATTCTTTACGGTTCCCTCCGCGGTCGCGTTTGCTGCTCTTGGGGACGTGATCGCCGGCGCCTTGCTGCAGCACGGACGATTCCGTCCTCAGGACTCACTCATCGTCTGGGGCATCCTCGCGGGGTCGGCGATCGGCCTGGTCGCCTCGACACAGTCACGCCTCTACTCGGTGGCGCATTACGCCATCGGCGATACGAAAACGCCGCTCCGCTTTGCGCTCATCCGCCTGGCCTTCGTGACGGTGCTCGGCTGGTATTGCGCCCTGCGGCTGCCGGCCCTCGTATCCGTCGCTCCGATCTGGGGCGCGGCAGGCCTGACGGCTTCGGCAGGCGTGTCGGGGTGGATCGAGTTCGCACTGCTTCGGCGCAGCTTCAACTCCCGGGTCGGCTCGACCGGCGTTCCGCAGTCCGACATGCTCCGATTGTGGGCCGCGGCCATCCTCGCCGCTGCCCCTGCATTTCTGCTCAAGTCACAGATCTCCATCACCCGTCCACTCATCCGCGGCGCGCTCGTCCTGCCGCTTTTCGGGGGCGTCTTCCTCCTGCTCACCGTGCTGTTCCGCGTCCCGATGGCGGCGCTGCGCAGGAAGCGCTGACGGCAGCGCTTTTGTAGAAGACGGCTGTATGGGTCGTCGCAACCTCGTGTGTGCAGCCACGCTCGCCGCTCTGTGCGCGGCCTCCGCCGCACCGGTGCGCGGAGCTGACCAGGTTCGCGTGCTCGTGCTCAATATGCACGCCGGGAAGGACGCCGCGGGCAAGCCCAACCTCGACGCCGTCGTGTCGCTCGTCAAAGAGAAGAAGCCGGATCTCGTGCTGCTGCAGGAAGTCGACCGCAATACGAATCGTTCGGGACACGTCGACCAGGTGGCCGAACTCGCCCGTCAGACCAAATACGACAGCGCGTTTTCGGCGAGCTTGTTCGAGTACGACGGCGGCCAGTACGGCGTCGCGGTCTTGTCACGAGAGATCATCGGCTATCACGTGACCGTTCCGCTGCCGGTCGTACCCGTGCAGACGCGGGCCGGCGGCTCGCGCGAACCGCGCGTCGCCCTTCTGACGGTCGCGGAGGTGCGCGATACGACATGGCGCGCGATGAACGCACACCTCGATCCCGCCGATGACGGCGGCCGTCCGCAGGAAATGGCGGCACTGACCGAAGCAATTCGCTCTCAGGAAGCGGCCGGGACGCCTCTAATCGTCGGGGGAGACCTGAATTCGACGCCCGACGACCCCGTGCTGCAACCGCTTCGGGGTGCCGGACTGCGCGATGCGTGGACCGAGTGCGGCTCGGGCGACGGTTTCACGTTTCCCGCAGACCAGCCGACGAAGCGAATCGATTACCTGTGGCTGCAGGAAGGGCTGAAGTGTACGTCGGCCGAGGTCCTCGACAGCCGGATTTCGGACCACCGGCCGCTGCTCGTGACCCTCAAATGAGTCAGTGACCGCCGGTCATCCGCAGCACCCGGCGGATGGCCTCGACGAGCAATTCCGGATCCTTCGTGTCGTTGTTCAGCGACAGGATCGGCACCCCCGCCATTGCCGGCTCGCTCTCCATCTTGCGACGCAGCATCGTCTCGTCCCGCAGGTGTGCGACCACGATGTTTGGTCGGAGGACCTGCATCACGCGAACGGCTTCCTCGGCGGAATGCGCGGGCGCGACGGCGAACCGCAGGCGCGCGAGGATCGCCTCGCAGCGCGAGCTGCTGTCCACGTCGTCGTCGGCGACGAGCACGAGCGGCGCATAACCCTGGTGGTCGCCGGGTCGACGGCCGCCGCGCGGCAGACGGCGCCGCTCGGCGTGCTGTCGGCGTTCGGGGGTATGTGAGGTCATGGGTGGCATCCTAGCATTACACCGGTGGACGAGCGATACGCTTTGAGTGTACCGTCCCGGCCACCACTGGAGGTCCCGTGCGCTCACGACTGGCAGCGGCAGCCGCAACGGCGCTCGCCGCAGCCTGGATCCATCCCTTCTCCGCAGCCCAGGCCCCGCGGCAGCCCTTCACAATCGAGAACCTGCTCGACATCATGCATCCATCGAATCCGGTCTGGTCCCGCGACGGAAGACACGTCGCGTTCCTCTGGGACCGCGCGGGAGTAACAAATCTGTATATCGTCGCCTCGGACGGCCGGTCACAGGCCAGGCCGGTCACGACCGACGGTCAGCCTCTCGGCACTGTTTTCTGGTCGGCCGACAGCAGGTCGGTGTATTTCATGCGCGGGGCGGCGCTCATGGTGGCTGGCGTCGACGGCGCCGCACCGCGGGTCGCGTTTATCCCACCGGCCGGACGCAGCATCTCACCCTCGAAAGACGGCTCGCGTATCGCATATCTGGCGGGCGGCAGCGGACAGGTCGAGGTGCACATCCGGTCGCTCAGCGACGCGACTGACAAATCCGTCGCCTCGATCGATGGAGCCGCATCCGTATCGTGGATCGACGACGAACACCTGTCGGTTGCCACCGGGACCGCAGGTGAGACGATCATCCACAACCAGACGCCCGAGTACTCCGGCGCGAAGATCATCTACACGACCATCGAGCGCGTTCCCCCTCCGGCGGCGACCGGCTACGTGGTCGCCATCTCCGGAGGAGAGCCGATGAAGTACACGGCGACGCTCGGGGGCTTCGGAGGCCGCAGCCGCTGGCTGGATCCTTCGCACCTCCTGATCGATCGCCTGAGTCCTGATTTCAAGCGCCGGTCGATTCTCGTCGGTGCGATCGGCGGCGGCGAGCCGCGCGTCGTCCACGAAGACGTCAAGCAGACGTTCTGGAGCATGCCGGTCGACGCACGCGGCGGTTCACAGGCCTCTCCTGACGGCAAGTGGATCGAGTACCTCAGCGACAAGGACGGCTGGGATCAACTCTATGTGGCGCCGGCGGCCGGCGGAGAACCGACCGAGATTACCAAGGGGCACTTCGAATCATGGCGTCCGTCGTGGTCCCCGGACAGCACGCGCATCGCGTTCGATTCGAACGAAGGCGACAACCCGGGCTCGCGTCACATCGGCATCGTCACGCTCAACGGGGATCCGTCGCACGCGAGCGTCCGCATGATCACAGCCGGTCGAGGCACCGATATCGATCCTGAATGGTCGCCGGATGGCACGCGCGTGATCTACCAGCACACTGATCCCTCGAACTCGGCGGATTTCTGGGTCGTGGACGCGAATGCGGCCGACGCGAAGCCGGTGCGGCTGACGAATTCGATGCCGCCGTCGATCGACAAGTCGGCGTTGGTCGAGCCGCAATTGATCCACTACGCGGGCGCCGACGGCCGGCAGGTGCCGGCGTACCTGTTCGTTCCGGCGACCCTGGACAAAACGAAGAAGCATCCGGCGATCGTCTGGATTCACGGCGACGGCATCAATCAGAACTACGACGGCTGGCACGTCCAGCGGAACTACGCGGTCTATTACAGCTTCCATCAATACCTGCTGCAGCAGGGTTACGTGGTCATCGCCCCGGACTATCGAGGGAGCATCGGCTATGGCTCGTCCTGGCGGGAAGGCGTCTACATGGACATCGGCGGGAAGGATTTTCACGATGCCGTCAAGAGCGCCGATTATTTGAAAACGCTGCCGTATGTCGACGCCGACCGGATCGGCATCTGGGGCTTGAGCTATGGCGGCTTCTTCACCCTGCTCGCCGTCACCGAGTTCCCGACGACATTCCGTGCCGCAGTCGACGCCGCGGGGGTCGTCGATTTTGCGATGTATTACGAGGACCCGTATCACGGCGCGTGGACGGCGAGCCGGATCGGCACGCCCCAGGAGAACCCGCAGGTTTACGCGCAGGCTTCGCCGCTCTCGCACATCGACAAACTCGTTCGCCCGCTGCTCATCCTGCACGGCACGGCAGACGTGAACGTTCCCTATCTCCACTCGGTGCGATTGGTCGATGCGCTGCTGAGAGAGAAGAAGGGGCCGCTTTTCGAGTTCCGGACGTATCCGGGCGAGTTCCACTATTTCACGCGCGAGCAGGTACTCCGCGACGCGTGGACGTCGGTCGACGATTTTTTCGCGCAGTACCTGCATCCGGACCAGCGGGTTGCTGCGGCTGGCGGACCTGGACGCTGATGCGCCCGCATCAGCTCGTGGCGTGCTGCGACGCGGCGAATCGAGCGACGAAGACGCTGCCGCCGGGCCCTGAATGTTCCACGGCCACACGCCCGCCGTGCAGCTCCGCGATCCAGCGCGCAATCGACAGCCCGAGCCCGGCTCCCCCCTCGTGCCGTGCGGGGTCGAGGCGGACGAACCGCTCGAAGATCCGCTCGCGCTCTGATTCGGGCACGCCGGGACCCGTGTCAGCCACCCGCAGGCTGACCGAATCGCCTTCGCTGGTCACGGACACTTTCACGCTGCCGCCGTCCGGCGTGTAGGCAATGGCATTGGACAGGAGATTGACCGCCAGGCGTCGTACGAGCGATTCGTCGCCGGCGATCGCGGCCGCATCGGACCGATCGACGACGAGGTGGATCCCGCGCTCCCTGGCTCGCCCGGCGAGGTCTTCGACGCATTCCACCACCACTGCGCCAAGATCGATTTCCGCGACCGCTATCGGATAGCCGCCTGCGTCGCCGCGCGCCAGCAGGAACATATCGTCGACGATGCGGCCGAGACGGCGGCTCTGCTGCGCGATCGCAGCGAGCGCTTCGCGATATTCGTCGACGTCGCGAACGTCGCAGCTCAAGGTCACGTCGGCGGCCGCGCGGATCGACGTCAGCGGTGTGCGCAGCTCGTGCGACGCGTCAGCCATGAATGTCCGCTGATCGGCGAGCGCGGACGCCAGGCGATCGAGGACCCGGTTGAACGATGCGGCGACTTGACGCAGTTCGGCACTGTCGGCGGTGCTCGTCAAACGCCGATCCGGCGCCCGGCCGTCGATCGTCTCTGCTTCGAGCGCCATCCGGGCCAACGGGCGCAGCGCTCTCTGTGCGAGCCACCAGCCGCCGCCGCCCGCGAGCACAATCATTACGGGAAGACCGAGCAGGCACGCGCGCAGCAGCAACTGACGCTGCCGAACGGCTTCGTCGAGCGGCGCGGCGATTTCCACGAAATATGGAGAGCCTCCAATCGTCAGCGGCGCCACGACCACGCGCCACCGCCGGCCTTCGGTGCCGGCCGCGAAGGATGCGCCTTCCCGGGCGGGCACTGCAGAGTATCGCTGTACCCGGTGGCGTCCGCTCACGGCGTGACCGGCGCCGTCGAGAATGCGCGCGAACACGCCGTCCGGGGGCAACTCCTCCGCTTCCGTCGCGGCCGCACGCACGAGCCTGGTCTCCTCGAACTCGTTGCTCATCGTCCGTGCGACGGCGGCGCCGATCGCTTCGAGGTTGTCGTCTTCCTGCTGCACGAGCGTGCGCCAGTGCAGCTCGACGATGGCGGCAGAGAACACCATCAACGCGGCGACGAGCAGCGCCGTATACCAGAGTGTCAGGCGCGAGCGGAGCGTCACGACGCGCCTTCCATGAACTGGTAGCCGTCGCCGCGGCGGGTGCGGATGAGGGAGTCGGCCCCCGGTGCGTCGATCTTCCGTCGGAGGCGCTGCACGTACACGTCGACGACGTTTGACAGCGGGTCGTACTGCGCGTCCCACACGTGCTCGGCGATTTCGGCCCGTCCCACGACCTCGCCGGCGCGCTGCGCCAGAAACGACAGCAACGCGAACTCGCGCGCGGTGAGTGTCACCTCGCGCTGCTCCACCCAGACACGGCGCGCCGCAAGCTCGATCGTCAGGCGTCCAACCGACAGGCGGCCCGGAAGCACCGGACGGCGCTCCCGGCGCGTCAGCGCGCGAACGCGCGCGAGCAGCTCCCGAAAATCGAATGGCTTCGTCAGATAGCCGTCAGCGCCTGCGTCGAGCCCTTCGACCCGAGACTCGATGGCATCCTTTGCGGTCAGCATGAGAATCGGGACGTCCGCGCCGCCGGCGCGCAACTCGCGACACAACACGAGTCCGTCTTTCCCGGGCAGCATCACATCGAGGATTACCGCGTCGTAGTCGTTCTCCGCGCAGAGCGTCGAGGCGCGCTCGCCGTCCGCGGCGATATCCACCGCGTACGCCGCCTCTCTCAGGCCCTTCGAGATGAACCGAGCGGTCGTGACGTTGTCTTCGACGAGAAGAATGCGCATTTTGCGAGGACGTGTTCGTCCAGCTCTACCGCCGCCGACCCCAGCAAACCCAGCTGTGGACAGTGTCGCGCGATCCTGATGAACGCGTGATGACAGCCGTCGCGGCAGTCCGGAGTAGTAGGCTGTAATCGTCCGTTCATTATGGGGGAGAAACAATGATCGCGATGCTCGTCCCCGCGCTCCTCGTCACTTTGATGCAGTCGCCGGTTTCACCGGCTGCGGGCGACGAGTCGACGTCGCTCGTCAGGATGCTGAAGGACCTTCCCCACACCTTCGGACGGCTTGGCGAAAGGGCCAACCTGGCGATCCTCGGCGCAAGCGGAGCGGCGGCCGTGGCGGTGCACTCCGACGATCTGGACCTGACCGAGGATGCCTCGGGTTCGAGCGCCGTTGATCGCCTCACGGAGGGCGGGTCGATCGCCGGTTCCGCGTATGTGCAGGTGGGCGCCGCCGTCACGACCTGGCTGATCGGAACGACCAGCAGCCATCCGTCCATCGCCGCGCTTGGCGTCGATCTCATCGAAGCGCAGCTCGTGAACGGCACCATCACCACGGCCACGAAATACGCCGTTCAGCGGACGCGGCCCGACGGGGGCCGCTATTCGTTTCCCTCGGGGCACACGTCGGCGACGTTCGCCACTGCTGCCGTTCTCGACGGACACTACGGGCTCAAGGTCGGCATCCCTGCCTATGCACTCGGCGCGTATGTCGCCGCATCCAGGCTGCACGATCGAAAGCATTTCGCGAGCGATACGATCATGGGCGCCGGCATCGGCCTCGTCTCCGGCCGTGTGGCGCATGGCGATCGGCGCAGCCGGTTCGCCGAGACGATCGTTCCGCTCGGCCGCGGCGTTGCCGTTGTGGGGACGGTGGCGTGTCCGTGGTAGAGACGACCTCAGTCGTCCAGAGGTTCACGGCTCCAGCGCTCTTCCTCGCGTTCTGCGCACTCGCTTCGGTCGCGTTCGCGCAGGCGGCGCCCGCAACGCTGTCCCTCAATGATGCAATCGGGCGCGCGGTTGCCGCGAATCGCACCGTGCTGGCAGCGCAGGCGGCCCGCGCCATCGACGTCGCGGGCGTTCAGGTCGCGGGGCAGCGTCCCAATCCCGAGTTCAGCCTCGAAGAACAGCGTGAAACGCCCCACTGGTCCTTCGGCGGAACGTTCCCGGTCGAGATCACGGGCAAGCGCGGACGGCGGATCGACGTGGCCAACGCGACGCTCGCGGTGACGGAGGCCGACACCGCCCGGGTGATTGCGGATGTTCGTGCGGACGTCCGCCGCGCCTACTACGAGGCGGTCGCCGCGGGCCGGCGCGTCGACGTCGCGCAGGAGCTCGAGAACGTCGCATCACGGGCGAGTACGGCGGCCCAGGAACGCTTTCAGACGGGCGCGGCGCCGCGCCTCGATGCGCTGCAGGCACAACTCGCGTTCTCAGAGGCGCAGAATGAAACCGCCTCCGCACGGGGCGAGCTGCAGGCCTTTCGAGCCGAGCTGAATACGCTGCTCGGCTACACGGCGGATGCAGCACCCCAACTCTCCGACACCCTCGAAGGCGGAGCGCCCCCGGCGATGGACGCAGCCATCGCGCAGGCGCTTGGCGCGAATGCCGACCTTCGCGTACTCGATCGGCAACTGGACGAAGCGCGCGCGAAGCTCGCACTGGCCAGGGCGATGCGGCGTCCCGATCCGAGCCTGTCGGCGGCTGTGACGCATGGCGCCGAGCCGGAGTTCACGACCGGGTGGCGGTTCGGCGCGGCGGTCGCGATCCCGATCTTCACCACCGGCCGAGCGGACGTGGCCGTGGCAGAAGCGACGGTCACACGCGCCCAGGCGGATCGCGATGCCAGGGCCGCGCAGATCAGCGGCGCCGTCGCCGCTGCCGTCGCTCGTGCCGTCGCGGCGCGCCAGGCCGTCCAGCGCTATCAGACCGACATCCTGCCGGCCGCTCAGCAGGTTGAAGCAATGGCGCAGGAATCGTATACATCCGGCCAGACGGGATTGCCCGCGTTGCTGCAGACGCTGCAGGCGGGTCGCGAGATCCGGCAGCGCGCCGTGCAGGCGGGGCTCGATTACCAGCTCGCGCTGGCCGATCTCGAGCGCGCGATGGGCACCGCCATCCAGTGAAACTCGGGAGTTGGTCGATTGGTGAATTCGTGAGGTCATCCAGATTCGAAGCGTCGTGCGTCGTGCTCGCCGTCGCGCTGGGCGCTTGCGGGCACAAGGCGGTCGAAGACGTCGAAACGGAAGCGGCGCCTGTCGTCAGAACGACGACTGTGACGCCGCAGACCTTCGACGCCACGGTTTCGGCGAGCGGTGTCGTCTCCGCCGCGCCGGGTGCCGACTGGACGATCACGGCGCCCGAACCGGCGCGCATTGTCGAACTGCCCAAAGCCGAAGGCGACCGGGTCAAACCGGGCGACCTGCTGGTGCGTTTCGAGATTCCGTCACTCTCGACGGACCTCTCACAGCGGGAATCCGAGGTGCGGCAGGCTCAGGCGCACGTCGCAAATGCGCAGGCATCGGTCAACCGGCTGACGACGCTCGTACAGCATGGGGTCGCCGCCCAGAAGGATCTCGAGGACGCGCAGCGGGATCTTTCGGAGGCACAAGCGGCTCAGGCGCAGGCAGAAAGCGCGCGGCAGAACGCATCGGTGCTTGCGTCCCGCACTGTGGTCCGGGCGCGCTTCCCGGGCGTTGTCGCGCGGCGCGCGCACAATCCCGGTGACATGGTCGACGCGAGCGCATCCGACGTCATCCTTCGGGTCATTGATCCGAGTCGATTGCAAGTGGTCGCGTCCGTGCCCATCGCGGATCTCTCGCGCGTTCAGACCGGACAGACGGCCCGGATCACAGTGCCCGGCGCGGAGGAGCCCGAGCCCGGCAAGGTGCTCACACGACCGGCCGCGGTCGATCCCGGCGGGGTGGCTGCCGACGTCCGCATCGGCTTCGACAAGCAGACGACGCTGCCCGCCGGCACGCCTGTCCGCGTGGACATCGTCACGGACCAGCATGCGAGTGCGCTGGCCGTTCCTGCAGATGCGGTGCTGCACGAGGACAACGAATCGTTCGTGATGGTGGCCGGCAGCGACAACAAAGCTCACAAACGCAAGGTGACGGCGGGCCTGTCGACGGCGAAGCAGATCGAGATCACGGCGGGTCTCGAGGCAGGCGATATGGTGATCGTCGAAGGGCAGCAGGGGCTGCCCGACGGCGCGCCGGTCACGATCGCGAAATGAGGCTCGCGTCCTTCGTCGAACGATACGGCGGCGCGATCGTCACGCTGACGATCGTCCTGGCAGCAGCCGGCCTGTTCAGCGCCTTCTCGCTGCCGAGCGACATCTATCCGCCACTGGTCTTTCCGCGCATCGTCGCCGTCGCGCACAGCGGGACGACCCCGGCGCAGACCGTGATGCTCACGGTCACGCGGCCGATCGAACAGGCGCTGCTGGAAGTGCCAGGCGTTCGCCGTGTGCGATCGACCACCTTCCGGGGGGCGACGGAAATCAGTGCGCAATTCGATCCTGCGACCGACATGATCGTCGCGCTCCAGCAGGCGCAGGCGCACGTCGCCGACATTCGCTCGTCGTTGCCCCAGGAACTCGATCTCACGATCGAGCGCCTCACCCCGGCGGCCTTTCCGTTTATCAGCGTCAATCTCAGCGGCGCCCTCCCCTCGGCCGATTTGTACGATTACGGCTTCTACGTGATGCGCCCGGCGATCTCGCGGGTGGCCGGCGTCGGGAACGTGGAAGTGCTCGCGAGCGACACGCACGAGATCGAAGTCATCGCCGATCCGGCGAAGCTGCGCGCCGCCGCGCTCACCATCGGCGACGTCGCCGATACGCTCGCCGCCGCAAACCAGCTGCAGCCCGTTGGACGCTATCCGGCCAGCGGCCTGCTGCATCTCGTGGTCGCATCCGGTCTCTGGTCGTCGATCAACGACATCCCGCCTACACCCCTGGTCGTCAAGGGCGGTGCCACGATACGCGTCGCCGATGTGGCCACCGTGGAGTCGGGAGCGCCCGACCGGACGTCGCTCATCAGCGGCAATGGCAAGGTCGCGGCCAACATCAGCATTTCGCAGCAGATCGGGGCCAATATCCTCGACGTCCGCGCAGGCGTGGAATCTGCCCTGAACCAGCTGGCCCGCGCGCTCCCGGCAGGCCTCACCCTGTCGAAGACCTATGACCTGGCGGAGTTCGTCGCGACCGCAATCGCCAACGTCCGTGACGCGATTTTGATTGGCAGTGTTCTCGCGGTGATCGTGCTGCTCGTCTTCCTGCGCGACTGGCGGTTGACGCTGGTCGCTTCGGTCACGCTGCCACTTACCGTCATGACGACGTTCCTCGTGATGAAATGGCTCGGCGAGACCATCAACGTCATGTCGATGGGCGGCCTCGCCGTGGCCATCGGGCTCGTCATCGATGATGCCGTCGTGATGGTCGAGAACATCTATCGTCATCTGGATCGCGGCGAGACGGCGGGAGTCGCCGTGGACGCAGCGTTGAAGGAACTCGTCGCTCCCGTCGTAGGCTCGACGCTCACGACCGTCGTCGTGTTCGTGCCTCTCGGATTGCTGTCGGGTGTGGTCGGTCAGTTCTTCCGCGCCCTCTCCGTCACGCTGGCGGCCGCGGTCCTGATCTCTCTCGCGCAGGCGCTCACACTGATTCCGCTGCTGGCACGAATGGCAGGCCGGCACCGTGCCGAACGTGCGCACGAGGATCACTCGGGTCGGCTCGAGCGGTTCTATTCGCGCACGCTCGACGCGACGATGCAGCGGCCGGCGGCTGGGATCGTCGGCGCCGTCGTGCTCGCCGTGGCCGCCGGAGGCTTGTTCATGACGCTGGGTACCGGGTTCCTGCCGGAGGCCGACGAAGGCGGGTTCGTCATCGACTATCACTCGCCTGCCGGCAGTTCCCTCGAAGCCTCCGAGCGGCTCCTGCAACCGGTCGAACGGATCCTCCAGGCCACGCCCGATATCGCCGCATTCACACGTCGCACAGCTTCGGAGCTCGGGCTGTTCGCCACGCAACAGAACAAGGGCGACATTCTGGTCAGGTTGAAGTCGAGGGGCTCACGCCGTTCGGCCGAAGACATCATCAACGACCTGCGCGAGCAGTTCAAGACCGCGGCGCCGCAGCTCGATATCGAGTTCGTCCAGCTCCTGCAGGACATGCTCGGCGATCTCGAAGGCGCGCCAACGCCGATCGAAGTCAAGGTGTTCGGCGGTGACACGGCAACGCTTGCGGAGATTTCGGATCAGATCGAGACCATGCTCGAAGGCGTCCCAGGCGTCGTGGATCTCCTCGGCGTTCAGCGCGGCAGTCCACAAACCACCTGGAACATCGACGCCGCCGCTGCCGGGCGGCTCGGGCTGTCTGTGCAACAGGTCTCGGAGCAGCTGTCAGATGCGTGGCTCGGGGACGTGAAAACGGAGCTGCGGCTGCCCGACCGAACGATCCCGATCCGCGTCCGTTACCCGGACGCCTATCGTCTCGATCCCAACCAGATGGCGTCGACTCCGGTGCGAGGAACGAACGGCGAATCGGTCCCGCTCGGCGCGATTGCGCGGTCGGAGACGTCGAGTGGCGAGATCGTGCTCCAGCGTGAGAACCTGCGCCAGATGGCGATCGTCACGGGTCGTCTCGAGGACCGCGATCTCGGGAGCGCGGTGTCAGAGATTCAGCGCAAGTTGGCCGGAATGAAGCTGCCGGTCGGGTACACGAGCGAGGTCGGCGGCCAGTACGAATCGCAGCGGGAGTCGTTCCGCGAGCTGCTGACCGTCTTCGCGATTGCCGCCGCGCTGGTGTTCATCATCCTGGTCATTCAATTCCGGCGGTTTCTGCCCGCGATCCTGATCCTGCTGGCGGCACCGCTGTCGCTGGCCGGCGCATTTGCGCTGCTGCGGATCACAGGAACCGACCTGAACGTGTCGTCCGCAATGGGCCTGATACTGCTGGTTGGCCTCATCGTCAAGAACGGGATCGTGCTCATCGACTACGCACACCGTCTCGTCGACGAAGGCGTGCCGTTCACGGAGGCGCTCGAGCGCGCGGGCAGTATCCGTCTGCGGCCGATCCTCATGACGACGCTCTGCACGCTGTTCGGGCTGCTTCCGCTCGCGCTCGGGCTTGGCGCCGGCGCTGAACTGCAGCGCCCGCTCGCGCTGGCCGTCATCGGGGGCCTCACGCTGTCGACGTTCGTGACGTTGTATCTCGTGCCGCTCGCATATCGCGCGCTGAGACACGAGTAACCAGTCACCGGTCTCCGCTATTCCGCCCGCAATGCCGTCATCGGATCCACGCGCGTGGCGCGCTGTGCGGGTACGAGTGTCGCGACCAGCGCGACGACGGTGATGAGCGCGGCCACGGAACCGTACGAGATCGGATCGCGGCCGGTCACGCCGTAGAGCACACCCTGAATTCCACTGCCCGCCGCGGTGGCGAGTCCCAGTGTCAAACCCATGCCGACAACGAGGCCCGCGCCGACCTGCCACGCTCCCTGGCGGAGCACCATCTTCAGGATTCGCGTCGTATGGGCGCCGAGCGCCATGCGCACGCCGAATTCCTGCCGGCGCTGATTCACGGCAAACGACATGACGCCGTAGATTCCGACAGCAGCCAGAATCATGGCCACCGCGCCGAAAATCGTGAACATCGACGCGATGATCCGGTTCTGCGCCACGAAGGAATCGATCTGGCTGGCCGGCGTGCCGACGAAATAGAGCGGCAGGTTGGAGTCCGTTTTGGAGACCATCTGCTGCAGCAGCGGCGCCAGCGCGTCGGCCCGTTGGCCTCCCCGTGGTCTCACGAGGATCGTCGTGAACTGGCTGACGAACGGCCCCGCAGAAATGGGTCCGACGGGATTGGAGAAGAACGGCACGTAGTAGCCGCTTTCGTCGATCCCGGGCTGGTTGAAGGGCCCGATCATTCTCACCGTGGTCACGACGCCGACAACCGTACGCCACGGTCCCGCCTGTGCGTCGGTGCCGGTGTAGGTCCGGAAACGGTGCCCGAGCGCGCTCGACGTGCCGAAATACTTCCGCGCAAACGCCGCGTTCACGATCGCGATCGGCTGACGATCATCACGGTCGCTCTCGTTGAAGGCCCGGCCTTCGAGAACCTTCTGGCCCGTGACGTCGAAAAACGCTTCACTGACCTGCTCGAAGTTCGCGGGCTGACGATCTTTCTTCTCGCGGTAAACCCGGCCGTCGACCTCGATCGGCGCGCTGCCGGAAAAGACCATCCGGAATCGATTCGTCAGCGCCACGCTCTGGAATTCCGGCGCCGAGGCAAAGGTGCTCATCAAGCGATCGTAGAACGTCTTCTTCGCGGCGTCCGTCGGGTAGTCTCCTTCCATGAGCGCCATGCGCGCCGAGAGCAAACCGGCTGTGTCGTAGCCGTAGTCGATCGTCTGCTGCTTCGTAATCGACCGAAGTTGCAGGAGCGACCCGACCAGCAGGACGCAGGTCACCACGACCTGAAACACGACAAGACCTCGCGAAACGATCGTTACGGCGCGGCTGGTATTGCCGCGGCCACCGTCGCGCAGGACCTCCACCGCATTCGCGCGAGACGCCATGACCGCCGGAAGCAGGCCCGACAGCACGACCGCCGCGAGCGTGCACAGAACGGTGAACCCCAGGACGGGCGCATCGACGTCGAACCTGATCCACGACGGCGGCGGATTATCCAGCGCGTGGACGGCTGCCGACAGCCAGCCAATCGAGGCATACGCCAGCGCGATGCCGAGCGCGGCGCCGACCACCGCAAGCAGGAGGCTCTCGGTGAGCATCTGGACCAGGAGACGCGACCGCGATGCGCCAAGCGACGACCTGACGGCAAGCTCCTTCGCTCGGAGCGTCGCCCGCGCGAACTGCATGTTCATCACATTTACACACGCGATGAGCAGCACGCCTACGCAGAATCCGAGCATCGTCCACAGCGTCCCCCGCAGCGGACGTGGCGTATAGGTATGCAGTAACGGCTCGACTTGTCCCGTGTTGAACGTCTTGTCCGTGTCGGGATATGCCGAGGCGAATCGCTTCGCGAAAGTCGTCGCTTCCGCGTTCGCCTGATCGAGCGATACGCCCGGCTTCAACAGGCCGAGCACGGACGGATTCACGGCGGACGGATCGTTGCGCGGCTTGGGCGGAAACTCGCTGAAGAGCGGAATCCAGATTTCCTCGTTGGTCGGAAAGGCGAAGCCGCGCGGCATGACTCCGATCACCGTGGCGGCCTTGCCGTTCAGCCTGAACGGCTTCCCGACGACGTCGGCGGCACCGCCGAAATCGCGCTGCCACAGGCCATATCCGATGATGGCGACCTTGGCAGCAGTCGGCGTGTTGTCGGACGCGACGAAGTTCCGACCCATCAACGGGCGCTCGCCAAGGATGTCGAGAAACCGCTCGGTGACATACGCGCCCGTGAGTCGCTGCGGCGCGCCGTCGATGGAGATGTTCACCGTCGACCCGTTGAGATACGCGGACAGCGCTTCGAACGACTGCTGGTGCGGCTCCATCTCCACGAAGTCCATCGAATGGACCACCCCGTTGACGCCGAAAAACGACCGGGTCGTGGAATCGACGAAGTTCAGGCTGACCAGGCGGTCGGCGGTCGGGAACGAAAACCCGCGCAGCATCACGCCGTTGACGACGCCGAACATCGTCGTCACTCCGGCAATCCCCAGCGCGAGGACGATGACGGCAAGGGCGCAGAAGCTTTTCTCTTTCAGGAGCACGCGGACGCCGATCCGAACGTCACGCCTCAGATTGTCTGCAGTCATACGTCTGGTAGACGTCCCGACGGGCTGGCTGGTTCGATCGCCGGAGAAAGTTGGTGACGGTCTTGACAAATAGATCCTTCAGAGTCATGCTCCCATCGGCAGACGATGGGAGTAACGAACGGCGCACCCGACCTCTTGCCCGGCACGCTGGACCTGCTGATCCTGCGCGCGCTGGCGCGGGGTCCGCTGCACGGCTACGGCATCGCGGAACGGCTGAATCAGGTGTCGGGAGCCGTGCTCCAGGTGGGTGAAAGCTCGTTGTACCCGGCACTGCAACGACTCCGGCTCAACGACTGGGTCAGCGCAGAGTGGGGGGTCTCCGACAACAATCGGCGTGCGAGGTATTACACGCTGACCGCCGCTGGCCGGCGCCAGCTCGCCGCGGAGCGCGCCGAATTCGAACGGCTGGTGGACGCCATCCAGCGGGTGCTGCAACTGGCGTGATGACCGTAGCGCAGGCATTCGATCCTGCCACATGAGAATGAAACCGGTTCGACGACTGCTCCACTGGCTCGATGCGCGACGAGAAGATGCTGACCTGCGCGCCGAGCTCGAGTTCCACCGCACCGAGGTCCAGCGTCACCTCGAGGCCCGCGGCGTCGATCCGTCGCAGGCCCGGTTACAAAGCCAGCGCGTCATGGGCAACCTGACGCTCGCCCGGGAGGACGCACGCGATGTGTGGGCAATACGGACGATCGACGTGCTCTGGCGCGATGTGCGGGGCGGCGCACGATCGCTCCGCCGCGATCCCACTTTCGCCGCGACCGCCATTCTGACGCTGGCCGTCGGCGTGGCGGCCACGACGACGGTATTCAGCGTCGTTGATTCGGAATTGTGGAAGCCGCTGCCTTTCGCCGGCACCGATCGTCTCGTCGAGGTGTACTCCACGCGCGGCGGACACGCGAGGCAGGACTCGATCTCGGGCGCGGATTTCGTTGACTGGCGGGCGGGCACGCCGGCATTCGCGGAACTCGCGGCTTCGGGCGGCGGCAGCCGCCGTACGCTGCAGCGTGAAGTTGCCGAATCGGTCAGCGCGGTCGATGTCACCTGGAACTATCTGCAAACGCTTGGACGTCCGGCCGTCGCCGGCCGCACGTTCCTCGCTGAAGATGCGCGCGCAGGAGGCGTCGTCATCACCGATCGAGCGTGGCGCCGGCTGTTCAACGGGGATCCTTCAATTGTCGGCGCGCCGCTGCGCCTCGATGGGCGTCCGGCGCGGATCGTGGGCGTCGTCGAGGCGGTCGACGTGGAGGGGCCCGACTACGACCTTTTCGTCCCAATCGACGAGACCACCGCTCCGTTCCGGGACCGCGGACAGCAGATGTTGACCAGCGCGACCGGACGCTTACGGCCGGGAGCAACGCTTGCGGAAGCCGCTACACAGCTTCAGGGCGTTGCCGAACGAATCGCGCACGCATATCCGGAGGGACGAACCGGGCATCACGTCGAAGTCGAAGACTTCCGCCGGTACTACATGCGGAACGATGCGCGGCCCCTTTACCTCCTGCTCGTCGCGTCGGCGCTCGTGCTCGTCCTCACCTGCGTCAACGTGGCGGGACTGCTGCTGGCGCGCGCGCTGAAGCGCCGCTCGGAGTTCGCCATCCGCGGCGCCCTCGGTGGCGGATTCTCCGCGCTCGTACGGCAGCTCATCGTCGAAGGATTCTGCCTTGCGCTGCCGGCGGCCGCGGCCGCTTTGCTGCTGGCGAGGTGGAGCGTCGGTGCGCTCGGCGCGGAGATGCCGCCGGACTATTTGTGGAGAACGAGCGCGCTGTCAGTCGACTGGCGGGTCTGTGCGTTCGCCCTGGCAATCTGCGCGCTGACAGCGGTCATCTTCGGTCTGGCACCGACCGTCGCCGCACGAAGAATCGATCTGAGCAGCACGCTCGGCGACGGAGCGCGAACGGCCGGCGCGACTCCGGCGCAGTCGCGCACGCGCGGCCTGCTGCTGTCGGCGCAGGTTGCGCTGACAGTCGTGCTCCTCGCGGCATCTGGTCTCTTCCTCAAGAGCTACGCGGCGCTCACGCACGTCCCGCTGGGGTTCGATCCGGTGGGCGGCGTGTCCTTCCGCGTGACGCTGAGCGGCACCCGATATCAGACGCCTGAACAGCTGTCGGCGTTTGCGGACGCGCTGCAGCAGCGGGCGCTCGTCATCCCGGGCCTGCGACGCGCTGTAATCGCGACGAGTTCACCATTGATCAGCGGCGCGGTTGTGCGATTCGCGGTGAAGGGATCCGAATCAGCCGCCCTCGTCCCCGAGCCGGCGGCGATCATCCGCGCCGTCACGCCCGAGTATTTCTCGGTGCTGGGCATCCGGCTGCTGCAGGGGCGCGAGTTCGCCTCGTCCGATACGGCGACTGCGCCGAGAGTCGCCGTCATCAACGAGGTCCTCGCGCGGAGATATTTTGGCGGCGAGAATCCGATCGGACGAACGCTTACGATTCTGCCCGGGCAGCGCGCGCCATGGACCCGGCACCCGGGCGACGTCATCATCGTCGGCGTGTCGACGAACACCAGGGAAGTGGGGCTGAACGAAGTCGAGTTCAGCGACGTCTACGTACCGTTCGTCCAGATGCCGTCGCCGTGGGTCGAACTGATCGCCCGCACGGACGTCCCGGTCAGCGCCGTCGCCGCGCCCATCCGGTCGGCCGCCGCGCGGATCGATCCGGCGATTCCGCTCGGTACGGTCACGCCACTCGATTCGCGCATCGACGATGCGCTGCGGGAGGATCGGTTTCATGTGCTGGTGATGGCGGGGTTCGCCGGCGTCGCGCTCCTCCTCGCCGCGACGGGCCTTTACGGCGCGGTGGCATACGCCGCCGAGCAGCGCCGTCGGGAGTTCGGTGTGCGCCTGGCGCTGGGCGCTGACGGCCGGCAGCTCGTAGCAATGGCCCTGGGCCACGCGCTTCGAATTGCGGCGATCGGCGCCGGCGCAGGACTCGTCGTTGCCGTCGGCCTGGCGAAGATCGTCGGCAACGCGATGTATCTCGTGCCGCGCGTCCACAACGGGCTGCTGTTCGGCGTCAGCACGTCGGACCCTGTCGTGCTCGGCGGGGCGGTCGTTCTGCTCCTGTGCGTGACGATGCTCGCCAGCGCCGTTCCCGCGCGGAAGATCGCCTGGATTGATCCGGTCACGTCGCTTCGGCAGGAGTAGTCGAGAATCGGCGAACCTCTCGGCTACAATGCGCGCCATGCGCATTCTTCTGCCCACTGTCCTCGGCTGTCCCCTTCTACTGCTGGCCATCGTGAATGCCCAGCCTACCGCGCCGATCACGATTCGTGCGGGCCACCTGATCGACGGCCGCGGTCACGAAGAGCGGAATGTCGTCATCACCGTGACCGCCGACACCATCACGGGCATTGCGCCGAAGGACGGCGCCGTCACGCACGATTTCGCCAGGCTGACGCTGCTGCCCGGGTTCATCGACACGCACGTGCACATCCTGTGGCACTTCGGGAAGGACGGCCGCTTCGACAACCGCGGTGAAACGCCGGAGGATCGGCTCGAGGCGGGCGAAGAGAACGCGCGGGTCACGGTGATGAACGGCTTCACCACCGTGCAAAGCGTCGGCGAAGCGATGGATGTGGACCTGCGGAAGCGTTTGCAGGATAAGGGTCTTCCCGGGCCGCGCCTCCTGACGTCAGTACGCCAGCTCAATGAGTACTCCGGCGCGCCGCGAGGCCAGCGCGGAGCCGGGGGGCAGCCTCCGGCCGAGCGTGCGCTCGCAACCCCGGAACAGCTCCGAGACGCGGTGCGCGAGGCGAAATCCGCGGGCGCCGACCTGATCAAGCTGTTCGCGTCGGCCAGCATCCGCGACGGCGGCAAGCAGACGATGACCGACGAGCAGCTTCAGGCCGCCTGCGGCGAGGCGAAAACGCTCGGACTGCGCACGCTCGTGCATGCGCACAGCGCGGCGTCGATGCGCGCCGCCACCATGGCGGGGTGCACCCAGGTCGAGCACGGGATCTTTGCGACGCCCGACGTGCTGCAGCTGATGGCTGCGCACGGCACCTACTTCGACCCGAACGTCGGACTCGTCCTCCAGAACTATCTCCAGAACAAGGACAAGTTCCTCGGCATCGGCAACTACACCGAGGAGGGCTTTGCCGCCATGGAAAAGGCCATCCCGATCAACGTCGCGATGTTCAAACAGGCGCTGCAGACGCCGAATCTGAAGATCGTGTACGGCACCGATGCCGTCGCCGGGGCGCACGGCCGCAACATCGAGGAGGCGGTCGGACGCGTGCAGCTCGGGGGGCAAAAGCCGATGGACGCGATCACGTCGTTGACATCGCTCTCGGCGGAGTCGCTGCACCTGCAGGACCAGATCGGGGCTCTCGCGCCAGGCCTGCACGCCGACATCGTCGCGGTCGACGGCGACCCGCTGACAGACATCACGGCGCTGCGTCGAGTCGTCTTCGTCATGCACGACGGGAAGATCCTGAGAGCTGACCGCTGACACAGCGGACCAATTCTCAACGACTCAACGACGCAGCCCGACCGCCTTGAGTAATTGGGAGTTGGGAGTTAAGATTTTGGGAGTTGGGAGTTGGGAATTTACTCGATTCCCTAAGTCTGATCGACAAAATACGGAACCGCCCTGAGCGCCATGGCTGCGCACAAGGCGACGAGCGCTGGAATCGCGAACCACTGGTATACGGGCACATCGCGGACGTAGACGCGGCTCACGAGCAAGCCCTTCTCGATTTCGTCGATCGTATGGGACGCCGCTGTGAGATCCCGTTCGCTGTCGGCGCTGAAGTATCGTCCGCCGTTCTGGCGGATCGTGCTCATGAGCGCGCGCACGGCGGGCTTCTCCTTGACTTCCTTTTCGAGATCGACGCCGATCATGTGGACGCGGATGTCGGCCTGCTTCGATTCGGCCAGCACGTCGATTGGATCGCGGCCGCGGTTCGTCTCACCATCGGTGAACAGGACTACGACCTGGTGATTGTGTGAGTCCGCCGTCGCCTGTCTGAAGAGCACGTAATTGGCCAGCGCGAGCCCGTCGCCGATCGCCGTCTGCCCTTCTCCCTCGAGAATCTTGTCGTCGACCATGTCGATGTAGTGGAGCAGGTACTGGTGGTCGAACGTGAGCGGGCTCACGACGTAGGCGTTGTCGGAAAACACCACGAGACCGATCCGATCGTCGTGGCGGTTACGGACAAACGATCGGATGGCCGCCTTGACGGCTTCGAGCCGCGTATGGCCGTGCTTCACGGTGCCTTCCGCCACGGTCGGCGACATCTGTCCCGAGCCCATGATTTCCTGCATGCTCGACGACAGATCGAGGAGCAGCACGATGTCGAGGCCGCGTGACTCGACGTCGGCCTGGGAATAGGGGATGACCGGCTGCATGAGCGCAACGCCGGTCAACCCGATCGCCACGGCGAGCGCAAGAAATGGCAGCCGGCGCATCCCGGACGCTCGAAATCGGCTTCCGCGCAGCCATCGCACCGTCGTCGATGCCGCGTAGCGCGTATGGACGCGCCACTTGACAATCGCCACGAGGAGGATGAGGGCGCCGATCCACCAGCCGATCGACGGCGAGAGGAATTTCATCGTCAGCCGGCGAGGACGCTGCGCGCCCGCTCAATCGCGTCGCGGCAGGCCTCGGACGAGGGCACCGCCTCCAGAGGAGCGTACCGCGCCTGTTCGCACGCGGCGAGGAGCGCGGCAACCTGTTCGGGCGCGACGCGCAGCCTGGATCCGTTGAGGCGCGGGGTCACCTCGGATGGCGTGAGTGCGGGGCCGGGCACCGCCAGCGCGTCCTGCAGATGCGTGCGCACCAGGGTGTCGATCCCGTCGTAAGCGCGGCGGCGGCCGTCGGGCGTCGACAGGTCCATCGTCTGAAGGGCATCCATCGTGACGCGCTCGTCCTGTCGCATGCGGCGCGCCGAGCGTCCCTGCCGTCGGGGCCGCCGCCGGTTGACCGCGGCGGCAGCAACGAAGGCAAGTGGCGCGACCGACACGAGCATCAAGGCAAGGCCGGTGGCGCGCGCGCTCGCGAACGCCCGCGGCCGTGGTGCTGGGTCCACACCGTCACGCAGCGCCGCCGCGTCGGGGTCGTTTGGCAGCGTGCTCCGGAATGCGACTGACACCGCCGGAACCGCGAACTCCCCCGCCGGCGCTTCGTCCTGTAGGCGCTGTCCCGGACGTTTGACGAAATACCGCACCGGCAGGGGATCGATCCGCAGATCCGGCGTGTCGACGTGGTATGTCGTCAGCGTGTAACGGATACGATGGGTCGTCGCGCCATCAGCGTCGGTCGTTGCGGTGGCGTCCGTGCCGACGACGTCCAGTCCCGTCGTCTTGAGTTTCTCCTTCGCCAGGTCGTCCGAGAGGATGTCGACGCCCTTGGGGCAGACGATCTCGACCGTGTAGTTCACGCGATCGGCGACCCAGATTGCCGTCCGATCCACCCCGGCGTGAACAACGGGCGGCTGCGTCGTCTGGCCGAGTGCGGGCGATGCGAGGGCGATGAGAAAAAGGGGACAGCCGCCATTTTTCGCAAAAAATGGGGACAGCCGCCCCCACTGGCG
>DATJIW010000098.1:0-12124 GCA_035492775.1 Vicinamibacterales bacterium
ATCCTGCTGCACACGGTGCCCACGTCGGTGATCCAGGCCATGGCAGAAGGCGACGTGCTCCAGATCGTCGTCTGGTCGATCCTGTTTGCCATTGCGCTGACGATGATCGGCGACAAGGGAAAGCCGATGATCGCGTTCTGCGAGTCGCTCGCAGAAACGATGTTCAAGTTCACGAACATCATCATGAAATACGCGCCGATTGGCGTGTTCGCCGCCATGGCGTACACGATTGGCCACGGCGGATTCTCGGTGCTGCGCAACCTGGCCTGGCTCGTCGCGACGCTCTACATCGCGCTCGCGGCGTTCTACCTGATCGTGTTCGTCCCGGTCATGCTGCTGTTCAGGGTGCCGATCGGGAAATTCTACAAAGCCGTGCGCGAGCCGGCGATGATCGCGTTCTCCACGACGTCGAGCGAGGCAGCGCTGCCGCGCGCCATGGAAGCCATGGAACGACTCGGGGTGCCGCGGTCCGTTGTCGCGTTCATCATCCCGCTCGGCTACAGCTTCAATCTGGACGGGTCCACACTGTACTTGTCCCTTGCGGCCGTGTTCGTCGCCCAGGCGGCCAACGTGCAGTTGAGCGTCGAGCATCAGGTCACGATGCTGCTCACGCTGATGCTGACGAGCAAAGGCGTCGCGGGCGTGCCGCGCGCGTCGCTCGTGATCCTCGCGGCCACGCTGGCCAGCTACAACCTTCCTCTCGAAGTCGTGACCGTCATTCTCGGCGTGGATACGCTCATGGACATGGGACGAACCATGACCAACGTGATCGGCAACTGCCTGGCGTCGGTGGTGGTCGCGCGCTGGGAGGGAGTGTTCCGCGAAGCGACCGATCGCGAGCTGGAGCTGGCGACCGTCCGCGGCGAAATCTGACGCGATTGCCTCAGCACGAATGAATTACGGTCTGACGACGCGGCAGCGACGCCGGTTCAAAGTCTGGTTTTTCGAGGGCCTCGGCGTCGACGCCGCCGGCTCTCACGTCCGCCTGCACCAGAGCGCCTGGTGGCAGGTCATGTGTCTCACCGGCGTCGACTACTTCTCGACGCTCGGGTACCAGCCCAGCATCGCGTTCCTTGCCGCCGGATTCCTCTCGCCCATCGCGACGTTCGTCCTCGTGCTCCTGACGCTGCTGGGTGCGCTCCCGATCTACTCGCGGGTTGCCAGCACGAGCCCTCACGGCCAGGGGAGCATCTCGATGCTCGAAGAAGTCCTGCCCCGGTGGAAGGGCAAGGCGTTCGTGCTGTGCCTGCTCGGGTTCGCCGCGACCGACTTCGTGATCACCATCACCCTGTCTGCCGCGGACGCCACGGCGCACATCATCGGCAACCCCTTCGTTCCTGCGGCCTTCGGTCATCCTGTCGCGCTGACGCTCGTACTGCTCAGCGCGCTGTGCGCGATCTTTCTGAAGGGGTTCAAGGAGGCGATCGGCCTTGCGGTCATTCTCGTGGCGATCTACCTGCTGCTGAACGTCATCGTGATCGGGCAGGCGATAGGAATCGTGATCGTGCACCCGCAGGTCTTTCCTGCCTGGAGGGCGGGTCTGTTCCACCAGTATGGCGATCCGATGATGATGGTCGCGATGGCCGTCATCCTGTTTCCAAAGCTCGCGCTGGGGCTTTCGGGCTTCGAAACCGGTGTTGCCGTCATGCCGCTCGTCCGTGGTGAGCCGTCGGACGACCCGGCCCACCCCGAAGGGCGCATCCGCAACACTAAGAAGCTGCTCCGCACGGCCGCGTTCATCATGAGCGTACTGCTTATCGGTTCGAGTCTGGTGACAACGCTGCTGATTCCGCCGCGCGAGTTCCTCGAGAACGGACAGGCGTCGGGCCGCGCGCTCGCATATCTGGCCCACAAGAACCTCGGCGAGATCTTCGGGACGATCTACGACCTGAGCACGATCTCGATCCTCTGGTTCGCCGGCGCGTCGGCGATGGCGGGTCTGCTCAATCTCGTGCCGCGCTATCTGCCGCGGTATGGCATGGCGCCCGAGTGGACGAAAGCCACGCGTCCGCTGGTGACGCTCTTTGGCGCGATCACGGTGGTCATTACGGTGCTGTTCAATGCGAACGTGGAGGCGCAGGGCGGCGCCTATGCGACCGGCGTGCTCGTGCTGATGACGTCCGCGGCATTCGCCGTGACGCTTCATGCCTTCCGCGACCGCAAGCACTACATCCCGTTTGGCGCGATCACGGTAATTTTTGTCTATACGACCGTCGTGAACATGTTCGAACGGCCGGAAGGCATCAAGATCGCGTCATGGTTCATCGCGACGATCGTGGCGACGTCGCTGATTTCGCGCGCGCTTCGATCTACGGAACTGCGCGTGCAGTCGGTCGAGCCGGACGCCGAGGCCCACCGGTTCATCCGCGACGCCGGCGACGCGCCCGTCCGCATTCTGGCAAGCCGGCCCGGCGACAGCACGGTCGAGGAGTACGTCCGCAAGCTGCGGGACGCGCGCGAGGCGCACCATCTCGCGGAATCGCAGCCGGTCCTGTTCCTCGAGGTGCGACCCGGCGACGTGTCGGAGTTCTCCGACAGACTGAAGGTCCAAGGCGTCGATGTCGGGGGCCATCATATTTTGCGCGCCGTCAGCCCCGCGATCCCGAATGCCATCGCCGCGCTGCTGCTGCACATCCGCGACCAGACGGGCAAGATCCCTCACGCGTATTTCGGATGGACCGAGGGCAACCCGGTGACGTACCTGCTGAAGTTCCTCGCCTTCGGCGAAGGCGACACGGCCCCCGTCACCCGGGAAGTGCTCCGTCAGGCAGAGCCGAACCCACTCCGCCGCCCCCGCATTCACGTCGGGTAACGCGGCATCAACGACGCAACTTCACACCTTCTTACGTTCCTGACCTACGACTCCAGGCACACTGCGGCCTCGTCGACGCCGTGCCCGATCACGGCCGTGACGTCGAGGCGCAGCCGCTCGTATTCGACCGAATCTCCGACGGCCGGCGGCCGTCCGAGCAGCGCGAGGATCAGGCCGCTGACGCTGTCGACGTCCTCGTGCGTCAGTTCGAGATCGAACAGCTGGCCCAGCTCGTCGATCCGCATCGTCCCTGGCACGCGGAGACGCCCGAGCGCGTCCCGTCGAGGGCGCGTGGACGTCGCCCCTTCATCGATATCGCCCACGACTTCCTCGAATAGATCCTCGAGCGTCACCACGCCCGCGGTCCCCCCGTGCTCGTCGATGACGACAGCCAGCTGCGCGCGATCGCGCCGCATCGTCGACAGCACGACATCGAGCAACGCGGTTTCCGGGACCACCGGTGCGTGTCGAGCACCTTCCGCCGACACACGCTGGTCGTTGAGGAGCAGCCGCAGCAGATCCTTGATGTGGTACGTGCCGACGATGTGATCGAGGTCCTCGTCGTAAATCGGATATCGCGTATGCGGCGTCCTGCCGATGATCGACCGCAGGTCGTCGGCGGTGGCGCCGAGAGGAATGCCGATGACGCGGACCCGCGGCACCATGACTTCTCCGGCAGTGCGATCGCCGAACTCGAAGAGGTCCTGCAGCATGTGGCCGGCCTCTTCGCGGAGGGCGCCCTGCTCCTCCGCCTCCTGCACGACGAGCTGCAGCTCCTCCGGCGTGTAGTACTGGTCCGCCGTCTGCGCCTGACGCTTGATGCCCAGCAACTTCAGGACCCGGTTGCCAATCGCATTCAGCGTCACGACGAGCGGGTAGAGCACCGCCTGCACCCACAGCATCGGCGGCGTGATGTACAGCACCATGCGCTCCGCCGACTGAAGCGCCAGCAGCTTGGGCACCATCTCGCCGAGCACGATATGGAAATACGTGAGCGTTCCGACCGCCAGCACGCTTGCCGCGCCGTGCGCACCCAGCCACGCGGTCCACGACGATCGATTGAATACGCCGAGCAGCGCGTCGGCGATGACGTGCTCGCCATACATGCCGAGTCCCAGCGATGCAACCGTGACGCCGATTTGCGCGGTCGCGATGTAGCGATCCTGCCGCGCCGGATCGCGAAGCACCGACTGGACGAGCCGTGCCATCCGGTTCGTCCGAGCGCGTGCTTCGATTGCGGCCCGAGGCGCCGCGACGATGGCGAACTCCGCCGCGACGAAGACCGCATTGAGCAGGATCAGCGCGGCGACGACGAGGGTGGCGGTCAGCATCAGGCCCGGTCCTCTTCGCCGTCGTCGGCTTCGAGGTAAGGCGGCGTCACGATGACGGATGTGACAGCATCGTCCTCGACGCTTTCGACTTCGACGGGAAGGTCGAGCACGGTGATTTGCGCACCAGGTTCCGGCAGGCCGCCGGCCTGTTCGGCAACGAAAGCGCCCACCGTCTGGTTGCCCACCGGCCACGCACCTTCGACCCATATCCGCGCGCGTTCGAGCGGAAGTCCGCCAGGCAGGCGCACGCGCCCGTCGGAGAGGCGAAGCGGCAGGAGCCGCGGCGACTTGAATTCGTCCGGAACGGCGCCGAGCAACTCTCCGATGACGTCCTCCAGCGTGATGAAGCCGACGACCCTGTCTGCTTCATTGAGGACGATCGCCTGATGACTCCGTCGGTCCCGCAGGAACGCAAGCAGCCGATCGGCAGGCATCGTGTCGATTACCCGCGGGATCGGACGCACGAGCGACCCGAGGGATCCCGACCGCCCCCGTTCGAGGAAATGCAGGACGACATCCTTGGTGTGCAGGATGCCGACGATCGTGTCGAGCGATGATTGATAAACGGGCAGCCTGCTATACGGACTCGACGCGGCGATGCGTTGTACGTCCCGGAGCGGCGTCCTCAAGTCGATCCCGACGAGCCGCGCGCGCGGAACCATCAACTGCCCCGCGTTTCGCAGCCCGAGACGCAGCGCGCGGTGAAGGCGGACCTGTTCCTGGGGCTCGAGCAGACCGCCGTCCCGGCTCTCGGCGATGAGAAGCGCGATTTCTTCAGGCGAGTGCACGTGTCGATGGCCCGTGCTTCGCGCCCCGAACATGCGCAGCACGAGAAGCCCGCTCCCGTTGAGGACGGCAATCAGCCACGCGTAGCCGCGAAGCGACCACTGCATGGGCAGCACTGTGAAGAGCGCGGTTTGCGTTGGATATTGAAGGGCGACGGCCTTCGGAACCAGTTCACCGAGAATCACCGACAGGATCGTCAGCGCAATCAGGATGGCAATCGCCGAGGCGTTGAGTGCAGTGTCTCGGTCGAGCGCCCACAGCCGGATCAGGAGCGGCGCCGCCCTGGGCGCGAGGACCGCCTGTGCGTATGCGCCCAGAATCAGGCTCGACAGCGTGATTCCGACTTGTGACGCGGCGATATAGCGATCGAGCTGCCGTGGGTCCTCGAGGACGGGAAGAATCCTGGCGGCGAACGGATGCCCGTCCTCGGCGAGCCGACGGAGGCGGCTTCGGCGTGCGCCAACGGCGGCGAACTCAGCAGCGACATACAGCGCGGTGAGGAGGATCAGCAGCAGGATGATTGCTGCAGCCGTCAGCACCCGCTGATCGTATCAGGCGCCGGCTACTCGGCCTTCAGGGCGCTCAGCGGATCGATCCGCGTCGCTCGAAGTGCGGGTACGGCCGTCGCGACGGCCGCCACGGCGAGTAGTGCAGCGACCACCAGGACGAACGTGACCGTGTCGGTCGGCTGTATATCGAACAGCATCGTCTTGAGCAGGCCGGTCAGTGCCACCGCCGCGACAAGGCCGGCCACAAGCCCGGCGGCCGCAAGCCGCAGCGCGTGGGTCATCACCATCGCAACGACCCCGCTGCGATTGGCGCCGAGCGCCATCCGAATCCCGATTTCCTGCGTCCGTTGAGACACCATGTAGGACATGACGCCGTAAATGCCGACCGTCGCGAGCACGAGTGCAACCGCAGCAAACACCGCCAACAGCACCATCACGATCCGCCGCTGGGCCAGCGAACGCGCGATGACCTCGTTCATCGAGCGCAGGTTGGACACCGGAAGGTCGGCATCGATCTGGTGCACGGCCTGTACGAGTGATGACGCCACGAGGGACGGATTACCGGCGGTGCGGACGACGATGGTGTTGGCGATGTACGGCGTCCGCGTGTACGGATAGTAAATCGCCGGCGAGATCTCCTCTTCCAGCGTCACCATCTTGGTGTCGCCGACGACCCCGATGATTTCATCCGGCGCATCGCCGTTCCAGCTCACCAGAAGGTGCTGTCCGATGGGATCCTGATTCGGGAAGAACTTGCGCGCGAGCGTCTCGCTGATGATGGCCGAATGGTTCTCGATCTGCTGCTCGCGATCGGTGAAGAGGCGGCCGCGGCGGAGCGGGATCCCGAGCACGGCGAAGTAATCGCCGTTGATGATCTTTATCGTTGCCACTGGACTCTGGCCCGCCGCCGGCTTGGGTTGGCCGACGACTTCGAATGACGTCGCGGAGCCCAGACCGTTCATAGGAAGGAACGACACGCTTCCTGCGGACGTCGCGCCTGGAAGGGTGCGAAGGCGCTGCAGCAGGTTGTCCCAGAATTGCGTGCGCTTTGCCAGCGCGTTGTACTTCGCCGCGGGAAGCGTCAGCTGGGCCGTCATCACGTGATCGACGGAGAAGCCCGGATCGGTCGAGAGCACGCGCGCGAAGCTGCGGAGCAGCAGTCCCGCCCCCACGAGCAGCACGAGCGCGAGCGCGACTTCGATGACGACGAAAGCGTTGCGAAGTTTCCCGGTCCGACCCGAAGAGCCGGTGCGGCCCCCTTCTTTCAATGCGTCGTTCAGGTTGATTGCCGCCGACGTCAGCGCCGGCGCGAACCCGAAAATGATTCCGCTGAGGACGGCGACGGTTGCCGTGAACGCGAGTACCCGGGCGTCGAGGCCGATCGCGTCGACGCGCGGGAAGGCGATCTGATTCCCGAGGTTGGCGGTCAGCAGATGAACGCCGCCCCAGGCCAGCGCGAGTCCGGCGACGCCTCCGCCGATCGCGAGGAGAAGACTTTCCGCGAGGAGCTGACGAATCAGCCGTTGACGGCTCGCGCCAAGGGCCGCCCTGACCGCGAGTTCGCGCTGCCTGCCAGTGGCGCGGGCGAGCAGCAGGTTGGCCACGTTGGCGCACGCGATGAGGAGCACGAAACCAACGGCGCCGAGCAGGATCACGAGCGCGGGTCTGACATCGCCGGTGATCTGGTCCTCGATGGGCCTCACGTTCGTTGTCCAGCCGGTGTCGAACTCCGGCCAGCGCGCCGTCAGGCGGGCCATGATCGTGTCCATTTCCGCCTGCGCCTGCGCGACTGAAACCCCTGGCTTCAGCCGGGCGATCGGAGCGATGCTGCGCCCGCGAGGCTGACGCGATGCCGCAGTGAAGCCGATGGGGTACCAGACGTCGATCGTCCGATCGAGAAAGTAGAAACCCGCTGGCATGATGCCGACGACTGTCTGCGATCGTCCGTTCAACGTGATTTGCCGGCCGACGATGTCCTGTCCCTTCAGGCGCTGCTGCCAGAGCCGATGGGTGATGACGACCACGTCGGCGTCTTTTTCGTCCTCTTCGCGCGTAATCGGCCGGCCCTGTTCAGGGTTGACGCCGAGAATGGAAAAGAACTCGGCGTTGACCATCTGAGTACGAACTTCGACAGGGTCGCCGACGCCGGTGAGATTGGCACTGAACGCCGGTGTGACCGCAGCCATCTGCTCGAAGACGTGATTCTCGTCGCGCCACGCGAGGAAGTTCGCGGGGGCGACGGAATTCGTCTTGCGATCGCGCGGAATGTTCCGCTCCCAGACCATCACGATCCCATCGGGATCCCGATAGGGTAGCGATTTCAACAGCACGCCGTTGACGACGCTGAAGATCGCGGTGTTGGCGCCGATCCCGAGGGCGATCGCCGCGACCGCGATCGCGGTGAAGCCGGGAGATTTTCGGAGGAGTGTCGCGGCGAATCGAAGGTCGGAGAGCATGAGTATTCGCGGGTTGGTGAATGGGTGAGTTGAATCGATTTGGTGAATTTCTGAATTTCGTGAGCCGGGAATGGTGACAGTCTCAGTTCATCAATTTCACCAATCCACTAATTTCCTCCGATGGTCCCGAGCGCCCACGCGGCCTGCCGCCGCACTCGTGCGTCGGTGTCCTTCAGAGCTTTCGTCAGGCCGGATGTCGCCTTCGAATCGCCGATCGCGCCGAGCGCCCATGCCGCCTGTTCGCGCACTTCGGGCGCGGAGTCAGTAAGAGCTTTCAGGAGGCCGTCAACGGCCGCGTGATCACCGATCGCGCCGAGCGCCCAGGCGGCCTGACGGCGAACGCCGGGGTCTTCGTCCGACAGCGCTCCGACGAGCGCGGCAACGGCCTCGGAGGCGTCGAGTGCGCCCAACGCCCACGCACCGCGGCGACGCACGGCAGCCTCGTTGTCGCGAAGAGCCGCCCTGACGACGGGAACGGCCTTCCGCTCGCCCAGTGCGCCAAGCGCCCAGATGGCGTTTTCCCGCGCGATCCACGTCTGCGCCTGCGCGGCGCGGGTCAACGGCTCGTATGCCGGGGTTCCGATTGCCACAAGCGCCGACGCTGCCTGCTCGCCGGGCGTCGTCGTCGCATCATGTCCCTTCCAGCGCCACGTCCGCTCACCGCAGATCGACGAGTCGACCGGCGATGCGTCGTCCAGGAGGGAGACGAGCGCCGGTATCGATCCTGCGGCCGCGCTCCCCAGTTCGCGAAGGTCGCACGCGGCATGCGTGCGCGCGATCGGATCAGCAGACTTGAGTCCGGCTGCGGCGGCCGACGCGTCGCGCTGGGGTCCAGGTGCCGCGGTGGCGAGCAGCGCAGCAACGAAGATCGCGCACGTCACGGGCGTGCTCCGCCAAATCCGGACAGCATGGGATGCGGGTTTGGATGCGGGTGCGGGTGTGGATGAGGATGCGGGTGCGGGTGCGGACCTGAAACCGTCCCGTCATCGTCGCCGATCTCGGCGATTGCGGATGCCGCCGCCCGCCGAACGGCGACGTCCTCGTCTTTGAGAGCGCGCGTCAAGGCGTCGAGCGCCTTCGTCGCGTGCAGCTCGCCGAGCGCATTGACCACCGCCCGGCGGACGCTCGGGCTCTTGTCGGAAAGCGCCGCCATCAGGGGATCGATTGCTGTCGCGTCGTCCAGTTCGGCGAGCGCGTTCGCAGCCGTCGCGCGAACGGCGGCGTCACTGTCGGTGAGCAGCACGGCGATTGGACCCGCCGCGCGCGGATTCTTCAATTCCGCGAGGGCCGCGACAGCCTCTCGCCGCACCGTGGCGTCGGTGTCCTTGAGCGCGGAAATCAGTCCGTCGACCGCGGCCTCACGCGGCGCCTGGAGTGCGCCGACGGTCGTCCGCGATTCGCCGCGCCACTCGAGCGACGGATGAAGAAAGATGGCAGCCGCGCCGAAGAAGATGGCACTCGAGCGTGTGAGGGTTCGGAAGAAGACGGTCACCGGACTCATATGTGCTCCTGCTAGGGAATTAGCACTGAGAATTAGTGAAGTAGTCAGTTGGTGGACTGGCGAATTCACAAAGTCATGAATCCGCCAGTTCACCAATCGGTTGCGTCAGTTCATCGGATTTGTCCGAGTGCGAATGCGGCCTGCTGTCGAACGGATGCACTGGGATCCTTCAGGGCGATCGTCAGGCCATCGATCGCCCGCGGGTCCCGGATCTGTCCCAGCGCGAACACCACCTGCTCGCGCACATCGGCGTTCGTGTCTTTCAGCGCAACGATGAGAGCTTCCACGGCCTTCGTGCTGCGCACCTGTCCGAGCGCGAATGCCGCCTGCTCGCGCACGTCGGGGCTCGTGTCTTTGAGCGCGGAGATCAACGGATCGGATGACCGCTCGTCGCGAATCTGTCCGAGGGCGAACGCGGCCTGTTCCCGCACGTCCGCGCTCGAGTCGCGCAGGGCAATGGTCAGTCCGTCGATTGCTTCGACTGCCCTGAGCTGGCCGAGCGCGAAGGCCACCTGTTCGCGCACGTTGGCCTTGTCGTCCTTGAGCACGGCGGTGAGCGGACCGACCGCGCGCTTGTCCCTCAACTGCCCCAGCCCGAACGCCGCTTGTTCGCGCACGTCAGCGCTTGGGTCGTGGAGCGCCGCGACCAGCGGATCGAATACGCGCGGATCCCGAATGCGCGCGAGCGCCGACATCGCTGTTTCGCGAACGTCGCTGTCGGTGTCCTTCAGGGCTTCGATCAAGGCGTCGACAGTGCGCGGGTCGCGCGTACCCTTTGCGCGTTCGTCGGCGTTCCGCTCGTTCTGCGTGCCAGCAACGCCCAGACCCGCGGCGGCCCCGACACCCTGGCTGACCCCCTGCGCGATGCCGTCGACGACTCCCTGCGCGACGCCGCCTACGACACCGCCGACGACGCCGTTCACCACGCCGCCTGCGACGCCGCCTGCGACACCGCCGGTGATCCCTTCCACCGGCGCATTGTGATCGCGCTTGATGACCGTGCGCTGTTCTTCGTGGGTCACCTGTTTTTCGACCGGCTGGATATTCGTCGTCGTGACGACCTGTCCCTGTCCCTGCGCCCGGCTCTGTGCAGCGACTCCGGTGGGTCCCTGCGGCGCCCGCTCTTCAGCCCAAGGCTGCACGGCTGCCAGAGGAACCACGAGCATGACGAACGCCGCAATCACGGCGCCGGCGCGAACACGCCCCAGCGCGCGCCGCGGCACGGTGGGATCGAGGATCGCCATCAGGCGCCCTTCGAGTTGCGATCGGTGCGCCATCGCCAGGCTCGCCCCCGCCAGTACGGCGGGGAAGCGCGTCGCGCGCATCACTCGTGCGACGTCGAGCAGTTGATCCGCGTAGTCGCTGCCGCGTGTGCCGGTGGCAAGCACGAGGTCATCGCACGCACGCTCGCGTTCGGTGCGGAGGTGACGCGCCGCGACCCACGCGAGCGGATTGAACCAGTAGGCCGCGAACGCCATCTGCGCGAACAGATGCGTCAGGCAATCGCGCCGCTTCACGTGCGCGAGTTCGTGCAGGAGGACGATCCGGAGTCGATCGGACGGCCAGGCGTCGGCATCGGCGGGCATCAGGACCGAGGGTCTGAAAATGCCCCACGCCATCGGCATCGACGCGTTCGCCGCACGCAGGAACCGCACGCGGCGCAGCCCGAGATCGTCGGCGAGCTCTTGTGCAAGCGGCAACCAGGAGGCGTCCGTCACGACCGGTGTCCGGCGTGACATGAACTGCACGGCGATCAGGCCCAGGGCGACACGGCCAACGATCAGCAGCGCCCCAGCGGCCCACGCCGCCAGCAGGATCATCGTCCAGGAGACCGACGTGAACCTGGGCTGGCGTGAACCGGGGTCGGACCCCACTGCCCCGGCGTCCGGGGTCTGACCCCGAACCGGCGGCGCTATCGCAGGGGACTGCTCGGCCGGCATCGCCGAGCGCATTGGCGCGGCGGCGGCCTGACTCTGGACGCGCACGATCGGCAGCTCCCACTGGGGGAGGGCGAACGCAAGCATCGGCGCGGCGAGCGCGCCAACCATGCCTACCGTCCACACGAAGTGGCGCGTCGAGGCGGATGCCCTCCGCAGCGCCGCCGCGATGACCGCGGCGGTCGTCAGCACGACGGAGGCTTTGACGACGATGTCGATGATCGTGAGCAGCACGTTAAACCCCGCTCTTGCGCGCGTGATCGATGAGGCTGGCCAGCCGATCGAGTTCCGCGGACGAAAGGCTCGTCGACTGGTCATCGAGCAGCGCTGAAATCGCCTGCTCGGCGGACCCGTCGAAGAAGGTCTGAAGTATGTGGCGAAGCGCGGATCGCTGCGCGTTGTTGCGGGCGAGCGTCGGCGCGTAAACGTAACGCGGGCCGTCCTGCTGGTGCCGGACGTGGCCCTTTTCTTCCAGGATCCGGAGCAGCGCCCGCACCGCCGAATAGCTCGGAGGATCGGGCAGGGCGGTCTGGACCTCGGCTGCCGTAGCCCGGCCGCTCTGATAAAGGATATCGAGAATCTGCCGCTCCCGGCGGCTCAACCCCTGATGAATCGTTCGCATGGTTATCGACTTAGACGGAGCGGCCGCGAAAAAGGTGCTACGAAACTAGCACTGAGCGAAAAAATTAGCAAACCGCAGGCGGCGGGTCTCACCGCAGGCGGGGTCTGACCCCGACCGCGCGGCGCGGACGCACAAATGGGGTCTGACCCCGATTTCGTCCCAGGACGTGC